>JBDHUC010000062.1:0-2534 GCA_039808985.1 Alphaproteobacteria bacterium | reverse complement strand
CGCTCCAAAGAACGAAGAACTCGATCCCGTAAATCTTGTGAATATGATGCCATATGCCACCCCCTATCTGGAAAAGACTATAGCACACAATAACGCATGATTAAATCAAAAATGCTCTAGTTATTAAACCTGATTATCAACAGGTAGAAAATTAAATTCTATAGAGTATTTTTTCAGGCTCAATGCAGGAACTGCCATAGCAGCAGATTTAGCACGCTGGTCAAAATCATGTGCAACTAATATACCGCGTACTTTTCTTCCGCCCTCCTCTTTAATCAAATCACCCATATAGCCCAATATCTGGCCAATTGCACGGCTATCCGCCTTACCTGCTTTAAGCTCAACCGCTACCAGACAATCGCCATCATCACAGGTTATATCAATAAATCCAGACTCGACCCCGCGCTCAATACCTTCATCAATAATTTTAAGACCCGGCTCCAGACTTAATATATTGCGGCGCAATGCAGCCTGCATGTCCCTCTCAAGCGATAGTTTTTGCTGTTTATCCTCGGTGGCAGAAATATTTGTGGAAATTGCAGAATCTTCTAAAAAGCTTTGTGGTATTTTACTGTCAGAGCCGCCATCTTCTAAAAATGCACGGTAGAGCATTATGGCAGATTTATAAGATTGCAGGTTCTTGCGTATATTACCATCGAATATAATTTTTGAATGATTAGCTTTATTGCGCCTTTCATCATCCATCGAATATTGTAATGAATCTATTATTTCATCGAATGTTCCATGCGCATAATGCTCATCCATATCACCGTAATATTCTTCAACTTTTTTCACGCGATGAAGCTGTGCTGTTTGTGTGTTTTCCTGGTAATTCCTCTCAGCAAGCCAATTTTTATAATCATTACGCATAGGTCAATCCTCGCAATACTATCTAAAATAATATGAAAATTCTTGCCTCACCATATATTTACAATTATTTTGCCGCAATAATACTAAATTTATTTTCAGGAATAATATGAAAAAAGTCGTCGCCTCGGGGATGATCGGCAACGGGCTGGAATGGTATGATTACGCGCTTTACGGGCAGATGGCCGCATTATTTGGCACTTTGTTTTTCCCCAAGGGCGACCCCGGCGTCCAGCTTCTGGCAACTTATGGAATATTTGCCGCCGGATTCATAGTCCGCCCGGTCGGAGCGATATTATTTGGCTGGATTGGCGACCGCTATGGCCGCAAAGCCGCCATGGTTCTTGCTGTTCTGATGATGGCCATTCCCACCGGCTGTATCGGCCTGCTGCCAACATATGCCGAGGTCGGGCTTCTCGCCCCTGTCCTACTTACTGTCATCCGCCTGTTGCAAGGCCTATCACTCGGCGGCGAATTCGCAGGTTCAATCACCTATATAGTGGAACACGCGCCGGGAAACCGCCGTGGCTGGGCTGGCTCTGCCTCTCTGGTCAGCCTGATACTGGGATTCCTGCTCGGCTCGCTGGTGGTAAATGCCACCATCAGCATTATGGGCAAGGAAGCATTTGCCGATTGGGGCTGGAGGTTGCCATTTTTAGGAGGGATAGTAATAGGCCTGGTCGGATTCTATATCCGCCGTTGCTGCGAGGAAAGCCCGGTTTACGAAGAAGCAAAACAGGAAAATAAAATATCAAAAACTCCGGTTCGCGTTGCTTTTGCCAAGCATCCGGGAAAAATGCTGCAGGGCTTTGCATTTTATATGACCGTGACCATGCCTTTTTACCTCGCCTCGGTTTATTTTATCAGCTTCAGCGAAAACCATCTGGGAACCAGCATGGAAGACGGTTTGCGCTTTAATATCTATAATATGCTGGCGATGCTTGTAACCATGCCGCTTTCCGCATGGATTTCCGACCGTATTGGCCGCAAAAAACTAATGATAGCCGCTGCTCTGGCCATGTTTATCCTAACTCCATTTCTGTTTTCACATATGGTTGCAGGCGCTCCCCTTCTTACAATCGGCCTTGCCCAGTTCGCTTTCGCCGCCCTTGTAGGCATGTATTCCGGACCAATACCTGCCATATTGGTCGAAATGTTCCCAACAAACATACGTTTCACCGGCATGGCCATAGCCTATAACCTGGCCGCCGCTGTTTTCGGCGGAACTGCCCCAATGGTCTGCGAATGGCTGATACGCGAAACTGGCCAGAACAGCTCGCTAAGCTGGTATGTGATGCTTTGCAACGCATTTTCGCTGCTGGCCCTGTATTTTTATAAAGATCGCTATAACCAACCGCTTCATTAAGCTTGACTTTAGCGCCTCACTCCACTAATTCGGTGCATCCTGCCTAATTTGCAGTGTGGAGGGGTAGCCAGGCGGCCTGTGTGCTTTGCATACGAACAATTTTTATAAATTGACCGCTTGTTTATTTCTTCATAAATTTACCTTGTGTGGAGGAGTGGCCGAGCGGTCAATGGCAGCAGACTGTAAATCTGCCCTCGTAAGAGTTCGCTGGTTCAAATCCAGCCTCCTCCACCAATTTTAATGAATTTGCCGAATTATTTATCGAATCAACTGCTATTTCCAGAGCACACCTTGCCTGATA
>JBDHUC010000061.1:0-2833 GCA_039808985.1 Alphaproteobacteria bacterium | reverse complement strand
CGGACACTAAGTCCGGTTTGGTGCCCCTGGTCGGACTCGAACCAACACGCCTTGCGGCACTCGATTTTGAGTCGAGCGCGTCTACCAATTCCACCACAGGGGCATATAAGCAGTTTGTGACGTGAAACAGCTATAACATCCCCTGCGTCAGGTCAAGTGTGTATCTCAAAAACGCTTGTGGGGCATTGCAATTAGGCATATTGGGCATTAATATCGGGGAATGAAGATAATAAATAAGATTAAATCCAATCCAATGCGTGCAATGGTTGCGCTGTGTTTCCTGTGTGCCTTTGTGCCGCTTGCAGGCGCGCTGGTGGGGCAATATGGCTTCAGCCTGCATCCGTGCGACCTGTGCATCTACCAGCGTATCCCCTATGTCTTTATTATGGTTTTGGCGCTGGCAGGATTTTTCTTAAAAAGCAAGAGTATACAGTATATTATCTGTCTGGTTTGCGCCATTTTATTCCTTGTTGATGCGGGTGTAGCCGGTTATCACGCTGGGGTTGAGCTAAGTATATTCAAGGGGCCAACCGCCTGTTCTGATGGCGGCGGAACCGGGCAGACGCTGGAGGAGATGAGGGCGGCGATAATGAATGCCCCGTTAGTAACTTGCGAGCAAGCGATGATTTATGTGTTTGGCCTTTCGATGGCGGCATGGAACATGCTGGCGGCGCTTGCGTCTTTCTGCGTTGTCACTTGCTTGCTGATTAAAAGCCGTAAGGAGGTATAGATGGATAGGTTGTTGCCTGGAGAGTTAACCCATGACCAGAAAATAGCGCGGATGATACGCGTAAACCATGCTGGGGAATATGGGGCTAAGCGTATTTATGCGGGTCAGCTTGCTGTGCTTGGTAAATCGGCCTCCGGCGATACGATTCGGCATATGGCCAGCCAGGAAGAGGCGCATCTTGAGCGTTTTTCGAATATGATAACAAGCCGCCGCATACGCCCAACAGCCCTTATGCCATTGTGGCACATTGGCGGGTTTGCTATGGGCGCTGCCACTGCGTTTCTGGGCGAGAAGGCGGCTATGGCCTGCACCGTTGCCGTGGAAAGTGTGATAGATGAACATTATGCCAGGCAAGAAGTGGAATTGGCTGATGATGAAGCTGAAAAAGAGCTAAAACAGGCGGTTAGCCAGTTTCGTGCCGAAGAGCAGGAACATCATGACACGGCGCTGGCTGCCGGAGCTGAGGAATCACCCCTGTATCACGTCCTTACCAGCGCTGTTAAGCTTAATACAAGGCTTGCTATCTGGCTGGCGGCAAGGATTTGACCGCTAGTGTAATTTTTTCGTTGACTAAATGGCCCAACATGCAGATAGTACGCTTCCTTTTTACGACTCCTTCGTCTAATGGTTAGGACACCGCCCTTTCACGGCGGCAATACGGGTTCGAATCCCGTAGGAGTCACCATTTAACCTTTTGTAATTGTTTGCTATTGTTCGTTTTACGGTTTATCCCCAACGGCTTGTAATAATCAACAGTTCGCTGATTTTCACCACCATTCGCCTACAACCTCAACTTTCAGCAGCATCTTTGACAGCATCGCTATGCTTGAGTGCAAAATGCTACCTTTTTTACTACTCTCAAAACAAAGTGATGCTACCTCTTTGGCAGCTTGTTCAGCCATGTCAACGTCATGGGTTGAATTTCTTGGTTTTTTACCCTTCCATAACAGCTATATGCAGTGATACCCTGCCAAGATAGAGGGAGAGTTATGACGCTTATTCATAGAATGAAAATATTACTGGCGATGTTGCAGGAAGTCGGTGGCATAGCTAGTGATGCACGGCTTCAACAATTGCTGTTCTTGTATTGCAAAGAGTTTATTAAGCGTGATGAATATTATGAATTTATTCATTTAGGTGGCATGCCATACTCACTACAAGCTAAAGAGGATAAGGCATCTCTAGTACATAAAAAGCTACTTGAAAAAGTTGATGATTGGGTGTTGAAACCGACGAATAAGCGTTTTGCAACTGAGCTGGATTTTTTTGAAAAAATTGCAATTCAGGATTTGAAAAACAAATGCCTGACGCAAAGTGATGAAGAACTGAATATTTATATAGCCGAGCATTACCCCGAGTCTGCCCCTCAAATTTCTGACGAAATCATATTTTATACGATTGGCTATGAAGGTATCAGCCCAGAAGCTTACATAAATTTACTACGGCAAAACGGTGTAAAATTATTGGTTGATGTTCGCAAAAATGCCTTCAGCCAGAAATATGGTTTTTCAAAAGCAGAGTTAGCGAATATTTTACCGCGTGTTGGCATAGAATATCTGCATATGCCAGAGTTAGGTATTGAGTCCGAAAAACGCCAAAATTTGACCACAGATAAAGATTATGAACAACTATTCAACGAATACGACCAAACCACAATATTAAAAGGGCAGGTAAAACTAGAAGAATTGCAAAGGTTATTGGAAGAAAAGCAGCGTGTGGCGATAACCTGCTTTGAAGCTGATCCATATCATTGCCACCGCAGCCGCGTTGCCAAGGCATTAAGGGCTAGGGAACAATTCACTTATAAAGTAGAACATCTTGAGTCATGCAAACATCTGAACCACAGGCAGAGCGCACGAAAATTCTCGTAACAGTCAAAACCTATCCTCTTCTTTCTTCCAAATACACGGAAACAGTTTGCACTGCCGGTTTTCGTGAGGAAGGAAAATGGATTCGTATTTACCCTGTGCTATTTCGCAATTTAGGCTCAGGACTCATTAATTGAGATAGAAGATGACTGTAGCAGCGATGCAGATTGCGGAGAAGAAGGTGTGTGCGCATCGGTCGTAACGGGTTGCGATTCTGCGCCAGTCTTTGATTTTG
>JBDHUC010000060.1:0-3252 GCA_039808985.1 Alphaproteobacteria bacterium | reverse complement strand
TGCGCACACCATTTGTTTCAATAAACTTACCGTTTTTCATTTATTTAATACACAACAACCAAACATAAAATTTACACTTGCTATTATCGCAAAATAAGTAATGCTGCGGCAGCAGGTCAGCCGTCACACTAAGCCAGCGCTACAGACCTGCGCCAGGACGGGGGATTGACATGGCCGGTAAAATCGGCGTATCTAAATCGCAATACATACGCTATGAGACCAAAGATGTACAGCCACCGGCCAACATCATAAACAAACTCGCCGACGCCCTCGGTACTTCGGTGGATTATTTAATCAGCGGTGATAAAAGTGAGAAGGCTAAAGCCTCTTTAAAAAACTCTGAACTGCTCCAACGATTTAAAGAGATTGATACCCTGCCCGAAGATGAACAAACTACTTTGCTAAAAGTGATCTCCGCTTATATCCGGGATTTTAAAGCTAAACAGGCTTATGCTTCATAAAACAACAAAGCCGCTGATTACTCAACGGCCATTATTTTATTTAATCAATTGTGAGCACAAAACCTTTCCCGATTCTTTGTCAAGAAGATACTCTACACCATTTCTATTATATGCATATAATGCATTCTCATTTATATATATTCCAGTAAAATCATTTTGATCATGGAATTCTTCTGGCGGTGGTATCTGCCATTTCAACTCTTTATTAAAATCATAGCAATAAACATTTCGATTCCCTATGATTATTGAATAATTTAGTAAAATCACTAGAGCATTATCTAAAACCAGTATTTTATTAACTTTTGATGGCAATTCCAAAAAAGGGTCCCCCTTTTTATAAATTAAATTATCACTAAAACTCCAATTTTCTTCCATTGTTACTTTATTGTTTGTGTTGTACCATATGTAGCATTCCCGCTTAGCTTTTCAATTTGAAAACCGCCACCTTGGGTTTTAAACTTTTCAATTGCACCAGCGTCTCCCACTCTTATCTTAGCCCCGGCCTCAAGAGTTACAGGAGTAAGATTTGTAGGAGTGTAAGGCAAAGAAAACTTGTCTTTCAATTGTGCAGCAGTCAGCCCCTTGACTTGATCCGCAGTAGTATACCAATCGCCTTGAATATTATCTGCCCGAGAAAGTCTAACTAATTCTAATTTCTGCGGTGTTTCAAATTCTGCAAGAGTAACACCTGATTTATAAGGAGCTTCCCATCCCTTAGATTTAAAAGTTTGGTTAATCTCATCTGAATTACTAAGCTTAGTCCTAATATTTACTTGACTCGCTTCAGTGGCAGCAATCTTAAGTTCAGATTTAAGAAGAACTCCTGCGGCAAATAAGTTCGCAATAGAACCAAAAATACTAAGGCCTTTTTTAACATTCGCCACAGCCTTGGGATATTCTGTGTAATATTTAGCTAACAGATCAGAACTAAAGGTATATGTATGTGTTTGATTATCGCTTTCTGTAACAACATATCTTGCAAAATCTTTAGTGACAAAACCTTGGTCATACTCATAAAAAACAAAATTACCGTTTGAATTTGCCCCATACCCATCCCATTTTAGTGCCAATACCATTGCCTCAGCAATAATCTGTTTTACACTACGGTTATTTCCACCGTTACCAATGCAAAGCATGCCTTCAGGACATACATATTTATCCGAAGTGATTATTTTTAATACAGTCCCGTTTAAGTTATAATATCTCCATGTTTCAATTTTCTTCTCCAAACCATCTAAATCACTTGACCTTATTACATCATTCTCTGCAAAAGCGTATGTACTATTCCATGGATAAGATTTTGCCAATGGATCAACAGATAAAAATCTTCCCAACCTGGGATCATAAATTCTAAATCCATAATCGTATTGCGCACCTCTCCCTTTTACTTCCGGATCTTGCTCTTTGCCATTAAAGCCATGCCTTCCCACAGTTCCATACTGTCGACCAGGCTGTAGTTGACCAAAGGGTGCATAATCGGTAGCCGTTACAACATCCGCCGTATAGTAATCTATCGTTCCATTTCCGGCATCATGCCCTATCTTCTTATCACTCACGGTTACTAAAACATTGCCTAGATGATTGCTTAATTCAAAGAGCTTTTTATTTCTCTCAAATATACCAAAATCACCACTATTTCCACTGCCCATATTTATGCTAGCAGGTGGGGTAATGCTAAGGTCTTTATTCAAATGGAATATACCCAGACGGCTGCTGCCGTACAGGTACAACTCACTTTGGGTCAGGTGCCCGCTGTTGATGGCGGCGTCCGTGGTGTATATAGACAGCACGTTGCCCTGTGCATCACGCACATAAGCGGTGGTAGTGGTGGTTGCCCCCCTCGTTACTGCTTTGGTTATGCGGTTGCCGGCTGCATCGTAGCTGTAGGCGATGGTGGTACCATCGGTTTTGGTAATGCTTTCTATTTTGCCATATACTGTCCAGGTAATTTTGCTAATACCTTCTTTAGTATCCTGAATCAAATTACCAATGGCATCATAGTCGTAGTTATTTGCCGGCTGGTCGTCTATATCTTCGTTGTAGTTGGCATCGGGTACAGCATCTCTTACTCTTATCAATTGGTTGGTATTGTTTTTATAATGGTAGGTCAGCCTGTCCATTGCCTGTTGGGCGCCGGCTTTATTGCCATTCCTGTTGTAGCTGAGTATATTGCCATTGGCATCGTAGCTGATGCGCTCCTGGTATTTACCTAATTCAATGGGCGTAAACGTATTGTTGCCTTGATTCAACCCGCCAAAAGCATCCATAGCGGTAATGCGGTTGAGCTGGTCGTAACTATAGGCATACACCCGCGCATCGCCCAGCTTAGGTATGTTCACGGCCATGCTGCTGATATTGCCGTTGTACAATGGTTTGGCAGCAGCGCCAAAGGCAGAGGTGATACCGGCAAAGACATTGCTGTTTTTTATGGGCGTATAGTCGTTGCCGTAGTATTGCAGGCTGAAACCGAAGGCATCCCTGCCCACCCACTGGTTGTTGTTGCCACCGATGATGCCATCTTCACCGGCATCAAACACTCCCGTACCTACCGATGTACTGTTGACTCCTTTAAGCCAGCCCTGCAGGGTGTAGACATAGTCCAGTCCCTGTACCTGTTGGTCGCCGAGTACCATCCTGCTGAGCGGACCGTGTTTGTAATAGCGGTAAGCCGCATCATGTTCCCAGTGCAGTTCATCAGTGCCGGTATATACATCGGTCAGACGGTTTTCTGCATCGTATTCATACTTGTGGTAAAAAGCATCGGGCTGGGTGATATAGGTTTTGGTAACCG
>JBDHUC010000059.1:0-3669 GCA_039808985.1 Alphaproteobacteria bacterium | reverse complement strand
GGTAAAACCACCTGTTGGCTTACTGAAACTTCTATATGACGGAGTCATTTTTTCCTTCGAAACAGTTACACCATATACAACCTATTGTAGTTTAACGGCAAAAAAAAACAAGGGATTATTGAAATTTAAACCGCAGGCTGCAATCTGGAGTGGTTCCCGGATTTAAAGAATAAGCCCCGGCTGAAACACAGCCAGCCACAGCGGAAACCGTTGTCCATGTTGTATTGAGAGTAACATTATTCAAAGAATTAATAGCAAAAACCCTACCGCTACCAGGCAGTCCATCATCTATCTTGCTGTCAATCTGGTATGATTCAGCTCCTGTTAGCGTATTCTGGCTCGCCCCATTACAGCATCCACCAGCAGTTACACTGGTACTCAATATCAGGTAATAATGCGTTGGGGTCCCTGCCGTACCTATCTGTATAACTGCATTCTGCCCAATCTTAGCCGCAGGCAGATAATCATTGACGAAATTAGTAGTGACTTCTGCAGCCGTATTTAATTTTAATCCATACACCCCATCTATTAATCCGGCTTCACTTAAATGACGCCAAAACATAACAAGCTCATCAGTAAAATAATTTTGCCCCCTGCTTTGAACAATCCCATTGCCGTCACCGCGCGCAGGAAGCCCGATATATGGGGCATAAGTTATTACATATAATCCAAAGCCAAGAGCATCTGTACGATTTAAATCCCCAGGCAACCCGCCATACTTACTGCGGAATGTATTAACTGCAGCATTATATTTTTCAACCTGGCTTATCTGGGCGCGAACACCAGAAGAATTTATCAGGCTGCGCCCCACCAATATCCCGCCGATGACCAAGCCGATAATCACCATGACGATGGAAAGCTCGATAAGGGTAAAACCTAAGCGGCAACACATAGGGACAACTACTTGAGATAATATAAAGCGCGGCACGTGAAATCCTCGTTAAGGTTATAGCTCCCAGAGGTTGAGCAGGAATTGACTATGATTGCACCGCCAGAAAGAATGGAAGAATCTAACCCGCGAAACCTTCCGGTCAGCGGTTTTCCATCGTCCATCTTCTCATCTATTAAGCGTAATTGAACAGGACTCAACACCCCGGCATAAAGAGTTGTGCCTGGTGTTCCCCCTGTGAAAGTAATTGAAACATTTTTTTCGGCAACAACAGCACCATATAAATCATCAGTATAAAAATAACCGCAACTCTCATTTATCCCCTGAAAAAACACTATGTTTCCCGGCAAGCATGGCGAGATTACTTTAGAGGGAAGAAAATTCGACCGGGATAAAGATTCAAGAGCCTGCTTCGTTTCACACCACCATGAACTTCCGTTTTCATAACCTGGGAAAGCGTATATCTTCCCGTCACCATTGCCGTTGCCGTTTCCAACACCACCAGAAGGCGGACAGCCATCGGCAACTACAGTGTAATTCATACCAAAGAAATCCGTGGCATTTGGACAGTCGCCGGGAATGCAGCCATATTTCACCTGAAAGGTTTTATAGGCAGTATCATACTGCTGAATCTGCGTCACCATGGCGCGAATTTCTGCCTGCTGAATTAGTGTCCTTCCAACCATAACCCCGCCGATGACCAAGCCGATAATCACCATGACGATGGAAAGCTCTACTAAAGTGAATCCTGTTTTTCTTGCGTTCATAAAAAAATTAAAATCATTGCGGTGGCCGGAACAGGTTTAATTTATTATGGGATATTTTATATATATGCCATGGTTTTTATTTTAGCTATGCATAAAAAGCATGGCAAACATGTGAATAAAGCTTTTGTCCTATGCATTTTTTGCATTTAAACAACCACACAGGTAATGTTGATGAACCATAACTAGCAAAGGAATAATTATGCCACGTATTTCATCTTATCTGATTGCTGCATCTGTTATATTATCCACAACAGCCTTGATAACCACCCCCGCCATCGCACGCGACCAGATACGCGCTGTTGGCTCATCAACAGTATACCCTTTTGCCTCAGCAGCCGCAGAACAATTTGGCCAGGGCGGAAAATTCAAAACCCCTATAATCGAGTCAACCGGAACCGGCGGCGGATTTAAGTTATTCTGTTCAGGCATTGGCGAAGACACCCCGGACATTAGCGATGCCTCGCGCCCGATAACCGATTCCGAGAAAGAAAATTGCAAAAAGAACGGCGTAAGCAAAATTGTGGAAGTGCCGATTGGTTATGACGGCATTGTCCTTGCCAATGCAAAAACAGCGCCGCATTTTGATCTAAGCAAAAAACAAATATTCATGGCGCTCGCACGGCAGCTTCCTGGCAAAGATGGTAAGCTGGCTCCCAACCCATATAAAAAATGGAACGAAATTGACTCAAAACTTCCTGCCCAGGAAATCTCAGTTTATGGCCCACCGCCAACATCAGGTACACGCGATGCTTTTACCGAACTGGCCATGGAAGAAGGCTGCAAGGCTTTTCCTGAATTCGCCAAAGCCTACCCTGATGAAAAAGAACGCAAGAAAATCTGTGGCCTGCTGCGCGAGGATGGCGGATATATCGAGGCTGGCGAAGATGATAATATGATAGTACAGAAACTCGTAAGCAACAAAAACGCACTGGGAATTTTCGGCTATAGTTTCCTTGAAGAAAACGCAGGAAAAGTACAGGGCAGCAACATTGACGGCGTAGCCCCCAGCATGGAAAATATAGAGAGTGATAAATATAAATTATCACGCAGCCTTTACATTTATGTAAAAGGCGACCATCTGGGAAAAATACCTGGCATTGCTGAATTCACAAATGAAATGGTCAGCGAAGGAGCAATAGGCGCAGATGGCTACCTTACCGTAAAAGGCCTGCTTCCGCTGCATGATAAAGATAAAAAACTAGCACGCGAACGCGCAGCATCCCTTAAAAAAATCTAATCACAATCCCCTCCCCTAAAAAGGAGGGGATTTTTTTATCAGCTTAATAATTTACAGATATAGGAAGCATATTATGAAAAAATTACTTCTTGCCAGCACAGCTTTAATTACTATCTCACTATCCGCCCCCTCTTTTGCCGATGATAATGCGCAGATGCTCGCACAGCTTAAAGCAATGCAGGCGCAGATGGCTTCTATGCAGAAGGAGATGGATAAACTTAAGCAGCAATTGGCGAAAAATAAAACCCAGGCAACCAAGACAGAAAAAATAGCCACGGAAACCAGGCAGCCAAAACCACAAGAAAATGCAAAAGCCCCTGAAAATAATATTAAGATAACCATGAACCCGGCGCCAAAAATTGAAACTGCCGATGGCGCCTACAGCTTTAAAGTTGGCGGCTTCGCACAAATTGATGCCGGAATGTTCAATGACGACCGCAAAGATCACCCCGATGGAACCAATGTACGCCGCGCCCGCCTTTCTGTATCCGGCACCATTGCCAATGATTTCAATTACAAAATTGAAAATGATTTCGCCGGAAATTCCAGCGCGATTACCGATGCCTATCTTGAATATACTGGCTTAAAGCCCGCTTCATTCATGATTGGCCAATTCAAGGAGCCGTTCGGGCTGGAAACACTAACCAGCGACCTGTTCACCGACTTTGTAGAGCGATCATCAACTAATCTATTTTCACCCGACCGCAGGATAGGCGCAATGGCAAGCGCTAATGGCGAGCTAGCGCCTATAGGTTTCTGGACAGCATCTCTTGGCG
>JBDHUC010000058.1:0-4081 GCA_039808985.1 Alphaproteobacteria bacterium | reverse complement strand
TCTGGCAGTTGTTCCTGCTACAAAATGCTCCATTAATCGTTGTTGTTTCTCTTTACTTATTCTGCTCTTTCTCATACCATCCATAGATAACATTAACTAGTTATCTGGGACAGCCCCTTAATCTATTCATCCATTTATCTAGAGCGTTTTCGCTTTAGTTGTGCGTTAGGCATCCGAGGCGAAGTGTACACAGCAAATCCACAGGTGGGATTTGCTTTTTGTAAATTACAAAATCCCGCATGCGGATTACAGCAAATCCACATGTGGGATTTGCTTTTTATAAATTACAAAATCCCGCATGCGGATTTTGTTGGTACATGAGACGAAGGATAACAACACGCACGATTAAATGGAAAATGCTCTAATTGGTGGGACCGAGAGGAATCGAACCTCCGACCTACAGTTTAGGAAACTGCCGCTCTATCCTGCTGAGCTACGGCCCCGGAAAATCATGTGGACAGCATAATTAGATTATATTTGTAATAGTGCAAGGCTTTCGTCATTACAATATTGCATTTGATATTTCCTGTACCGCCTTAATTACCAACCCATTCATATTAATCCACTCACCCATCCTTCTGCGCCTTCAGGAACATCAGCTCCCAATTCATGAACACCTGTCCGCCCCTCTCCTCAAAACCAAGATATTTCCTGATTCCCTCCAGCGTCTGCTCGTCACTGGCACGGTCCAGGCCAAACATCAGGCGGCAATATCGCACCATATCATTTACGTTCTGAAAAACCCAGTGATAGCGCTTCGGGTAGTGGCTTACAATTTCAAATCCTGTTTGTTTTAATTCGTCACCTGCTTTGGCCATGAAAAAATCCCCCTCATGCCCCATTGAGTTATGCTCATGCACAAACACATTCAGGAAGCCATCAACCGCGCACCCTGCCGCCACATCCGCAATGCACAGCTCGCCGCCCGGTTTCAGCACGCGCATAACCTCGCGGTAGAATTGTGGGCGGTCGGGCAGATGGTGCATCCCGGCAAGGCTTATAACCATATCCACCGAGCTATCCGCCAGGGCTATGGCCTCAAGCTTTGAGCACAGCCCGTTCAAATGGTCATTTTCCGCATAATGCGCAACGAACTGGTCAGCCGGATCGATGGATATAAAAAATCCCGGCTCGGTTTTGAAATAATTGGCAAGATAGCCCCCGCCCGATGGCACGTCACACACCACCTGCCCGGCGCGTATATCAGCAAGCCCCAGTATTTCATCAAATTCCTGGGTACGTGCTGCCGGAAAACGCACCATCGCCTCATGGTATGCATGCCCCCTTTTGGCAAATATCTCGCTGTAACTGTCAAACATGGCGGCAATCTATAACGCTGCCAGCAAAAACGCCATATGATTTTTACAATGTCACAAAAGCTTAACAACAAACCATTTAAATTAATTTCCGCAAGGTGCTAATGTAAACAGATATTAATAGAGAACAGAGGATTTATGCCAGCAGAGCTATATAATAATGATACTAACCCATATAAAAACCCTGAAATAGTAAATATGTTAATAGGATCGCTGGAAACAGGCGTAGCAAAACCCACCGAAAATGAAAAGAAAATCCTGCTAACCAATCCTGATTTAGCTGAAAGGATTTTTAATGGCGGGCTTAAAAATGCAATAATAAATGGCAAAACCAGCATTACGGAATTATCCCAATTAGCACCAGAAGCCGTCACCAGCATAACTTATGGCTTAACCCAGAACGCATTGAATGATGGAATCATTAAAGCCTCGCAGGTTGGTGCATTAAATAAAGAGCAGTTAGCAGAATTTACCGGCTTGATACGGAGCGGCCATTTTGCAAATACACCGGCAGGCGATAATAATTTGAACAGGGTTGCAGAACTGCTGGGCCTGGACAAGGAACACACCGCCGCATTGCGTAAATCTTTTGATAAGACAGAGCAAGACTATCAGCGTTCTATTCCGCGTGAATATATCCCGGCACCAATTTTCCCTCAAATTAATCCATATAAAGACCGAACAGAATTCCAGATATAGGAAATTTCCTAAACAGGCTCTAAGTTAATTCAGGTAAGGCAAATTAGCGAAGAGCAAATACAAAATAAGAATACTAAGATAAAAATATACGTTGATATAATATCAGCAATTTCTATTTCTTTTTTTATTGCTCAAATGATTATATCTGCTCGTTATGAGCCTACTATAATGGCTCATAATATTGATGGTAGCTTATCTTTATTTACAATACTTTTGCTTATAAACATAATTCCACTTTTATTCGCAGTTCCATGGCTTATGATAAGATATAGCCATATTTTGACAGCAAACGGCAAAAAATATCCATTCTTTCAAACAAGACTATTGACTCCAACAAGGACGGAATCATCAGCGCAACCGACACCCAGTTCAATTTATTACGCCTGTGGAACGATAAAAACGCCAATGGAACAGTGGATGCCGGCGAACTCACCACCCTCGCCGCCAACAACATAACCTCGATCTCGCTCAACTCCTACTCCAACAGCGCAAACATTGCAGGAAATATCCAGGCGGCATCATCCGATGTCACGCTGGCAAACGGCGCAACCAGAAAAATAAACGAGCTGTATTTCTCCTTTGCCGATGCGCAGGCGCTGCCGATCACCAACAACCCGGACGCAGCGCTGCCAGCCAGTTTCCAGCTTAACATAGCAACCCTCGTCCTCCCCTATTCCCGCGGTTATGGCAGCCTCTATTCCTGGCAGGCCGCAATGACGCTCGACCCAACCCTCCTCGCCATGGCGCAGGATATGCTGAACACCAAAGCGGCTGATTTCGGGCTGCTTGCTGACAAGTTCCAGAGCTTCCTCTTCCGCTGGGCGGGCGTTGAGAATGCCACCGCCCTGTCTACCTATGGCAGCGGCAGCACAACCAGCTACGACCCGCGCAAGGTTGCGTTCATGGAAAAGCTCACCGGCGCGGATTTTATCTATGCCCAGCACGGAAGCATCCCACTCGCCCAGCAGGCATGGGACATGTTCTTCGGGGAGTTCCTGACACGGTTCATGGCGCAGGGGCCGTTGCACGCCGCTTTCCCCAATGCCAGCTATGATTTCACAACCGATACGATGACCATCGGCAGCACGCTTGATGAAGCAATAGCTAACATCAAATCACTCGCAACCACCATGGATGCCGGAAGTTTTGCGAATTACATCTGGTTCGCCGAAAACATCCTTTCGCTTAACAAAGACCAGTTTAACGATCCTAATTTCGACACCAAGATAAGCGCCCTAACCAGCTCAGTGGTTGGGATTGTTAACATTGCGGGCTTCACCTTCGATGGGCGCTTTAATTTCGGCGGGTCGGAAGCCGACATACTCTATGGCACCACGAAAAATGACATACTGCATGGCGAAAGCGGCAACGACCAGCTTTATGGCTATGCGGGGAATGATTACCTGCAGGGCGGCATGGGCGATGATTACCTGAACGGCAGCGCAGGAAATGATTTCTACATGTTCTTAAAGGGCGACGGGCAGACAAGAAACGTAGCAGCCAATGACAATTGCTTTGACTTAACGGAATATGCAGCTAGAATTGCTTAAATGCTATTATTAATTGCGGATATATAAATATACAGAAAGATTAAAAAAATTAGCAAATGATTAACGGTATACAAGAACAAAAAATCCAAACTGAAACAAAAATTTTGATTTTGAAAACAATTGTATTTTTTGGAAAAGTTTGGTTGGCGGGAGTTATTTTGATGACTGCTATATCTATTGTTCAAACACCAAAACAAACTACAGTTAATATCTTTGATATATTTTTCCTTACCTGTATTTCGCTTCCACCTTTTCTAATTTTATTATTATGTAAAGAAGCAATAATCCATCTTCAAAAAAAATTAAGAAAAACCAATCCTAAAATAGAAGGCAAATAAATGCTTGTTCCAATATTAAAAAAAGCTCCTGCTGCAATAAATTATATAACACATGTTGACCAATACAATGGCGGTTGGAAAGTAACAGTATCTGATACAATTGGCGCTATAATATATGCCGGAACAGCAGTTGGGCCAGAAGCAGCGTTATTAGAGGCAACTACAGCTATATATTTAG
>JBDHUC010000057.1:0-4597 GCA_039808985.1 Alphaproteobacteria bacterium | reverse complement strand
GAGGCAATTATAATTGTTTCATCCGCAAAAGAGAAGCCGCTAAAAATTATGTTGCTTAATACAGTTTGAAGGGTCATCTTTTAGTCTCCTTAAGGTAATTGGAAAAACAATTATAGTTTCCGCTGGAACTATTAATGGACCGCAGTAATTCTGCAGATGGGACTATATTATTTACGGTCTTACTATTTACTACAGTTATATTCTTTTCTAATAATTTTGAAAACATATATTCATAAAGGCTTGTATAATAAGGTATGGAGTCATTTAAACATCCAACCAGCTTACTAGTTCCATCAAACGGAATCACAGTTGATTGAGGTGACATTCTGGCAAGTCTTGCCAGCATTAATTGTTGCGCTCCATCTGAAGAAAATGCCTTCTCAATTTGTTCCTCTGTCGGTCGTCCACTAAAATTATCCAGAAACATTGTTATATATTTTTTCAACGCAGGTTGATACACATCTTCATAAGACATAGTGACTTCATCTAAGTTAAGTGGATCTACTTTAGAGAATTTATCCCAATCATTATGAGCCGCATAATATAATTCACTTGCCCTAAGAAAATTAGAAATAGGTACTATAATAGTACCGCCGACCGGCTTGTTGTCTTTTATGTAAATGACCCCCCTTAACCATGGAGAGGTAAACCTATATGGTGATGCGCTATTGTCATCCTCATATTTGTTTTTAGAAATTGATGGATTAAGATCAGGCGGATAACGCTTTTCCCCAGAAAATTCTTTTTGATAAGTAATTGGTATATCAATAAAAACCACACGATAATCAGGCTGTTCAATGATATTTGCTTCTGTAGGATTCTGCCCAATAGAGGCTAACTGTGTTTTTAGCGAGGATATAATATAGTTATATGGCGAGCTTTTAATTCTAGCGTATCCCCATTCAATTGGGTTGAACTCCCTGCGAACCGGGTTATAGTTTTCAGCAAAAATCTTTACATCTTTAATTTCAGAAGCGATTGCTTGAGAAGATAACAGCATTAGAGCAATTAAAACAGCTATAGCTTCAATTATATTCCCAAGTTTCTTCATACAGAACCCTAGATATTTAACTTTTTATTAAGCCACTCTAACCCTGATTAACCTTGAGTCAAGGTGATTATCGTTCGCGGGAATCTCCCCAGATCCCCGCTCAAGGCGGGGAATATGCTCGCCAACATCATTCCTGGCATACTTAATACCACATAGCCCCTTCGCCCAAGGCGATTCCTGCCCGCGCCAGGTCACACCGCCATGCAGGGCGATGCTGTTATAGGTCATAATGTCGGTAGTGTCAGCATCGGCTACAAGGTAATCCTTTCCCAGCTCAAAACTGTCAATCCCGCTGCCACCATAAACAATACTGCCCTGCGGCGCGGCCTTAAGTATGTCGTTCCCGGCACCGAGATCGATTTCAGGCTTGTTGCCAACAGCCGAGTCAAAAACCCACACCGTATCATTCCCAGCGCCTGCATCAATGCTTTCTACTTTGGTGTTTTGCAGTAACCCTATGTTTAACTGGTCATCACCTGCCGTGCCGATTATGTTTTCGATATTTCCTATGAGTTCCATTTTAATTTTATCTAAGGAATCAGCTTCATTTGCGGCGGATATTTCCTTTATGGATGTAGTAACGCTGGTGCCGGCATATTGTAATGTGTCTTTTCCTGCCCCGCCATCTAACATGACATTGCTGGGAAAAGGGGCTTTTTTATCTTTGGTAATAATAATATTATCGTCAGAGTCACTAAGTTCGATTTTTTCTATACCAGAGATATGGTCTATGTCACCGTTGGCATTAAGCTCAATTGTTGTTATAAAACGCGAAGCATCCTTAGCCACCGCTTTTACATTAAGTGTAATCGCCCCTGTGCCTTCATAAAACGCAGTATCCATACCAGCGCCACCAGCGAGAAAATCCTTTCCCGCACCACCTGATAATCTGTCATTATCATCACCACCGGCAAGCAAGTCATCTCCTGCAGCGCCACGTATTGTATCCGCACCTTTGCCGCCATAAATAAAATCATTGTCCTTTGAGCCGGTGATGGTATCGCCAAATCCGGAAGCAACGAACATGGAAACATTAGTGGAGGCTGTAGTACGGTTGGCAATGGTTGAAGTGAGAGCGACTTCATGAGTCGGGAAGGTGATTTTGTCTATTTTTTTGCCAAACTCATCACTCCACAGCCAGTTCATGCTGGTGGCCATCTCACCTTGCACCCAAGAAAATTCCTCCATTAATTTGTCTTTACCATAAATTTTGCCAGTGCTAATACCTAAACCCCACAACGCGCTGCTTAAATTTACAGAAAGAGTATTTTGATCTGGCGATAAACTCAGCACACCATCCAATACTTTATTATTAATGGCTGCAGCATCTGTCTGTAGAATCTTACCCCTGGCTAATTGCCCGGCAAATTGTACAAAAATATCTGATATGGCATCAGAAGTGTCTTGAATGGTTTGTGAAACTACTGGTAAGCCAAATACCTTGCCAAGATCATTTGCATCGTTAAACATAGCACGGATGCCAGTATCACCAAATACAGTTGTACCATCCGTTCTTGAGTCAATTGCACTATAGGCAATCATGGAAAGCATTTGCTGTCCTGGTCCATAAACGTTATTGCTATCTTTTTTTAAACCTAAAGCAGATCCAACATCATCACTAAACATTGCATCAATAAATGGGCCGGCAGCTTTTTGCCAGTCAGTTAGCCGATTGTCTTCAGCGTATATTAAAGTTGAAAGCAGGGCGATGCTGTGTAAATCAATAATGCTAATATTGCTTTGTTCAGCATATGATTTTATTTCAACTTTCGTTGTATGCTGAAGAGCTCTCTCATATAGCAAAGTCTGCAATAGTTCTCCTTCAGTATAAATATACTTACCAATAAATTGCAGAGGGCTAGGGGGATTGTTACCATAAATTGAATGCCATAAGGCGATATCTTGCTCAGTTGCTATCTTAGTTCCTGAAAAAATAGGTAAGCTTTCCATATATGCTTCGTGTGATTTATCGTACACACTTCTAGCAGCATCTTCATAAGTCATATTATCATAAATATTAACTTCTTTTGCGTTAATCGCGCCGACATATCCAGCTAAACCGCCACCCAGTGAATGTCCTGTTAAAGTTATTGGCTGCGATGTATGATGTGATACAACGTCATAATAAAATTTTAAGGCAAGGACAGACTGCGCATCACCAGGAATGCCACCGCCAGTCCAATAACCATGAATAGCATCTGTCCAGGTGTTGTATGCAGAATCAGCATTAGTGCCACGATAAGAAATAACAACTTCACCTGAAGAAAGTGTATAAGAAATGGCGTAGAAACCTACAGGAATATCAAGGCGGGTTACATTATCATCAGCCTTTAATATACTGGAGTCACTATCAATTGTTGCGGTGCCTACTTTTGTTCCAGTTAAGCTTAGTCCTGTACCATAACCACGATTATATGAATCCATAGTAAGAATTGCTTTTAATAGCATGTCACTCATTGCCATAACGTACTTCCCTTTTAATAATTTCTTTTAAAATCTTCCCAATCAATGGCTAACGGATCGCCATATGGCATTTTTGTTCGCCATTCAGCGTAACCATGTTCTTTCCATGAGTTTTTGCTAATAATATTCTCAATTTTGCTTGTTGCTGAACTATCAGTAATTTCAATTTCTGCTGAAACCAGTTTTACACCGCTACCAAATGATTTTTCCAGATCATCAGGCTCAACCAGTTCTACCGTCTTTGGGTCGTTAATATCCCGAAAGCGCACCAGCATTGGCAAAAGGCTAAAATCCAGATTTGTTTTTGGCTTGTATTGGTTAAGGTAGCGCATATCATCAATAACATTACCCGACTTCGTGAAAGCACGAAGTGCAATAGCCTGTGGTTCGCTATAACCGAAATACTCCGGGTTACGAGTCTGGTCACCTTTCAAGAGTACAAAAAGAATTCCCTTCTTCCCTAGATCCACCGCCACAGCTTCGCCTTTAACCGCATAGCCATAACCACCAAATGAACTGCCAAATACCTTGGTGGTGTCCTGCCTATATACCTCCACAACACTGGAGCCTGTATATTGCTTGCCATTATCATCAACCGTAAGAGTAAGTTTGTAACGCATTGTTACAGAAGGCATGGAAACTTTATAGCAACCATACAGGCTGAGCAGCAAAAGAACCGTAATAATAACCAGATTTTTCATAGCTCTGCTCACTTAACCATTTTTTAAGCAATGTTAATACTCCTAAAAAATAAGTCAACAAAGTTGTCGTTGGCCCCGTTTGGGGTATGGAAGAGCCTGTAGGCATCGAGGGACATTTCCCCGATCCGGATGCCTGCGGTTGCGGGGCCGCTTAGGACATTATTAAACCCCGCGACATAGGTATCGTTACCATTGCCCGGAGTTTTTATAACCAGCTCCCCAACTTCGTCTATAGCGTATTTTATCCCATAGAGGCCTTTAGCCCAAGGTGATTCCTGCCCGCGCCACGTCACGCCGCCATGCAGGGCGATGCTGTTATAGGTCATAATGTCGGTAGTGTCAGCATCGGCTACAAGGTAATCCTTTCCCAGCTCAAAACTGT
>JBDHUC010000056.1:0-5759 GCA_039808985.1 Alphaproteobacteria bacterium | reverse complement strand
CCGCCATATGAAGGTGTGACAGCAATGGCGCGTGTTACTTTCCCCCAAATGCTATAAAATGCGGGTTTTCGAAATTATCTTTTCCATACAGGAATTCTTTTCCGTCCACGGTTTCCACATGTCCGCCTGCCGCATTTAAAATTGCATGACCGGCGGCGGTATCCCATTCCATGGTCCTGCCGAAGCGTGGGTAAATATCGGCGCTGCCTTCGGCGACCATGCAGAATTTAACCGAGCTGGAGCCACTGATAAGCTCTTTTATCTTAAGAGTCTGCAAATAATCACTGGTTTTCTGTGATGGGTGCGAACGGCTGCGAACAACGGTAAGGCCATCTTCAGGGACCTTACGGGTTTTTATTATTTCTGGTTTTCCATTTCCAACCTGCTTATAAGCATTTTTTCCAACCTGCCCGAAATATAATATATCCTGCGGTGGGCAATAAATAACTCCAAGAACTGGGCTTCCCTTCTCAATAAGGCCAATATTTACTGTAAATTCCGGCTCACCGCGCACAAAACTGCGCGTCCCATCAAGCGGGTCAACCAGAAAAAAAAGCCTGTGGTTATTATTTCCTAATACTTCATCTTCCTCTGCTATTACGGGGATAAGGGGAGCAATCTTTGCAAGAGATTCCGTTATATATTTATTGGCAGCAATGTCGGCCTGAGTAACCGGGCTGTTATCGGATTTTTGCTTCAGCGCATAACCATTTGAAAAATATTGCATAATTATATGTCCGGCAGCGCGCGAAATTTCGCAAGCAGACACTAGATATTCGCTATAATTAATGCTATTCATAAGGCTATATCTTTACCATATTCCATGACTTATTCACGTTTATAATTGGACATTTACTCATGATTACCACTTACTTGCAACAACAAGGCGAACAAATTAAAAAAATTCTTGCTCTACTACCAAAAGAGCTGGCATCTGCCGATTTTTCATATTTTATCACGCAGTTTTACGCAAAAGTTCCGACCACGGAATTATTATTGATAAAGCCGGAAACCGCTGCCGCCATTGCCAAAAGCGCATATGAATTCATGGTAAAGCGCTCATTAGGCGAGCCAAAAATCAGGATTTTCACACCGGACAAAAAAGAACATGGTTATGAGGTAAAGCATCTTGTTATTGAACTTATCAATGATGATATGCCCTTCCTCGTTGACTCCCTGACCATGGAGCTTACCAAGCAAGGCTTTACAATTTATGATACAATCCATCCTATTTTTAATGTTACGCGTGATAAAGGCGGCGCTCTGGTAGCCGCAGGAGATAAGGGGCGCGAGCGTGAATCATTTATTCATTTTGAGGTTTCAGGACTACCGGATGGAATCACGTCAGATGTGCTTAAAGCCGACCTTGAGCTGGTTTTAAAAAATGTTCGGGCAAGCGTGGAGGATTGGAAAAAAATAACGGAAAAAGCCAACGATGCTGCCGATTCCATTAAATCATACAAGCAGCAGCCCGATTCGGAATCGGTTGAGGAAGTGCGCGATTTCCTGTTATGGCTGGTGGATAAAAATTTTATATTCCTGGGTTATGCCGAGTACCAGTTTTTTGATGATAAAGGCAAGGAAACGCTCTCGATAATCTCAGATTCCAAGCTCGGCGTTTTGCGGGTAGACGATGAAATAGCAGTGCGCGGCCTGGAAGCTATACCTTCTGAAATCCGGCATTTCCTGCTTGTACCGCAATTGATTGAAATAACTAAATCAAACAGGCGCTCCCCGGTTCATCGCTCTGTTCCCATGGATTATATTGGTATAAAGCGTTTTGATAAAAGCGGTAAAGTTATTGGTGAAATACGTTTCCTTGGCTTATTTACTTCCAATGTTTATTACCAGAGCACCGAGTCCATACCTCTGGTGCGCCAGAAGGTGGCAAGGGTCCTGGAGCGCTCCGACTTTGACCCGGCAAGCCATGACGGAAAATCACTGAAAACCATACTGGAATTCCTGCCGCGTGATGAAATTTTCCAGATGTCGGATGAGGATATATTTGAAACCAGTATGGGCATACTGGCGCTGGAAGCCAAGCCTACGGTTCGTATCTTTGCGCGCAGGGATGCATTTGAGCGCTTTGTAAGTTTTATGATATTTGTGCCAAGGGAACGCTTCTCAACCGAGCTGCGCCGTCAGATACAGGAGATAATCGAGCGCAGCTACAATGGCGTTTCCTCATCATTTTCTACCCAGATTAATGAAGCCCCGCTTGCCCGCCTTAATGTAATTATCAGGACAACTCCCAATGAGATACCTCAGGTTTCCTTGCAGGTGGTTGAAGAAGAAATCGCAAAATGTGCTTATCGCTGGGCAGACCTGCTTATGGATTCGCTTACTGCGAAACTGGGCGAGAAAAAAGCTGAAAGCTTCATCCATAATTATGGCGCGGCCTTCCCGCAAGGCTATATTAATCGCTATGATTCAGATACGGCAGTAATAGATATAGGTAAAATCGAACAGGCGCTGCATGACGGCGGACTATCGCTGGAATTATTCCATAACCCAAATGAAAATGCTCAGGCTTTCCATTTAAAAATATATAATCCCAATGAAGAAATCGCCCTTTCCGATATATTGCCGATATTGGAAAATGCCGGTTTCAGGGTAATAGAAGAGCACCCATTCCTTATAAAACCGCAAAATGGCGTATCGGTATGGGTGCGCGATTTCCGCCTCCAGCATGTGAGCGAAGCGCTTATCGCTTTTGAGCATATAAAACCGCTATTGGAAAATGCCTTGCTTAAAGTATGGCGTCTGGAAATGGAAAATGACCGGTTTAACGCGCTTATTTTAAATGCCGGGCTTAACTGGCGACAGGTTACTTTGCTTCGTGCCTATGCTAAATATTTAAAACAGATTGGTTTTGTCCATGGCCAGAATGCAATATGCCAAGCTTTTATTGCTTATCCGCAAATTGTAAAAAATATAGTGAAATTTTTTGAGGCGCGCTTTGATCCTGAGCAGAAAAAAGAAATCAGGGACAGTGATTTTGGATTTGAGCAGCAGATGGCGGAAGTTACAAGCGCAGCGCACGATAAGATATTGCGCCGCTATATTGAGCTTATAAATGCGACCCTTCGCACCAATTATTTCCAGGCTAATGATGATGGTTCACATAAACCGGTATTATCGCTTAAGTTTGATTCGGCCCGGGTTCCAGACCTTGTAAAACCAGTGCCATTTGCTGAAATTTTTGTTTACTCGGTGCGCGTGGAGGGCATTCACCTGCGCGGCGGCAAAGTAGCGCGTGGCGGCCTGCGCTGGTCTGACCGCCCTGATGATTTCCGTACGGAAGTTCTGGGGCTGATGAAAGCGCAGATGGTAAAGAATTCAGTTATTGTTCCTGTAGGCTCAAAGGGCGGTTTTGTACTTAAGCAGGCTCCGGCAACACGGGAAAAATTGCAGGAGGAGGGCATTGCCTGCTATAAGCTATATCTAAGCGGGCTTTTGGATATTACCGATAATATCGTTGCCGGAAAAATAGTAGCTCCGGCGCAGACCATGCGTCATGATGGCGATGATCCTTACCTGGTGGTTGCAGCAGATAAAGGGACGGCCAGTTTTTCTGACATAGCTAACTCAGTTTCGGCTGCTTACAATTTCTGGCTTGGGGATGCTTTTGCTTCTGGCGGCTCTGCTGGCTATGACCATAAAAAAATGGCGATAACTGCAAAAGGCGCATTTATTTCTGTGCACCGTCATTTCGCTGAAATGGGCATTGACATTGATAAAATACCGTTCACCACTGTGGGTATTGGTGACATGGCGGGTGACGTATTTGGCAATGGTATGTTGCTATCTAAAAATATCCGCCTGGTTGCTGCTTTTAACCATCTGCATATTTTTATCGACCCAACGCCAGATGAAAAAACCAGCTATATTGAACGCAAACGTATGTTCGAGCTGCCGCGTTCCAATTGGACAGATTATGACAAAAAACTTATTTCCAAGGGTGGCGGCGTTTATGAGCGCAGCGCCAAATCCATAGCCTTAAGCGCAGAAGCGCAGGCAGCGCTTGGCATTGCCAAAGACAGCGTAACTCCAGATGAGCTTATTCGCGCTATATTGCTTGCGCCGGTTGATTTGTTATGGAACGGCGGTATCGGGACATATGTAAAAGCAGAGGATGAAACTGACGAACAGGTAGGCGATCGCGCTAATAATGCAGTTCGTGTAAATGGCCGTGAGCTACGCTGTAGAATAATCGGTGAAGGCGGCAATCTTGGCTTTACGCAGAAAGGGCGCATTGAATATGCGCGTGCTGGCGGCAGGATAAATACCGATGCTATTGATAATTCTGCAGGGGTTGATTGCTCCGATCATGAGGTCAATATCAAAATCGCATTCAGTTCCGAGCTTGCCAGCAAAAAACTGACCCTGGAAAAGCGCGATACACTGCTTGCCTCCATGACTGATGAGGCGGCTGAGTTGGTGCTCAGGGATAATATATTGCAGACCCAGGCGCTATCAATTGAACAGGCGCAGGGTGTAAAGCTGCTTGATTCGCATATGCGTCTTATACATCAACTGGAAAAGCTGGGGTTGCTTGACCGCGCAATTGAATTCCTGCCTAGCGACAAACAGCTTTCGGAATTGAAAATTGCTGGAAAAGGCCTTACCCGGCCAGAGCTTGCCGTATTGCTTTCCTACAGCAAGATGGCGCGCTATAAAAGCCTTTTGGAATCGGATCTGCCCGATGATGAATATTTCATACATGACCTGAAAAACTATTTCCCTGAGGCAATGCGCAAGGAGTTTCTGGGGGCTATTACCAGCCATCCTTTGAAGCGGGAAATTATAGCAACCGTTGTGACTAATGACATAGTGAACCATGCGGGAACCGGGTTTACCTTTAACATGGCAGTTGATATGAGCGTTTCCATGCGCGATGTGACAGCAGCTTATGTTATTGCGCGTGAGCTTTTCAATCTACCGGCAGTATGGGATAAAATAGAAGGGCAGATGCTGGCTGGCAGCCAGACAGAGCTTATTTCCAGCGTACAGAAATTCCTTGAGCGCTCTATTTTCTGGCTGCTACGCAATAACCCATTGCCGCTTAATATTTCTGGTATAATGAAAGATCTGGCGCCTGAAATAAGCAAGCTTAATGCAGGAAAATCAGCGAGCCTTGAGGATATGCTGTCGGTATTCGATATTATAAAACTTGCCCGTGAAACCAAAAAGCCGCTTGAAAATACTGGAAAAATCTACGGAGAAATCGGAAGCGGCCTTAAATTCGATATACTGCTTGCCGGAACGCGTAACCTTGATACAGACACTCATTTTGAAAGGCTGGCCGCACAGGCTATGCTGGGCGACCTGTATGACGAACAGCGGCGTATTGCGGCGCTTGTCATACAAAGTGGAAAAACGCTGGAGGAATGGAAAAAAGAACGGCAGGAGGTTTCCGACCGTTTTGATAATTTCATAGCCGAAAGCAGGGCATCCGAAAGCGTAACACTGCCTAAGCTTATGGTCGCACTCAGGTACCTGCGTTCTTTTGTTTAGTGGCATTTTGGAACAACTAGAGCGTTTTCGCTTTAGTTGTGCGTTAGGCATCCGAGGCGAAGTGTACAATAATAGTACATGAGACGAAGGATAACAACACGCACGATTAAATGGAAAATGCTCTAGAGCGTTTTTGATTTACTCATGCGTTATATCCGCATGCTTTGAAGTAGTTGGCGCATTCGATCGAGGAGAAGGTTTCGAGGAGTTTTCCGATCTCGATCCAGAGTTCGGTGATGGTA
>JBDHUC010000055.1:0-5782 GCA_039808985.1 Alphaproteobacteria bacterium | reverse complement strand
GGTCCGCATGAGTAAAAAAAGGGTGGCTTTTTACGGCCACCCTTTTTGTTATTGGTGATTAGAGCATTTTCCATTTAATCGTGCGTGTTGTTATCCTTCGTCTCATGTACTATTGTACACTTCGCCTCGGATCCTAACGCACAACTAAAGCGAAAACGCTCTAGGTCCTGTGCAATGCTCACGCATCCGCAGGATAACAACATGGACTAGTAGTCCATGTCACCCATTCCGCCCATGCCACCCATTCCACCCATGCCGCCAGCGCCCATGGCCGGTTTTTTATCTTCCGGTGCATCGGCAATAACAGCTTCAGTGGTGATAAGCAGGCTGGAAACCGAAGCCGCACCTTGCAGCGCTGCGCGCACTACTTTGGTTGGGTCGATGATACCTGCTTTGATAAGGTCGACATATTCAAGCTTCTGGGCGTCGAAACCAAAGGTTTCGTCTTTGCTTTCGAGCAGCTTTCCGGCAACAACAGCGCCATCAAGGCCAGCGTTTTCAACTATCTGGCGCAGCGGAGCCTGAAGCGCGCGGCGGATGATATTGATACCGGCTTTCTGGTCGTCATTATCGGCCTTCAGCTTGTCGAGTGCACGTGAAGCGTAGAGCAAAGTGGAGCCGCCGCCCGGTACGATACCTTCTTCAACGGCAGCGCGGGTTGCATGCAACGCATCGTCAACACGGTCTTTGCGTTCTTTAACTTCGATCTCGCTTGAACCACCAACTTTCAAGATAGCAACGCCACCGGAAAGTTTTGCAAGGCGTTCCTGCAGTTTTTCGCGGTCGTAATCGGAAGTTGTTTCCGCTATCTGGGCACGGAGCTGGGCGCAACGCGCTTCGATAGATTTTTTATCGCCTGAGCCATCCACGATGGTGGTGTCGTCCTTGGTGATAACAACTTTCTTAGCACGGCCTAAGCTCTGCACGGTAACTGATTCAAGCTTTGTGCCCAAATCTTCGCTGATGACTTCACCTGAGGTCAAGGTGGCGATATCATCAAGCATTGCCTTGCGGCGGTCGCCAAAGCCAGGGGCTTTAACGGCAGCTACTTTCAGGCCGCCACGCAGCTTGTTTACCACGAGGGTTGCCAGTGCTTCACCTTCAACATCTTCAGCGATGATTAGGAGTGGGCGCTGTGACTGCACAACTGCTTCAAGCAGAGGCAACATAGGCTGGAGGCCGGAGAGTTTTTTCTCGAAAATGAGGATGTATGGATTATCAAGTTCAACAACCATTTTCTCAGCGTTGGTCACGAAATATGGAGAGAGGTAGCCGCGGTCGAACTGCATACCTTCAACAACATCAAGCTCGAACTCAAGGCCTTTGGCTTCTTCAACAGTGATTACGCCTTCACGGCCTACTTTTTCCATTGCATCAGCGATTTTTTCGCCAACTTCTTTGTCGCCGTTGGCAGAAATGGTGGCAACCTGCGCCCATTCAGCCTTGGAGCTTACGTTTTTGCTCTTGGATTTGATTTCTTTGATCACGGCTTCAACGGCATGTTCGATACCGCGTTTCAGATCCATAGGGTTCAGGCCAGCGGCAACTGCTTTGCTGCCTTCGGTGAAAATAGCCTGTGCCAGAACGGTTGCGGTGGTGGTGCCGTCGCCAGCGAGATCTGCTGATTTTGTGGCCACTTCACGCAACATCTGCGCGCCCATATTCTGGAATTTGTTAGAGAGCGAAACTTCCTTGGCTACTGTAACGCCATCTTTAGTGATGCGTGGCGCGCCATATGATTTTTCGATAACCACGTTGCGGCCACGAGGCCCAAGGGTTACTTTTACCGCGTTAGCCAGTTTACCGGCGCCGATCAAAATCTGTTCGCGCGCGTCGGAACCGTATTTAAGTTCTTTTGCAGACATAGAATTTTACTCCGTAAATTAGTTATTGGTTACTAGTTACCTGTTACTAGTTATAAGGTTGCCAGTAACTAGCAACCAGTAACTAGCAACTATCTTTTAAGCGGCCTTTTTGCCGGATTTTTCTTCTTCGATGATCCCGATAACATCGGATTCTTTCATAACCAGATAGTCTTTGCCATCCAGCTTGATTTCGCTTCCTGCCCACTGGGTAAACAAAACAATATCGCCAACCGCAACATCAACAGGGATGCGTTTGCCGTTTTCATCTTTCGCGCCTGCGCCTACTGCCAGAACTTTGCCCTGCTTTGGTTTTTCCTTAGCGTTATCAGGGATTATAATCCCGCCCGCAGTTTTCGATTCCTGCTCGATACGCTCAACAACCAGGCGATCGGCTAATGGTTTAATCTTCATGAGATTGCTCCTAAGTTAGTTTAAAAAAATTGGGACTATTTATAAACTCTACTATGTTTTGCTGCAAACTTGATTTTTTGCGCTTCCGCTACGCACGTACAGAACGTACGCTTACGTTGCGGTTCTCAAAAATCTACGTTTTCGCTAGCAACATAGCGAGTTTCTCAATAGTCCAAACATAAAGCAACTTATAATCAGTAAATAAGTTACTCTTTTGGTGCATGAGATATAAGGTAAGCATTACGCTATTCAAGGGTTAAATGTATTTTTCTTTGTATTTATATTATTATCTGTATTAATTAATGGGTAGCAAAGATTCCCGCCTGTGCGGTAATGACAATTTGTAGTAAAGAAAAATATGCCGGAATTACCAGAGGTTGAAACAGTAAGGCGGGGACTTGATAAGGCTCTTAGCGGCGCGACCATAGCGAAGGTAGAGCTTCGGCGCGAAAATTTACGCACGCCATTTCCCAAAGGATTCGCCAAGGCTTTGGCGGGGCAGAAGATCAAGTCGGTTTCAAGGCGCGCTAAATACCTGATTTTTAATTTAGAAAGCGATATTGTGCTTATAGCCCATCTGGGTATGACCGGGCGTTTTACGGTGACTGCATCACCGGAGAATGGCAAAAATCCGGAATTCCTGCCACATGACCATGTGGTTATGACGCTTGGCGACGGCAGGCTCATTATATATAATGACGCGAGGCGTTTCGGGCTGATGGAGATATGCAATCGCCGGGAAGTGGAAAACCATAAATTATTCAAGCATTTAGCTCCGGAGCCGCTGGAAAGCGAATTCACCCCGGCTTACCTTGAAAAAGCTCTTTCCAAGCGTAAAACGCCAATCAAACCCACTATTATGGACCAGCAAATCGTTGTTGGGGTTGGGAATATCTATGCCAATGAGGCATTGTTCCTGACCGGAATTTCGCCGCTTAAACCCGCTAATGAAATCGGCAAAAAAATTTCACCATTAATTAAAGAAATACATAATGTGCTGAATGCGGCGATAGAGGCTGGTGGCTCGACGCTTAGGGATTTCGCACATGTGTCGGGGGAATCTGGCTATTTCCAGCATAAATTCCATGTTTATGGACGCGGGGGCAAGCCTTGCAGCAAATGCAAAACCCCGATAGAAACCATAAGGCAGGCGGGGAGGGCTACATTTTATTGCCCCAGTTGCCAAAAGTAATAATTATGAATGCATATAGAACATATATAATAGCCGAAGCAGGTGTGAACCATAACGGTGATGAGAAACTGGCTTTCGCGCTGGTGGACATTGCTGTTGCAGCGCATGCGGATGCGGTTAAATTCCAGCTTTTTTCGCCAGATGGGCTGGTTACAAAAAATGCGGCAACGGCAGATTACCAGGCCAGCAACCTGAATGACGCAAAAATCTCGCAGCAGGAAATGCTAAAGCAGCTAACCTTGCCGCAAGGCGCGCTGGAAAGGCTGGAAAGCTACTGCAAAAAATCAGGGATTGATTTCCTCTGCACGCCTTTTGACGAAGCAAGCCTCGAATATCTCGCACACAATACGCAGATGAAATATCTCAAGCTGGCATCGGGCGAAGTGACTAACGGCCCATTCCTGCTTGCCAGCGCGCGGACGGGGCTGCCGATAATCCTTTCAACCGGGATGGCGAATATAGAGGAAATAAGTGATGCGCTCAGCATTTTATATTATGGTTATAATAACCAATCCGGCTATCCAAAAGATTTTACCTTAACGCCGCAGATGCTTGCTTACCTGCGCCCGAAAATGACACTGCTGCACTGCGTAAGCCAGTATCCAGCGCCTATAGGTGCGATGAATTTAAAAGCAATTGATACGCTGCTGGATAAATTTACGCTGCCTGCCGGGCTTTCCGACCACAGCCTTGGCATAAGTATGGCGCTTGCAGCGGTTGCGCGCGGCTGTCATATGATAGAAAAACATTTCACTTATGATGTGGGTGCGAAAGGGCCAGACCATGCGGCATCGCTAAGCGCATCAGAGCTAAAAGAGATGGTGGCGGGAATAAGGGAAGTTGAAGCAGGGCTGGGAAGCGCGAAAAAAAACTGCCAGCCGGAGGAGAAAAATACACGTGGTATCGCAAGGCGCAGCGTTGTTGCTGCAACAGCCATTGCCAAAGGAGAAATATTTTCCGATAAAAATATAATCTGCAAGCGGCCTGCGCTTGGTGAAATAGCACCCAATAAATTTTGGGAATTGCTTGGCAAAAAAGCGAAGCGTGACTATTTTGCAGATGATTTTATTGATGGCGGGGAAATTAAATGAATATAAAAAATATTGCTTTCCCACTTATACCTGCCTGCGAAGTGCAGATGACGGAATCGCAGCCTGTTTTAAAAGCATTGGAAATAATTGAAAACAGCTCTGCCAAAATCGCCCTGGTTGTTGATAGTGGCGGGCGGCTTTGCGGCGCACTGACTGACGGAGATATACGCCGCGCATTCCTGAAAGGCGCAACCCTTAATTCGCCGGTGCGCGAAGTTATGCATGACAAGCCTTTTACGATGCCGTCATCTTCTGGCAAAGCTGAGATAATTGATGTTATGCTTTCTGAAAAAATAAAGCAGATGCCGTTGCTGGATGCGGATGGGGTTCTGGTTGGTATTGCCGTTTACGATATGCTTACTGGGTTTGAACGGCAGCTATGCGTAAATCCGGTGGTGATAATGGCTGGCGGCAAGGGGCGGCGCCTGCTCCCGATTACGCAGGATATTCCAAAGCCTATGATAGAGGTTGGTGGTAAGCCACTTTTAGAACAGATATTGCAGCAATTCATCAAGCAGGGGTTTGTAAATTTTTATTTCGCGGTGAATTACCTTGGGCATATAATCGAAGAATATTTTGGCGATGGCCGCAAATGGAACTGCAATATAAAATATATACGTGAACAGGAATTCCTGGGGACTGCTGGTGCGCTCTCCCTGGCAAAGGATGAGCTTAAAGAAGATTTTATTGTTATTAACGGCGATATACTTACCTCGGTGGATTTCCGCGAGCTGTTGGATTATCATATTTCGAGCAAGGCAGTTGCTACTGTCTGTGCGCGCCACCATGTTACATCTGTGCCATATGGGGTGATAAAACTTAAAGACGGAAAGCTGGAAAGCATTATTGAAAAGCCGGTGTATGAAGATCTTATAAGCGCCGGTATTTATGTGTTCAGCCCAACTGTTCTTGCCTCAATACCAAAAAGCACGATAGTCGATATGCCGGAAGTGCTGCTTGCGCTCGCGCAGGATAGCAGGAGGGTGGATATATACCCGATGCGTGAGGATTGGGTGGATGTAGGGAGGCATGATGACCTTGAACAGGCGCGGGCGGATTTTTCGGATAGGAAGTGAGTGTCATACCCGCGAAAGTGGGTATCTAGTAGTTAGTAGTTAGTAGTTAGTAGTTAGTAGTTAGTAGTTAGTAGTTAGTAGTTAGTAGTTAGTAGTTAGTAGTTAGTAGTTAGTAGTTAGTAGTTAGTAGTTAGTAGTTAGTAGTTA
>JBDHUC010000054.1:0-6076 GCA_039808985.1 Alphaproteobacteria bacterium | reverse complement strand
GGTATCAATGTTCTCAATATGTTCCTTGGAGTTGCCGGGGTAAGGTTTACACCAAAGAGGGATCATACCGTTCAACTTGCTCTAGAAGGAGACAAATTTTCACTCCACCGGATGCGGTCAGGGGAAATTGATCCAGGCAATGCAGTATATCGTATAAAGAATGATATTGAGAACTATCCAGTAATAGGCTACCAGGATTTATATCCAAAAACGAAAAACGAAGACGAAGCAATAGCTGCTTTTAAGCAGGACGTAGCATTGGCATATAAAAACTGGGCCGCAAAACACCTTGATAAAATGAGGTATGCAGAAATCACTCCCGACGAGGCAAAACCTGTTATAGAATCCAGCCTGGCAAAAGCCGGGCTTGATATGCGCGCGTTATACCCGGAAAAAGAAAATGTGCAGGATGCTATGGCTGCTTTTGGAAAAGAAGCATCACTTGCGTATAAGAATTTCGCTATAAAATCTCTTGATAGGATGAACCAATTAGAGCTCGATCCTAAAATCGCAGATACTCGTATAAAAGACAGTTTAGCAATGGCTGGCCTTGACGCACGTACGCTGTATCCAGCAGCAGATAACCTTGATGCAGCAAATGCCAAATACAAGGAAGAACTTAATCAAAGCACTCAAGCTTACACAACCAAAACACTACTGGAAGAACAAACAAAATTAACAAAAGAACAAAGTGATCTTATGAGAATGAACTCCTACCCAACCCATAATTACCCACCCCCTTTTCCAAATAGTTATCCACCTAATTATAACGGGAATGGCGGCCATCACAGATAGTTAGCAATCTTTCTTATATTTACGGTTTATTTCTAAAATAAGATATTGTAGATTTTGGATCATCTAATCATCCAATAATCAAGTCATCTATCTTATGATAAAAAACACCATACCTTTTGTTGACTTACGCGGGAAAACTCCGGTTGACCTGCTGCGCTCATATCCCGACAGCGCCCGTACGCTGGTAATGGCGGCGCGCAAAAGCCTCGGGCTTTTTTCCCATGCCGCAAGCGCGGTTGCCCTGCCCTTCCTCGAAAAAAGGTCACATGCCTGGCTGCGCAACAGCAACAACCCGTTTTTGCATGAGATTGAATCATTCGATGCCGTATTGGGAATGCGCGGGGTCTATTCCCTTAACCTTTCTTATGAATGGGGATGCACCAGCGGCGCTTACCGCGACGAGGAGCAGGTTGGGCTGATGCGCGTTCTGGATTGGCCGTTTCCCAAGCTTGGCAAGCATGTAATGGTTGTTTTGCAGGACGGAAAGGCCGGGGAATTTTACAACGTGACCTGGCCGGGAATATCCGGTGTATTTAACGCCATGGCGCCTTTGCGCTTCAGTGCCGCGCTAAACCTTGCGCCCATGCGCAGGCACGGAAGCAATATCGTAACCGACTGGTTCAGGAACCGCAGGATAATAAGGAACCAGAAATCATTGCCGCCGGCGCATCTTCTGCGCCAGGTTTTCGAACATGCCGATGATTACAATTCTGCCAAAGAAATGCTGATGAAAACGCCTGTCGCAGTTCCTGCAATATTCATTTTAACCGGCATAAATTTTGGCGAAGGCTGTGTTATTGAACGCACCGAAACTAATGCTGCCATACGCGAGATAGCAGGTGGCCAGCAGGTCGCCGCCAGCAACCAGTTCCAGACAATGCTGGATAAAAATATGAAGCCCCGCCCTTTATTCAACAGCGAAGGACGCTGGCAGCAGGCTTGCAGCCTGCAGGGGCATGAAATATTTTCTTCCGGTTTTTCCTGGCTGGCACCGCCAATCCTGAATCCATACACCCGCCTGTGTATGGTTGCTGATTCGGCCTCAGGCAAGCTCATGGTTCAGGGTTTTGAGGGTGTAACCGCTGCCACCGAAATTTTCAACCTGCCGCAGAAACAGATTCAGGGCAGGCAAGCATCGTAAAATGTCAAGCACTGAACCTTCCAACGCTGGCCCTGGCGAAATAAAGCGCATAATAAAAGCTTTCGCCTATTCCCTGCAAGGGCTTAAATATGCGTGGCTTGAAGCAGCTTTCCGCACCGAAATAATAATAACAGCTATTGCCGTTCCCATCGCTTTTGCCCTCGCCCGGAACAAAGTAGAATTAGCGCTGCTTATTTCCAGCCTTCTCCTGGTTTTGATAGTAGAACTGCTTAATACCGGCCTGGAGCTGACCATAAACCGCATTTCCCTGGAAATTCACCCTTTATCCAAAAAAGTTAAAGATATAGCAAGCGCTGCGGTATTGCTTACAATAATAAATGCCATAGTTATCTGGTCGGTAGTGTTATGGAACTAGAAGGGCTGGAACAACTCGACCTTAAAAACCTGAAATACAGCCTGTTTGCCAACCGGCGTTTTTTCCCTATGTTCCTGGCCACATTCCTTGGGACTTTCAACGACAACCTCGTGCGCGCCGGGCTGGTTGTTATGATAGCCTATGCATCGCAGCATAATATTTACTTAAGTATCAAGCCCGAAATTCTGGTCACGGCATGCTCAGGCCTCCTCGTCCTCCCGATGGTTCTTTTTTCCTCGATAGCGGGCGAGCTTGCCGATAAATATGACAAGGCAAAACTGGTAGTGCTGACCAAGCTTGCCGAAATATTTATAATGCTTGGTGTCGGCTATGGCTTTTATACGCAGAATATCGAGCTTTTAATGAGCCTGCTGTTTATAAGCGGCACGCATTCGACCTTTTACGTTCCCATCAAGTTCAGCATCCTGCCGCAGCATCTAAAGGCTGGTGAACTTCTTGCCGGAAATGGCTTCATGGCCAGCGGCAGTTATCTTGCCATACTTGCTGGCATGATAGCAGGAGGGCTGATTATCGAATACCCATATGAAGTGATAGGAATAGTGGCTGCAAGCATTGCTGTTGCTGGCTTTGCGGCAAGCCTGTTCATACCTCCCGCCCCGTCAAGCCACCCCCAGACCTGCATAAGTTTCAACATCTGGCGTGGGAGCATAGGCATAATAAACCATACCCGCCGTGACAAAACTCTGGTACGGACGATATTATGCCTTTCATGGTTCATAACCGTTGGCTCCATCTACATCTCCCAGTTCGCTAATTATGCGCGTGGTGTTATACATGCCGATAACGAGGTTTATATTACTTTCCTTACTGTATTCTCGGTCGGCGTAGCCATAGGCTCCCTCCTGTGCGACACTCTTCTGAAAAGCCAGATTTCAACACGCTTTACTCCGGTTGCTGCTATAGGAATCTCCGTATTCACCGCCCTTATGGTATTTTTCACCCCGGTCCCGGCACATGAAGGGCTGATGACCGTGCGCGAATTTTTCAGCGTCACCAGCCATTATTTTGTTATCTTGAGCATGTTGATGGTTGCCGTCTGCGGCGGATTGTACATAGTGCCGCTTTACGCCCTGCTCCAGTCGCGCACCCAATCAAGCCATCGTTCGCAGGTGATAGCCGCCAGTAATTTGAGTGACTCGCTGTCAATGACTCTTGCCGCCGTAATTTCCGCAATTTTATTATCTTATGGACTCGGCGTGAAGGATTTGTTTATTATAGTTGCATTCTTAACACTTGCGGTTGCGTGGTATGCCCGAAAAATCTCTACTTAGGCATTGCATAATACCTAAAATATTGATTGAAATATACTATGTAGGGAGTCGGGAAAATGCGCCATATTGAAGAAACTTACCTTGAAGATAGCATACCTGCTAATGTTGTAATACCCGAACTGGATGATGATATAAAGCGTCCTGCTGCTATACTACGAGGGCTGCGTTACCGGGAAAATATGACGCAAAAGGAATTGGCCGAAAAACTTTCTGTCCGCCAGCACCACCTTTCGGAAATGGAAAATGGCAAAAGATCAATAAGCAAGGATATGGCAAAAAAATTAGCCAATACGTTAAACACAAACTGGAAAATATTTTTATAGGAATGCATAATGAAACGTGATTTAGAAAAATCTTTTCTCAGGCCTTTCCTCACATTCCTCCTTAAAGCCTTATACAAGGTTGAGGTCCGGGGTATGGAAAATTATTATGCCGCCGTAAAAAACTCAAACCAGGCAGGCACAGTAATAGCCTGCAACCACCAGTCATTTCTCGACCCGCTGGTGCTTTCAGTTTTTATCCCTGAAAAGCCTGCATTTGCGATGAATGTGCATCAGGCCAACAAATGGTATTTTGGCTGGGTGGACTGGCTGCTTAAAACCTACAAGATCGACCCCCTCGCCCCTATGTCGATGAAAACGCTGATGACCGATGTAAAAAAGGGCGCGAACCTGGTGATTTTCCCTGAAGGCCGGATCACCACGACCGGCGGCATAATGAAAATATATGATGGCACCGGGCGCATTATCGAAAAAACCGGGGCAACACTTCTTCCGGTTAATATAAGCGGCGCTGAATATTCTAAATTCGGCAAAATGGGCAAAAAAATCCGCGCCCGTTTCTTCCCGCAGATAATACTGACATTCCTTCCTCCGCTACGTTTTGCAGAGGGCGAAAAAATATCCGCGCTTAAGATGTATGACATAATGACCAGCGCCGCCTTCAACGCCTGCGATTATAAAAAACCGTTACTGGCCTCCTTTGTTGAAGCAATGGCAAAACATGGTGATGACCACGTGATAGCAACCGATATAAGCCGCACGAATATGACCTACCGCAATCTTTTCACGCGTGCATTCATAATGCGCGAGAAGATAGAGAAAAAACTGGAAGGCCAGCAATATGTTGGCGTTTTGCTTCCTAATTCACTGGGGGCGCTGGTAACTTTCGTGGCCCTGCAGATTCTTGGCAAGATACCTGCCATGCTTAATTTTTCTGCTGGCGAGAAAAACATCCTCCATGCCTGCAACATAGCCTCGGTAAAGACGGTGCTCACCTCCCGCGCTTTTATCGAAAAGGGAAAGCTTGAGCATATAATAGCGGCGATTGAAAAGGATTACGCAGTATTTTACTTAGAAGACATACGGCCAACCGTAACTGCGTTTGACAAGATAACCTCACTGGTAAAAGCCTTTTTCGCCAGGGACGTACTTGCCCCGGTAATTAAGCGTACTGATGTAAATTCCCCGGCAGTAGTTTTATTTACCTCCGGCTCCGAAGGTGCGCCAAAGGGGGTTGCGCTTTCGCACGTAAATATTCTTGCAAATATATACCAGGCTTCCGCAGTCCTTGATTTAAACGAGTCAGACAAGCTGTTCAACGCCATGCCCGTGTTCCATTCTTTTGGCTTAACGATAGGCATGCTGCTGCCGCTGGTGCGCGGTGTTGGTATGTTCCTCTACCCAAGCCCGCTGCATTACCGCGTAGTGCCCGAGCTTACCTATGACTGCGACTCAACCATAATCCTTGGCACCGACACATTCTTCAACGGCTACGCCCGCTATGCCCATAATTACGATTTCTACAGGATAAGGCTGGCCGTAGCCGGGGCGGAAAAACTAAAAGACTCAACCCGCATAAGCTTTGCCGATAAGTTCGGCGTCAACATCATGCAGGGATATGGCGTCACCGAGGCCAGCCCCGTAATTTCCTTCAACACCCATATCGAACATAAGGTCGGGAGCGTTGGCCGCGCCTTTCCCGGCATTGAATGCAGGCTGGATCCGGTTGCCGGGATGGAGCGCGGCGGCAGGCTTCTTATAAAAGGTGCAAATATTATGCTTGGCTATATGAAAGCCGACAAGCCAGGCGTAGTTCAGCCGCAGGGCGAGTGGTATGATACCGGCGACATAGTGGAAATTGACGAAAACGGCTTCATCACCATCATGGGCCGCGCCAAGCGTTTTGCTAAGATCGCCGGAGAAATGGTATCGCTTACCGTGTGCGAAGAACTGGCCAGCCACCTCTTCCCCGATGCCACCCATGCGGCAATAGCAGTTGCCGATGAGCGCAAGGGCGAGCAGATAATCCTGTGCAGCGATTGCGAGGGCGTAACCCGCGAAGCCTTAACAAGCATTGCCAAAGAAAAAGGCATACCAGAGCTTGCAATTCCCCGCAACATCATGCACATAGCCGAAATCCCCCGCCTCGGCACCGGAAAGATCGACTACCCGGAACTGACAAAAAGGATTA
>JBDHUC010000053.1:0-6206 GCA_039808985.1 Alphaproteobacteria bacterium | reverse complement strand
ACAGTTTTGAGCTGGGAAAGGATTACCTTGTAGCCGATGCTGACACTACCGACATTATGACCTATAACAGCATCGCCCTGCATGGCGGCGTGACGTGGCGCGGGCAGGAATCACCTTGGGCGAAGGGGCTATGTGGTATTAAGTATGCCAGGAATGAGGTTGGCGAGCATATTCCCCGCCTTGAGCGGGGATCTGGGGAGATTGGCACCGCCGCCAATGACAATTTTGAACCTTGCAACGAGGTTAAAGTGGCATGATAAAATGGATTAAGAAGCACTGGATATTGAGTCTATTTCTACTAGTTGGCGGTGTTCCGGCTGGGCTTAACTATTCGGGCTTTTGCTGGGAGCAAGGGCGCTGGCTGAGTGATGAGGAGAAGATTAAAATATTAATTTCTAATCATTTCCTATCTACAAATGATTATATAGGAACAGTAACTGATTTTACTGGGAAAGAGCCTATAGAAAAGAAAAATCAATCTTCCATATATAAAAGTTTTGAAGATTTTATAGAGCAAAATCCAAATTGTTGTCATTTGAATATTTTGGAATCAGCTGATAGCGGTCCTCCAACATTTTGGACAAAAGTTAAAGGAGGCTATTCTAACACAATTATAATAAATTATGGAAAGAATCATAAAATATATAATGGAACTAATCCTGATAAATCTATTTTTTATATAGACAATTGTGGTAAAAATGTAAAACCTTGGTAAATATTATAATTATAGGATTTTAAAAGTATGACATTACCAACAGCTGCAGAAATTACAAATTTATATTTGTATGGACAGAAAACTACCCCAAACAACCTTATTTCCGATAGTTTGATTCGTCCAAACAGTATTCCTGCTGCAAACCTTCCATCCGTTAACGTTAATAAACAAGAATTTATGACGGTTGGTGGTGGGCGTTTTGCTGTTGGTAGGCAGTTTGAAATTGTGAATGATTTTTTTACAGCAGACAGCAGTAAATTACCACCTAACACAGTGGCAAAGCCATACTATACTAAAGTAGAAACTGCAGCAATTTTTGGTTTTGGCCCAAATGATTTTTATGGCTGGAATATGCAGCAGTATAATTTTCAGGATAGTAAAGATGATTACGCAGAAAGGGCTTACATTTATAATACTCAGTCTTTTCAAATAGCAGATGATGTTCGCTTTGTAGTGAAAGCAGATGGAACCAGAACTATTGAAAATTTTGGCATTATTCCGAACAAAAATGTTCAAGAAAACTTTGACTTTAATGGTGGAGGTTTGGCAAAGTTGGTTAATCCACTTATAGAGCCTAGAATTGATCCATCACATATTGGAAGAGCTGTAAATATAAATTTCACTGGTGATGTTACTCGCACAACATACGATGGTAATGCTTACTTCAACGACCTTATTAAAATGAATAGTTGGAAAGGTCTTGACCTAATCAAACTAACCACTGATGTTAATCAAATAATAAACGACCTCTGGGCTTCTGGTGTTACGAAATTCCTCACTGCTGATGAACGTCCGATTATTTATGGAACTGATGGTAATGATAATATGGATGCTGCCAATGTGCAGTTAGAGGATTTGTATCCAACACTTGCCCCCTATGCTAAAAATGGTGTGGTTTTAATTGGTGGGAAGGGTGATGATAGTTTCAGAAGTAGCGCCCATAATGACATATTTGATGGTGGAATTGGCAATGATACTGTGCAATATGGAACAGGTTTGTTGGGATTTTCTGGTGAAAATATTATAATATCTGAACGCTCAGCAATATCTGTACTTCCTGATCCAAATGCCAGTACAAAAACTAGCCAGGAAATTGACTTGATAGTCAATATTGAGCGCATTGATACAAGCTCGCGTTCAGACAATCTGGACATAGTTTTACTTCAAAACACCAGCGTACAAAAAATAAATACTGGTGCTGGGAATGACGTTGTTTCTGTACATGGCTCGGCGCTTGGTTCCAAACCGGTAATCGATCTCGGTGCCGGGAACGACATACTTAAGGCCGCGCCGCAGGGCAGTATTGTTTATGGCGGCAGCGGGATTGACAGTTTTGAGCTGGGAAAGGATTACCTTGTAGCCGATGCTGACACTACCGACATTATGACCTATAACAGCATCGCCCTGCATGGCGGTGTGACCTGGCGCGGGCAGGAATCGCCTTGGGCTAAAGGCCTCTATGGGATAAAATACGCTATAGACGAAGTTGGGGAGCTGGTTATAAAAACTCCGGGCAATGGTAACGATACCTATGTCGCGGGGTTTAATAATGTCCTAAGCGGCCCCGCAACCGCAGGCATCAGGATCGGGGAAATGTCCCTCGATGCCTACAGGCTCTTCCATACCCCAAACGGGGCCAGGATTTATGAAACTTTTGAGGCATTGTTTGGCAACTATTTGAAAGTAATGACCGGGACTTCGTATTTTGTCGGGGTCGACCCGCTGGTGCTTGACCTGGATGGAGATGGGCTGGAGCTTGCGGCGCGCAGCTCCGTATCGCCGTATTTTGACATTGATGCTGACGGATTTGGTGAACAGACCGGATGGGTGCGAGGGGATGATGCGATACTCGTGCGTGATTTAAATGCTAACGGAAAAATTGACAGCCTCAACGAAATGTTTGGAAACGCAACAACAACAGGATTAAATGCGCTTAAAACATTAGACAGTAATAATGACGGGAAAATAAGCTCGCTCGATAGCGCATTCTCCAGCCTTAGATTGTGGAAAGATACAAACGGAAACGCAATAACTGATAGCGGGGAACTGTTCACCCTGGCATCACAGAACATAACATCCTTAGGCCTGACCGGCACAGCGGCCAGCCAGAATATCGGCGGCAATATCGTAACCGCTACCGCAAGCTTCACAAGAAGCAACGCAACCACAGGAACAATAGGCGATGTAGCCCTGCGCGCAAACCAGCGTGATACTATATGGCTTGGCGATAAAACAGTGGATGCAGCATCGGCTGCCCTACCCGAGCTTAAGGGATTTGGCACTCTTACCAGCTTGCGTATTGCCATGACCGACAGCGCAGCACTTAAGTCGGCGGTACAGGCTGCCCTACCTAATCTTGGGGTGTTGGATCTGCCCACAATGCGCGATGCGTTAACCCCGGTCTTGAATGCATGGAGAAATGCGGTTCCGGTTCCGGCTGAAACGCCAGGTTCAACGGCGCATGTTGACGTGCCGATCCTGACGCAAACCACAATAACCGGAACCAAAGTTTATGATTTCGCCTATCAGGTTACAGATGCGCAAGGGAGTTACTGGAAGCTGGGCAGCGGCTCACAAGTGCTTAATGCTCAGGGGATTGCTATCGCGCGCCCAACCTTCCAGAATATTATGGCGCAAAGTCCGGCAACAGGCTCATGGACCGTTTTTAAAGGTGAACAGATTCAATTCCTGGAGCGCTATATCGGAACCCAACTTCCAATAGGGGTTAACAACCTCAGCGGCTCAGCGGTGATTACTGCTGCACAAGGAATAATAGGGCAGATGTGGAGCATGTTAAATGATGTGGCGGTAAAGCTTGCAATTCAGGGGCCACTTGCATCTTTCTTTCCGGATATAGTTTATAACGCCGATACCGACTATTTCGAGGCAACAACCAACCATCAGATAGCACCTTCCATACAGGCTATTTTCAGCGCAGCTCCGGCAGGTGGAGCGGCGGCTGTTAGTTACCTAAAAAACTGGAAGCCAATTATTGATGTATTCCTGAATAATTTTGACCGGGGAGCGAGTGGGCTGGAAATATCCTATGGTTTCCTTTTCCAGAATATCGTTGCTGCTTATGAGAATGTCGGACTAGCGGCAACTCTTATTGATGCTTCCGATGCTTTTGGCATACCAACGGACCTGATTCGTACTGGATCCGGAACTATGTCAGGAGGAATCGATGCCGATTTATTCTATCTCGATGTCGGCAACCAGATAGCAAAAGGTGGGCTTGGGCCTGATACTTATGTCGTTGGCAATAATTTCGGACACGATGTAATTGATGACGTTGAAGCCGCGCTGAATGGCAGTCCGGACACATTACGCTTCGCGCAGCTTAATTCATCACAGGTCAGTATGGTGCGCGATGGGCTGGACCTTATTATAACACAGATCGGAACTGCAAATGACCTGCGTATTGTCGGCCAGTTTTCTGGACAGCGCTCAGGTTTCGGCTTTAGCGGATTAGATCCCGACCATGGCGTACAGGAAATTATTTTTTCCGATGGGGAAGTATGGGACAAGATAGACATCGCAAATGCAGTATCCGTCCATACAGATGGTGATGATATAATAAACGGTACTGATACGATAGATTTCCTTGATGGTGGAAAGGGAAATGATCAGCTAAATGGAGGCGGTGAAGGAGATATATATTCATTTGGCATTGGTGATGGGCAGGATATTGTTTATGACAATATCGGATATATCGGAGTCGATACACCAGATATATTGCAGTTCAAGCCAGTCATTACCCTTGACATGGTGAGCTTCACTCGTCAGGGAGAATCAAAAGATTTGGTCATTAAAATAAATGGAACCAGTGATCAAGTAACAATCAAAGAGCAATTTTACGCATTATATACCGGTGTGCAAGGAACACAGTGGGTTAGCCGTATTGAAGGATTTTCATTTGACGATGGAACAAATGTATCCTGGGACCGAGTTATGGATATGGTAATTAATTCCGCAGAAACTACAGGTAACGATACCATATACGGATTTGCACGCACGGATGTATTTAGTGGCAGTGCAGGAGATGATTACTATTCAGGTGGTGAAGATGGCGACCTCTATAATATGGGTCTAGGATTTGGCCACGATATAATTCAAGATGGAAGGGCTAACTTATACAGTGGTGATAACGATACACTACAATTTCTTGATGGCGTAGATCCAGCCACAATACAATGGTCACGCGGAGCAGATTATGGGCACCGTGATGATCTGACATTCACTCTGGAAGATGGCAGCAGCGTTACCATTAAAAACCAATTCTTCCTGATGTCAGCATTTGACATGGATACGGATCGCATAGAATTCGTTGATTTCGCTGATGGTACGGAGTGGACATCCGACTACATCAAACAGCATATGCTTGATATTTCTTCAACCGCTGGCAATGACACTATCTACGGCTATTTATTTTCCGATGACACTATAAACGGTGGTGATGGCGATGACTATATCAATGGTTTAAGCGGCACAGATACTATAATTGGCGGCAAAGGCAATGATATACTGGCTAATGATGGCCAGTTAAATGACACCGGCAACACCACTTACATACATAATCTTGGTGATGGGATTGATACTATCAGGGAAGGTAGTTTTGCTGGCACTGATACACTGAAATTAATAGGGGCACCCCTTACTTCAACTAATGTAACAGTTACCCGTTCTGCTGACCTTTATTCAGCAACATTAAGCTTTGCTGGCATTACTGACAAGATCATTCTCGATAACCAATTTGGACCATATGGTGCTGGTGTTGAAAATATTACTTTCAGTGATGGCGTGACTTGGACCAAGGATGACCTGCAGAAAAAATATCTGGCCACCATCTATACTGCAGGTAATGACACAATCTATGGCTTTGGTAGCAATATAAATCATGCTGTCAATGATGTTATCACCGGCGGTACAGGCGATGATTACATGAACGGCCTGATGGGTGATGATATTTATATACATAACCAGGGCGATGGTGCCGATACCATAGAAGATGCGGGATTTAGTGGCAGTGAAACTTTAAGTTTTACAGGCACTGCCCTTACCTCTTCCAATGTTATTGTTAGCCGTAATGCTGCGGATATTTATAGTGCAATATTAACTTTTAGCGGAATTTCTGATTCTGTTATCCTCAAAGGTGAGTTTGGGCCATATGGAGCAGGGGTTGAAACTATTATTTTCAGCGATGGAGTGACCTGGAATAAAACTGAATTACAGGCAAGGTACCTGCTCAATAGTTCAACTTCCGGGAATGATACAATCTATGGATTCGGAAATTTTAAAGAAGATATAAGCGATACGATTTATGGAGGTAACGGGAATGATACAATTTATGGTTTTGAGGGAAACGATACACTCGATGGTGGTTCTGGGAATGACACTTTAAATGGCGGAGTTGGGGATGATACGCTGATTGGTGGCGCCGGGATTGACGTAATGGATGGCGGGGCTGGCAGCGACACAGTATCCTACGCTA
>JBDHUC010000052.1:0-6393 GCA_039808985.1 Alphaproteobacteria bacterium | reverse complement strand
CCCCGCACCGCCCCCTGTCACCCCGCACCGCCCCCTGTCACCCCGCACCGCCCCCTGTCACCCCGCACCTCCCCCTGTCACCCCGCACTTGTTGCGGGGTCTGGGCCTTAGGCTTAATACCGGATACCGCCATCCGGCGGCATGACAATCTGGAAAAACATCCTGAGACCCTGTGCTACGGCTTCGCCGTCCACAGGACGACAACCACAAATTACTTCCCACTAACCACTATCCACTATCCACTAATTACTACATCTTGCACCGCATTTTTTTTATGATATATAGACTTGTCATCCCGCCGCATGGCGGGGTCTGGTCATAAACCGCAGCAGTGTGTTTTGCTCCGGATACCGCCATATGGCGGTATGACAGCACATAAATATTTGGAGAAAGTCGCCCATGAAAAAGCCATTACTCGCCATCGCCTCAATGTTTATAATCTCCGCCTGCTCAAGTGTCAGCAGCACCGCGCCCAGCACAATCAGCGCTGAAGAAAAACGCAAGGAAGAGCGCGGGAAACTTACCGGCGAAGATGGGCTGTCTATTGGCGGCAGCCGCCGCGATGATGCGTCCTACGCCTCCCCGCTTGGCGTAAACAGTTATCTGTGGCGCGCGACACTCGACACTCTTTCCTTTATGCCATTAGTATCGGAAGATCCGTTTGGCGGCGTAATCATAACCGACTGGTATGAAGATTCAAAATCACCAGGCGAACGCTTCAAGGTAAATGCGCTTATACTCGATAAAACCCTGCGCGCCGATGGTATAAAAATAACCCTGTTCAAACAATCTATGGATAAAAAAACCGGGGTATGGCGTGACAAGAAAACCGATTCCGCCGATGCACGTAAGATCGAAGATACAATCCTTACGCGCGCACGGGAACTGAAGATTAACCAAGGAAAGTAGTGATAAGTGATTAGTGGTTAGTGGCTAAAAAAGCACTAATCACTATCCACTATCCACCAAACACTATGACAGAACCCTCCCGCTACAATTTCCGCGAAACCGAAGCCAGGTGGCAAGCCTACTGGCAGAGCAATAAAACCTTTGCCGCTAAGGATGATTCCACCAGGCCAAAATATTACGTGCTCGAAATGTTCCCTTACCCATCGGGAAATATCCATATGGGCCATGTCCGTAATTATACTCTTGGCGATGTAGTTGCTCGCAGCAAGCGCGCCCAGGGCTATAATGTGCTGCACCCGATGGGCTGGGATGCGTTTGGCCTTCCTGCTGAGAACGCTGCAATCCAGAATAATTCTCACCCGAAAACATGGACGCTTGCTAATATCGAAACCATGCGCGAACAGCTAAAACTCATCGGCCTTTCTTATGACTGGTCGCGTGAGCTGGCCACCTGCCTCCCTGAATATTACCGCCACGAGCAGCTTTTTTTCCTGAAATTTCTGGAAAACGGGCTGGCCTACCGCAAGGAAGCCGAAGTCAACTGGGACCCGGTTGATAACACAGTCCTTGCCAACGAGCAGGTGATAGATGGTCGCGGCTGGCGCAGTGGCGCTGTGGTCGAACGCCGTAAATTATCGCAGTGGTTTTTACGTATTTCCGACTTCGCCGATGATTTGCTTGCAGGCCTGGGCACGCTCAGGGAATGGCCAGATAAAGTCCGCCTCATGCAGGAGCGCTGGATAGGGAAATCTCAGGGCGCAACCTTAAAGCTCAAGATTAAGAACAAGCCGTTAGGCATTGATAATTATCTGGAAATTTATACAACCCGCCCCGATACAATTTTTGGGATGTCGTTTTGCGCCATCGCCGCCGGTCATCCGGTAGCGCAGAAACTCGCGGAAAATAATTCACAGATTGCTGGCTTTATCGCTGAATGTAATGCTTTAGGAACCAGCGAGGAAGCAATTGAAAAGGCCGACAAAAAAGGCTTCGATACCGGGCTTAAGATAATCCATCCATTCAATGGGGCTGAAGTTCCGCTTTACATAGCCAATTTCGTGCTGATGGATTATGGCACCGGGGCAATATTTGGCTGCCCGGCGCACGACCAGCGCGATTTCGACTTCGCCACCAAATATGGCCTGCCTATCCTCCCGGTAATAAGCGGATACGAATCCCTGCCGTTTACCGGCGATGGCACCCTCATAAATTCCGATTTCCTGAACGGCCTGGACGTATCCGGTGCAAAAAAAGCGGCAATAGGGGAACTGGAACGAATCGGCGCTGGCAAGGAAAAAATAAATTACCGCCTGCGCGACTGGGGAATTTCCCGCCAGCGCTACTGGGGCTGCCCAATACCTATCATACATTGTAACACCTGCGGAATAGTTCCGGTTCCGGAGCAAAACCTGCCGGTTGAGCTTCCTCACGATGTTACCTTCGATAAACCCGGCAACCCTCTTGAACACCACCCGACCTGGAAACATGTAAACTGTCCGGGCTGCGGCGGCAAGGCACGGCGCGAAACCGACACTTTCGATACTTTCTTCGAGTCATCTTGGTATTATTTCCGCTATGCCACCCTGCCCTCTTCTTCGCCACTAGAGCCAGAATCCCTTAAATACTGGCTGCCGGTTGATTGCTATATAGGCGGCATAGAACATGCGGTTCTGCACCTGCTTTATTCACGTTTTTTCACCCGCGCCCTGCAAAAATGCGGCATGGTGAATTTATCAGAACCATTCAAACGCCTTGAAACCCAGGGCATGATCTCGCACGAAACCTATAAAAACAGCGAAGGGAAATGGCTTTCTCCCGATGAGATAGGGACTCAGGAAGAAAAAAAATCGCCGAATCCCGAATCCCGAATCCCGAATCCTAAACTTGTAGAACTGAAAACCGGCCTCCCAGTCACCGTTGGCCGCATCGAAAAAATGAGCAAGTCGAAAAAGAACACCATCGACCCGCGCCACATAATCACGACCTATGGGGTGGATGCGGCGCGCCTGTTCATGCTCTCCGACAGCCCGCCCGAGCGCGACCTGGAGTGGACAGATGCTGGCATCGAAGGCGCGTGGCGCTATATAAACCGCCTGTGGCGATTGGTTCAGTTGTCAGTTGCCAGCGACCAGCGACCAGAAAATAATAATACTGACCGCCGACTGCCAACTGCTGACAACTTAACCAAACTCACCCACAAAACCATCGCCGCTGTAACAGAGGATCTTGAGCGTTTCCATTTCAATAAGGCCATCGCCCGTATCCGCGAGCTGACCAACCTCGTGGAGGACACTGAAAACACCGCAGAAACCCAGGCAGCGCGGCTTGATGCCATTACCGCAGCCATCCATCTCATGAACCCCTTTATGCCACACCTGGCCGAAGAATTATGGCAGCAGCTTGGCAATAAAGACCATATCGCCGACAGGCCGTGGCCGGTTGCGGATAAGGCATGGCTGGTCGATGACAGCGTAACCATAGCCATACAGGTAAATGGCAAGCTCCGCGCAACCATTGAAGCAGCTAAGGATGCGGATAAAAAACTGCTCGAAGAACAGGCGCTCTCACACCCTGCAATTGCCGCATTGCTAAAAGACAAAAAACTTAATAAGGTGATCGTCGTACCCAACAGGATTGTAAATGTCGTCGCAAATTAAAATTTTACCGCTGGTAATGCTTTTTCTCCTGGCTGGCTGTGGCTTCCACCCGGTATACGGCACAGCTTCGTCGCTCCCTGCCAATTCACCGCTGCGCGAAGGCGTTAAAATAACCGCAAGCGCCAGCGGGATCGTAACCCAGACACTGGAACCATCAAGCAATATAGACACCAACTCCAGCGCCGCCATGGCCAGGCAGTTTACTAATAATTTAAGCGATATGCTGCCAGCAACCGATGCGCCGGTTTATGAATTGCAGGTTACAATAACCCAGTCCAGCGTTGGCCTTGGCGTAGCGCGTGACGGCACGGCATCACGCTATAATTATGTCCTTAACTCATCATATAACCTGATACGCCTGGCAGATGGCAAAATAGTTGATAGCGGTTCTTTAAGCAATGTAACCAGCTATAACAACCCCAACAACCAGTATTTCTCCACCTACATATCCGAGCAGGATGCACGCAAGCGCGGCATAAAGGAGCTTGCCGAATCATACCGTATGCGCCTTATCTCCTACATAGAAAAGAAACAGCCTCCACTACCGCCACTTTCCACGCCACCGGCACCAGATGAAACTTGCCCCAAAGTCTGTTGATTCCTTTCTGCAATCGCCGCAGCGTGAACATCTCGCTGTATTGATATACGGGGCCGATGGGGGGCTGGTGCGCGAAAGGTCTGAAAAAATCGCGAAAGCTGTTTTGGGAAATGCATTTTCCGATCCATTTGCAAAACTTGAATTATCAGAAACAGAGCTGCTTTCAGATCCTGCCCGGCTGTGCGATGAATTATCAGCAGTCAGCATGATGTGTCCAAAACGGGTGATAATGGTGCGCGATGCTGGCAACAGCCTTACAAAAATAATTGAACCGGCAATTCCTTTTTTCCATAAGGACAATTACCTTATAATAACTGCCGATGAACTCACCGGAAAATCATCGCTGCGCCTGCTGTTTGAGAAAGAGCAATCATGCGCGGCCCTCGCCTGCTATAAGGATGAAGCGCGCGATGTAAATGCAGTAATACGCAAGAAATTTGACGAGGCCGGGATACAGTATGACCGTGAGTTGCTTGATTACCTGGTCGGGCAGTTGGGTAATGATCGCTATGTAACCTACCAGGAGTTGGAGAAGCTGGTTTTATATGCTGGCGACGAGAAGAAATTAACACTCGATGATGCCAGGAACTTAGTGGATTATAATCAGGTGACACAGTTGGATGATATAATAAATTCAGTAGCCGACAGGAACCTTGCGGCATTGGAGAAAACCATAACCCAGCATCTGCGCGAAGGCACGCAGCCAATAATGTATCTTCGCTCGCTCCAGCGCTATTTTAACCGGCTTTACGCGATACGCGCCCAGATGGATGCTGGTCAAAGCGCCGAGTCAGTAATATCATCATTAAGGCCACCGGTATTTTTCAAGCAACAGCCAATTCTTACGCGCCATGCAAATAGCTGGAATAAGGAAAATATAGTTAAGGCATTAAAACTGCTTATAACAGCCGAGCTTGATTGCAAGACTTCTGACTTACCCGCCATAGCAGCCAGCAGCCGTGAACTGCTTAAGGTCACGCAATTGCGTTAAACCGGCATACAATATATTCGCAAAAAGGTGATTATATACCACAATATAATGATTGACTTCCCGTATTAGTTGATTATATTTTAATTTAATCAGGCAGTTAAAGGTTTATAATAAGACGAATTAAATTAATAACAAATAATCGAGCCGCTACATGTCAGACATGCCAGCTATAATAAAAATACTCATAATCGACAACAATCAGAGTGACCGCGAAAGCTATATAAACGCCCTGGCAAAAATCCAGAACAGGACATATAATTATGTCGAGGCGGAAGATGGCAAGTCAGGAATAAAAGAAATAACTACCCAGCCATTTGATTGCGTTCTTCTTGGTTACTCACTCCCCTTAATGAACGGTATCGAGGTATTGAAATCAATCCGCAGCCTGCATCCTTTTTTGCCGGTCATCATGCTCACCAGCAATGGCAATGAGGCTATAGCTGTGGAGGCAATAAAGGAAGGCGCTTATGATTACCTGGTTAAATCTGCGACAAACAGCGATAAGCTGCACGAAACTATAAAAGTCGCCATTACCCAGTCTTCCCTCAAGCGCAATATTGCCGACATAAAATACCAGATGCAGCAGAAAACGCTGGAACTGGCCACAAACGAAGAGCGCTACGAGCTTGCAATTCAGAGCATGGGCGCAGGGCTGTGGGACTGGAATGTGGAAACCGGCGAGCTTTATTGTTCAAAACAGTTCCTGAATATAATAGGCGTGGCCAGTGATAAATTTCGTCCACATTATAGTGAATTTGTAAACCGGCTGCACCCTGATGATAAGGAAGCGGTTGAGCAGGCATTGCGCAGCCATATCACCAACCACACCATTTACAATATCGAATACCGCATGCGCTGCGAAGACGACAGCTATGTATGGCTCCATTCATGTGGGCAGGCTAAATGGAATGAAGATGGTGTTCCTGTGCGCATGGTCGGGCTGGTAAATAATATAAGCGAGCGCAAAAAGCTGGAAATGGAGCGCCTGCAACTTATAGAAAAACTCACCGAATCCAATATCAGACGTAGCGCTTAGAGCATTTTCGCTTTAGTTGTGCGTTAGGCATCCTGCGAATGCGTAAGCATTGCACAGCCCCCCTTTATTCATCTATTAATCTAGGGGCTGTCCCAGATAACTAGTTAAGAAGTTTCTTAACCCATTGTTTTAGTTGCTTTAGTTGCGATTGAGGATTTGGGTTATTAAATCTCCATTCGCATTCCTTCAAAAATAATACAAA
>JBDHUC010000051.1:0-8333 GCA_039808985.1 Alphaproteobacteria bacterium | reverse complement strand
AAGCGACCATGCACCATATAGCGCACCGAAAAGGCATGAAACTGACCCAGCCTGAAATGGATGCAGAAGTAGGCGGAGCTGCTAAAAAAATGATGAACTCTGCCGCTTTTGGCCAAATCATCATTCTTATTGTTTATTTGCCCATTCTTGCTTTAGTAGGAGTAGAAGGAAAAATGTTCCGCCCCATGGCTGAGACCGTTTCGTTTGCTATTCTGGGTGCGTTAATCTTATCACTTACTTATGTGCCAATGGTTAGTTCTTTACTACTAAGTAAAAAGATCAGCCATAAAAAGAATATATCGGATAAGATGATGGATCGCATTCAGCGATGGTATGAACCGCTCATAAAAGGCGCCTTAAGAATGAAATTATTGGTAGTAGGACTTGCGGTGGGTTTGTTGGCGATTTCCTTTATTATCTTTTCCTCGTTAGGCGGTGAATTTATACCCACGTTGGAAGAAGGTGATTTTGCTATTGAGACAAGATTGCTCACCGGTAGTTCTTTAAGTCAATCCATAGATAAAGTAACACAGGCTTCGGATATTTTAATGAAAAAATTTCCGGAAGTAAAAGAAGTGATTGGAAAAGTTGGATCGTCAGAAATACCTACTGACCCCATGCCTATTGAAGCGGCGGATATCACCGTTGTGCTGAAGCCGAAATCAGAATGGACAAGTGCTAAGGGGCGTGAAGAGTTGGCAGAAAAGATGCAAAAAAGCCTTGAAGTTATCCCGGGTGTTACGTTTGGATTTTCGCAGCCCATCCAGCTTCGATCCAATGAATTGTTATCAGGCGTTAAGCAGGATGTGGGCATTAAAATATTTGGTGAAGATTTGCAGCAATTAACTGAGCTCTCTAAAAATATTGGCGCTATTGTGCCTACTGTTCCGGGTGCAGAAGATTTATATCTGGAACAGGTAAGTGGCCTACCGCAAATTTCAATTAAGCTGAACAGGGATAAGATAGCGCAATATGGATTAAATGTTTCCGACATTAACCAGGCAATTAATACAGCTTTTGCCGGTGGCGTTGCAGGTACTGTATTTGAAGGTGAAAGACGGTTTGATTTGGTGGTACGCCTGCAGGAAGCTGAACGGCAAAGCATTGAAGACGTAAAAAGATTATTTGTGACTACTGCGGATGGAAAAAATATTCCGTTGGAGCAGGTAGCAGATATAAGTTATCAATTAGGACCTAACCAAATACAGCGAGAAGATGCAAAGAGAAGAATTATCGTGGGTTTTAATGTTCGGGGAAGGGATATCGCTTCAGTAGTAAAAGAGATACAGCAAAAAATTGATGCAAAAATTAAATTACCGCCAGGGTACTTCATTACTTATGGCGGTCAGTTTAAAAATTTGGAAGAAGCGAACAAACGTTTATCCGTTGCTGTTCCTGTTGCATTAGGTTTAATCCTGCTATTGCTTTACTTCACTTTTGGATCCATCAAATATTCCTTATTGATTTTTACAGCTATCCCTATGTCTGCTATAGGTGGCATATTCGCTTTATGGTTAAGAGGGATGCCTTTTAGTGTTTCCGCAGGCATTGGTTTTATTGCCTTATTCGGCGTAGCCGTATTGAATGGTATCGTACTGATTAGTGAGTTTAATCAGCTAAAAAAGAATGGCATGCGGGATTTGAACAAGATTATCCTTACTGGCACCGCCATACGGCTGCGACCGGTATTAATGACGGCTACCGTAGCCTCACTGGGATTTATGCCAATGGCATTATCAACAAGTTCAGGTGCAGAAGTTCAAAAACCTTTGGCAACGGTTGTAATTGGCGGTTTAATTACGGCGACCTTTCTAACGCTCATTGTTTTGCCGGTACTTTATACATTGTTTGAGAAAATAGGCGCAAAAAGAAGAAAGACGAAAATGCCGCAGGCAATAATGATCCTGATTTTCCTGTTAGGCACCACCGCTTTTTCCTATGCGCAGGCTCCTATTGGTAATAGAGTAAACTTACAAACGGCAGTGACTAATTCGTTAGGCGTAAATCCTAATATAAAGGTTGGAAACCTGGGCGTTCAATACCAACAGGCATTGAAGGGAGCCTCAAGAGATATTGGAAAAACCAATATTAATCTGACCTATGGGCAATATAATAGTCTTGTACCTTATGATAACAATATCACGGTTACTCAGAATATTCCTAATCCGGTATATCTAAAAAGACTGTCAGAACTGGCCGATGCTTCTATAGATGCCAGTCGTTTTCAACTGAAGATATATCAAAGCCGAATAGCCTACCAGGTAAAAAATGTTTACTACCAATTGCTTTACCGCAATGAGCAACGTAAGCTGGCAGACAGTTTAATAAGCCTATACGAACGGGTGTTGAGAGCTGCGGATGTTCGTTTTAAAACGGGTGAAACCAACATTCTGGAGAAATACAATGCCAACACGCAATTGCAGGAAGCCATCGCACAACAAAAGCAGGTTACCGAATACGTTCACACAAACTTAAGGTTGTTAGGAAAGTTTATGAATGATACAACCGTTTCGGGTATTGAAGATACCGTATTACAGGAAAAGACAATTGCTTTAGGTTTAGACAGCTCAGTGTTGGGCAATAACCCGCAATTACAGGCTTTGCGTAGCCAGATAGCAGTAGCGGCAAAAGAAATTAAGGTGGAAAAAAGTAAGCTACTGCCCGATTTCAGCATAGGTTATTTTAACCAGTCATTAGTGGGAACGTATGATGTAGATGGCGGACAAAAGAATTATGGTGTTGGCAAACGCTTTCAAGGTATTGAAGCCGGAATAAGCATCCCGATTTTTGCAAAACCACAAAAGGCGAGAATACGGGCAGCAGAAATAAATATGCAAACCCGGCAGGCAGAAGTTGACGCCTTTTACTTTGAGCTTTCGCAAAGAGGCACTTTACTGCTGTCAGAACTTCGACGGCTACAAATCCAAATTGCCTACTACCGCAATACAGCTTTACCACAGGCAGACTTACTTATACGTACGTCTCAACGGGCATTTGAAGTAGGAGAAATTGATTATTATCAATTATCCCAATCCTTGAATAACGCCAATAATGTTCGCCGTCAATACATCGAATTCATTAATCAATATAACCAATCAACCATAGAACTGGAGCTAATTTCTGGTCTGTGAAAATTAAACTAAAAAATAGCATGTATAAGAGAATATATAAAAGCCTGCTCGCAATCATCATATTATTTGCAGCCTGTACTTCAAAGCAAACTAAAGAAGAAACTACAGTAACAGAAGTACACGATCCTAATCTTGTAGCATTTACACAAGACCAATACAATGCAGTGAATGTTCAATTAGGCAAGATAGCAATAACAAACCTCGGTAATTATATAAAAGCTTCCGGAACAATAGATGTTCCTCCCAGTCAATCCATAAGTATCACTTCACCTTACGGCGGTACCATTAAAAGCACTTCCGTTATTGAAGGCAAATACATAAGCAAGGGACAGGTTATTGCTACTATAGAAAATCCGGAGTTTTTGCAAATGCAGCAGGATTATCTGGAAAGTAGCAGCCAGCTATCATTTTTAAGGCAGGATCTGGCACGCCAGGAGGAACTGGTAAAAGAAAATATCGCTGCACGTAAATCATTGCAAAGAGCCACCAGCGAGTATAACAGTATGGTGGCTACAGTGGAAGGTTTAAAATCCAAGCTAAGGCTCGCCAATATTAACCCTGCCAATATCAGACCGGGAAATTTCACATCGAGGGTAAGTATTCATGCGCCTATAAGTGGGTATGTGACGCACGTTTATGCCAATGTAGGAAAATATGTAGGGCCCAACGAAGTATTAGCTGATATGGCCAGTACCAAGAACATATTTGCCAAAATAAGAGTGTTTGAGAAAGATTTACCGAAAATAAAAATGGGACAAACCGTTCGTTTTAAAGCAACCGGAGATAGTATTGAGCGCAATGCGAAAGTTTTTTTAATAGGTAAAGATATAGATGCTGACAGAACCATACAGGTAAGCGCCAGGATATTGGAACGTTCGCCTAACCTTATACCCGGTATGTTTATTAATGCCATCGTAGAGGTGGGCGCCGCAGAAACTACCGCTCTTCCGCAACAGGCAGTGGTGCAGGCAGGAGGAACTAACTACATTTTTGTATTGGAAGAGAATAATGTAGATACCAAGGCTGTTGCCAACGAAAAAAGTGAAAACAAAAACAGTGAAGATGCAGCGGAGGAACACACTATTAAATTCAGACGAGTTGAAGTGGGTGCAGGTGTTACCGAGAATGGATTTACGGCCGTAACGCTTCCTGCTAAGTTTAATATGGAAAGCAAAGTGGTTATAAAAGGCGCTTATGATTTGCTTTCAAAAATGAATAATACGGAAGAGGAGGAATAATTGATATGGGTCGGAACCCTACCTTATTCTTACCCTGTGGAAGAATGATTATTAATCAGCAGGGCTTCCCGACCCACCAATATAAACAATATCGTAATGAGTATAAGTGATGAGTTGATTATCGTCCTAAAACTGGCAGTGTCATTTTTGTTAGGCGGTTTTATCGGCTATGACAGGGAAAAGTACAAACGGGATGCCGGTATTAGAACGTATGCAGCCGTTTGTATCGGCTCAACTTTATTTACTGCCATCGCTGAACATCTTGGAGAAGCTACATCCGGAGGGCGGGTAATAGCAGGCATTGTTGCCGGTATTGGCTTTTTAGGTGCCGGGGTTATTTATAAAAGTAATGATACCCATACAACTACCGGGTTAACTACCGCCGCCACTATCTGGTGTACCGCTGCTGTTGGCGTAGCTATTGGTCTTGATATGTTTCTTATCGCCGTCTTCGGAGCTTTAGCACTATACATCCTTCTTGTATTGGAGCGGCAGCAATGGTACATACAATGGAAGAATAAAATGACAAATAACAAAGGCGATTTGGAGGATGCGGATTAAACATCACAAAAGCAGACAAACAAAATGAATAAAGAACTTGAAAATATCCTCATTGCCAGGCAAATTAAACCAACCGCCATGCGGTTGTTGGTGCTGGAGTATCTATTGAAACAAATAACAGCCATTAGCCTGAGTAATCTCGAAACTGAATTTGAACGCTCGGACAGGATAACGCTTTATAGGACACTGAAAACTTTTGAAGAAAAGGGCATAATACATACCATTAAAGATGGCACAGAAGCAAAGTATGCCTTATGCCAAAACGAGTGTAACAATGGATTGCATTCTGATACGCATCTTCACTTTTATTGTACCGTTTGTAAAGAATTGTATTGCCTGCCTAAAGTGCAAATTCCTGAAATAAGTCTTCCTGATAAGTTCAAACTGGCGGAACTAAGTTTAGTAGCGAGAGGCGTTTGTAACAATTGTTTATAAAGAATGCAATTGAGTTGCATTGTGGCTTTGATAGCTTTACATAACTATAAATAGATAGGATTTTTCACTCTTAAAAACCAAATAGTATGGAACATCAACAAAGTGGTCATCACCATTCAGGGCACAAACACGAAGCCCTCATTCAGCAGCTTTTAGCATGTGCTACAGCCTGCGAAAATTGCGCGGCATCCTGCCTTGATGAACAGGATGTAACGTCAATGGCACATTGCATTGAACTCGACCGAGATTGTGCGGAAGTGTGCTTTCTCGGTGCAAAGCTTTTAGTCAGAGACAGCGAGTTTTCTCATGAGTTTTTGGCTATCTGTGAAAAAGTTTGCCGCCAGTGCGCTGAAGAATCCGGAAAGCATGAGCATGAACATTGCAAAAGATGTGCGGAAGAATGTCGCAAATGCGCAGACGCTTGTCATGCCCATCACGGCAACGTTCAGGTGAGCTAAAACAAGGTAAGGCATGTGCAGCTTCCCGAAGCTGCACATGCCTTATTTACTTCTTTATTAATCATTAAAATAAATAGTATGAAGCTTAATTGTTGGAAATGCGTGATACTGCTTTCACCACTATTCACTTTGTTGCAAGCCATTTAATTGAATGGATGATTAGGCATTCCTTATCATAAAATTATTTCAGATGGAAGTTGTATCCACATCGTATCAAAATAAAGGGAAACTAAAGCTGGTATTAGGTTTAACGCTTACTTATCTTGCTGCTGAAGTAATAGGTGGAATTCTTACCAAAAGCCTGGCATTACTTGCAGATGCAGGACATATGCTAACCGACGTCGGGGGCCTTGCTCTTGCTTTGTTCGCTATTAATATCACGCAACGTTCTGTTACAGAAAAGCGCACTTATGGCTATTACAGGGCGGAAATCCTTGCGGCATTAGCGAATGCTGTTGTACTCATTTTCATATCACTTTACATTTTGTACGAGGCTTGGCAAAGGTTTAAATCGCCACCGGAAGTTTCAAGCAGAGATATGCTCATTGTTGCAGCCATTGGGCTTGCCGTAAATATTACTGGTATGCTTATCCTGCGTAAAGGTTCAAAAGAAAGCCTAAACATGAAAGGAGCATATTTTGAAGTGTTGTCAGACATGCTAACTTCCATTGGCGTAATCGCGGCTGCCATTATCATGATGACTACAGGTTGGTATTATGCTGATCCTATTATATCAGCAGGTATTGGACTTTTCATTTTACCACGAACATGGGTGCTGTTAAAAGATGCGGTAGGCGTTCTGCTGGAAGGAACGCCTTCTAATATTAATCTCGCAGATGTTAAGGCAACACTTAATTCAATACGTGGTGTAATATCTATACATGATTTACATGTTTGGTCACTTACATCTGGAATGAATGCAATGAGTGTACACGTATTAGTTATGGAAAATGTAAGTCCCAAAGAGGTGTTGACAGCCATTAATACTAAGATGAGAGACGAATTCAAAATAACACACACAACCATTCAAACAGAGGAAGAAGGTTTTATTGAGGAACAGATTAAGATATAAACCTGTCAAACCGGAAAATTATTAAGTAGAGGAAGTGAGGGTATGGAGAAACAATCGTATAAAGTATTATGATAAGCATCATTATAGGAAGTTTACTATTGAGTTTATTACATGCTGTGATACCCAATCACTGGCTGCCGGTAATTGCTATTGGCAGGAAAGAAAACTGGACGATTGAAGAAGTAAAAAAGGTAACTCTTGTCTCCGCTATTGCTCATGCGCTAAGCACTATTTTGATAGGCGTTATTTTAGGTGTATTAGGCTCTGAACTATCCATTCATGTGGAGCAGTTCACACATTTAATTGCTCCATGTATTTTAATAGCGTTGGGCTTCATTTTTATTTACCGCCATCATCATCACAAGCATTTTCATATTAATAACGATATTAAAAAGAAGGCATCCAAAAATAGCATTATCACTGCACTCGTTATTGCGATGTTCTTTTCACCTTGCCTGGAAATTGAAGCTTATTTCCTGTTAGCCGGAGCACATAGTAAATGGCTTATCTGGTTTATTGCACTGATGTATTTAGCCATTACTACAACAGGTATGGTGCTGTTGGTAAGATTTGCATATAAGGGATTGTTGAAAGCCAACTGGCACTCGCTGGAGCACAATGCAGGAGTAATAACCGGAATAACGTTAGTTGCTACAGGCATTATAACATACTTTATTTATTAATTCAATTTTCATGAAAAATAATAACGATCAAAAAATTGACAACGGCTTGAGGTTAGTTCATCCAACAAAAGTTACTGATAAAAAGCCTGAACATAGACATTCCGATGATGAAGAGGAGCATGACCACGACAACCATGACGATCATGATCACGACTCGGAAGTAACGCCTGATAAACCCCAATGGCTGGAGCATTGGAACCTTTTAATAGCGTTATTTATTCTTACCGTATTGCTGATAATGGAATATGGTTTTAAAATAACGCTTCCCAAGACCATAGCTTTTGTTATAAACGCCACAGCCTATTTGCTTGCCGGATGGAATGTATTGCGTATGGCTTTCCGTAAAGCCAAACGAGGTGATATTTTTAATGAGTTCGTCTTAATGAGTGTTGCTACCATCGGCGCATTTGCCATAGGAGAATATGAGGAAGGTGTGGCGGTGATGGTGTTTTACACTATTGGCGAATGGTTTCAGGATGCGGCGGTACGAAGAGCCAAAGCAAGCATTAAAGCGTTGCTTGACATCCGTCCTGACGAAGTAGCAGTGGTGCGCAATGGCAACACTCAGGTCATAGATCCGAAGGAAGTGCAATTAGGAGAAACCATACAAATAAAGCCCGGTGAAAAAGTAGCCCTTGATGGTGAGCTTGTTGCCGAAAAGGCATCGTTCAATACCGCTGCCCTTACAGGCGAAAGCAGGCCGGATACAAAGTATAAAGGGGAACAAGTATTAGCTGGTATGATTAACCTAAACA
>JBDHUC010000050.1:0-8631 GCA_039808985.1 Alphaproteobacteria bacterium | reverse complement strand
GGGAAAAATCACTATTGCAATTCCTGCATCACTACAATTACCATAGACCACACTTCGGACTTAATGGAAAAACTCCAATATCAAGAACGCCTATGAACAACCTATTGAGATACGACAGCTAGGAATCCGAGGCGAAGTGTACAATAGTACATGAGACGAAGGATAACAACACGCACGATTAAATGGAAAATGCTCTAAATGCAAAATGATTCGCCCTTGCTATTGCTTAGGCTGATAATTTATAATCGCATATAGCCTATGGTATATATATGACCGCCAAGAACATAACCAGATTTTCACTAATCTGTTCCGCATTCCTAACGATACAGTCCTCCCCTGCATTAAGTGCAACCGCAGTGGGAACTGAAACTGTGCTTAATATGTTTGGTGTAAACCTGCATATGGATAATTGCTGCCGTGGGAATTATGCTAATATTGACAATGTAATAAATGAAGTGAATTACATAGGTGCGCGCCGCCTGCGCGATTGGCCAACACGTGATGACGTTATCGACAAATGGAGGCCTGTCTACGAAAAAACCGGGGCTCCATTTCATGCCTCAATTCCCATGGCGTCACCTAAGAACCAGAGAATTGCCCTGACACGCATCGAGCGCTGGATGAAAGCCTACCCAGGGCTTATAGACGTGATTGAAGGCGGAAACGAACCTGATGCGCAATACTCAGTATCACAGGGCGCATCCCTTGCCGATACCGCTATATTGCAGTCGCAGGTTTACAAGGTAGGAAAAAACGCCGGGGTAAAGGTTGCGCAGCTAAGTGTTGGGGCTGGTTGGACAGCACCTCTTTGGGAAGGCAATTATAAAAAATTTGGCAGCCCTCCCGCTGACTACGGCAACGCCCATACATATATGAATCCTGGCGAGCCTCCAGCTTCTACACTTAAGCGCATAGGCGACCTGGCGGCCTATTCTGTAAGCAAGAATTCACCTGTAGATACAACAGAATTTGGTTTCTACCAGACTAAAAAACAAGATGACGCCACAACAAGCGCATTCATGCATATGGCTCCTTTCAGCGCCTACCTTCTTGGCCATAGCGGTTTTTCGGTCTATGCTCTGCATGATGACATGACCAATATAACTGGTTTTTACAGGGCAGACGGCACTAAACGCGATTTCGCCGATTACTGGCATTATACCACAACGCTCCTTTCCGACCCAAAAGGCAAAAAGCTTCCGCCTAAGAATATTAATATTAGTTTTGATAACCAGAAAGCTTCTGGCAAGCCCCCGCTGGGTATAAAAAATGTGCTTATGTATAAATCCGATGGTTCGGTGTGGATTGCGGCTTATGATGAAGAAAGAATAAATGCACCAGATGGCTATCAGACGATTACTTTAGGCAAACCATATGCGCTGGCGAATATATATGACGGCAGGAATGGAAATCTGCTGAAAACACTTAAAAATATCACTACGCTTAACCTGCCGCTGCCTATAAATCATATATTTTTAGTGCAGCTTATAGAAAAGTAATAAGCCTAAGCGCCTAAATACATTAGAAAACAAAGCCTGAATTAATTAAAAATTAAGATTTTATCAAGGCAAAAGCAATGTTTTATTCATATTTGCTTAAGCTATTTATGCTTGAATTAACTTATAGCCCATAAGCAAAAACCAATAGGTATGTCATGTATAAAGAAACCAAGGCGACTTCATCCCTGCCTATGATGCCGATAGAAAATTTTGGCGAAATGCAGAGCCGCTACCAGATGCTTCCCCTTGCAAACCGCGCATCCGCAGTTATTTCTGATGCGCAGCCTGCAATAAGCGCGGCCCATAGGATAATAAGCAGCCTTTCTGCTCAGCCAAAGCTTGAGCAGGCTATTGCCAACCTGCGCAATAATTCACTCCTTACTTCAAGGATACGTGCTTCAGAAGCCAAAAGCGCGCTTATGGATTCTTCAATTGATTTTATCCAGATGGCAGATGGAAAAATTACATCCTGGAACAGGACATTGCAACTTATAGCCTCAGGAAAAACCAAGGCCACACTTATTAAGGATAATATCCCCGAACATATTTCCATTATTGGGGTAAGCTCTTATCTACCGCTTATCAAACTTGTCGTGATCGAACTTTCAAAGCTTGATAAGGATAACGGCGATGCTTATGAGCGCATGCTTTCCGAAATTCGCCGCGCCACTACTATTTTAAGCGATTGCGAATGTGCTTCCGAACTCAACAGCGTAGTTTTACATTAGATAACTAGATTGCTTGAAAACTGGATGGCTAAATGTTATTAACATCCATCGAATCATCTAGCAATCCGGTAATCAATGTCCAGTATCCGTCATATCTCCGTAAATAATATAACTTTTGGCAACGATCTGCCATTTGTGCTGATAGCTGGTCCCTGCCAGGTTGAAAACCGCGACCACGCCTTGTTCATGGCGCAGCAGCTTATAAACATAGCGGCAAAATTCTCCATCCCTTTCATTTATAAATCCTCATATGACAAAGCTAACCGCACCAGTATCGGTGGCAAGCGGGGCTTAGGCCTGGTTAAAACCCTTCCAATATTCGATGAGATACGCCGCGACCTTGGTGTGCCGGTTCTCACCGACGTACACACCGAAGAACAGTGCGATGTAGTCGCCCCTTATGTCGATATATTGCAGATACCGGCCTTCCTCTCCCGCCAGACTGATATGCTGCTTGCAGCAGCGCGCACCGGCAAAACCATAAACATAAAAAAAGGCCAGTTCCTTGCCCCGTGGGATATGAAGAATGTGGTCGATAAAATGGATTACGCAGGAAACACTAATGTTATACTTACCGAGCGCGGTGCCAGTTTTGGCTATAATACTCTGGTCACAGATATGCGCGCCCTGCCTATCATGGCAGAAACCGGATGCCCGGTGGTGATCGACGCGACCCACAGCGTCCAGCAGCCAGGCGGACAGGGCAAGGCTTCAGGGGGCGAACGCCGTTTTGTCCCGACAATAGCCAAGGCAGCAGTTGCCGTTGGTGTTGCCGGTGTATTCATGGAAACCCACCAGGACCCTGACAATGCCCCCTCCGATGGCCCCAATATGGTGAAGCTTGAAGATATGGAGCTTCTGCTTAAACAGCTAAAAGAATTCGATAAAATAGCCAAAGGGCTATAGAGCATTTTCCATTTAATCGTGCGCGTTGTTATACTTGTAAAAATTATGGCAATACAAGCTGGTAGTTTATCATGACCTTTTCCCAGGATGTTACCGAGCTGTCTGCAATTTCTGTATCGCGATATACATCATCACAAACAGAACCACCTGCGCAATAGCCTGGCTTATTGCGTAAATAGTTATAGCCTGCTGTGCCTGTAACCCCAATATATAGCTGGTAGCAAAACCGGCGCTTATCAGCAGGAACCTTCCAAATTCCCATATTGCGGTCAAGCCCTGCTTTTCCATTATCTGTAATGTATGCATTACAGCAACCATGGTCATCTGTGGCAGGTAACAGATGCTCAGTATATGTATATATATAATTGCTCCCGTCCACTCTTTCCCAAATATAAATGGGACAAAATAAGATGCTCCAGCATTAATTATAGCCAGCCATGCAGCTACAATAACAAATTGTCCCTTTGTTACCTGCAAAAACCTCCTCTTCATTGCCCCGGGGTCAACGCTTTTGTTTTTTGCCGCCTCTCCCAGGTAAACCTGCAATATGGATGTACTGATAAGCAGTAATGGTCGTCCTATTACCCGGTCGGTCAAAAACACGAACCCAGCAATAGCAGTCGAATAAAATGCCGGTATTATAATAAGCAGCATACTGTTAGTGCCCAGCATATTTATCATGGACGACCAGGTTGATATGAGGGGGAAACGAATAAAGCGCTGCGCCATTTTTAACATGCCAGCCCTGGATATTTTATTTATAACATCGCCCTGCCTGATAACTAGGCGTGTAAACATATTAAAAATTCCCGCCGACTGCCCACAAATATAGCCAATTATCAGCCCAAAACCACCAGCGCCTGCTAAACCAAGCGCAATCTGGGTTATCGGACCTGCAATTCCCTGGTATATTTTAGTTTTAGCAATAATAGCAAATGTCCCCTTAAGAGTGGCGTAGCCAAGCATTATCTGGTAAGCTCCGATACACAGGAATCCAACAGGCAATAAGAAACGGTAAGGCATAAGCTGTCCAAGCCAATAGGCCAGCCATTCCTGCGGAAGCATAAGCAGTAAACCATATAAAATAATTGTAAGGCTGATTACCGAGGTAAGACATACCGCCATCAGGTTGGCAGCGTCCTCCTTATCATGTGCAAGCGGCAATGCCATTTCATAACGCAGCGAAGCAATAACTGCCGATACGCCAATAAGTGCTATGAAAAATCCCTGCACCCCGAAAAGCTCAGGCGAATATATGCGGGTAAGCAGCGGCGCCAGTATTAATGAGCAGGCCTGACCCAGCGCAGTTCCTGTGAACATTACCAGGACGTTACGTAAAAAGCCGTTACCTGAGAACTTACTCTTTGTTCGCGCAAACGCTCTAGTGATGCTCTGCATATTTTTCACGTACGCCCGGAAGTGTGCGCCAGATGTAAAATGCTACAAAACCATTGGCAACTGCCATTACCAGAAACACCTGTGGTATATTAAAGCCAAATGAAAGCAGCGCCAGCACTATAAGCGCAGAAGCAACCATGAATATCGCATTCATAACATTATTGGCGGCTATGATACGGGCGCGGTGCTGTATACTGCTAGAATGCTGCATAATGGCGTAAAGAGGAACAATATATAACCCCGAGCAGATGGCAATAAGCAACAGGTCGAACAGGATCCGCAGGCGCTGGAACGAAGAAAGGAACTCAGAAATTCCCATAAGCATTCCGGGAGCAGGCATAATATTTGCAATTGTCGCAAAATAAAGGTCCGCACCAAATATCGTTATGCCAAGCATTGAAATCGGCACATAAGTGCTTTTTATTTCGCCTTTAAGCAATTTGTTACAAAGGAAAGATCCCGTGCCTACACCTATGGAAAATATCGTAAGGAACATAGTTACAATATCTGGCTCAGCAGAAAGTATATCCTTGGCATATGCCGGAAACTGGGAAAGGTAGGTAGCCCCCACCAGCCAGAACCATGAGATACCCAATATTGACAAAAACACTCTTTTATTTTCCCGTGCGAATCCCACTATATGCCAGGTTTCCTTCCATATATTTTTATTGATTTTAAGCTGTGGTTCCGGCGCTGGCGAAGGCGGGATATAGCGGCTGGCAATATAGCCGATAACAGCAACTAAGAGCAAAAGGCTGGAAACCATTTCAACTCCGACAGGCTGTAAAATCAATATTCCTAATATTGTGCCAATAAGTATTGCAAGGAATGTACCTGCTTCGATATAGGCATTGCCAAGCAGCAATTCGTTATCCTTCAAATGCTGTGGAAGCAGCGCAAATTTTATCGGGCCGAAGAATGTCGAATGCACCCCCATCATAAACAACACAAACAACAAGAACCACACACTGCCTGTATAAAATCCTATAGATGCAAAAATCATTATAAAGATTTCTATGATTTTTATTATGCGGGTTATTTTCTCGCGGCTGAATTTATCCGAAACCTGTCCCGCCATTGCTGAAAATAGGAAAAACGGCAGCATAAAAAGTCCACCCGCTATAGTAACCAGTTGCTGCGTGTCCATTCCCTGTTTAGAAGCCAGCTTATATGTCACCAGCATAACCAATGCATTTTTCAGCAGGTTATCATTAAAAGCTCCCATGAACTGGGTAACAAAAAGCGGAAAAAAGCGCCGCGTGCGAAAAAATCCCATAGAACAACTTTGCTGTTAAAAAAATGATATTTTCCTACAATATATTAAAGTATAAATTAAACAATGGAACAAATGGCAGCCCTTAAAAATATAGAACCGGAAAACGAAACTACTGTCACCGCAGAGTTTGCACAGGCTTTCGCGTTGCTTGAAAACAGCCGCCAGAATATTTTTTTAACCGGAAAGGCAGGAACCGGGAAATCGACCTTCCTTAAATATTTCCGTGAGAATACCGAAAAACAAATGGCGGTGGTTGCCCCCACAGGGGTTTCGGCCCTTAATGTGCAGGGGCAGACTATACATTCGCTGTTCCGTTTTGCTCCACGCTTTATAGATTTGGCCACGCTTAAATATGACCGCCGCAAGCTATTCAAAGAGCTTGAACTTCTTATAATTGATGAGATTTCGATGGTTCGCGCCGATATATTTGATGGCATCGACAAATTCCTTAAGCTAGCGCGCAAAAACAAAGAGCCGTTCGGCGGCGTACAGATCTGCGTAATAGGTGATTTATTCCAGCTCCCGCCGATTATTTCCAATGAAGAGAAGGAATTTTTCGCGCAATATTATGATTCGCCATTTTTCTTTTCTACACAAGCCTATAAAAACGCGGATTTCCAGACTATCCAGTTTTCAACCATCCATCGCCAGAATGATGCGCAGTTCATCCAGATTTTAAATTCCATACGCGCTGGAAATTGCGACAATGCCTCACTTGCAATACTTGAAAAACGTGTAAACCCCAAAGTCACCCCCGCACAGGGAACCCTGGTTCTAACAACCACAAACGCGTTGGCCGAAAATATAAATAACAGCAAACTGGCCCAGCTTGCCACCAGGTCACACGAGTTCGAAGGTAATTTAAAAGGCGAATTTGGCTTGAACGGAGCAAGGCTTCCCTCGCCCCAGCAGTTAGAGCTTAAAGTTGGCGCACAGGTAATGTTTGTAAAAAACGATAGCGACGGACGCTGGGTAAATGGAACTATCGGAATTGTAGAAACCCTTGGAAGCGAAGAGATAAAGGTCAGGGTCGGCGATGTAACCCACAAGGTAGAACAGGAAAAATGGACAAATCTTGGTTATGAGTTCAGCGAAATAGAAGGAAAAATAGTTGAAAAAACCCTGGGCAGTTACACACAGTTCCCGCTGATGCTGGCATGGGCAGTAACCATCCATAAAAGCCAGGGAAAAACTCTGGAGCGTGTTATTATCGACTTAGGCAACGGCGCCTTTGCCGCCGGGCAATTATATGTTGCGCTTTCACGTTGCAAAACCCTATCCGGCATCGCACTTAAACAGCCGGTTACAAAGCGCGACATTCTTTGCGACCCATCAGTAACTGAATTTATGAACCAGTTTTCTTAAGTTAAAATAGTTGCAAGCTTGCTTTAATAGCGATCCTGCGCTACACAGAAACAATGGCATTTGCACAAAAACTGAATTTACGGCAGCTTAAATCGCCCAGCATCATCCCCGGATTCGGCATTACGCTGGGCTTCACTCTGGCATATCTGGCGATAATTGTTATCATCCCGCTTTCTGGACTTTTTTTTAAAGCAGCGACAGTTTCATGGGCTGAATTCTGGAATAGCATTTCTTCACAGCGCGTCCTCCATTCCTACAAAATAAGCTTTGGCATCTCACTTCTTGCCGCACTTATAAATACATTTTTCGGCCTGATACTGGCATGGGTGCTGGCACGCTATAAATTCTTCGGCAAACGCATAATAGATGCAATGGTCGATCTCCCTTTCGCTCTACCCACGGCAGTTGCGGGTATTGCCCTTGCCGCATTGTATGCGCCCGGGGGCTGGATAGGTCAGTTCTTTGAACCTCTGGGGATAAAAATAGCTTTTACCCCGCTTGGCATACTCATAGCACTGGTATTTGTGGGGCTTCCCTTTGTAGTACGCACGGTAGAACCGGTTTTACAGGATTTAGAAAAAGAGCTCGAAGAAGCTGCGGCAAGCTTGGGCGCAAACCGCCTGCAAACATTCTGGCAGATAATACTACCGAGCATCCTGCCAGCTTTGCTTACGGGCTTTGCCATGTCTTTCGCACGCGGGCTTGGCGAATATGGCTCGGTCATATTCATTGCCGGAAATATACCTAAAGTTTCCGAGATCGTCCCCCTTCTCATTGTAATAAAACTTGAGCAATATGATTACGCTGGAGCAACCGCCATAGCCTCGGTCATGCTTATCGCCTCTTTCATTTTACTGTTCATCATAAACTGGCTGCAAAAATGGGCGGCCAGCGCAACGGCGGTAAGATGATATGAAGCATCCCATCCCAATTTCCGAGCCTTTATGGGTACGAGCTTTGCTTCTTGCAACTGCAATAGCATTTATGGCGGTACTGGTTTTGCTGCCTATTACCGTTGTATTCACTGAGGCATTCAGGAAAGGTATCCCGGCTTATTTAGCTGCTCTTTCCGACCCTAATGCCATGTCTGCAATTAAGCTTACCGTACTGGTGGCTTGCATTGCAGTACCTCTTAACCTTATTTTTGGTGTTGTAGCATCCTGGGCCATTACTAAATTTGATTTTGTCGGCAAGCATCTGCTTATAACTTTTATCGACCTTCCTTTTTCTGTAGCCCCGGTAATTTCTGGGCTTATTTATGTGCTGCTTTTTGGTGCTAATAGCTGGCTGGGAGAGTGGCTATCTGAAAATAACATTCAGATAGTTTTTGCTGTTCCCGGCCTGGTTATCGCTACTATATTCGTAACCTTTCCCTTTGTTGCCCGCGAATTGATACCTCTAATGTCAGAGCAAGGGTCGCAGGAGGAAGAAGCAGCCATAATGCTTGGTGCGGGCGGCT
>JBDHUC010000049.1:0-9438 GCA_039808985.1 Alphaproteobacteria bacterium | reverse complement strand
GATGAAAAAACAACGCTTGATGAAGGTTATGACCAGCTTGCGAAGTTGTTAGGCATTGTCAACTGGCGCGAGGCCAAGACGGGGTAAGAATGTGTAGTAGTTAGTAGTTAGTAGTTAGTAATTTGTGTTTCTGGATTTCCGCGCAAGGCGGGAATGACAAGGTAAAGATGGATTGCTTCCTGCTGCGCTACGCTTGCAGCCGGAGGAGGTATCGATCGCTTCACGCTTGCGAGTGTTATAAAAAATGCCTATGTTTTTAGCGATAAATTAAGCTAAAAGTTAAAATTGATACTTGATACGAACCTAGTACCATGCTATGATAATATCATTCAATTGTAAAGAAACCAAGGGTATTTGGGAAGGTAAAGCCAGCCGTAAATTGCCGCGTGATATTCAGGAAAGAGCGTTCCGTAAACTTCGCCAGTTGGATGCAGCCAGGGTCCTGGATGACTTGAAAGAGCCGCCCAGCAATAACCTTGAGGCGCTCAAAGGCGATATGAAAGGTTATATGAGCATACGAATAAATAAACAATGGCGGCTGCGTTTTATATGGGATGGCAATGATGCAACGAATGTTGAAATTATAGATTATCATTAGGAGTTGGTATGGTGAAATTAAAAAATCCGCATCCTGGGGATATACTAAAATATGAATTCCTTGATGAAATCGGCATGAGCCAGAATGCGCTTGCAGATGCGATAAAGGTGCCTCGTAACCGTATCCATGCAATTGTAAAAGGTACACGCGATATAACTGCTGACACTGACCTACGGCTATGCAAATATTTCCGGCTTTCGGAAGGTTATTTCTTACGGCTGCAAAATTCTTTTGATACTCTGGAAGCAAAAAGGAAAATTGCCGCACAAGTTGCCAAAATAACTCCATATAAAAATAATGAGCGCAGGGCATAGGGTATAACGAGTTTGGAAGGAAATTAGTAGTTAGTAGTTAGTAGTTAGTAGTTAGTAGTTAGTAATTAGTAGTTTGTGTTTCTGGATTCCCGCGCAAGGCGGGAATGACAAGGTGAAGCAATCCAATGAAAAGCAATTATCTCTGTATTGCGGTGGATGTTGTGGAATGGGTTGGCGGGCAGGGGGCGGAATCGCCTATATCCTTACATTCCGAGCCTGCATTTTTACGGAAACTTCTTAAGGCTTCAGTAGCTTCATGGGACAGTAATCCCGGATTTTCCGGTTTTGGCTCAGGTTGCGGAGGTGTAAAATCTTTCCATTGCTTTTTTGGAACAACAGTAACCCCGCCCTCGAAATTTTCCGGTTTTTTGCTTCCTTCTCGAATATATAAATGAGGTGTATCAATTTTGGCTGTTGGATGAATTGCTATTCCAGTAATGCTGCCTTTGGCATTAACTGAACCGTATACCACGTTTTTAGTTATAAAATTTTTCTCGGCATTTATCTCTGGATTTAAGCCGGTGTCATTTGTTGTAACATTGTCACCGGAAACTTTGCCGTATATTTTATCGGCTGTAACGTTGCCTTGGGCAGCTACTTCACCATATATTATACCAGATATTATACCAGATGAAAAATTCCCCCCGGCTGTTACTTTACCCCGGGTGCTTCCTACTATGGTGACGTCTTTTTCAGCGAATATGTTTGAGTCGGCACTGCTTGCGTCTGCTATTAACCGGCCTTTGACGGACACATTGCCAGATATGGTGCCTTTAGATATAAAATTCCTACCAGCGGTTATTTCCCCTACTACCGTTTGTTTTATATCAACATCCTGCCCGGCTAATATCTGTGAACCGCTGAAGGTGTAATTTGCTGTAACGCTGGCTTTGGCAAAAACGGATATATTTTCCAGGATTTTATTTCCATCCTTATCCTCAGATATGTTTTTTATATCGCCTTTTATGGTGAGTGGGCCATTAGCGATTATTGCTGCTGTGCCTTTAGGTATGTTAAGTTCGCTGAAAGCGTCGCCTTTGGAAATTTCCTTGTTATCCTTATCAAGGAAAAGTGCCTGGCCATGCTTAACGCCGAATTTTTCAATTTTCTCGTTGATTTGCAATAATGCATCATCTATCGCCTTAGACTTTTCCTGGAATATATTATCTATAGATGATGCCATATATTAAAGCTCTACCGCTGTGCAGGCGGATCTGCTAGGGGTGTATCTGCCCTGGGATATTCTGGCAGCGTGGCTCATTGTGGAGATTGTGCCGTTATGGATTGTTTTTTTTCCACCACTAATAATCTTAACTTCTTTGAAGCCATTTAACTTTGTATAGCCACCGCTTACAACAGTAACACTATTTGAGCCTAAATTAATTTCATTTTTTGAATCAAATTTTGATGAACTTGTGAGGTCTACGTTACCTGTCGCGTGGATTTCCGCATGGGGTATGCATACGTTTTTTCCGGTGACGTTGCCATCTGCATATATTTGCAGAACTCTAGGCTGTTTTAATTTATATTCTTGAAGTTTGTCTGCTATTTCAGGCGGGTTCAATCCGGTAATGTCTATACTGCAATTGGCAACAATCCTGCTGGTGCCGGTTGGTATAATTAGCGTATCTTTTCCACGCTTCTGTTTGCTGGCAAATTTATTGCCATGGTCATCAGAAAAGATTATGTTTTCGCCTTCCGCCTTGCTGCGGAGGCGGTTGCCATTTTCATCAAAAAAAGCTATTTCGCCCTTCTTTAAACCATTATCGGTGATCTGGTTTTGTATTGTTGGAGTGTTGCTATTTAAGGCATCTCTTTCATCTTTTGTATATTCTTTTGCTGATTTTGTAGGCGCCATTGTCTGTCTTTCCTTATTTAATATTTCCCTGGTTTCTATACTGGTGCTTACTATACAATATATCGTGCAATTGGATTGTTAAGATTTGATTACAATGGGGATGAGTTATGATAAGGTGTTTTGTGGATATAACATTTTGTAATATATGAAAACCCTGAACATATTGATACGCCTGCATAAGAGAAAGCTCGACGAGTTGCGCCGCAATATGGCTTCGCTGGAAGGACAGAAGGAGCAATTGCGCCAGTCTATAAAAGCATTGCAGAATGAACTGGAAAAAGAAATGAAACTAGCCGGGATACAGGCGGAAATGGCTAATTTCTATGGTGGGTTTGCCAAGCGTATACGCGGCAGGCAGGATATGCTACATGGCGAGATAAAAAATATAGATGTGAAGATAGCTGAGTTGAACAAGGAAATATTTGCTGAGTTTACGGAGCTGAAAAAATACGAAATCGCCCTGGAAAACCAAAAGCTAAGAATGCGTGAAGAAGAAAAACGCAAGGAAACGCTTATGCTTGATGAAATCGCTGCGCAGCAGTTCCAGAGGCGGGTGGAGGAGGGGTAGTGTGGGTATGAGTGTCTTCCTGCGAATTGCAATGGCAATTGCGCAGGATCTTGGGATATTTCCCCAGCTTGTCATGCCGCCGTATGGCGGTATCCGGTATTAGGCCCCAGACCCCGCAACAAGTGCGGGGCGACAGGTGGAGTGCGGGGGGCAGTTCTTGTCATGCTGTGAGGTGCGTAGCGACTGCGCAGGATCTTGAGATTATTGATGGAGATACTGTGCTACGGCTTCGCCGTCCACAGTATGACGTTGTTGCGGCTTCGCCGTCCACAGTATGACACCCTACATCTTCAACCCTTTATTATGCGGCAGTTCATTGCGGTGGACATAGGCATTTAGAAGCAGGCCTATCGCGCAGACGGTGGAAACCATGATGCTGCCGCCATATGACATTAGAGGAAGGGGAACGCCGACCACGGGCAGCATACCCATAACCATTGCGCAGTTTATAAGTATATGGATGAACAGCAGTGCGACAACGCCACCTGCAACCATGGCCCCGAAAGTGCTGCGGCTACGCAGCGCAACCAGCATTCCGGCGCCTAGCAGCAGCATATATAGCAGCAACAGGGTGATGCTTCCGGCAAAGCCGAATTCTTCAGCGAACATGGTGAAAATGAAATCGGTATGTTTTTCGGGAAGGAAGTTAAGCTGGCTCTGCGAACCTTGCAGATAACCTTTGCCCAGCAGGCCGCCAGAGCCTATCGCTATCATGGATTGCAGTATGTTATATCCGGCGCCCAGCGGGTCTTGCTGCGGATCTAAGAAGGTGAGGACGCGGCGCTTCTGGTAGGCATGCATAAAATGCCAGATGATGGGCGCGGCGCATATTATGGTAAGGCCGCCGCCAATGAAATAGCGCCATTGTACCCCGGCCAGGAAAAACATGATAAGGCCTACGCAGGCCATTATTGTGGTGGTGCCAAGATTGGGCTGGCGCAAAATGAAAATTGCGGGCAGGGCTATAATGATAAGGGGAATTATAAGAAATGGTATGCGTTTTATGTCTTCCGGGTGAAGCTGGTGGAAATAACGGGCAAGAACCAGTATTACCGCCAGTTTCATGAACTCGGACGGTTGCAGGTTCAGCCCACCGAATTTAACCCAGCGCTGCGCACCCATGCCGATATGCCCGGCAACATCAACCACAACAAGTATGAGAAGGCAGGCGAAATAGGCCAGGTAAGCATAATCCATCAATATCCGCATGGGCATTATTGCCAGGACCAGCATTATGACGAAGGCAAAAGCAAAACGGGAAAACTGCTGGGAAAGATAAAGGGTGCCTTCTTCGCCACCGGCAGAATACATCATTGCAAGGCCGATACTGGTAATGGCCAGCATTACCAGCACAATAAACCAGTTTATTTCCGGTATGCGGTAAAGAGGGTTTTTTATATGTATGGGACTGTGGCGCATGGCTATGTCAGGGGCAAGTTGTCAGAGGTAAGTAATTCGTACTTTGTAGAGTGTAATTCGTCAACCGGGTATCTTGTAGGGGATAGTGTTAGTTTGGGTGTTGATGTGAGTGGTGGTGTCGTCCTGCGAATGAGTAAGCATTGCGCGGGACTTTGGATTGCTGATGGAGATGCTGTGCTACGGCTTCGCCGTCCACAGTATGACAGTGTTTGCGGATTTGCGCCGTGCAGGATGACGTTGTTATTTAGGCTGTGCCGTATCCACAAGAAAAGTCGGTTGGTGCGGATGGAGGGACTTGAACCCCCACGCCTCGCGGCGTCAGAACCTAAATCTGATGCGTCTACCAATTTCGCCACATCCGCACGTCAGAGGGCAGATAACAGGGGTCAGGGTTCAGCAAGAAAAATATTTATTTTTATAATTCAAGGCGTTACCCCGAATACTGAATCCCGAAACCTGAAACCTATCTATACCCCCTAGTAATATTGGGGCAGTTCTATTATATTAGTACATATCAATCAAGAAGCAATTTAGCCCAATCTGTATAAACTCAGTAATTATCAGGTATTATGCAAAAGATAACGTCCGATATATTTCCTATTCTCCCGCTTCGGGATATAGTGGTTTTTCCGTCTATGGTTGTGCCTTTATTCGTTGGCCGCGAGAAATCTGTGCGCGCACTCGAAGAGGTGGTGAAAAAAGGCGGCAAGATACTGCTGGTTACACAGAAAAACGGCGGGGTTGATGACCCACGCGAGGCTGATGTCCACCGTGTTGGCACTATAGGAAATATACTGCAGTTATTGCGCCTTCCCGATGGTACTGTGAAAGTGCTGGTGGAAGGGGTTGCCCGCGCCAGGATAGTGGAGTTTTTGAATAACCAGGATTACTTCCAGGTGGTGGCGGAACTTTCTACGGAAGAAGCGGGAAACAAGGAAGAAGCAGAAGCAATGTTCAGGACTGTCCTTGGCCAGTTTGAACAATATGTGAAGCTGAACAAGAAGATACAGCCGGAAACCCTGGGAACGGTGAGCAAGATTAATGACGCAAGCCTGCTTGCTGATACTATTGCCGCGCATATGTCGGTTGATATTCCTGAAAAGCAGAAAATACTCGAAATGCTTAATGTAACCAGCCGCCTTGAGCATATTTTCTCGCTGATGGAGAATGAAATTTCGGTGCTGAATACCGAGCGCCGCATCCGTTCACGCGTTAAACGCCAGATGGAAAAAACCCAGCGTGAATATTACCTGAATGAGCAGATGAAAGCTATACAGAAGGAGCTTGGCGAGGGTGAAGATGGCAAGGATGATATTGGCGAGCTTGAAGATAAGCTGAAGAAATTGCGTCTTACCAAGGAAGGCAAGGAAAAGGTTTCCGCTGAGGTTAAAAAACTGCGCTCGATGAGTGCTATGTCGGCTGAGGCATCGGTCATCCGCAATTATCTGGACTGGATCATCTCAACACCATGGAAAAAACCTACACGTATCATAAGCGATCTTAAGAACGCCCAGAAAATCCTGGATCAGGACCATTACGGGTTGGAAAAAGTCAAAGAGCGCACCCTGGAATATCTAGCTGTGCAGCAGCGCACAAAACAGGTAAAGGGGCAGGTGTTGTGCATTGTTGGCCCTCCGGGTGTTGGTAAAACATCGCTTGCTAAATCCATAGCGCGGGCGACCGGGCGTAATTTCGTGCGCATATCGCTGGGCGGAGTGCGTGATGAGGCCGAGATACGCGGCCACCGCCGTACCTATATCGGTTCGATGCCGGGAAAAATCATCCAGTCGATGAAAAAAGCCAAATCCAGCAATCCGCTGGTATTGCTTGATGAAATTGACAAAATGGGCGCGGACTCGCGTGGCGACCCGGCGGCGGCCCTGCTTGAGGTTTTAGATCCTGAGCAGAACAAAGCTTTCAACGATCATTACCTGGAACTGGATTATGATTTGTCGGATGTGATGTTCATCGCAACCGCAAACTCATATAACATGCCGCGGCCATTGCTTGACCGTCTGGAAATCATAAGGATCCCGGGCTATACAGAGGATGAAAAACTCAATATCGCCAAGCAGTATCTGATTCCTAAACAATTTAAGGCGCATGGGCTTAAAAAGGGCGAATGGTCTATCTCTGATGAGGCGCTGCGCGAAACTATCCGCTATTATACGCGGGAATCCGGTGTGCGTAACCTGGAGCGCGAAATATCAAACATGACGCGCAAGGCAGTGAAAGATATACTGCTTAAAGGCAAGAATTCGGTGAAAGTGACTGCCAGCAACCTGGGCAAATTCGCAGGTATCCGCCGTTTTACCTATGGCGAAGCGGAAAAAGAGGACCTGGTAGGAATGGTAACAGGACTTGCATGGACGGAGGTTGGCGGCGACCTGCTTGTAATTGAAGCTGTGACCATGCCGGGCAAAGGCAAAACCTCGATTACGGGTAAGCTTGGCGCCGTAATGCAGGAATCGGTGCAGGCGGCAATTTCTTATGTGCGCTCGCGCAGCTTAAGCTTTGGCATTGTCCCGCCCGTGTTCCAGACCAAGGACATACATATCCATGTGCCTGAAGGGGCTACACCTAAGGATGGCCCATCGGCTGGTATCGGCATGACTACGGCTATTGTTTCGGTGCTTACCGGAATCCCGGTTAAAAAGAATGTGGCGATGACCGGGGAAGTTACGCTGCGGGGAAGGGTGCTCGCAATCGGCGGCCTTAAAGAAAAACTGCTTGCGGCGCTGCGCGGTGGCATCACCACTGTGCTGATTCCTCAGGAAAATGTTAAAGACCTTGAGGAAATTCCGGATAATGTGAAGAAAGAACTCACGATTATCCCGGTTTCCACGGTTGATGAGGTGCTGCGCGAGGCTCTGGTGCGTATGCCGGAAGCTGTGGAATGGACCGAGCCGAAAGCTGCCGCCGCTGCTGCGATTGCAAAGGCTGATGGCGAGGCAGGGGTTGTTACGCATTAGGTTCTGCTGAATCTGGTAGTTAGTGGATAGTGGTTAGTAGTTAGTAATTTATGTTTGTCATCCTGCGAATTGCGTAGCAATTGTGCAGGATCTTGGGATTGTTGATGGAGATCCTGTGCTACGCTTCGCCGTCCACAGTATGACGGCTCCACACCCGTTGCGGGGTCTGGAGTTTTTGATACCGGATGCCGCCATCCGGCGGTATGACAAGCTGGAGAAAATATCAAATGCAATTGCCATTGGATAACCATCTAATCTTCCGTTGTTTCCCCATTTATGACAATGAAATCCGGTCTTAATGAAACCTTCATCAAACCTTAATATTAAAAATGGTAAATTTGTTATATATTAGCTATAGTTGAACTAATAACTTGCTGGATTTTTGCCTTAGAATTAAGCATAAAAAAGAAAATTATAATAAATGGTTGATAAACAACTGGAAAATAGCGGGAATCAGGGTGTGTTAGCAAATGCTGCTAATGCTGCTGAACAGGCTCAGCCTAAGACTGCCACTGAAAATCCCGCCCAGCCGGATGCTAAAAAAGAAGCTGCAAAAGAGCAGGGGGCAGCCATGAGCCTTGAAAAAGGCAAGGATAAAACCGAACCTGGCATGAGCAAAGGCGAAAAAGTCTTTAACTGGACAACCTATACCGGGCTTAACTACTGGGTGAACCTTATATCATCTATCTATATTGCCGATCGCTTCATTAACCCTGCCACGACTGAAAGAAAAGGTACGGTCAATAAATTTGTCGATGGGATGATGAACCGCGAAAAGCTTGATAAATGGATAAGCAGCACCACAAAATTCCTGAATAAATCCGGGATGTCGCTAAATAAAGCGCATAATAACAGCAAAATTGGCTGGGAAAGTTTTATCCTGCTTTCTGGCGGCACTCTGTTATTATTCCCGCTTAAGTATCTGGAAGATAATAAACGTAAGATAGTGCATTGGCTGAATGACAAGCTTGGTGTTGACCAGACTGCCCCTGATGGGCATAAAAAAACGCCGGAAGAAATACATATTGAACAGGAGCAGCCTAAGCAGAGCGTGAAGAACCTGATATGGAGGCGTATCCTTGGTACTGTTTCGGTGGTTACTACCGGGATTGTTGTCGACCACGCGCTTAAAGATAAAAATACTAAGCTTCCACCTGAAAAATATGACCTGGGCTGGGCTAAGGTGAATTATGACTCTAAGGTGCAGGGCGGCAAAGCGCGTATAGAAAATAAAGTTTTTGGCTGGATCCAGCAGGCATCAAAAAACCTGACCGGAAAAGAGTTCGCTAAAAACGGTACTTTCGCCCGGCTTACCAGGCTTGCGATACTCGATTCGGTGTTCACGGTAATAACCGCCGGTGTGATGAAGGTTACCAACGGCGCGAAACGCGGGAAAATGCCACAGGAAATAGATGACAGCAACGACCCGGCTGTGGTCAGGGATGTGGTTGACCGTATTACCACCGCCGATGAGATACGCGATAAGCCGTTTGCCGAAAAAATCGAAAAGAGGGTGAACAGGATTATTGAGGCTAAGGAAAATGGCGGCGGCAATAAAAGCTTCGTTGACAGCTTACAGCAGGCCAAGGAAATTCAGCCAGCAGGTGTTGGGGTTTAGGTTAGTAGTTAGTAGTTAGTAGTTAGTAGTTAGTAGTTAGTAGTTAGTAGTTAGTAGTTAGTAGTTAGTAGTTAGTAGTTAGTAGTTAGTA
>JBDHUC010000048.1:0-9738 GCA_039808985.1 Alphaproteobacteria bacterium | reverse complement strand
GAAAGGGAAAAATCACTATTGCAATTCCTGCATCACTACAATTACCATAGACCACACTTCGGACTTAATGGAAAAACTCCAATATCAAGAACGCCTATGAACAACCTATTGAGATACGACACCTAGATTTCCCTGCTGACAGGGTATTGGCGCATTTCAGGGGTAACTGGAACGTCAATATTATAGGCGCTACCCATTGAAGTCCTGGCTTTTGCATAAAGAGCTTCGCCAGACTTAAGGAGGTTCTGTGCCCGGATCTGTCCACTATTGATCATATCTGCATATTGCTCGGCGACTGTTTTAAACGGATTCTTCTCATCAAGTGGTATGCCATATTGCGCCCTGAGCGCATCGTCAATCCTGGTATTATTCATCATTGCCGTTAATGCTGGCATATTGTTTGGGTCGCCCAATGCTTCAGTAAATAATTTTGTTCCGGTGTATTTAGCAAGGCGTTTTTCTGCATATTCTCCTGCCCTTCCCTTTAAATTGGCAGCAAGCGCAGCAAAAACCACCTCCGGCGAAACCTGTTCACCATCATTACGCATCTTTATTAACTGCATATTTATTATTATAGGGTCCTGTGGCTGCTTAACGAAAGCATTGCTATACAAACTATTGCCAACATATCCACCAGCACCTGAACCAAGCAAGAGAGCAACTGGAAATGCAACAGGCATTACCGGAAGCAAAAATGGCATTGCTGATACTAATGCCCCAGCTCCTGCAGCCCCTAATGCAGCTCCGGCAGCCGACGAAGCCATGCTGCCTGCCATATTTATCCAGTCAACTCCGCCGTTTTCAAGCCTGCGCCTTATTGCCGGGTTATGACGCAGGCTTTCCTTTTCGAAATATCTGGATACGCGTTTGCGATATTCGTCTTCTTCAAAATAAGCCTGTGCACCACCAAGGGCAGCTCCTATAGATGATGAATAAGGTACAATTTTTCCAACTTTTGGAACAAATTTTTCAACCAGCCCAACTCCATCAAGGGCTGCATTGGCAGTAGTTACATAATCCTTATTAGTAATATCCCTAAGGCCAGTAGTAGTTATTTTTTTAAGGACGCCGGCATCTTCTAAATCAGGAGTTGGCATAAGCTAAGCCCTATTATTCAGGGCGTGTTGTGCCTGTGCCGCATTGGAAACAATCTTGGCAGTATTAGGGCCGACAACAACCTGTTCTTTTTTATGCAATGCAGTTTTGGCAGAAGAATTTTGTAGCCCGGCAACATGTGAAGTTGATGGTTCATTAATAGCAGTAACTTCCATAGCTTTTGCTGATTTTTTAGCTTCATTGGCTGCAATCATGTCACTTATGCGTTTTTCAAACTTATGATCCGCCATCTCTTTCATAATATCTGCGGGGCTTGCTTTTTCAGCAGAGAATTGCTCAGCAAGTTTTTTAGCAAAAACTTTTCCGGTATGTCCCCGCGCCTGCAATTCAGGGCTGATTTTTGTTATAAACTCAGCATAAGCCTCTACCGGTATAGGGCGTCCCGAAGCGTGTGCCTGTTTCAAGGAAGCGTAATATGGCAATGCCGAATCCCCTATTAACGTATTCGCAATGCCGCCAACGAGCTGCGGTGCAACAAAACCGACAAATGACATTCTTCCTTTAAATATATTAGCAACACTTGCCGCAAGGCCTGCAATTGCAGATATTTCAGAGGCAACAAAACTTTTTATAGCTTTTGAACGGGCTTCTTTTACAGCGGCAGAAGGCTTGTTGCCAATGTCAGCCTGCATCTCTTTAAGTGCCGAAAGATTCTGCCGAAACCCTTTCCAAACTCCGTATGCTTCCGTTGCAGAAGAAGCGACAAAGCCAGTATTCATAACAGTGCTCATGACTGGGGCATTGCCTAATGCTTTTGGCAACCCCCTTACAGCACCACCAAGATCACCTAAAATATTAGCATTGATCTTGCTGTTAGTAGCCTTATCCGAAAGTTTTGCTATAGTACCGAGCGTCTTAGATACTTTAGGAGGCAAATCTTTTTTCAGCCCCTTTGTCGCCTGTGATAAACCAGCAATTGCTGATTCCAGTTTTTTGGGGTCAAAATTTGACCCGTTTTTTACAATATTATTAATTTTTCTAAGGTGTGGCTTTAACTCACGCGGCAGGTCTTTATGCTCACCAAGTAATGTACTGATTTTTGTCAGGTGCTTTTTGGCGTTGGCTCCACTTAATTTTCCAATTTCATCTAAATGCAAGCTGTCAGAAAGCTTATCCGTCAGCTCCCCGGCAACATTGGCACCTTTCTGGATAGCTGCACCTATTTCTTTAGTATAGGCTCTATCTCCGGCTAACTCTACTATGGTTTTATTCGACAGCGTTTGAATAGCCCCCTGGGTGCTTCTTCCTGCCTTAGCCAGGGTACTAATTCCTGTTTTTTCACCTGTCTTTGTTAACAGCCAACCGGCTCCCCCAACAAGCGGTGCTATAAATGGCGCCATCATTACAGAATTAAAAGCACCAGATGCCAACCTGGATAGAACTCCAGGGTCCTGGATAACGTCTGCATCCGGGGTTCTATTATGTATATGCTTCTTATAGTGCACTTCCATTTACCAAGCTCTATAACATGGTTGTTTTATTATAATCAGATTATAGCCTGTGTTATGGTGCCATCCCACTGTTTTTTTATTAATATTTTGTGACAGTACAGATTTTTTTAAGACAATAATCACCTTATATAGTAATCATCTGTTTTGTATGGAATTTATACGCTAAGAGCCGCAGGGTTTTCACGGCTTGCTGCAACGCGTTCTGTTGTGGTGGAAGCTTTAGGTTTTTCTGCTGCGGCCGGCAGCTTTTTAGGCGTTATTTTCTCTCTCCAGAACATATCACTACCATTAGATAATTGTTCATTTAAACCAGCATTGCGAACAGCAGACACAATTTCACCACCGCTGCCTATTGCCGATTTCACGCCTTTATCATCACCAGATACGATAAGCTCATTCAAATTTTTAATAGCATCTATCTGTTTATCGGAAAGCCCTTTAGATTTCAGCTCCTCATCAGTTTTTTTAGCCAGCTCTACAGTCGTTGATTTTATGAATTCGCACATAAAATCATGCCCACGGGCTCTAAGCGGCAATAATTCTTTCTTGGAAACACCAGCGCCTTTTAGAACTTCATCAGAAAACATTGAGGCAAAAAGAGCTTTTGAATCTCCATCAAGCGCTTTTAAATTCGATTTAACAATCTGTATAACCATTTTTGGGTTCTGAAAATCAGAGAGGAACTCATCCAATGGGGTTTTTTGATGGCTGCTTAATACACTCCTCTGTGTATCTATTATCTCTTCCAGATGTTTCATTTCTACAAAATTTCGCTTATTTACTATTTTCCCTTCACCAACAAGGTTCACCAGGGCAATCGCATCCAGTTCGCGCTTGGAGATAACTTCCCCTATCCTTTCAGCAATCGGGGTGAATTTTTCCATAAAAACATCGCCCAGGGGCGGACGTTTACGGTCCCGTTCATTTTGCTGGAATATCTCAATTATCTGCCCGGTTATGTCAGAGCCTTTGGAAATATCACCATTATTAATTCTCTGCTGCAGATCTAAAATCAATTCATAGGCACTTGGATGATCGGAATCACGGCCTTTAGAAACCATATGCTTTAAAAATATATTAGCACCGCCCGCAATATTAACGAAAAGGAATTTATTTTTTTCGTCAGTATCTTTGGATTTCCCGGAATCAAATTCGGCCGATAAACTATTTTTCCTTCTTTCATAATCCTCAGCCATAACCTTTCTAAAGGCTTCGGAATCACCATATTCACCTTTTAATGCATTATGGGCTTTATCTATTTCTTCCTGTTTTTTTACCTGCTGGCGCAAATATTCTTTATAAGAGTTTGATTCCGGCGGCATATCACCAAGCAGCGCATTAGTTTTTTCTCTTGCCAGCTCTTTATGGCTTTCACTGGCGTAATAACCATTCAGCAGAACTGTGGGCATTTCAGCAGCAGCACGCATAAAACCGGTAATCATGGTATTATGCGCATGTTCCATAGCCGTCATTATGACTTCATTGTTCTTGTAACTGCCCTTGTTCATTTCGATGACTGAGGACAGCACTTCTTTAATTTGCTTACGGTCCTTGCCACGTTGCCTTATAGAACTTATCACCTCGGTGATCGGCTGAACACCTATAAGCACGGCGCTAAGCGCAGCAGTAGCCTTTAACCCGGCATTATGCGATGCTAAAGGGTCAGCAGAAACTTTGAATCTGTCATTTAATTTCTCAAAAACATGTTTCGAGTTTTTATATACGCCTTCGCCAAGCAGGTCGGTTATGTATGTAGGAAAAGTACTGGTAACATATTGCAGGGTTCCGGCAAGCTCAGGCGGAACATTCATGCCAAGATATGTATATTTCCCATCTTTTTCATGAACAGTAGAAAAATCAGCAAGGGTTTTTATAGATTGATGCTGGCTTTCTTCAAAGCTACGCCTTGCATCTTCCGGGGAAGAATACGAGCCATAATTATCATCTGAATATCTAGCCATATTATCTTTTTAAATAAAATCCTTGTTTTTACACCCCTTAATTATAACAAACCCGGTTATAACATCACCATATGTTTTTTATTACATTTTAGTTACGGGAATGAGTCAATTTACTGGCAAAACTGGAATTTTCTAAAAAATATATTGATATTTATCAATATATTAGAAATATCAAGAATTACGTTGGCTGTAACGTGACATGGCAATTGCCATTTGGGCAGTCATTTGCCCTTCGCTTAAAGATAAATTGCCCCGTGGTTTAGTGTGACTTAAACTACCATCATGCGTATTATTATCAGATGGCTTGTATGCACCATGCATAAGCAGTTTCTGCATCTGATTTTCAAGCTGTAATATCCGGCTTTCAAGCAAATCATTACCACTAGCATTTTTATACTTTGTAATTTCCGTATTCATTTGCTATCCTTACAAACTTCTTTTTTTATAATTTAACGTAATAATAACTATTTAAATAAATAATACAGACATGCATTTTAAAGCCCATTTAATTATCGTATCTATAATAATCATCATGATATACGGTATAATACACCTGTTCATGCTGAATAAGGCTGAGCCAGTAACAATTGCGTCATTAATAGAAAGATCCCCTTATAACATTACAGTAGAGCGCGCCAGTTGGGGCCTTAATTGTAATTCTCCATACAATGAAAAATACGTATATAATTCCCAGCCAGAAGAAGTGAGGAATGTTGTAAAAGAAGACAATGTACTTTATAAAGTTTCACTATATTGCAACGGCAAATCTAAATGTGACATACCTATTAGCGTTGATGCCCTGGGAGAGGACCCAGCCCCAACATGCGGTTATAAAAGCCTTCAAATAGAATATCGCTGCTTTTCTGTAGATAAACTCAGAAAAGCCAAGGCGTTTGAAGGTGTGCTGTCTATTGATTGCGATAGAGAGCTGGGAACTCCCTAAACGTCATGGAAGAATATCCATTTCTCCTTTGGTTTTTTCTAACTGTTGCTTTCGTTATTATATTGGCGCTGCATATACTTGAAAACAACAAGATTAAAGATAGCCTTCAAAAAAAATACGAGATGTTAGCGGTCAAGCAAATTATACGCTTCCACTGGTCGCGCAGCATCCAGCTTATATCCATAATGGGCTTTTCATTTATTTTAATAGCCCTTTACGATTACAGGGTAAGGGAATTGGCAAACCGCATAGATGGGCTTGAGGGAAAATCCAGCCCTATCACACGTGATATAGCCTCCAAAGACGAAGAGAATTTAGAAATACAGAAGAATTATTATCCACCATTAATAGCAGATAACCAGTCAAACATAAATACCGCGGATTCAGCCGGGAAAAACAATATAGAAGATATATTCGACATCAGGAAAACCCCAGATAATAAGGTCACTAATATTGATGACATCAAAACGCGTTATGAAGATTTACTGGTTACATATTTACTGATGCAAAAATGTGGCAAGGCTACTGTGGCTGATTACAATATAATTATGGCCGCGATGCAGAAGGAAATAGCTGCGCTTCAGGCCCCGGTACGTTTGCAATATGATACGTTGACAGCGGCCAAAGGCTCATATGAAGAGCTATATTCAAATAACGATTGCGAAAAATCAACTTTAGTAGACACAGAAACCCAATACAGGGCTTATATTAATGCGCTTACCTCTCCGGCGCCCGCGACCGCGCCAGCAGTGGCTACCCCTAACTAAAAGACAGCACAATCCTTAAATTGATTATTCCATGATAAGTGCAGCCATCACTCTCCAGGTTTATAGAATATGATAAAATTTCCATGCTGGTCAAAGCGGCTCCTGTTACAGACAGGCTGCCGTTATGCAGCAGTGAATAAAGAGACTCTATAATATATGCGGGCTGTTTTTTCCCATTTTCCCGGCTCCATATTTCGATATTCACTCTATGTTCCAGGCCATTTTTACCCAAAACATCATATTTTTTAGAGTTACTTTTACCAAATGTAATAAATGGGTAGTCGGCGTCCTGCGGTGCATTATCATATACTCCACTTATCAGCGCCATTAAACCAGCATCGCCGGTAAGTTTTTCATATATTGCTTTTTGCAGGTTGTAATAATTAAGCATAAGGCATTTCCTTTCAATTACGTGGCAACGCCCTCATCGACTAACAATTCCAGTGTTTCATTTCTTTCATCCGGATTTTTGATGGCACGGATATTAAAGGCTCTATTATCAAATAACAGGCGCATTGATGTTGATATACCGCTTCTATATCTTATAATTATCTTATGGCTGATTTCAGATTGGATCTTTCCGGCAAATAATTTTTCAAAACCATATATTGATTTTGCATTTACAGGGCTGATTTCAGCCCACAAGTCAGCAACATCCTGCCAGCCGGAACTGAATCCGCCAGCACCATCTGGTGTTTCCACTCTCTGCTGCAATGTTAAACGATGGCGCAAACGTGACGTTGTGTTTTTATTGGCTATCATAACAAAAACTCACGAAATGGGTGGTATAGTGCGCTTACCTGGTCTGGAAGATTTACTTGTCCTATTAGACCACGCTCGTCATACATTGCTGCAATATGTGATAATATTCCGTATTTGATAGGTTTTGGAACCTGTGCTGCGCTTCCATAGCCGGTATTATAAGTAATCTCTATTAAAGCGCCTTCTATGCAGCTATCAAATATTAAAGAGGTTTTTGCTGCATTTAAATAATAGCTATCAGCCGGAACTGTATAGCTGCTTGAGTCACTATTAGTAACAATAACACTTACTATTCCTACCACAGGCAGCATTTCTAGCCTGATAATTTTTTCCACGTAATCATTATATAGCAGTTTCCAGGTCTGGCTTATTATTGATGATTTAAGCCATTGCTCTGCGTTCACCCTGGCAGCAATAATCAAATCCGAAACCAGGGAATCTTCATCAGGAGAATCAATCCTTAAATATGATTTTGCTTCAGCAAGTGTCACAGGTTCGGAAGATGGGGCAGTAACACGCTCCAATCCCCTGCTACGGTTATTAGACATAGTATTCTCCATATTAGTAAGTGATTTTGCTAGTCCCAAGCTGATAAAATAGGCAGCAAGTGAATCAGAAATTTTATATTGGTAATTTTTAAAGAAACGGCGCACGACAAACCCATCCTCGCTGCCATAGCGGGTTTGCAGCATGATAATTTGCATTTTATAGGTATCAGTTTAGGAAAACGAGTGAGCCATTGCGGTTCCGTTAATCACATCCATAATCTTATGTTTAGGATGCCCTTTATCCATTCCCCAGCCTCTGGCATGCTTGCCAGCAATTGCCACTTCGCCAGCCGCCAGACCAAGGAAATTAGGAACCTCCCAAACCATTGCCATGGTAGATACTTCGCGGGCTTTTTGCTCGCTTACACCCATTTTCTGTAACGCAGAGCTCATTTTATTTATATGATCTTCAGTCATATCTGAGGCCTTCGTGTTAAGATAAATAAGCGATCCAAGATGCACCGCCTCATCAGCCATGGCAATCATATTGGCATCACGCGTATAACCGACAAATGGTATATGCGATTTTATTTTCCCAAACAAACCAGCGCCAGCAGGAATATCTGGCTCAGAAACTCCAGTCCATTTATTTGCGTATTTTCTGGCGCCAAATTTTGCCGCAAGGGAAACTCCATAAGCAGTACCAAATACTACCGCCGCATTAGCAAGGCGCCTTGCCCTCTCTTCACGAGTCTTGGTTTCGTCAATCTGGCATTCTTCCAGATGGCACCTGGCAATATTTCTTTCAATAAAATCAAGGTTAGGCTCAATAAAAATCTTGGAAACGATACTGGTCGCCTTATCCATGACCGGCTTGGGAACAACTTTATCCATAACGGCAACAACGCCCAGCGAAGTCGCCATGGAAGTACCTTCGGCAGCGGCAAAGCCAATAGATTCAAGACCGATATTTTTCCTTACCGATCTTAATCCTGAGCCATTGCCATTATTTGTTGAACCCGATGTTGTCAATTTATCCTCTTGTTGGGAATAGTACCCCATTACAAGATAACATAAAATGCTGCTTTTTATGTGACGATTGTGTGAATATTATATGAACAGTGGAAAAAGCTTTATTCTTCTTTTATACCAGAAACATATGACGATATATTGCTAGCTATGTCATTGGCCCCCTGAGGAGTCTCAATATCAAGCATGGCCTCATGATTAAAGCCATATTCCTTGGTCATTTTTTCCTTTACCTCGTCTGAGGGGTCGCCATATCCGGATTCTATAACAATTCCATAGTCTTCCGGATAAAATGTGCCGCTTTTCTGCGCTTCAATAAAGGATTCAAGCTTATCAGCGCGCACAGCCATATATGCAAATATCTTCTCACCATCAGGGCTTTCACCGCGGACCAAAAGCACGCAAACGGTCTTTTCAGCAATTATCTGCTCAGCCTTAGAAAGTTTTGACACGTAATGCCCCAAATATGGTTTAAATGAGAGTTTAACCTGAATTCATATAATAAATCAAGTAACTTAAAGAATTATTAAAACAATAACTTATATAAAAAATCTATATTTTATAATAACTTAAGCAATCTCATTTAAACCATATTTTTGTTATATTACAGGCATATAGGCTGCTGTGCTACGCATAGCAACAACACCCATTGGTGTGCCATTGGTATGGGTTCCGGTAGGAGTGGCAACAGCCTTAAGGTAACGTTTTGCCCCCTGATAACCAAAGATATAGCAGGTTCTGTCTTTTGTGCTGGAATCAATAACTGCAGTAAGCGATGGGCTGTTTAAATCGACTGCTGCCAGGTCAGAGTAAGAAGTATCATCATCACTATGCTGCAGTTTAAGTGTCCAATAAACAGTTCCAGACAGGGTATCGCCAGCAAGGCCTAAATTAAAAATTACGTTTGCGCTGTTATATCCTTGCAAATCAATAGATGTTGAGGTTTTGGCAGAGTTAGCCACAACCGGGCTTAAATGCTGGGAAACCAGCACATTATGGTACATATCTCTCATATTATTATTCCTTTTATTGTAATCCTGCGGGCGGTTAAACCGCAGCACAGGATCTGTTTATAGTTGCGCGAGATTCTGTGAGGGGCTTAGCTGTCGTATCTCAATAGGTTGTTCATAGGCGTTCTTGATATTGGAGTTTTTCCATTAAGTCCGAAGTGTGGTCTATGGTAATTGTAGTGATGCAGGAATTGCAATAGTGATTTTTCCC
>JBDHUC010000047.1:0-9802 GCA_039808985.1 Alphaproteobacteria bacterium | reverse complement strand
CTGGCGCCCCAGCCATTAAATTATATATATGATTTAATGTGTTATGTAGTGTTTTGCAGCAAATTTATTCTATATATAAAATGTAAGTTGAGCAACTGATTTGTTTGCCGTGATAAAGTTGTGTATATTATTAACAATTGTTAATAATTTTTTCTGTGCTACGGGTTAGCGTGGGGCTTGCCCTGCTAATGCGTGGGCATTGCGCAGGATCTCTGGATATTTTTCCAGCTTGTAATGCCGCCGCAGGGCGGCATCCGGCATTAAGCCTAAGGCCCAGACCCCGCTACTTGGCGGTGTGACAGGTGGCGGTGCGCCGTCCACAGGATGATATTGTTGTTAAAATATTTTAACGGCGTGTCAACCGTACGACTTCACGTTCCACAATTTTTTCCACGATAATTGGAAGGTTATTATCCAGCCATTCCTTCATCATTGGTTTCAAAAGTTCTTCCACCATATCTTCCACCGTCATGCCGGAACGGAATTGTGGTGAAGGAGTAAGCTGCTTTTCAATTTTCGGCTCAGGAATATTCAGCTTTGCAAGAGATGATATAGCGGCCTGTTCGGCAGTCTTGGAAAGCAGCGCTTCCATTTCTTCATCTGACATATCATCATCTGAATTTTTAGCAGGAGCAGGTGCTGGAGTTTCTTTTGGAGCTTCCGGCTTTGGAGCTTCTGCTGCCGGGGCTGGTTTAAGCGCCGCGTCAATATTATCAAGCACATCTACCGCATCTTTTTTCGCGGATTTTACATTCGTGATAGTGCCATCATCCTCGATCATTTCTGTAAGTTCCAGTATATCGGAAGATGCTACCGGAGAGTCTTCGGTCAATACTGGCGTGGCAGCAGATGCGGGTTTGGTTTCTCCGCCATCATCAGCGATAATGCGACGTATAGACTGAAGTATCTCTTCCATTGAGAGATCTTCTTCACCAGCACCCTGTTTTTTTGCCTCCATGGCTTTCTCCAATACCAGATGTTGTATCTACTTCCATTGATATTTAAATATCTAGTATTAAATAGCGATTATCACAAACCTAGCAACTGATATTTTACACTATTGTAATGTTCTTGCAAATCTTCCACCTGGGATTTTAGCCCAAGGTCTTTTGCTGTAAGTTTTCCAATTGTTGCAAGCAGGCGATATGCCTGTAATTTTTCTGTACGTATGGCCTGGATTAAATTTACCCGGGCAGAAAAAGTTTCCTGTTCGGCATTCAATACATCGAGTATTGTCCTGGTGCCGAATTCATTTTCTTTGCGCACCCCGTTCAACGCGGTTTCGGCGGCATCAACTGCGGCCTGGTTGGACACAATTATCGCCTTGCTTGTGAGGAATGATTCCCATGCGATGTTTACACTTTCAACCACTGACTCATGTGTATCGAAACTATTAAACTTAGCTTGCTGCGCTGCATTGCGCGCCTCGCGCAGGCGTGACCATTCCGCCCCTGACTGATAGATGGGTATGTTAATATTTAGTTTTATGGCATCCTGATCGATCTGGTTTAATGCTGAAAGGCTGGTGCCATCTGCGCGGCTCATCGTGCCCTGTATGCTTACGGTGGGAAGGATGGACGCGCCTTTTACATAAACATCATCGCCTGCTGCCTGCTCATTGTAATGAGCCGCTTTTAAAATAGGGTTGTTCCTGTATGCAAGTTCAAGAGATTCTGTAAGTGTTGATGGAATACCAGGCGGCACTTGCGGCATTGCTGTTTTTCCCTGAACATCATAACCTATTTTGCGGCGGAAAGTTGCCCGTGCTCCTTCCAGGTCGCCGAGGGCCTGTTTTTCACTGGCTTCAGCACCGGCCAGCCGCGCTTTTGCCTGTGATATGTCGGTAAGGGTGAGTTCGCCAACCTTGAAACGGGCATTGGTTACATCCATCTGCTTTTGCAGCACAGCTACATTCTGCTGGTTCAACTCCAGCACGGATTGTTTTTCTACTATGTCGGTATAGGCTACTACAGCGTCATAAAGCACCTGCTGCACGGTTGCCGATAAGTTGGCGCGCGCTGCCTTTACCCTTTGCTTGGCGGCCATGAAGCCAGAAACGCTACTGCCACCGCTGAATATAGGCTGTTCTACATTTAAGCTGCGTGATTTGGTGTTATCATAATTCCATGTCTGCGCTATATCGCCCGTACGCTCGCGCCCTTTGCTGAAATTGGCGGAGGCATTCGGGCGGAAGCCGGAAACTGCCTGTGAAACTGCTTCATCGGCAATTTTAACCTGTTCGCGCTGTGCTTTTATTTGCGGGTGATTGGCATACACATATTCCAGCGCATCCTTGAATTTTTTATTGTCTTCTTCGGTTGCCTTATTCGCCTGTTCCACCAAAGCGGCTCCGCCAAGAGGCTCATCTACAGGGTTGTCGGCATTCCTGCTGCCAAGCAGTTTTTCTTCTTCTGATATTACCGGAGAAGTTTCTTCTGCTTTTTCTTTAGAAGATTTTTTCCTGGATTTTTTTGAAGATTTTTTTTCTGGCGCCGCGAGTTTTGTATGGTTTTTCTTTTCCTGTTTTAACTCCGGCGGAGTTGGATCAATAGGAGCTGTTACCTTTAGTGGATCGACCGGAGGGAGTTGCGTTGAAGCAGGCTGTGGCTCTGAGCTTTCATGGCTTGTATTGGCTGGAGAATCAATATTATTTTCAGAGGTGGCGGTTTCGTCAAACCAATGTGAAGCCACTGATGCCGGGGATGTTTTTGGGGTAAGTAGTAAGGCGCTTAAAATTAATGCGGCGAAAATGGAGGATTGCCTTATTTCTATCATATGGTTTGTAAAATCCTGCGCAGCAAAGGACGCACTGCATTAAGTTATTATTATATACCGCTATATATAATATTTTGTAGTTAGCGACAAGCCTTAAAAAGTAAATTGTTCGCTTTCTTCGAAGCCTTCTAAAACTGCTGTTGAGGCGTCAAAATATTCACGAATATTTACCTGCCCGTCAAGACGGCGAACCAGTATGCCTTTGCCAAGGCCCCTTTTTACTTCGCGTATCGCAACCAGCCTGCCGCCTATGCCTAGCTGTGTGGTAAGTTCATCGGGCAATATTTTTACTGCGCCGTTTATGAAAATAACATCGTATGGAGCTGACATGGCATAGCCATCCGACATGTTTTTTACCTTCTGAAAATCAACATCCTTTAGCTGGAAACGCGCAGCATTCTCCAGCGATTTCGCATGCATCTCCACGTTGCTGTCTATGGAAACCACATGACCGGCAAGGATAGAAAGGATGGTGGTTGCGTATCCGCCTGCATCCCCTATTACCAGAACACGGCAGGAAGGAGTGGCTTCAGCAAGCTCAAGCAGCTTGGCAAAAGTCATAGGTGCAAGCAGGAAGCGGCCAGGCGCTATTTCTATATCCTTGTCGACATAGGCTGAACCGCGCAGGGCAGGGGGAACAAAATTTTCACGCGGAGTGCTTATAAGAAGCTGTAAAATGTCAGGATTCAGCACCTCGTTGGTCTCCAACTGGCCATGCGCCATGTTTATAGCCTGCTGTGCGAATTTTGACATATTTTCTCCTTAAGCTACCTGGAATGAAATTGCTATTTTATTATTATCAATAAGATTTTCAACAGAATAAACTGGTTTTTCTGGCGCAGTTTTTAGCAATTCACTGGTTAGAGTTTGCTCCATAATATAGGTTTGGTGTACGGTAATCGCATCAATGGTTTTCGCATCTGCGCCAAGATATAATTTTATCTTGTCAGAAACATTGAGATTGGCGTCTTTGCGTGCCTGCTGTATCATTCGCACCACATCACGGGCAATGCCTTCCGCTTCCAGTTCCGGGGTGATGTTGGTATCAAGAATCACCAGCGCGTCATTGGTAGATAACGCCTGTGCTCTATCTTTATATTCGGGTTTTGGTTCGAGCTGTAAAGCATATTCATTTGGCAATAATTTCTCACCGCAAATTTCTATGCTGCCATCATCCAGTTTTTTCCATTCTCCTTTTTTGGAGGCAGGCAGAATTTGTTTCATCTGAGCAGGCAAACGCTTGCCAAGGACAGCCGAGTTAATTGAGAGTTTTAGAGTTGCGTACCCTTCGAAGTGGTTGGTGTTTTTAATTTCTTTTACATTCAGTTCATCCTTAATAATATCATTGAAGTTCTCATTGAGAGGAGTGTGTGATATAAGAGTAAGGCTTTGTAATGGTTGTCTTACACGGATATTTTGACTGCTTCTTACTGCTAGCGCTGCATTGCAAATATCACGTACCCAATCCATATGCTTGACGATTTCGTCATCCTCGCGTCCGCAGGGATGGCATGCGGTTGGGTAAGTGGCAAGATGCACACTTTGTACCCCATCACCCAACCCTCTCCCGGAGGTGGATGGCTTTAATCCCCGGTAGATTTCTTCCAGTGTCAGCGGCAGGAGAGGGGCAGCGGCACAGCACATCGTAACCAGTACTGTGTAGAGCGTGTCATAGGCAGCCTGCTTATCTGCATCATGCTCGGATTTCCAGAAACGCTCCTTATTGCGGCGTATATACCAGTTGTTAAGCACATCAAAAAATTGCAGTACAGATTCACAGGCAGATGGCGTGTCATAAGCATCCAGGGATTTTTCTATCCGGGCAACAGCCTGTGTGCATTTGGCAAGGATATAGGAATCCATTATATTAGTTACTGGTTGCTGGTTACCAGTTACTAGTTCTTCTTCTGGCAACTGGTAACTGGTAACAAGTGACTCCGCCTTTATGCCATCGGCATTAGCATAAAGAGTGAAGAAATTATAGGCGTTCCAGATCGGTTTGATGGCAAGGCGCACCACATCACGGATAAATTTTCCTTCCGGGTCAACCATCAGGTCTTGCCCACGCATTACTGGAGAAGCAATCATCAGCCAGCGCAGCGCATCTGCCCCGAACTGGTTAATAACTTCCATCGGGTCTTTATAATTTTTCAGGCGTTTGGAATATTTAAGCCCGGTTTCCGCGTCCAGCACTACCCCATGGCAGATGCAATTACGGAAAGGAATTTTGTCAAATAAAGCAGTTGAAAGCATAATTAGCGTGTTAAACCATCCGCGTGTCTGGCCAACATATTCGGTGATGAAATCAGCAGGGAAATGTTTTTCAAACCAGTCTTTATTCTCAAACGGATAATGCACCTGCGCGAACGGCATTGAGCCTGATTCAAACCAGCAGTCAAACACGTCTTCCACACGTTTCCACCTGCTGCCATCTTTCGCTACAGTCAATTGATCGATAAATGGACGGTGAAGGTCGATTATACGAGGGTTCTGGATTCTGGATTCTGGATTCAGGTTTTTATTCAGGCAGGCATCAAGATCAAAGAAATCTTCCATTTCAGCAATACTGCCAAATACTTTTATCCCTGAATCATGACTTCCGGCCTCTGAATCCTGGCGCAGCCACACAGGTATCGGCGTTCCCCAGAAGCGGTTGCGGGAAATGCTCCAGTCCGGCGCGGTTTTCAGCATATGCCCCATCTGGCCGTCACGTATATGTTCCGGTATCCAGTTTATATGCTGGTTTAGTTCAGCCGCACGCTCACGGAATTTAGTAACTTCCACATACCAGCTCGGCATGGCGCGGTAAATCAGCGGCTGGTCAGTGCGCCAGCAATGCGGGTAGTTGTGTTTTATCTGCTCTTGTTTGATTAGGCTACCTGTTGCTTTGAGATAGTCAATGATGCGGTCATTGGCGAGGCCGAATTTAGAGCCGCCCGGCTCTGCGATGACGTTCAGGCCTTTGAGGGAAAGCACGTCATTTCGGCCTTGCGCGGGGATCTCAGGCGACTTGCTCTGTGGCTCCAGATCCCCGTGTTCGCGGGGATGACGAGAAAAGGGAATGTCAAAAATCTCATCCGTATATTTCCCCTGTCCGTCAACAGGAACAACCATTCTAATACCGTTTTTTTCCGCTACTCTCTGGTCGTCTTCACCAAAGCCGGGGGCGATATGCACTACACCTGTCCCATCGCCATCAGTTACGAAGTCGGAACCATCAAGTATGCGGAAAGAATGTTGATTGCTGGCGAAATATGGGAAGAGTGGATGGTAGGAGAGGCCGATCAGCTTGTCACCCCGCACTTGTTGCGGGGGCTGGCCTTCTTCTATTCCGAATTCTTTTGCGTAACGCGGCAATGCGCTTTGGGCAATTACATAACAAGACCGGACCCCGTCATTCGACTGGGTGACAAAAGCGTATTCCATTTTCGTATTCACCGCCAAAGCCAAATTGCTTGGGAGTGTCCAAGGGGTTGTCGTCCATGCCAGAACGTAATACTGGTCGGCTTCCGGCGCGTCTTTTGGTGGAGTATTTAATTCAAACGCAACGGTTATCGCCTTGTCCTCGCGTTCACGGTAGGAATTATCCAGCTTGGTTTCAAAGTTGGATAGCGGGGTTTCTGCTGCCCATGAATAAGGCATAACCCGGTGGGCTTCATAAACCAGCCCTTTATCGTAAAGCTGTTTGAACGCCCACAGCACTGACTCCATGAAGTTTAGATCCATGGTTTTATAGTCATTTTTAAAATCCACCCACCGCGCCTGGCGGGTTACATAATCTTCCCATTCGGAAGCATATTTCATCACGTTTTCGCGGCAATGTTCATTGAATTTATCGATCCCATAATTCTGGATGGCGGCGCGGCCAGATATTCCCAGCTCTTTTTCACTGCCCATTTCGGCAGGCAGGCCGTGACAATCCCAGCCGAAGCGGCGCTCAACACGTTTGCCTTGCATGGTCTGGTAACGGGCGAAAACGTCTTTCACAAAGCCGGTGAGCAAATGGCCATAATGCGGCAGGCCGTTGGCAAATGGCGGGCCGTCATAGAAAATAAACTCGTTGTTTTTGCCAGCATCTGTATGCGCAGGGCGCGTATTGATGGACTCCTGGAAGGTATTGTTTTTCTTCCAGAAATCAAGTATTGCAAGCTCAATTGCCGGGAAATCGGGATTGGGATTTGCTTCCGGATAATGTTTTTTCATTTCTTTTTCAGGCATTTTACTAATGTTAACCTTTAATTTACATTGTGAGATTACGCTTTGTAATGTTTTTATCACCTGCTTGCAACATAGAAGAGCGCATTTGTTATGAATGATAACAGACTTATAAACCGCCTGATCGAATATTGGAAGCGCCTCAAAAAAGATGATATACTGCCAGATTTCAAGAAAAACAACCCGGCAGCCATAGAGGATATATGGGAGCAATGTTTTGTGCTTTCCACAATCCCTTCGAATTTTATCGCTTATAAATATGAGTATCTGGGTAAAAAAATTACGCATCTATATGGTAAGGATGTTGTCGGGAAGAGCATTAATATGAAGGACAAGCAATTCCCTAATTCCATTATTGTTCCAAGGCTTCAGGCGATAAACAGTCTTTCCGACCTGAAAGAACCCCAGGAAGATGTGGGCCAGATGCCGCTTTCCAGCGGGAAAATTATAAAATACCGCACTATATTGTTGCCGTTTGGTAATGAAAAGGACGGGCTTACTCATATCGTAGCCGGTGTTTCCTACAGGGAATTTTAGGTTCTATTTACATGGTTCAGTTCAGGCTTACAAAACATTGACAGCCTGAACTTTATCTTGCTAAAGTCCCCGGATGAAAAAAGAAACTATATTAGCAACGTTTGGCTGCGCGCCTGATGTGCACAGAGGCGCTGTCAGCATTCCGCCATACCGTGCATCTACTATTTTATTTCCAAATCTTGCGGAATTTGAACAGGCGGATATTGGCCAGTCGCCACATCCGTCTTATGGGCGGTTTGGAACTCCGTCAACCGAGGCGCTGGAGCAGGCTATAGCGGCACTTGACGGTGCTGACCACTGTATTGTTACAGCTTCAGGCCTGTCGGCAGTTGTGGTTTCGCTTATGGCGTTTCTAAATTCCGGTGACCATCTGCTGATGGTGGACAGTGTTTATGGGCCAACGCGCCGGGTTTGTGATTATGAGCTTAAAAGGCTTGGTATTGAAACTACTTATTATGATCCGAAGGCGGGTGCGGGAATATCGGCGCTTATGCGCCAGAATACCAAGGTGGTGTTTGTAGAAAGCCCTGGTTCCCTGACGTTTGAAATGCAGGATATACCTGCGATAGCCAAGGCTGCGCATGCTGGCGGCGCAGTTGTTATCGGTGACAATACATGGGCGACCCCGCTGTTTATTGATGCCTTTGCGCTGGGGATGGATGTATCGGTGCATTCTGCCACCAAATATATAAATGGCCATTCCGACCTGATGATGGGTACTATTTCCTGCAAAGCCGCGCATTTCAAGAAAATACAGCTTAGTTTTCGTAATTTTGGCATGTGCCCAAGTGGTGATAATTGCTACCTTGCCTTGCGCGGGTTGCGCACTATGGCTGTTCGCATGAAACAGCACCAGGAAAACGGCCTTGCCGTTGCAAAATGGCTGCGGGACAGGCCGGAAGTGGAGCAGGTTTTATATCCTGCGCTGCCGGGCGCGCCGGGGCATGACATCTGGAAACGTGATTTTAGCGGGGCGGCCAGCCTGTTTTCCATTATACTTAAAAAGAATTATCCGCATGCGAAGCTGGCGTCTATGCTGGACAAAATGGAATATTTCGGGATGGGTTATAGCTGGGGCGGGTTTGAGAGCCTGCTTATACCATGCCACCCGGAAAAAATACGCACCAGCCAGAAATGGGGGCATGAAGGTAATGTCCTGCGTATCCATGTGGGCCTGGAAAACCCGGATGACCTTATTGCTGACCTGGAAAAAGGATTTGAACGGTTAAAATAAATTTTAAGGGACATTTTGTGTATCAAAGCTGTGTCTGTTTAGCTGTAATGGTTTTTTTGTGTTGTTTGGCACCACAAGCGAATGCCGGGTTATTGCGTGATTTAATAAAAGAGCATCGCCAACACAAAGAATATAGTGATTCACCAGATATTGCCCCAAGGTTTGCTGATGTTGCCTATGGCGATGATAAAAAACAGGTGATTGATGTATATGGGCAGCCAGATGCGCATAATTCTCCAATTATTATTATGGTACACGGTGGTGGGTGGAGGCGTGGCGATAAGACTATGCATGGCAGTATTTCTGCTAAAGCTGCCCACTATGTAAAAAAAGGCTATATCTTCATTTCTATTGATTACCGCTTAATGCCCACTCCTCCCGATAAACAAGCCCAGGATGTGGCAAGCGCGGTCGCAATGGTGCAAAATAAAGCGCAGAGCTGGGGTGGCGATCCCTCCCGCATTGTCTTGATGGGCCATTCCGCCGGGGCGCATCTTGTTTCTTTATTATCGGCTCACCCGTCCGCGTGGAAAGAAGTTGGCCTGAAACCGTGGGCGGGAACCATCTCACTTGATAGCGCCGCCCTTGACCTGGTTGCTATTATGTCCAGGAAACACATGTCGATGTATGATGATGTTTTTGGTGTCGATAAAGAATACTGGTCTGAAAATTCACCGCTTGCCCAGTTATCTGGCGATGCGCTTGATATGTTGGTTGTTTGCTCGACAACCCGCAAGGATGATTCTTGCGCTAATGCGCAAAGGTTCGTAACGGCCGGTCAGGCTTTAAGAAAAGAATATCAAATTTTTCCAGTAGGGAAAGACCACGGATCTATTAATGCGGATTTAGGTAATGATCCTGAATATACTATGAAAATTGACCATTTTATCGAATCTGCCATACAGCATAAAAATTTAAAATAATGGGGCTGTCCCAGATAACTAGTTAATGTTATCTATGGATGGTATGAGAAAGAGCAGAATAAGTAAAGAGAAACAACAACGATTAATGGAGCATTTTGTAGCAGGAACAACTGCCAGA
>JBDHUC010000046.1:0-11265 GCA_039808985.1 Alphaproteobacteria bacterium | reverse complement strand
AAACCGTTCTTCACCAGACGTTCATCATAACAATATTTGCAATGATGCATAATAGCCTCCTCTTGGCTCAAGTTGAGGATGCAATATACACCATCTATCTATAGTTGACAATGCCGTTTTTCCCCATATATCCAGCTCCATTTGTTAAACGGCACAAGTTTAACCATGAAGTTTACCATTTAACCAGAAAAACTTATATTCGGCGCTGTAAGCAAGCCTATCACTCACATTTAAGCCTGTAACCAACCCCTGCTTCGGTTAGGATATATTTAGGTTTAGTCGCATCATCCCCAAGTTTTTCGCGCAAATGCTGGGTATGAAGACGGAGATAGTGGCTTTGCGTGCCAGCATTTTTGCCCCAGACTTCTGACAGTAATTGTTTATGGGTTACTACTTTGCCAGCATGTTTTGTAAGCATAGTAAGTAGTTTATATTCAATCGGCGTTAAATGAACTTCTACTGTATTTACCCAAACTATACGCTTTGCTGAATCAACTTTTAACCCTGCATATTCAAATATGGTTTCTTCTTTATTCTGGCTATTGCTCGCATGGCGCAAGGCAACTTTTATTCGCGCAAGCAGTTCATTTGTACCAAAGGGTTTAGTTAAATAATCATCTGCACCTGCTTCTAACGCTGCGACTTTGTCTTGCTCCCTATCCCTTGCAGAAAGAACGATAATAGGCAACTTGCTCCAACTACGCACGGTATTGATAATCTCCAACCCATCCATATCAGGCAGGCCTAAATCGAGAATTATAAGCTCTGGCGGATATGTGGTAATGCGCTTAAGGCCTTCACCGCCAGTTATAACTTCCGTAACGGAATATCCCTGCTGTTCCAGAGTTACGTGCAGGAATTTGCGGATTTCTGGTTCGTCTTCAATAATAAGAATTTGCGGGAGTGTTGTCATATAGCCTCATCTGGCATAGTGATTTTATTAAACTTGAAAGGCAGGGAAAAAGTAAAAACAGCACCACCATCTTTACAGTTCCGTACCCAGATGTTGCCGCCGTGGGCTTCTACAATTCCTTTGCAAATGGCAAGCCCTAGCCCCATACCTTCGGTTTTCTTTTCTGCCAGTCGTTTATAGCGTTCAAATACGCTATTTTCACTGCCTAAAGTAATACCTATTCCTGAATCGGTGACACTAATTTCTACGGCATAAGGAGTTTGTGTCGCATTGATAATAATATTACCATGCTCCGGAGTATAACGGGCAGCATTTTCCAGCAGGTTAATAAGCACTTGCTGGATAAGTACACCGTCAATTTTTAAAAGCGGCAAATCCTTGGCAACATTAAGGCTGATATTTTGTTTAGCTATGCTTTCTGCACAGAGTTGCAAGGCAGAGCCAATTAACTCATCAATAAAATAGGGTTGGCGGTTAAGTGATAATGCTCCTGATTCCATGCGCGTTACATCCAGCAGGTTACGCACTAATTTATTAAGGCGCGAAGCTTCATTATGAATGGAATAGGCAAGGCTTGCTGCCTTCTTGCCTAATTGCGGCTGGTCACATAATGCCGAAGCTGCACCTGTTATGGCTGAAAGCGGGGTGCGTAAATCATGCCCCACTGCCGAAAGCAGAGTATTGCGGAGCTTTTCACTCTCAGCTTCCATAGATTGTTGCTCGGCGATTTTTGTGGCATTGGCTCTGGCAATAGCACTGGCAATCAGGCTGGCATAAGCCGTAACAAGTGTCTGGCTGATAATATTTTGTTTAAGTGCTAAACCCAGCACACCAACCGCTTTTTCCTGCGCCATTAATGGCAGGTAATAAGCATTTGCCGAAGGGAAAGTCTGTGTATATTTGCCGCAAGGTTCAAGATGGTTATATGCCCATATAGCAGCTTCAAAATCCGCAGGCGCGTCTTCCTGATTAGTTATAAGCCTTAATTCCCCGTTTTTATCGGGCAGGAAAATAGCGGCCTTAAGAGCAAGGGCAGCTTCTATATAGTGAGATGCGGTGTCTACAATATCTATATTTTCCTGGCAGGAGGCCATGGCGCTAGCTGCCTGATATAAGGCATTAAGTTCTGAATTTTTTTGTTCAACATTTGCTGATTGTAATTTAAGTTTAGCGGCAACCGAACTGACTATAAGGCTGGTGACAAGCAGGAAAACAAGGGTTATGTAATATTTATCGCCATAAACCCGCAGTGAATAATAAGGCTCTACGAAGAAAAAATTGAAACTGCTTACCGAAAGCAATGAAGCAAAAATAGATGGTATGCGCCCATAACGCGCGCCAATGAACACCACGCCTACCAGATAGAACATAACTAGATTTACTGGATCTATCAAATGGCGGAACAGCATGGCAAGGACAGTGCAGGCAGCTATAATAAGCACTGCCGCCAGATAATCAAAAATCTGCTCGTTTGAAATCATTTTCTAGTTATACAGTTTACAAACTGTGACCGCAATTAAAGCTTGCCATCCAAAGCCAGATTAAGTTTCAGCACATTGACAGTTTTTTCACCAAGGAAGCCAAACTGCCTGTCCTGCGTATAGCTTTTAACCAGTTTGCGGAGTTTCTCCTCGCTGGCATGTCGGGCTGCTGCCACGCGTTTTATTTGATACTCAGCCGCTGCTGGCGAAATATGCGGGTCTAACCCTGAGCCAGAAGCGGTGACTAAATCCACCGGGATATTTTCACCACCACCCAAAGCATCCAAACGGGCTTCAACCGTTTTAATTAACGCAGGATTTGCCGCCCCCAGATTAGAACCGGAAGACGCTGCGGCATTATAAGCATAAGGTGAAGTTGCAGAAAGCCTGCTCCAAAAATATTTTGGCTCGGTAAATTCCTGTCCGATTAATTCTGAACCCAGAATTTTATTATCTTTTATAATCAAGCTGCCGCCAGCCTGCCCAGGAAATAATCCCTGTATCAATAATGTGCTGACCGCTGGATACACAAAACCAAACATAACTGTGCATAAAGCAAGGAAAATAATGGCCGGACGAATTTGCTCGAATGCTGATTTCATAATTTTTCTCCTGGTATTACGCTAAACCTAAAACTGTTAGTAAAATATCAATGGCTTTTATACCGATAAATGGCGTGATAACCCCACCAAATCCATATACGAATATATTATGGCGCAGTAATTTAGCTGCGCCCAATGGTCGGTATTTCACTCCCTTAAGAGCCAGCGGGATTAATGCTACGATTATGAGAGCATTGAAAATAACCGCTGACAAAATCGCACTATACGGGGTTGTAAGCCCCATAATATTAAGTGCTGATAAAACCGGATAAGTGCTGGCAAATGCCGCTGGAATAATCGCAAAATATTTTGCCAGGTCATTAGCAATGGAAAAAGTGGTCAGTGAGCCTCTGGTCATAAGAAGCTGTTTGCCAATTTCCACGATTTCAATAAGTTTTGTCGGGTCGGAATCCAGATCCACCATATTCCCTGCCTCTTTGGCAGCTTGCGTGCCGCTGTTCATTGCCACAGCAACATCTGCCTGGGCAAGGGCTGGTGCATCATTCGTGCCGTCACCGACCATCGCTACCAACTGCCCGTTTTCCTGCATCCTGCGGATATATTTAAGCTTCATTTCTGGTGTCGCTTCGGCTATGCAATCATCCACCCCGGCTTCTGCACTGATAGTTGCAGCAGTCAGCGGATTATCGCCAGTAATCATCACACTTTTAATACCCATTTTACGGAGATTATCCAGACGCTCCTTGATGCCATTCTTAATTATGTCTTTTAGATAAACAACACCAAGTACTGTATGTCCGTCAGCAACAATTAAAGGCGTACCACCAGCACGGGCAATTTCATCAGTCTGCTTCTGCACTTCAGCAGGCATCGCACCGCCATTTGCTTCAACATGCCTGCGGATTGCATCACCCGCGCCTTTGAGTATCTGCCTTGTCCCAAGCAATACGCCGCTAACCCGGCTTTCGGCAGAAAACGGTATAAATTCACCGCCCAGACTTTCAGCATTTTTTGCTTTTATGCCGTATTTACTGCGAGCCAGGGCTACAATGCTTTTACCTTCCGGCGTTTCGTCAGCAAGTGAAGACAGTTCGGCGGCTTCTGCGATCTGCTGTTCTGTAATACCTTTGGCAGGGTAGAAAGCTACCGCTTGGCGGTTTCCGATAGTTATAGTACCTGTTTTATCAAGTAGCAGTACGCTTACATCGCCAGCCGCTTCCACCGCACGGCCAGAAGTTGCTATTACATTGGCACGGATCATACGCTGCATTCCTGAAATGCCGATAGCCGAAAGCAATCCGCCGATAGTTGTGGGAATTAAACATACCAGCAAAGCTATGAGTATGGTTATAGTAACCACTGAACCCTGCCCTGCTTTTTCCACGCTATAAAATGAGAATGGTAATAATGTTGTGCAGGCGACAAGAAAAATAATCGTCATTCCTGCAAGCAGGATAGACAGTGCTATTTCATTTGGGGTTTTTTGGCGTTTTGCGCCCTCTACCAGCGCAATCATTTTATCTAGGAATGATTCGCCAGGATTAGAAGTTATGCGGACTATAAGCCAGTCCGACAGTACCCTAGTTCCACCTGTTACTGCGTCATGGTCGCCGCCACTTTCACGGATTACTGGCGCACTCTCGCCAGTAACAGCGCTTTCATCAACCGATGCTACACCCTCAACCACCTGCCCGTCAGCAGGGATAAAATCATCAGCTTCTGCAAGCACAAAATCACCTTGCCGTAAATCCGTTGCCGCCAGTAAAGTTATTTGTGAATTGCGCTGTGGTTTTGCCAGTTTTTTTGCCTGAACATCACGGCGGGCTTTTTTCAAAGTATCAGCTTGGGCTTTACCTTTGCCCTCTGCCACGACTTCAGCAAAATTAGCAAATAATAAAGTGAACCATAGCCAGAAAGTAATCATCCCGACAAATTTTGCTGATTCACTTGTACCCAAGCTATTATTACCAGATAAAATAGTAAGCCATATTCCCGTAGTTATAATCGCCCCGACAAACACCACAAACATAACAGGGTTACGAAGCTGGTAACTTGGTGCTAAACGCCTGAAAGACTGCTCTGCTACCTGTCCGATATTTATATGGGCAAAAATAGATTCTGGTTTTTCTTGTGCAGAGTGCATCGCACTTTCTCCTACTTAACTGAAATCATGTTGAAATATTCCGCCACAGGCCCAAGTGCTAGAACTGGCGCAAAAGTTAAAACTCCAACTATTGAAACTATACCTGCCAGAACCGCTATGAATAATGGCGTGTGGGTAGGAAGTGTGCCAACCGATGGCGGCACAGAGTTTTTTGCCGCCAGCGAACCAGCAATTGCAAGTATCGGGACTATTATCCAGAATCTTCCAATTAACATGCACAGACCAAGGGCTATATTGTAAAATGGCGTGTTGGCGTTAAGGCCTGCAAAAGCACTGCCATTGTTATTCGTAGCTGAGGTAAATGCGTATAAGATTTCACTAAATCCCTGTGCACCGCCATTTAATACGCCAGCATTACCAGCATCAGTCAGCACAGCAATCGAAGTAGAAAATAATATAGTGATACATGGAATTAATATAACCAGAGATGCCATTTTTATTTCATAAGCCTGGATTTTTTTACCGAGATATTCCGGTGTCCTGCCCACCATCAGCCCAGCGATAAATACGGTGATAATAACAAACACCAGCATTCCATATAGGCCACTGCCAGCACCGCCATAAATCACTTCGCCAAATTTCATAAGCAGCATTGGAACTAAACCACCCAGAGGTGTATAAGAATCATGCATGGAATTAACCGAACCGTTAGAAGCAGCAGTTGTCGCTGCCGCCCAAAGGGTTGAGTTTACTATACCGAAACGGGTTTCTTTCCCTTCCATATTCCCACCTGCCTGCTCCGCGCCCGCCTGCTGGTTTATTCCAAGTGCAGAGAATTTCGGGTTGCCATTTTGCTCCTGCGCCAGGCCAAACAGGAATAGCGGTATAAAAATCACCGTCATGGCTGCAAGCACTGCAACCCCTTGGCAAACGTCACCAGCCATTTTCCCAAATGTGTAACATAAAGAGGTAGGAATAAGTAGTATTGCAAGCATCTCCAGAAAATTTGAAAACGGAGTTGGGTTTTCAAATGGATGTGCGGAGTTAGCATTAAAAAATCCGCCGCCATTAGTACCGAGCTGTTTTATTGCCACCTGCGAAGCCACAGGCCCAATAGCAATTTGCTGCGTGTTTGTATTTGCAATTTGCGCTTGGGCTAAATCAGCACTAACATAATGGCTGAAACTTTGTACTACACCCTGCCCACCAAGCAATACCGCCCATAAAAGCGACAGCGGCAGCAATATATAAAGATTGCCGCGCAGCATATCTACCCAGAAATTACCAATTTTATCAGTGTTCCTGCGCGTAAAACCACGGATAACGGCAATAAGCACCGCCATACCGACAGAAGCTGAAACAAAATTCTGCACGGTAAGCCCTGCCATCTGGCTGAAATAGCTAAGTGTGCTTTCACCGCCATAGCTTTGCCAGTTGGTGTTAGTGATAAAGCTCACAGCAATATTAAACGCCAAGTCTGGCGAAATCGCTGGAAGATTTTGCGGGTTAAGCGGTAATATATCCTGAAAACGCAGCAGTGAATAAAGCAGTATAAAACCACTAAAACTGAATAAAAGCACAGACAAACAATAAATTTTCCAGTCCATTTCACTATCAGGATTTATGCCAGAAAGCCTATAGAAAACTTGCTCTACTGGACGCAATATTTTGCCTGATAAAGTTTTTTCACCACTATAAATTTTAGCCATATAGCCACCCAGTGGCTTTACGCAGGCAAACAACACAGCAAAATAAACAATAATCTGTAGCGCACCGTTCAGTGTCAAAAAATCAAAATTAAAGGTGCTTTGGCTCATGGGAACATCTCTGGTTTAATTAGCGCGATAAATAAATAGATGAGCAATCCAGCAGCAGAGGTTCCTGAAATAATGTATAGTATGAGCATGTTTCAGCTTCCTTTTACATTATCGGAAAATGCTAAAAATACCGCAGTTAAAGAAAAGAAACCTACGGCGATCAAAATGAAAACTATATCCATAAAACCAACCCCTTTTATTTGTGGTTAGTAGCTTTATACCGCTAGCCTTCGTATATAGGGTGTATAGATGGAGATGATAGGCGTATAGATTTTGTATAGTCAGAGAATTGTCTGTGCTTTAATGGCCACTCGAAAGACCCGGTTGTAGGCGAATGGTGGTGACTGGGATTGACTCTCGTGGCCTACTTGCCACTCGCCCTATGGGCGGCTAACGATAGCATTATAAGGTCTTTGTTGCCACAGTCGATGCTTGACCTGCGCGATGCTATGCATAACGGTGCTTCATCTGCACAGATTGCGACATTAGCTAATGCCGCGCAACCGAATGACTCATTAAGCAAAGTATTGGATAAAATGGGTTTTACCGACCCTGCAACGCTTTCCGTGCAGCTACAGGATTCATTAGCTAAAATGGCCGTGGAATTTGCGCTGCATTCAAGCGGATGGGATGCTGGACAATACAGAGCAGCTAATGATAATTGTAATTATGAGATAAAAATTGCAGCATAAGAGTTATGAATAAAAGCTATAAAACATATGGTAGTAATAATCCATATGATTTAAGCCATACTACTTATATCCCTACTCTGACCCAAATGGATTTATATGCGATAACATATGCTTTTAATACCAGCATTTACGATTTAACTGCAGATAATTTATTCCTTAATGATCGGAAAGTGACTATAGGAGGAGATGATTATTATGTTCTGGAGGCAGGAGATAAAATAAAAGTTTTCACATCTCCTGAAGGGGTGAAATATTATCTAGGATATAATGGTGATTACCGCGATGGAATTGATTTCGAAAATACACTTGGGGAAAACTCACTGAACCCTCTTTTCAATGATTTAACAATTGATTTAAGCGGCACAAACCTTACTCCTCAAGCTGCACTGCAAAATTGCCCTGCACCTCCTATCGAAATTGCCAGCCTTGACTTTAGCGGCGATGGAACAGCGCCTTACCTGCAAAAATTAATAGCAGCTAAGGAGTGTCAGGCAATTTTTGGCAATACTTCTAATAGTAATATACTTAGCAAAACTGGCAGTGATATTAGCTTTGTTAAGGAAGGCGCGACAGCAGTTGTTGATGGAATAGAATATGTAATGACCGAGGCGGTTGATAGCGTGGTTTCTGCTGGAACGGCTATGGCTAATTTCATTTCCAAACAGGTAAGTGATGGCATCAGTTGGTTTGCCAGGGAAGACTCCTCTATTCAACTTAGCATTGCCAACTGGCTGGCTGGGAACCTGGGGAATCTGATAAATGGCCAGATGAGTTTGGATGCGGCATTTATAAGCCTTGCCAAATATGTTGCGATACAGGAAGGCAGTTCAGCACTCGCTGCTGGAATTAGCAGTGTTTCAGGAGCGCAGAATGTGCTTGCCGGAATTCTTAAAGATGCGGGCGTAACGGGAACGAGAACTGTTAATGGTGTAACTACAAATCTGGCGAATGATTATGCTGTTTCTGTTTATACCGCCCTTTCGCGCATGGCTGTTGACTTTGCGCTTAATTCACAGGGATGGGATGCTGGACAATACAGAGCAGCTAATGATAATTGTAATTATGAGATAAAAATTGCAGCATAAGAGTTATGAATAAAAGCTATAAAACATACGCCATACGCTACGACCCAGTGAAAAAAGGGAAAGTAATCGCAACGTTTTACGGGGATGGGGTATGAAGAAAAAAATATTATTTTTGATCATGGTGATTGGGGCTATGAGCGCATGTTTTTCTGGCTCTGCTTATGCGGCATCGAATGAGAAAAAATCACCCAGTAAAGGCGAAATAGAGCGTAAATTTTTTGAGGGTTGCTTATCTTCTGCAAATTCATTTGATAAATATAACCTGTACAAAAAATGTATAGGAAAATTCAGCAGTGAATGTGTTAACAACTTTGGAAAATATGAAGACTGGATTAAGGATGTAGGTATGGGTTCTGGCACTCTTGATTGCATGGAAGTTGAGTCACAATTGTGGTCAAAATTATTTGATAAACAAGCTAAAGAATTACGGCATAAGGTATATAGCAAAGAAAAAGACAAAGAAATTACGGATGCTTTGGAAGATACACTTGCGGCGTTGAAAAAGCGACCAAACAACTATGAATGCAACTATGATTCAATTAGTAGAAAAGAATGGAATCCAGCTAGACTCTATGCAGGATTTTCTTGCATTCTCGATATAACAGCCGAAAGCGCGATAGCTGTATATATATTAAATAGTGATAAAACATCCAAATATGGGAACGATTAAAATGACTACATATCAAATAAGCGCTGACGAATTAAGGAAAATACTTATTGGTGTTGAACTTCCTACGCCAGATGATGTTTACACCGCAGGATTCGCTGTTAATAATGAACAACTAGGTAATCCTGCTACTTTGAGATACAATCATAGCGGTTTCTCTTTTGGTTTTGCACAACTAGAGCGTTTTCGCTTTAGTTGTGCGTTAGGCATCCGAGGCGAAGTGTACAATAGTACATGAGACAAAGGATAACAACACGCACGATTAAATGGAAAATGCTCTAGACATTGGCAATAATGATTATGCCCAGGCTTTTTATAAAGAACTGCTTGATACGGCTCTGAGCGATAAAAAGATAAGCCATACGCTATAACCCAGTGAAAAAAGGGAAAGTAATCACAACATTTTACGGGGATGGGGTATGAAGAAGGATGTAAAAATGGTAAAAAGTAAAATGATAATATTATATGTAGGGATCATATTATATTCACTTCCTTTTGCTTGTTATGCCGATGCCGATAAGGAAAAACCATATAGTTCTAATATCATTATGAAATGCTCAAAAAACGGCAGTCATGCAGACATAGTACATTGCGAAATTGATTATCTTGAAAAAGCAGAAAAAGAACTTAATGATTTATATTCAAAAAAGGTCGAAGAGGCAAAAGCTTCAGATATGAAAATGAAAAAAATGGGTTCTGAGGCATATGTTTTTACTGAAAAATCCGTTATAGAAAGTCAAGAGAAATTTACAGAATACATGGATAGCGAATGCAATAGGCAAGTATCTTATATGATGGGTGGTTCTGCAGGCGCAGATATAGAGGTTATATGCAAGATAAATTTAATTAATGAAAGAATAAACTTACTTAACAATTAAAGTTTTTGATAGGAATTAGGCCGTGTGGACATTCATAACGGATAGTTAAGGAACTTGTGTTAAGTCCATAACTATGGGAGGTTATGTCTATGCAACAGCATCTGAGTGATACACAGTGGGATAAGATCAAAGCCGCTCTGCCTGGCAAAGAGAGCGACCCCGGACGCAGCGGCGAAGATAATCGCCGCTTCATCGAAGCAATCATATGGGTGACGCGCAACGGCGCGAGATGGCGGGCGATCCCTGCGGAGTATGGCAACTGGAACACGATTCATCGCCGCTTTCGGCGCTGGTCGCGCAAGGGCGTGTGGCAAATGGTTTTCAATACGCTGGCGGTGAGCGCAGATACGGAATGGCTGATGATCGATTCAACCATTGTCCGCGCCCATCAACATGCCGCCGGCGCTCGAAAAAAAATCTTGGGGGGCAGGAGAATCAGGCATTAGGCCGCTCGCGGGGCGGATTTTCGACCAAGATCCACGCCGTATGCGATGCGCTCGGGAATCCAATGCGTTTTTTCCTCAGCGGCGGACAGGCAGCCGACTGTAAATATGCGTTGTCATTGCTGGATGGCTTGAAAGCCGATGCCGTGCCGGCGGATAAAGGTTATGATGCCGATTATATCATCGAGGCGGTGAGCCGCATGAAATCGCTGGTGATTATACCGCCGAAATCCAACCGAAAAATACAACGCGAATATGACAATGATTTGTATAAAGAACGCAATCTTGTCGAGCGCATGTTCAATAAACTCAAGCAATTTCGCCGAATCGCAACCCAATACGATAAAACCGCTCTCAGCTTCTTCGCCTTCCTCATCATTGCCGCAATCTGCTTATGGATAAAATGAATGTCCACACGGCCATAGCTTTCTGGTCTTGGGTCTTTTATATCCTTGATTATATCAGCTTCAATCCATTGGTATTTCTTGAATTGCTGATTTTTATCTAGGCTCAGGACTCATTAAATATTAATGAATTTGTGGTAATGGATTTTGGCAGGAGGATATTTTATGCCAAACACCTATCTACTTTCGGATTCGCAATTTTCGCGCATCAAGCCGTA
>JBDHUC010000045.1:0-11378 GCA_039808985.1 Alphaproteobacteria bacterium | reverse complement strand
CTGTAAATCTGCCCTCGTAAGAGTTCGCTGGTTCAAATCCAGCCTCCTCCACCAATTTTAATGAATTTGCCGAATTATTTATCGAATCAACTGCTATTTCCAGAGCACACCTTGCCTGATAAATAATACGTAAGCTCAATAAGTAACCATAAATTATCATCTATTAATATTACAAATATAAAACGGTAATATTTTCTTCAAAATAAAGAACTTTTACCTAATCAATTATTCTGATATTCTTCCGCCTATCCATAGGACATAATTGATGAAAATTAATAGCTTATATTCTATATCAGCATTAGCGTTTATAGTTTTTGCCGCACCTTCGTCTTACGCGGCCCCTATTCCTGTGCCTGATGATCAGATAATACAAGCCCCGCAAGCCCTGCTCGATGCCGCTGACTCCCCCGAAACAACAAAAAAAGCTGCTGAATCCGGGGATGCGCAGGCTGCATCAAACCTTGGCTATATGTATGAATATGGAAAAGGCATGCCCAAAAACCAGAATGAAGCTATAAAATGGTATAAAAAAGCATCTGATGGCGGGATTGCTGAAGCGCAGAATAATCTTGGCTATATTTATGCCAACGGTAAAGGAGTGCCTAAAGACCTGCCACAGGCAGTGATTTTATATAGTAAAGCCGCCGAAAAAGGTCTGGCTGAAGCCCAATATAATCTTGGGGTTATGTATACCAATGAACTGGCAACCCAGGTTGACTATGTAAAGGCTTATATGTGGGCAAATCTTGCGGCATCGAAAAACAACCAGAATGCCGTACGTATGCGTGATATGCTGGAAAAAAACCTGCCAACCGAACAGATAGTAGCTGGACAGCGCCTGTCTAAGGAATGGATGGAAAGACATGCCCAGACCCCTGCATCAGAAGAAAAGCCTTATGGACAACCAGTAGGCGTTAGCTACGCAGAGAAAATCTCTGAAAAACCTGCCGATAAGCCAGCGGAAAAATCAGCCGAAAAAAAAGATAAAATTCCAGCGCCGCCTGTAGAGCAGAAAAGCCAGAATAATCCGGCAGAAAACGATAATAAAGCAACAGCAAATCCCCAAATTAATACCGACCTGTCAAGGCCAAGCCCATACGACCAGGTACATTAGTACCGGAAATGGCTGAAGCAGTACTGGTAAGCCTGGAAGATATTTCCGTAAAATTCGGCGGCAAACCGCTATTCGAAAAACTGAAAATGCATATACTGGAAGGCGATAAGATCTGCCTTGTTGGTAAGAACGGTGCCGGAAAAAGCACTCTTATGCGCCTGATACTTGGAGAACTTGAACAAGACGGCGGAACACGTTTCAGCCTGCCGGGTATAACCATCGGTTATCTTGCGCAGAATGTCGGGTTTAATGCTTCAGACAACGTGCGCCAATTCGTTATGTCAGGCCTATTGGAAGATGAAAGGAGCCCTGAAAAACAGCATCTGGCCGATATAGTTATTTCACCTCTGGGCCTGGATGCAGGCGCGATAATGCAGACTTTGTCAGGCGGCCAGCTCCGCCGCGCAGCGCTTGCACGCTCGCTTATAACCGAACCAGATATTTTGTTGCTTGATGAACCCACCAACCATCTTGATCTGGGCGGAATTGAATGGCTGGAGAAATATCTTGCAAATTATCGCGGCGCGCTTGTCTGCGTAAGCCATGACCGCGCATTCCTTTCGGCAATTTCAAAAAAAGTTTTCTGGATAGATAAAGGCATGATCCGCATCTGCCCTACCGGCTATAAAGGATTCGAGGATTGGGCAGAGATGATTATCGAGCAGGAAGCCCGTGAATTACAAAATATGAAAAAGAAGCTCGCCGCCGAGGTTGACTGGACACAGGGCGGAGTAAGCGGCAGGCGGAAACGTAACCAGAGGCGCTTAAATGAATTATTCCGGCTTCGTGATAAACTTAAAGCTGATAAGGCTGCATATAACCAGCGCATGCAGAAGATAAATATAGATTCGCAAAGCACTGCCCAGGCCTCCAAAATAATTATTGAATTCAAAAATGTGGAAAAAGTTTTTACCGATAATGAAAGGACTGTCCCCATACTCAGGGATTTTAACCTGCGCATCATACGCGGCGACAGGATAGGCATATTAGGCAAAAACGGTTCCGGCAAATCAAGCTTTATAAAATTACTTATAGGCGAAAGTGAACCTGATAAAGGCCGTATCTTCCGCGCAAAAAATATCGACATAGCATATTTTGACCAGAATCGATCATTCTTAAATCCCGATAAGACACTATGGGATACGCTCTGCCCTGATGGCGGCGATCACGTTTTCCTTGGCAGCGAAAAACAGCGCAGCGTTCATGTATGCGGCTATTTAAAAGATTTCATGTTCGACCCAAAACTCGCGCGCGCACGCGTTTCCACCCTTTCAGGCGGACAGCAAAGCAGGCTGATGCTGGCCGGGATTCTGGCCAATCCCGGCAATGTTTTGATACTTGACGAACCAACCAACGACCTTGATATGGACACGCTGGATATGCTTCAGGAACTCCTGTCGGAATATAAAGGCACGCTGCTTATTGTAAGCCATGATCGGGATTTTTTAGACAGGACAGTAACAGAAATACTGGCCTTTGAAGGTAATGGCGTTGTGGAGGGATATATAGGCGGCTATAGCGATTATGCTGCGGGCAAAAAAGATATATCACCCCAGAAATCATCCGGAAAAAAAGCAGTTGCATCAGCAAAGCCAACAACCAAAAATCCATTATCCGGCAAGGAACGGCACGAACTGGAAAAACTCCCTCAGAAAATCCAGCATTTGGAAGAGGAAATAAAAATCCTGCGCAGCAAATTGCTTGACGTAGATCTATATACTAAAAATCCTGGTGATTTTGATATTTCCTCGCGCCGCTTCGCAGAAGCTCAGCATGAGCTGGAGCAGGCTGAAAGCCGCTGGCTCGAGCTTGAGGAAAAGAAATCATAGATTTATAGTAACACCAGACGGTAATAGTTGCTCTTTATTAGTGCCAAGTAACTCATGGAACAGATGCAGCATTGTCGCAATACCAATAACCGGCGCAGCAAGGTTCAAAAATGGTATAGTAGCGCTGAAACTTATCGCAACACCTATAAGGAAAATTGAACTGGCCGCCCTCTTCTGCATTACCCTGGCCTCCGCCACGCTTACCCGCCTTCCAGCAGTCATCATAAAAAACTGCGTGCCAAGCAGGTAACCATTCAACCCATAGTAAATAATAAGTCCCACAGGCAGGAATAAATAAAGCGGCAGGCAAATAACATTAAACAATATAGCCTTAAGGGAGAATAAAAAATCACCGGCGAAAGTCGGCCAGAAAGGTGGCCTGGCAGGTGGTAATTGCGGGTAATCGGTGCTTTCTATGGCCTCGGCTATTTTATCATCGAAGAAGCTTATTAGTATCGGATATAAAAGAGGGAAAAAGAACCATGCAACAGGAATCCAGCCAAGGCCTACCAGAATATGCATTAAAAATCCCTCAGTCCCCGCAATCCCAATATAGCTGGATATTGCAGCCGAAAGCAGCCATGCAACCAGCAACCAGCTAAACACATATACAAGCAGGCATACGAAAAATAATTTTATTATGTCAAATAAGAATAGATTGCGCAGGGCCTTGATAAAATTTGTAAGCATGGCTTATTCCTTTAATTTGTAATACCATATCATAAAACCATTATATCGTCTATGGTAAGGCTTATATTCTGCCTGCCGTTCCATTCCTGAAGCTTGAGTTGCCCCGCAACGTCGATATTTTTTCCACAACTGGCAAGCAGCGCATCACCAAGCTTTGTACCAACACAGCGGAAAGAAATAGCAGAAAGACGCAGGTTGCTTACCTTATCTATAAGTATAGTTTTAACATGATGTTCACCCACAATATCCGACTTTAAGTTACAAACCTGCTTTATGCACAGGCGAAGCTGCGGATTACTCTGGCCAAATGGCGCTAGCTTTTCCATCTCTTTGAGCAAAGCCGCATTTGCTCCCCCAATACTTATTATGCCATCAAGCATTAATCTTCTGCCTGCTTCCAATTGCTCGATCTTACTGCCCATACGCTCATATAAAAAATCAATAAGCACCGGAATTTTATTTCCTGCTACGGTAAAACCTGCTGCCATGGCATGCCCACCTCCTGCAATGAGTAACCCTGCATCCATTGCGGCAATCACCGCTGCGCCGAAATCTATCCCGCTTACCGAACGCGCCGATGCCTTTCCGATACCGTCTACCAGAGCGATAACCGCAACTGGTTTATGGAAGCGCTCCTTAAGCCTACCGGCAACAATCCCAATCACTCCCGCATGCCACCCCTGACCGGTAACCACAATAAGCGGGGCATCCTGCGGCATAAATTCCGCCTGCTCCATTGCCTGCTCTAAAACCATGCTTTCTATGGCCTTGCGCTCGGCATTATATTGCTCAAGTTCTTCTGCCAGCCGCTTAGCTTCCAACCCATCCTCAGTTACCAGCAGGCGCACCCCAAGGTCCGATTTTCCTACTCGCCCACCAGCATTTATACGCGGCCCGACAATAAAACCACAGGAATAAACATTCGGCCTTTCATCCGACCCGGCAAGGTCAAGTATGGCGCTAATACCTAAATTACGCCTGCCTGCCATGATTTTCAAACCCTGCGCTACCAATGCCCGGTTTACTCCGGTAAGCGGCACTACATCGCATATTGTCCCAAGTGCAACTATATCCAGCCACTCCTTTATATCTGGCTCGGCTCGGCCTGCAAAAAAACCGCGCATTCGTAATTCGCGGTTCACTGCAACCAACAAAAGGAACGCAACACCAACTGCAGCAAGCTGCCCATGTGGCGAGGATTCATCGAGGCGGTTAGGATTTACGATTGCAACTGCCTCCGGCCTGCGCGCCTCGCCAAGATGGTGGTCGATAACTATCATATCCAGACCTGCACGCTGTGCATCGGCTATAGGTTCAAATGCCAGGGTTCCGCAATCAACAGTTATCGCAAGCTTCGCTCCCTGCTCCCTAAGCATAAGCAACGCTTTGCTGTTAGGTCCGTAACCCTCCTTCATGCGGTCGGGAATATATAAAAGCGGTTTAATTCCAAGGGCACGGAAATAGCGCGCAAGCAAAGCCGATGAAGTCGCCCCATCAACATCGTAATCACCAAATATCGCGATCTTCTCACGCCTGATCACAGCGTCAGCAATGCGCTTTGCCGCCTTATCCATATCAATAAGGTGCGACGGGTCCGGAAGCGAATTACGAAGAGTGGGATTAAGGAAATCATCAATTGCATCAGCAGCAATCTCACGCGCAACCAGTACGCGGGCGATTATTTCCGGCATGTCCTGCTGCCTTGCTATAGCCGCAGCCAATGCTTCGTCAGCATCGCGCAGATGCCAGCTCCTGCCTGTTACCGAAAGCTGTTTTTGTGCATCGCTATTGATTCTAGCTATATTGTCCTTATATTCCATCTATGTCCCGTAATGACGCTACACCCTCACTTGAATATATACGCAGCCTCTATGCAGCGCAAGACGGCTTGCTGGAAGATATTGTGCGTGAGCTGGAAAGCCGTAATTTCGCTATTCAGGTAGGTCCGGAAGAAGGCAGGATATTACAGCTTCTCGTTAAATTATCCGGCGCGAAAACCATCGTGGAGATCGGCACGCTGGCAGGCTATTCAGCTATCTGGATGGCACGGGCATTAGCTGAAGATGGGCGTATCTATGCGCTTAACAAAGACCCGGAGCACGTAAAAATGGCACAGGGATTTTTTGACCGTTGTGAATGCGGGGATAAAATAACCCAGATAGCAGGCGATGCCCATAAAACCCTGCCGGAACTTTCTGCCAAAGCGCCATTTGACATGGTGTTCATTGATGCTGACAAGATAAGCTATCCCTCATATCTCGACTGGGCGGAAAAAAACATCAAAAAAGGCGGCCTTATAATTGCCGACAACACCCTGCTTGCAGGCAAAACCGCGCAGCCTTCACCGCCGGAAGGAATAGCGCCAACCACATGGAAAAACATCCGAAGTTTCAACGAACGCCTTGCCGATAAAAATAGATATGACGGAATTATAATCCCCACCAATGAGGGCTTAAGCGTTGCTATAAAATTATTCTAACGCTGTACCGCTTCAGCAGTTTTAATAACTGCCGGGGTTTTTGGGGTCACGACAGGGATGGTGGTCGGGGTCGCAATTTTTTCTACGTTCTCTTTCCCATGCGCCAATCCTCCACCTACGTCATTTTCAGGCCCCAGTACCTTTTTAACTTTATTTATTAAGGAGCTATATTCATCTTCAAATTTTTTCTTAATAAATTCCAATAATTTTTCCATAACTAATCTTAATGTGCTTTTTGTTCACCACGCTTTTTATGACTCGAAGGAGTGTTTTGAACTGGCGGCTGACCTTCAACCGTTTCACCACCTCTGACTTGCCTGGCTATTTTTGTTCCAGTTTTTTGGTGGCCATCTGGTTTGAATGGCCCAATCAAGTTAACCGGCCCGATAAAATTTGGGTCGCCAGGAGCTGGGGTATGGGGAAAATCTGACTTCTCAGGCTTGATTTTTTCATATACACTAACAACCACATCCTTCCCAAAATCGCTAATACCGCCACCAACCTTAGAAATACCATTAACAACCGTATAACGCCCACTTATTGCCTTAAAAGCATTTTTTATAGCACCCAGCCAATTAGAGTTTTTCAAATCTTCCAATGATTGCTTTCCAGCTTTTATTCCTTCGTCGCTTAAAGCAATTCTTGCCAACTCCTTACCCCTATCAATATTGGTATGAGCAGCAGCAATATTTGACTTAACAGCATACTCTGTGGCAATAACATATCTTTCTGGCCCCAAATCCAAACGTTTAAACGTGTGGTCAGACATTTTTGCATAAATAAGTGATTCCTGGCCACCTATTATTTCATGCCCCTTATCGCGCACCGCGTCATAAAATGGGGATAGTTTTTCATTCAGTACCTTAGCACCTTTTTGCGCGAGGCTTTCTCCAGCCTTTTCAAACGTACCTCCAAGACTATCATCGTTTTGCGCCATAAATTAAATCCCATCAAGTTTACAGCCTCAACCCTAACAAAACCCGGCCATCTCCTCCATAACATATTTGTTAAGTTTTTATTGCAGCAGGAACCCTGGGGTTACAATGGCTTAATAGCCCAGCACGTTGATAATATCTTCAAGTTTATCAACAACATGATAATAAGTGGCAACTTCTGCCTTGGCGAATTGCTGCTCGATTATGTTTTTCATAAGCGCGATAAGCGGGTCCCAATAACCCTGGTAATTGAAAATAACCACCGGCTTGTTATGCAGCATAAGCTGCTTCCAGGTGAGAATTTCGAACATCTCATCCATGGTGCCAAACCCGCCGGGAAAAACGATGAAAGCATCCGAGCGCTCAAACATATTCTGCTTGCGCTCATGCATAGTATCAACAATGGTGATTTCGGTAAGCGACTGGTGCTCATTTTCGATATTACGCAACGAGCGCGGGAAAACCCCTATAGCATAGCCGCCATGCTTCATTGTGGAATTGGCAACAGCACCCATCACTCCACAATCGCCGCCACCATAAACCAGCGTTATGTCACGCGCCGCCAGCAGCTTGCCAAATTCAGCCCCAATATCCAGGAATTTTTTATCAACGCTATTAGATGCACCACAAAATACGCAAACCGATTTTCTTCCAGTCATGAATTCCTACATTTTTCTTATTTTATTTCTCTAATTATAACATAATATACCACAAGATTAACCATGTATTAATTAAAGTTTTATGAAAATTCCCAAAAATATTTTGATAACCGGCGCCAGCAGCGGCCTCGGCTCTGCCCTTGCCCTTGAATATGCGAAACCTGGAGTTATCCTGCATCTTTCCGGCAGGGATGAAAAACGGCTTGGGAACATAGCTGCGAAATGCCGCGCCCAGGGAGCTGAAGCCTATGTCAAAATAATAGATGTAACCGATACGCAGGCAATGCAGGATTATATACAGCAGGCCGATACAATATCACCTCTGGACCTGCTCATAGCTAATGCCGGTATCTCAGCAGGAACCGGCGGCGCAACCGAAGGCGATGAACAGGTACGCAAAATATTCGCAACCAATATCGACGGGGTGATAAACAGCATACAACCAGCAATACCGCTTATGCTTGCAAGGAAATCAGGGCAGATCGCCATTATCAGCTCCCTGGCTGGAATCCGCGCCCTGCCCAGTTCCCCAGCCTATAGCGCCAGCAAAGCCTGCGTGCGTTATTATGGCGAGGCGCTACGTGGCAACCTGATTAAGCATAATATATATGTAAGCGTCATATGCCCCGGCTATATAATGACGCCGATGACCGATATAAATAATTTCCCGATGCCATTTTTAATGACTGCGCAAAAAGCCGCGCAAACCATCACAAGGGGGCTCGAAAGGGGCAGGAGCCGCATCGCCTTCCCTCGCAGGCTTTTCATCCCCCTATGGTGGCTTTCCTGCCTTTCCCCAATTATCACAGATTTCATATTCGCTCGTCTTCCAGCAAAACCTGCAGCAAACAAGGATAAGTTTTAATATTCATCATGTATAAAAAGTTAGCGGGCGCGCCCACCACCTTCTTCGCTGGCGGAAAAACGATTCCAGCGCTCGTCACTGGTGCGTTTTTTATCACTTAGGCGGTTACGGATAGTTGCAACCTTTACGCTCCATATCTCTTTTTTATCCGCCCTTTTCTGCTCTTCCCTGCTAAGAGCCTTCTTTCTTTCCTTGTCTGCCAGTTCCTTCAAATCTCTTTTTTTCTTATCATCCGCCAGGCGCTGACGCGCAAAGGCGAACAAGCTCATATGTATCTGGTTTTTTCTTTGCAGGGCCTTTTTCTTTGCCTTCTTATTAAGCAGATGCTGCTGGTGGCTGTTGCGGAAAAAAATCACTCGCCTTCTCCCTGGCCACTATCCAGGCTGGCAATCTTACGGCGGCGCAGGTTGTCACGCAGCGCACTGGCAAGCTTATCTTTTTTCTGCTGCTGCTGTTTCTTTACATGTGGGCGGATAGTGCCCTTTGTATTATCGGCTGGGTTATAAGGTGTTTTTTTTGCGTCCATACCTCTATTTTGCCCAAAAGTTATTGATATTGCAAATAATAAACCATGAAAGCCGCTTATGTTAACTCAGCACTTGCGCTTAAGCGATTCTTATGGCATTTTCCCCTGCCTTATCAGTAATTTTATATAATTGCTGCTGTAGCTCAGTGGTAGAGCACGTCATTGGTAATGACGGGGTCGGGTGTTCGATTCACCTCAGCAGCACCAGTTCCAGAGTGGGTTTCAAAGAGTTTTTGCGGTCTGCATTTTATAGGGCTTAACTTTGTAAGTCCTCATTAAGTCCATGAAGAGCAATTTCAGGCTGTCGCATCTGACGATGCAGACGATATTTTTCAAGCAATGTAGTGCAGCTTCCATACCTACCCCACCACCCCCCAAGACATGGCCTTGCTATATGTGCGGGGCTGCCAAAAAAATTGCGCGAACCTAAATCATGGGGGGGTTAAGTTAAAGCTAAAATCTTATGGTTAATCTGTAGATTTTAGTTATATTATCGCTAAATAGTTGAATGAAGGCTTATGGATAAAATTCGTGCTTCAAAATTAGCTGGTAAACTCAACGGTAAATCTGTGGGAGGTTGGAAAATAATTAAATTTATTGACAACGGTGCTTCTGCGGCTGTTTTTAAAGCAGAAAAAGATGGTATTGAAGTCGCTTTGAAAATTATAGACCCAGAGTTAGAAGAAAAATACGGTGCTGAAAATCAAGAAGGCAGAATAGAGCTAGAAAAAAAGCTGATAGGTAAAAAGCATCCTAATCTCGTTCGTATTTATGATGGTGGTCGTTGTGCGGTTACTAAATATTTATATATTACTATGGAGTTTTTACCCGGCAAAAACTTGAATGATTATGTGGGAAAAATCCCTAAGGATAAAATAAGGTCTATAATAGCTCAGGTAGCAGAAGCCGCTAAATTTCTAGAGGATTTAGAATTATACCACAGAGATATAAAACCTGCCAACATACACATTACAGACGATTTTAATAAAGTCGTATTGATGGATTTAGGCATACTGCGTCATATATCAGGAAGTGGTCATGGGACAGGAGACCAATTTATAGGTTCAACAAAATACAGCCCTCCAGAATTTATATACGGTGAAGAGGAAAAAAATACAGAAGGGTGGAGGGCAAAATAAGCAAAAAAGATTAACTTTTACCGCGATAACTCGTGCAAAAACTTCATTAATGATTTACCATGAAAGCCCATTGCCACATTATTTAGCAGGTGCAATCGCAGAAATGAATTCTGCACCACAAACTCAACCTTTGGAGGCAGCATTTGGAAAGAAATTCTAATATATTCCTTGTTCAAGGAAATAGGGAAAAAATAATAGAATTCCTAGAACAGAAACCACAGAACTACGTTTCTAGGGATATGGATTCTTTGTTAAAAAATGTTGATACAGGGAAATTGACATTTATTTGGACTGAGAGACCAAATGATACTTCTTTTTTCCCAAATCTTATTTTAGGTGAAAAATCAGATTTAGAGGATTTATTTTCTTGGAGTTTAACCTATCTTAGGAACTTAGGTCCTATTAGTGCTCAAGCTAGGATTGGTACTTATAAGTGGTTTAAAGAAGAGCTTGATGAAGATTATTCTATCTTTACTCAAAATGTGTATAAAATTTCAATGGGTCTGATAGTTGCTGAAGTATCTTATTTATCGAAGAAAATTATAGGAGCTGAAGAAATATCTGTAGCTGCTTGCCAAAGCACACTATCATTCGCATTAATTAAAAGTATACGTTCTCGTTCAAATAGAAATAATCTTTTAGAATTACCAGAAAGTTGGTTGCGTGCGAAATATTTAACTAATTCAAAAGATAGCGAAATAAATGTCGTTCCTATTATTAGGTGTTTTCTTTCCATCCTTCGTGCAGAAGAAAGGCAAGAAACGAATAAACAGTTCACCGCGCCTTAAGCCTGTATTGATAGAAAGCAGAACCATAGGTTTTAGGTGGTCAACAAAGCGGTTTTCAGGAATTTCTGGCAACGGTTTTTGGTTGCGAGCAATTAAGTGTTCGTTATGTGATTTCCGCGCCTCGCGCATGGACTGTTCACGTTGGTCGAGTGCTTGCCTTAACCTGATTTCTTCTGGTGTGTTCAGATAACGAATTTTGCCAACTGTATCTACCTTTATAGGCTTTAATTTAGCTAGGCTCAGGACTCATTAATTGAGATAGAAGATGACTGTAGCAGCGATGCAGATTGCGGAGAAGAAGGTGTGTGCGCATCGGTCGTAACGGGTTGCGATTCTGCGCCAGTCTTTGATTTT
>JBDHUC010000044.1:0-13164 GCA_039808985.1 Alphaproteobacteria bacterium | reverse complement strand
GATGTTGGGTTAAGTCCCGCAACGAGCGCAACCCTCATCCTCTGTTGCTAACAGGTAATGCTGAGAACTCTGAGGAAACTGCCGGTGATAAGCCGGAGGAAGGTGGGGATGACGTCAAGTCCTCATGGCCCTTACGTCTTGGGCTACACACGTGTTACAATGGCGGTGACAATGGGCAGCGAACCCGCAAGGGTAAGCGAATCTCAAAAAGCCGCCTCAGTTTGGATTGTACTCTGCAACTCGAGTACATGAAATTGGAATCGCTAGTAATCGCGGATCAGCACGCCGCGGTGAATACGTTCCCGGGTCTTGTACACACCGCCCGTCACACCATGGGAGTTGGTTCTACCTTAAGCAGCTGCGCTAACCGCAAGGGAGCAGGCTACCACGGTAGGGTCAGTGACTGGGGTGAAGTCGTAACAAGGTAGCCGTAGGGGAACCTGCGGCTGGATTACCTCCTTTCTAAGGATTTTGTTTATTCAACATGCCCGGATTATCCGAGCCTCTGTATGTTAAACGAATCATTATACATGATGCCTCGCCATCTGCGCCTAAATGCTCACACATCGAAATAAGAAAAAGGCCTCAGAGAAATCTGGGGCCTCTTTGTTTATCTGTCATCTACCCCGCCTTGCGCGGGGATCTGGGCAAAAACCATTGACAGAGATTATGGCTCTAGATCCCCGATTAAATCGGGGATGACAATTTTCATGGGACATGCTTCGTAGCGGCATAACTAAAGAATTGTGATGCTAAAGTGGGCATAATTGTTTTATAAAACAATATGATGATATATTGTAATAAAAGCTTAATAATATTGAAGTTGCTTACCCCCCCCATATGTTAACCTGTTTTCAGTAAATATGTATCAATAATCATTTTTGTGGGGGTATTTATGAGCGATGATTCGTTTGTGCGTGGTGTTATAGGTGCGCCTATTGCTGTGGCTGCAATGGTTGGTGGTGTGCAATTTATGGATAAAACTCCTGAATATGTGAAAACTGCGGAGCAGGTAGCCGCAGATAAGGTTGTTGGGTTGCCTGGCTCTAAAAATTTATCACATGCTGAGGCTCAAAAAGCACTTATAGATGCAAAGGCGGAAGAGATAATGAAGCGTGAAGGTATCAAAAAGGTTATAGACGGAAAAAATAACGGAATTTTTTTTGGTAGTGTTGGCGGTGGAGCGGTGGCTGGAATGGCTACTGGCGGTTATGCTACTAATCTTCTTGAGAAACGAAAAAGACGGAAAGAACAGGAAAAAACTGGTGCTGCTGAAATTTCATAGCTTGTTTAATAATTTGTAAAAAGCTCCGACTAAGCATCGGGGCTTTTTATTTTTATTGTTAAAAATGTCTCCGTAAAATTCTCTTAAATCACATAGGACGCGCTTCTTGACCATGCTGTTGTCATCACGGTCTTGACCGATCTATAGCGTTTTTGCTTTAGATACCCGCGCATCTCCACTGGCTGATGGTAATGATTTTAATATAAATCTATTATATTTCAATTGATTGCATGATTTATTATTAACAATAACTATTAATTAGTTGACAATAACTACTGCTAAACTATACAATAACTACTGCTAAACTATACAATAATAGATACTGTTATGGCCAATAAGCAAAACAAAGCTATTCGTGAATATATCCTAAAGAATGTAGATAAGTACCCTACAAGTGTTAGCCGAATGGCTATAGAAAAATACAAGTTATCTAGGGGAGCTATAAATAACTACATGAAAAGATTGGTTGATGAAGGTTTTTTAGAAGCAACAGGTAATACCAAGGCTCGTTTATACAAATCCAAACCTATAGTTAAAGAACTTTTTACAATTGAATTAAGCCATGGCTTATCTGAGGATGCGATCTGGAGGCACAGATTAATGCCATTTATAACAAATGCAAAAAAAAATGTAATTGATATATGTCAGTATTGTTTTACGGAAATGTTAAATAATGCCATTGACCATTCAGCAAGTAGAGATGCTATAGTTGGGTACACACAAACATATAATAAAATTGTAATGACTATTATGGATCATGGCGTTGGCATTTTTGAGAAAATACGAAAGGATTTTAATTTAGAGGATCCAAGAGCTGCTCTTCTTGAATTATCTAAAGGAAAGCTAACTTCTGATAAAGTCAACCATTCAGGGCAAGGTATTTTTTTTACATCTCGTATGCTAGATAAATTTAATATTTTATCTGGGCACCTCTTTTATACTAGAGAGAGAATAGATGATGATGAATGGCTAATTGAAACGGAAGATGAGCAACAATATAGTGGCGGGACTTATATATCAATGGAAATACATACGGATGTTGATAGAACAACCAGGGAAGTGTTCGATAAATATCAGGGTGCAGATTTATCATTTAGAAAAGCACATGTTCCAGTTAAACTTAGCAAATATCCAGGAGAGCAATTGGTATCAAGGTCTCAAGCTAAACGTGTTTTAGCAAGATTTGATAATTTTACAGAAGTAATTTTAGATTTTAAGGGAGTAGAAGATATTGGGCAATCTTTTGCCGATGAGATATTCAGGGTATTTAAAAATAGTCATCCAGATATAGACATATTAGCTGTAAATACAAGTCCACAGGTAAAAAAAATGATAGAGTTCGTAAGGCTGTATAATAAAGATCAACAAGGCTAAACACCAAGGCTTTTTTTATTGACCGCTTCCACCACAACTTGCTACAAAAATCCCACTAGTTTTTTTATCAACCTCACAAATATCAGGAGATGCAATGTCAGCAGAACTCGCCCAACTCGTAGAAGAATACAACGCCAACAACGCTAAATTCGAAAGCGGAAATGCCGCTGCCGGAACCCGCGCCCGCAAAGCGCTGATGGATATCAAAAAATTCTGCGATACCCGCCGCAAGGAAATCCAGGAAAGCAAGAACGCAGCTTAATTAGCAGCGAGCTTTACAAAAAAGCCCCGGTGGAAACGCCGGGGTTTTTATTTATACCCTGTAATTAAATTTATGCCTAAATCTTATAGAATTTTTATTCTGTTTTTCCTATAATCAGCCCATGAAAAAAATTATAGCATATATCGCCACCATTATTTTTATGGCAACTTTCCCTGCCCAGGCACAGCCAGCTTCTGCACCGAATGGCGTTTTTGGTAATGTTGCTATGGAGCAGGTGGGAAGCGGCAAATACCGCAAGCTTGGCTTCAGCATTTATAAGGTAGCGCTGTGGGCGCCGGGCGGCCAATATGATAAGGACAAACCTTATGCTCTTCAGGTGCATTACCTGCGCAGCCTTTCCAAAGATACGGTTGTCGGTGCGGTTGTTGATGATGTGCGTGAACAGAAAATGGCCGACGATGAAACCATGGATGAGTGGGAAAAAATGTTGACCAGAACCTTGCCTGCGGTTGAAGATGGAGATGAGATAGTAGGTGTTTCTCTGCCAGGGAAAGCATCGCGCCTGTTTTTTAATGGCAAGCAGATTGCAAGCATCGAAGATAAGCGCCTAAGCGACTCATTTTTTAATATCTGGCTTGGCGAAATCGCTAATCAGGAATTGCGAGCGCAGCTTCTGGCGCAGAATCAGTAAATCTGCTATATTAGCCACCATAATGAAACCTGGAGATGCCTTATGAATAGCTCAGCACTTAAATATAATTATACTGAACAAAAAGCTTCTAAAACCCATGCTTTGGATGATGTATCGCAAGCAACTGTTTCAGAAACAGTTGTGCAGATGGAAACGCGTACCCAGATGATCGCCCGGCAATCTGAAGATGCCTGTAATATTCCGGGAAATATATGTGGGCCTGACCTTGGAACCTTCGAAGAAAAATATGGGATCTCCGATTTCGCCTGATACCAGGTTATCAATTCATAAATTCTGTGCTTGCTGCTTTCCTGTAAAAACAAAACCCCGTCCATCTTGCGATGAACGGGGAGTGGTTAAGCAGCTAATCGGTTACAAACCCACAAGTGGGATTTGTTCCTGTTTTTAGTGAACCGGTTTTTTAAGTAAGGTTGTATATGTTGTAAGCAACATATATATACCCGACAAACCAACCAGTACGCTAATAATATGGCTTAAATCGCCAAAAATTACACCGATCAGGTCAACATGCAGCATCGTCACGAGTCCGATATTCACGGCGCCTAATATGACGAGCAACAAAGTGATCTTGTTGAACATATGCTTTATTTAACCTCCTCCCAATTGTTATCGGATTAAAATCTCTTCTAATCCTGAATTAATATTAACACAATTTTCTGTGGATTAAAAGCATAATCTATTGAAAATAAAAGATATTTTTGCTGCGATGCACAATAATATTTAGAAAATCAACCTTTGATATATTTGTATGTGCCTGAATTAAATTGCGATTCTGTCAAATCAAGGCCCAGCGCTGCTTTGCAGCATTTTTACTTAATATATCCAGGAAAATTATCAGGAAGCTGCCAGTTCCTCATAAATAGAGCAAAGTCCACCGGCAATTATAGGCATTATTATAGGTATAGGTATTATAAGCGCAATGCATACCATGTAAAAAAATATCAGCGACCCCAGCCGTATAAGAGCTGTTTTATCAAGCCTGCGCAGTAATGATATGATCGAAGCTATGGTTTTGCTGACACTGGAATCAAAATCCAGGATGAACATCGGTATATAGGTTAGTATAAGCATTGTTATAATCCCCGGTATTATAAATAACGGGGTGGCTATTATAACGAGGAATGAAAAGAAAACAGAAACGAATGCCAGTTTGCCAAGAATAGGCGCAAATGTATGTTCAAGGAAATTTAAATCGGTTTTCTGCCCACGGTAAACCCTAAGGGCGATAGAGAAAAAACAGCTTTGCAGGAACACGAACATTATCCAGCTTCCAATAGCGCCGGAGCCAGTTGCATGTAATAATTCGTGAATCAATACGCCAAACAGCCATGACACTAATAATATCCCACCAGCAAATACGGCCATACCCTGATGGTCCATTGTAAAATGCCAGCCCTTGGAAAAAGTTTTAGCAATCGGGACCTGATGCGAAGCTGATAACTCATTGCGTATATCTTCAACCGGGTTATTAAAAAATGATGATAGATGTTCTGCGCTGTAGGCAGGCATTAATTCGCTGCCTTCCCTGCAAACTAATGTTTCTGGTAAAATAGCATGGCTGCGTATACGGCGCATCATAGTTACCAGGTCGTGCGGCCCGTCTTTTTTTCCCTGCGCGTTTATATAGTAATAATATTCCATCCGGCTTTATTGAATTCAATTTTGTGAATAAAATTTATTATATATGTTAATGCTTAAAAAACCGTTATTCCGGTTTTTGTTAGTTCGTTTCTTTTGAAGCGCTTAATATAATATCGGCAAATTCGCTAAGGTAAACTGAGCCTTTTACCGTGCGCTGTATTATAACGTTGCGTTTATCCTGTTTGTCACGGATGCGTTTTACCATCTTTGCATTTTCCAGCGCATCAACCGCACGACAAATTGCAGGCTTGGAAATCATCAGCTCTTCTGAAAGTGACTTAATGCTATGCGGTGACGGCATTATATATATGTTAAGCAATACAGCAGTTTGGCGTGCTGACAGGTCCACCGGCATCCTTTGCAGCGCCGCTGCTGTTACACCATGCCAGAAAGATAGTGCGCGGATTGTTTTTGATGAACCGATTTTTTCTTCTTTAGCGCGTACTGTCATAATTTTCCTTTATCAATTTGTATAATGCTCGAATTGCCATTGCTTCGCCGCCTTGTGGGCGACCCGGTTTGTTTTGCAGATTCCATGCCATCATGTCAACATGAATCCATGATGAAGTTTTGACTATGAATTCCTGCAGGTATAATGCTGCGGTTATTGCGCCTGCGTAACTACTATCCGGGTCATTGCTTAAATCGGCGTTGGGCGTGTCTAGCAGGGCGCGGTAGCTCTTCCATAAAGGAAGGCGCCAGAGAGGGTCGTTTTCGCGTTCGCTGGCCTCAGCAAGTTTATTCGCAAGCTTATTATCGCTGGTGAAAAATACCGGGATTTCTGTACCCAGAGCCACACGCGCCGCACCAGTAAGGGTTGCGCAATCAATAAGCAGGTCAGGCTTTTCGCTATCTGCTTCAAATAGCGCATCGCAAAGTATAAGGCGACCTTCGGCATCAGTATTCCCGATCTCGACATTAATTCCTTTGCGGGTGGGGACTATATCCAGCGGGCGCATGGCGTTTCCTGAAACCGCATTCTCAACAATTGGCAGTAATACGCGTAGCTGCACGTTCAATCCTGTCTCAATAATGATACGGGCGAGTGCCAGCACGTTGGCTGCCCCGCCCATATCCTTCTTCATTAGTTTCATTCCGCCTGCGGTTTTAATATCCAGCCCACCGGAATCAAAAGTAACTCCCTTGCCAACCAGGGTTATTTTTGGCGCACCCTTGCGTGCAAATTTTATATCGACAAGGTGAGGGGGGATTGCCGCTGCTTTGCCAACTGTATAAACCATCGGGTAATTTTCCTTGAGCAGTTCCTCGCCCTTTATAATCCTGACGCTGGCCTTTGCCGATTTTGCCCAGCTTGCTGCTTCGCCTGACAGTGTTTGCGGGTTCATGTCATTGGCGGGGGTGTTTATCATATCCCGCGCCCAGAATATTGAATCTGCGAATGATTTAACCAGTTTAAGGTCACAATTTTTTGGAGCAATAAGCTGCGGGAATTTTTTGCTGCTTTTTTTGTAGCGGGTGAATTCATAAGTGGCTAGCGCGAAGCCGAGCGTTAGGTTGCTTGCTTCTTCCGCCTTGAAGTTTCCTTCAAGATGGTAAGTGCCAGCCGGAATTTTTGCAGGCAGGTGGGCAATGCTCCAGATATTTAATGGTAACTCAACGCCGCAAAGGATTTTATCTATCGTTCCATTTGGGGCGGGAAGCACAATATAGCTTCCAGCTTTGCCGGTGAAATCATGGAGAGCCAGCCATTTTTTTAAATCTGCGGGTTGCTTCTTTACCCAAGCCGGAAAATTTTCTTTGCTTAGAAGGTGGATTGGGATGGTTTTGCTTTTGCTGGGATTTAAAATAGGAAAGGACATAAAACCTCTGTCTGGTTGTGAGGAACGCAGACTTTAGCAGTGTGCAGGTAATTTGCAACTATAGTCATCATGTATAAAAAATATACATAATTACTATAAATAGAGGTCGAAATCCCCATTTTACGCTGCACAGCAGGCAAATCACAAATAATAATTTATTTGGATATTATTGATGTTTTAACGAGTGTTCCGCATCGTCTTTGTCTTTAGGAAGGTCAGCTATATGGAGTTCCTTTTCATCGGAATTATTTAGATGCGCTGAATGAAATAACAGTTTCATAATCCCGTAAGGTATAAGCAGGCCTATGGCAATAAGTATAATAGTATATAAAATATATGTCGCTGTTCCCCCATCTGAAAGAGGTACTAATAAATGTGTCCAGCGCATTGCGCCAAAGCCTATTACCGGTATCAGCAGTAATATTATAATTGTGGTAATTATCTTATTATCCTTTTTCATAAGCTGGATAATAGGCGGATTTATGTAAAATAGCTGCCTTACTCGCTTACTCAGATACAAAGAATCTATAAGTATAGACCTTACCTGGTTTTTACCGGACCACCATCAGTTCTAGAAAGCTGCCCTACATAGCTGCCATCCCACGGCTTTTTCTCTCCATGCCCTTTTATTAATTGCTCAGGCGTGCTTGAAAAATGCGCAGGATTTTCAGGGAGCCGCGATTCGGTCGCTTTGCCGCCATCTTGCTTATCGTTACTTTCAGGATTCAAAAAGGGAGTGGCGCCACCAATTGCGAGTACAGGTATTATCGCGCCCATAGCTACACCAGACATTGCCGCCCCAGCTACCTTTTTTCCCGCATTATTTCTGCCGTTCTTGCCGAAATCAACTTCTACAAGATTCCCATCTCGGCTTATTATATTATTACTCATCTCGTACCTGCTATTTCCTGGTCATACTATTATTAGGGTCTTGTTTTCCAGCTTCAACTTTGTCAGCAAATCCCCCATCATTTTTATTTTTGAAATTTTCTATAATCTGTTGTGTGGGTTTCATATGTTCCGGGTTTGCAGGAAGCACAGTTTCTATGGATTTATCAGGATTAAGTGTTGCCTTAGGATGAGCGTAATTATCTACAACTATTATGACACCAGTACCGCCTACGCCGGCAAGGGCTATTCCGCCGATTACGGCTGCCTCTTTTAATTGCTGGGCAGGGGTTTTGCTTCCTTTTTCTTGGCGCATCCTATCGCCTTCATCGAATATTTTATCAATTTTTGCAGTGAGTCCTTTGCGGTCTTTATCTTCTTCCATTTTCTTCTCCCGTTTATTATTTAAAAAAGTTCAGAGTGACTACCTGTTCTTGCAAGCTGCAATTCGTCGCCCTCAATTCTATAAATAAGCAGCCCATCAGGTTTAATATGACATTCCCTATAACCACGCCAGTTACCCGAAAGTAAATGGTCAGAATGTCTTTCTTCTAATTTTTCTTTGTTAGCTAACCTGATAATTATAGCAGCTAGTTTTGATAAATCAAAATTCCCACGCTTTAAACGTTTAATATCGCGTTTAAAGGCACTGGATTCTCGTATAGAAAGCACTATAACTTATCCCAACTGGCAAACAACTCTTTTGTACTGCCAAAACGCTCGCCGCCACCATTATTTAATTCCTGCATAGCGGCTATTGTTTCGGAATTAGGGATTTTTGCATGCGGCTTAAAAGGAATACCACCTTCATTGATGCTTTGTTGCAGGAACATCCTTATTGCATCGGAAAGTCCAAGTCCCATTTCCGCAAATAAAGCTTCTGCCTGTTGTTTTAACTCGCGAGATACGCGGGTTTGTATTGTTGAATTTGCCATAAAAAACCTCATTTAATGCTATTGTATTGCAATCTGCTGCAAATTGCAATACAAATAACTATGCATGCAGCCCTTCGAATATCCCCGCCCATGTTAACGGGCGAGGGTAGCTTTGTATCTAATCCTTAGTGTCATTCAGCAGCAGCTTCCAGCTTAGGGCGCCAGCAATAGCCCCAATTACCGGAGCAACCATAAACAGCCATAATTGCTGCAAAGCCCAGCCATCGGCGAAAATAGCAACACCCAAAGACCTTGCTGGATTAACTGAGGTATTGGTAACGGGTATGGAAATAAGGTGAATCAGTGTAAGGCCAAGCCCTATGGCAATTGGAGCGAAACCGGCAGAAGAATTTTTGCTGGTGGAGCCGAGTATTATAATCAAAAAAAACGCAGTCATTACAATTTCAGTTATAAATGCGGAAGATAGCGAAAAACCAGAGGGAGAATGTTCACCATAACCATTAGCGGCAAAATTGCCTGTGGAAATAAAACCGGCTTTCCCCTGTAATATGCAATATAGCACAAAACCAGCAAGAATCGCTCCTATCACTTGCGATAAAATGTAAGGCAATAGATTTTTTGCCGGAAGCCTTCCGGCTGCCGCAAGTCCTATGGAAACCGCAGGGTTGAAATGTCCGCCTGATATGTGTCCAACGCTATAAGCCATAGTCAGGACTGTCAGCCCGAACGCCAGGGCAACCCCTAGCAGCCCGATTCCAAGCTCAGGAAAGGCCGCAGAAATAACAGCGCTGCCACAACCTCCAAGAACCAGCCAGAATGTTCCAAATAATTCAGCAAAGATTTTTTTATTCATAACTTCCCCAATGTTGTTGTTAAAAATTACCGGTTAACCATGTGATATTCGTGGCAGATCCATTTTTGCATATGTTCCCCATCAGTTTTAATTCAATTGCCTACACATCCAACCCCTCGAATATCCTCTCGCGGGTCTGTTCCTGGATAAAGGTGAAGCGATGCTCTGGCTTGCGGCCCATAAGCTGCTCCACGCGTTCGCTGGTCTGCCCGATATCGTCTTCCTCGATCATAACCTTGAGCAATATGCGATGTTCCGGGTTCATCGTGGTTTCTTTAAGCTGCGGCGGGGTCATTTCCCCAAGCCCTTTAAACCTGCCGACTTCGACCTTGGAGTTAGCCTTGGCATGTTTGGCGATTATCTGGTCACGCTCTTTTTCATCCTGCGCGTAATAGGTCTGGTTATGGATGGTTATGCGGTAAAGCGGAGGACGGGCGAGGAATAAATGCCCACCGTTAATTATCTGCGGCATTTCCTGATAGAAAAATGTCATAAGCAGCGAGGCAATATGCGCCCCGTCCACGTCAGCGTCAGTCATGATAATAACTTTTTCGTAGCGCAGGGCATCAGGCGAATAATGCGCGCCGCTGCCACAGCCAAGAGCAAGCACCAGGTCTGAAAGCTCCTGGTTGGCCTTGATTTTATCAATGCTGGCGCTGGCAACGTTGAGTATCTTGCCACGCAACGGCAGAATCGCCTGAGTTTCGCGGTTGCGTGCCTGTTTCGCGCTGCCGCCTGCCGAATCACCTTCTACGATGAAAATCTCTGTGCCTTTATTGGTTGAACGCGAGCAATCGGCGAGTTTTCCCGGCAGGCGCAGGCGGGTGGTAACTGCCTTGCGGCTGACTTCTTTTTCCGATTTGCGGCGCAGGCGTTCTTCCATACGGGCTATTATAAGGGCGGTCAGGCGGTTAGAATTTTCCGGGTCGCCGCTTAAATAATGGTCGAAATGGTCGCGCATCGCATTTTCCACCAGCTTGGCCGCTTCCGCGCTTACCAGGCGGTTTTTTGTCTGGCCCTGGAATTGCGGGTCACGTATGAAGAGCGAAAGAACAATCACCGCGCCGCCAAGTATGTCCTCACCCTGCGCCTGAACTATTTTCTTGTTATTGGTGAGTTCGCCATAAGCGCGGATACCCTTGTTTATAGCCGAGCGCAGGCCGGATTCATGCGTTCCGCCATCGGGTGTTGGTATAGTATTGCAATAAGTGCTTATGTATGGCTCTTCGTCCTGCGGCCAGTCAATCGCCCATTCGATCCTGCCCATTTTGCCGGAAAGTTCCGCTTCGCCGCAGAAAGGCTGTGAAGTTACGCTGGCGCGGCCTTCCAATTGCTGCGCGAGAAAATCGCTCAGGCCATTTGGGAAATGTATGGTATCTTCCGCCGGAATCTCGCTGCTTTCGGCAAGGAGTGACGGGTCGCATTTCCAGCGTATTTCCACCCCACGGAAAAGATAGCCCTTCGAGCGCGCAAGTTTATAAAGTTTTTCCGGTTTGAATTTAGCCTTGCCGAATATTTCATTATCGGGGCGGAAAGCGACTGTTGTCCCGCGTCCTTTCGGATCCTGACCGATCTCCTTTAATTTGCTGGTTGGCTCGCCACGGCTGTATGACTGGCGGTAAACTGTTTTATCGCGCACCACTTCAACTTCAAGATAGTCTGACAGCGCATTCACCACCGATATACCAACACCATGCAGACCGCCGGAAGTATCATAAACCTTGCCGCCGAACTTCCCACCTGAATGGAGCATGGTCAGGATTACTTCAAGCGCTGATTTTTTTGGGAATTTAGGATGCGGGTCGACAGGTATCCCGCGCCCGTTATCACGCACTACGATGACATTGTCAGTCTTCACTTCAAATTCAATGCGATTGGCAAATCCGGCAACTGCTTCGTCCATTGCATTGTCAAAAATCTCATTCACCAGATGGTGCATGGCGGTTTCATCGGTGCCGCCGATATACATGCCCGGCCTGCGCCGGACTGGCTCCAGGCCTTCGAGTACTTCAATATCGTCGGCTGTATATGATGAATTTGCGGTATTATTTTTTGAGTTGAATAGGTCGGACATAAGGCGATAACAGGATGATAAGATTGTAAGATGACTAGATTACTAAAGGATTTAGTCATTAAGTAAACTTTTTTCTTCAACTTCTTTGTTACCCGGTCATATTGGCTAAATTACGATTTATTGATAAAATACATATATAAATCAATCCTTTGTTGATTGTAAAGTATGGTGATTGTAAGTGTCACAAAATCTTCATAAGACATTGATTGTTTTTCAGGTGGCATTAATGGGATAATTGCAGTCAGAACAAATTTTACTAATTATGAAAAGAGTATGGCTATGAGTAGGTTTAATGATTTTCTTGAAAAAGTGGTAGATAGCTTAAGTGGTCAATCAATTTCAGTTCAATTTAATCAAAACTTTGAAAATTCATTTAAAGAATTTAATAAACGATTTGATGAGAAGTCTGGTAAAGTTGCGCTGATTGTTTCGGATATTATGGATAAAAAATTAATATCACATGAAGAAGCAAATTCTTTGACAAATGTGTTTGATAACGTGGTTAAATCTAATTACAGAGTTGATGACTTAGAAAAAGTTATTTCTACTCTTAAACCAGAAACTAGGCTCAGGACTCATTAAATATTAATGAATTTGTGGTAATGGATTTTGGCAGGAGGATATTTTATGCCAAACACCTATCTACTTTCGGATTCGCAATTTTCGCGCATCAAGCCGTATTTTCCGCGCTCACACGGTGTTGCGCGTGTGGATGATCGGCGCGTTATCAGCGGGATTATTTACGTCATAAAACACGGCTTGCAATGGAAAGATGCGCCACGCGAATATGGTCCACACAAAACGCTCTACAACCGCTTCGTGCGCTGGAGCCGCATGGGTGTGTTCAACCACATTTTCGAGGAGCTGGCGAAGAGCAATAAAACCGACCGCCTGATGATTGATGCAACGCATCTGAAAGCACATCGTACCGCGGCAAGCCTGCATAAAAAAGGGCTGCTGAGCGTTGCATCGGGCGAACGAAAGGGGGCTTGAACTCCAAGCTCCATGCCGTATGTGACGGTCATGGAAAGCCCGTGCGCTTGCTGCTTACCGCAGGGCAGACCAGCGATTACAAAGGGGCTGCCGCACTGCTACCTGCATTGCCAGATGCATGTGAGATGCTGGGTGACCGTGGATATGATGCCGACTGGTTCCGTAATGGATTAAAACAGCGCGGCATCACGCCCTGCATCCCGCCGAAGAAAAACCGAAAGGCATTCACCACCTACGATGCAATCCTCTATAAACAACGACACAAAGTCGAAAATATGTTCGCCAAAATCAAAGACTGGCGCAGAATCGCAACCCGTTACGACCGATGCGCACACACCTTCTTCTCCGCAATCTGCATCGCTGCTACAGTCATCTTCTATCTCAATTAATGAGTCCTGAGCCTAG
>JBDHUC010000043.1:0-13202 GCA_039808985.1 Alphaproteobacteria bacterium | reverse complement strand
TCCAGGCCAAACGCGCTTCCGGCAACTGCTGCGACCAATGCTTCATCTAGCAGGTAATCACACAGATCCGAGCTGTTGCTTATGGTTTTTCCGGCGGGTGTTTTTTTGTCGATAAGTTTCTGCATATTGGGAAATACATAAAATGCACCTTCAGGTTTAAGGCAGCTTAAGCCTGGAGTTGCATTCAGTGCATCGACAACCAGGTTACGGCGTCCGGCGAATGATTTTCTCCAATCCTGTAGGAATTCCTGCGGGCCGTTAAGCGCGGCAACTGATGCTGCCTGGCTGATTGAGCAGGCATTGGAAGTGCTGTGCGACTGAATATCGGAAATAGCTTTTATAAGCTCTTTGTGGCCGCCAGCATAGCCAATGCGCCAGCCGGTCATGGCATAGGCCTTTGATACGCCATTAACCGTGAGAATGCGGTCGATAAGTTTTGGCTCAACCTGCGCGAGCGTATAAAATTTAAATCCGTCATAAATTAAATGCTCATATATATCATCAGCCAGGATCATGACTTGCGGGTGCTTAAGCAAAACATCAGCAATGGCCCGTAACTCATCCTTGCTGTATGCCGCACCAGTCGGGTTTGACGGTGAATTCAGGATAAGCCATTTGGTTTTTGCGGTTATAGCTTTTTCAAGCTCTGCCGGCTGCAGCTTGAAACCGTTTTTTTCAAGACATTGAATAGTTACCGGCTTGCCTTCGGCGAATAAAACCATATCTGGATAAGAAACCCAGTACGGAGCCGGGATTACAACCTCATCACCAGCATTTAATGTTGCAAGCAGGGCATTAAAAATAATCTGTTTCGCGCCAACTCCTACTACAATCTGGTTAGCGGAATAATCAAGGTTATTCTCGCGTTTGAACTTAGCGGTTATAGCTTTTTTAAGTTCCGGGGTTCCGGCAACTGCGGTATATTTAGTCTGGCCGCTTTTAATAGCTTCTATTGCCGCATTTTTGACATGATCGGGCGTATCAAAATCAGGTTCGCCTGCTCCTAGACCTATCACGTCTTTTCCTGCCGCTTTAAGCTCTGCTGCTTTTGCGGTTACAGCAAGGGTAGGGGATGGTTTAACCAGGCTTAAACGGTGTGCGAACTCAGACATTGCATTTTCTTTCTATTATATAATTATGGAATGGATTGTATGTCGACCAGAATTATCTGGTCTTTAGGTAGTGAAAAATCTATGGATGGCTTGTTGCCAAGTAGGGTTTTCTGAAAATCTGGGGGGACGATTAAATTGCGGCGCATTCCCGCTGACATTTCTAGCACTCCCTGTTCAAGTCCTAAAAATACCTGTGATTTGCCTATAACAAATGTGACCGGTCCGTTATTATCATTGGAGTCATATATTTTTTTGCCATTTAAATCCCATATTTTTATATTAAGCTTGGCTGTATCGCCACACTCATAGATGGTTTTTTTTCCGGTCCCATCGCCTAATACGCGGTATGCCCCGATTTCAGGCAGCGGCGGTGTTGCATCAAGCAGCATGGTTTCAAAACGTATATTGGCAAGCGCCGGTACGTCATCGCGGATAAAATTTTCAGCGCCGTACGCTAGTTCGCCCGGTGAATAAATAGTGCGCGTGCCGCCAGTTCTCATGCCCATAACGCCTTTTTCAAGCGCGGGCATTGCCTCGCCGCTTCCTGCCTGAAAACTTATTTCCTGTTCTTCGCCTATTTGTTTTTCATTGGTAAAAGCACGGTATTTTATTTTGATTTTTTGTCCGCAAACAGCAATTTTACCATTGCCAATCTCATTATCCTTAACATGTAACCTCATTTCAACTTTAGGCAAAAGTTTGCCTTTTATGGCATCCATATTCAGGATTTTTTCAGGATCGATAATCGACTTTAAAGATTCACCTGTTCCTTCTGCAACGCTTGCTTCAGCGGCAGGTTTCTCATCTTTTGCTACAGGCTCAATATGGCGGTTGGATAGGAAGGAATAAGCCAGGAACCCAATAGCTAATATAATCATCCATAGCGGTGTTGGCCTTTTTGCTTTTTTTCTGGAAAATGGAAACATATAAAGCCTGATGCTTAATATTTAGTTGTTAAACCTGAAATGTAACACGTCCCCGTCTTTTACACGATATTCTTTTCCTTCCAAACGAAATTTTCCGGCTTCTTTAGCGCCAGCTTCACCATTATGCGCAATATAATCATTATAAGCAATGGTTTCAGCACGGATAAAGCCTTTTTCGAAATCGCTGTGAATGACACCAGCAGCAGCAGGCGCGCTGGTTCCTTTTGTTATTGTCCATGCCCTTGCTTCTTTAGGCCCTATGGTAAAATAGGTGGTTAAATCAAGCAGTTCGTATCCCGCCTTGATAATGCGTGAAAGACCGGTTTCCGTAAGGTTAAGGGAGGATAAAAATTCATTTTTATCCTCCTCGCTTGCAAGCATTGAAATCTCTGCTTCAATTCGCGCAGAAACAACAACGCATGGTGCCTTTTTCTTTGCCGCCATTTCCATAACCTTATTTGAAAGGGCATTGCCGCTGGCCGCGCTTTCCTCGTCAACATTACATACATATAAAACCGGCTTTGATGTAAGAAGCTGCAGTAATTTCATCTGTCTTTTTTCTTCATCGTCCTTAAGCTCGACTTCACGAGCCGGATGGCCTTCGGAAACAACCGGTAATATGCGTTCTATAAGCGCTACCTGCTCTGCCGCCTCCTTATCGGTCTTTGCTTTTTTCTGAAGCGCAGGCAGGCGTTTTTCAAGGCTCTCAAGGTCAGCAAGAACCAGCTCGGTTTCCACAATTTCTGAATCGCGCATAGGGTCGATCGCGCCTTCGACATGGGTGATATTTCCGTCTTCAAAACAGCGAAGCATGTATATTATCGCATCAACTTCGCGGATATGGGCGAGAAACTGGTTGCCAAGCCCTTCGCCTTTGCTTGCCCCTCGAACAAGCCCGGCAATGTCAACAAATTCAAGCTGGGTTGGTATAATCTGTGCGGAGCTGGCTATGGCGGCCAGTTTTTCCAGCCTGCCATCGGGTACATTTACCCGTCCGACATTAGGTTCTATTGTGCAGAAAGGATAATTGGCGGCTTCTGCCTGGATGGTAGAAAGCAGTGCGTTGAAAAGGGTTGATTTACCAACATTCGGCAAGCCGACTATACCGCATTTAAAGCCCATTTTATTCCTCTAAATAATATTAATATCCAACAGCAAGGCTTACTTTATTCATAAACCCCGCTTCATCGCCTTTAAGCAGCAGGCCGATATGTTTTGAAGTTTCCTTCAATATACTTTCAAGCGGTGGCAGTTCTTCCTTGCGAAAATTAGAAAGTACATAATCCGATACCATGTCTTTGTCGCCAGGATGGCCGATACCTATACGCACCCGCATGTAATCCACTCCGATATGGCTATCAAGGCTTTTAAGGCCATTATGCCCGCCGCTGCCTCCGCCGCGTTTCACTTTAAGCTTTCCAAGGCCTATATCAAGATCATCATGTATGGCTATGGTATTTTTTATGGCTATCTTATAGAATTTTGCGATCTCGCTGGCCGGGCCGCCGGATATATTCATATACCCAAGCGGCTTGAATGCGTAGGCTTTTTCGCCATCAATTATTCCTTCAGAAACAGACCCGCCAAACTTCAGAGAAGGTTTTGAAAAGCCGTAATCTGATATTATATGGTCAAGCGCCATGAACCCGGCATTATGACGGTTGCCTGAGTATCCGGTTCCTGGGTTGCCGAGTCCGATTAGGAGGAAGGACATATCGTTACGTAGCAAAATTATGAAATGGGGAATTGGAGAATTGAAGAATTGAGGAAAAAGAATATAATTTCTTCAATTCCTCATTTTCTCATTTCCCAGTTCATTACTTCTTCTTTGGAGCTTCTTTTTTAGCCGCTGCTGCACCTGCTGTCGGAGCCGCTGCCGCACCTGCTGCCGGAGCTGCTGCGCCTGCTGCCTGGGCTGCCGCTGCTGCTGGGTTTTCTTCTTCAGCTTTTCCACGACCAGCTATTGTAACAATTGTAAAATTGCGTTTGATAGCCGGTGTTACGCCTTTTGGCAGTTCAATATCGTTTATATGAACACTATGGCCAATATCAATCGCCTGTATGTTTACTTCAATATGGGTAGGTATTGCATCTGGCGAGCAGATAAATTCAATTTCATGACGGACTATATTGAAAACCCCGCCACGCTTCAGGCCAACCGAACGCTCCTGGCCGATAACCTTTACCGGAACCTGAACGCGCAGGGTTGAGCCAGCGTCAACTTTAATGAAATCGACATGTTCAATCATATCGGTTACAGGATTAAACTGCAGGTCTTTAGGCAATGCCTTGACTGTCTTGTCAGCGAATTTAAGCTCTACTAAGCGGCTGTTGAAGCGGCCTTTAGCATACTCCATCGAAACTTCCTTAAGTGGGAGGCTGATGCGGGTGGCTTCCTGTCCCTTGCTGTAAAGAACCCCAGGAATTTTTCCTTCGCGGCGCAGGCTGCGGGAAACCCCTTTACCACTCTGGTCGCGAAGTGCTGCTGGCAGTACAGCCATAGTTTTTTTAGTGTTAGACATTTTGTTTTCTCCTTAGTGTGATGATTTGATAATTGGATGATATGATAATTAGATAATTTTAGAGTGTAATTTTCCGAGCATTCTTGAAACTTTTGAATAATCATTTTGCCATTTTTCTGCTTGCTGTTGGCTTATATAATCAAGGTCTTTGCAATAACAAACCCATATTTGCATTTCGGCGGATGAACCTAATGAAATAGCAAGAAATCTTTTAAACTCCTGGGTAGAAAAGATTTGCTTTGCAAAAACTTCGCTGAGGCTTGCACAAATAGATTTACTGCAACGGCGAATTTGATTGGTTAAAGAGAAAATCTCATCTTTTGGAAATGATTTGCTTATTTCATGAATAGATAAGGAAACAGCATATGCAAGTTTGAATACTTCAAAATCCCATGCATTCCCTATAAACTTATTTTTTACCGCTTCAACCATCTAATCATCCAATAATCTAATAATTCAATTATCCATTAATCAAACAAACTCGAAACGCTGGTTTCCTCGCTGATGCGTTTTATGGCTTCGCCAAGCAGCGGCGCAACCGATAATACGCGTATATTCTTTGCGGCTTTGACCGCATCGCTGGTCATTATAGTATCGCTTATGACCAAAGAACTAAGCACTGAATTTTCCACGCGCTCTATTGCTTTGCCGGAAAGTACGCCATGGGTGACGTAAGCCGCAACTGAGGATGCACCTGCATCCATAAGGGCTGCCGCTGCGTTGCAAAGCGTTCCTGCTGAATCAACAATGTCGTCAAACAGGATGCAGTCGCGGCCACTTACATCGCCTATTATATTCATCACTTCAGAATGCCCGGCTTTTTCGCGGCGCTTGTCAACGATTGCAAGGTCAGCGCCAATGCGGTTGGCAATAGTACGCGCGCGGACCACACCGCCAACGTCCGGCGATACGATCATTATATTTTCTGGTTTGGTATAATGTTTTTTAATATCGGTTATGATAACCGGGGCGGCATATAAATGGTCAAGCGGTATATCGAAAAATCCCTGTATCTGCCCGGCATGCAGGTCAACCGTAAGCACCCGGTTCGCGCCTGATGCGGTAATTACGTTGGCAACCAGTTTTGCGGTTATGGGGGTACGCGAACCCATTTTCCTGTCCTGCCGCGCATAGCCAAAATATGGTATAACGGCGGTAACGCGGCGGGCGGAGGCGCGCTTGAGAGCATCAAGGCAAACCAGAAGCTCCATTATATGATCGTTTGCCGGGTATGATGTGGACTGGATGACAAAAACATCCTCGCCGCGCACATTCTCATTTATCTCAACAAAAACTTCCTGGTCGGCAAAGCGCTTTACGCTGGCATTGGTAAGCTTCATGCCAAGGTAATCAGCCATTGACTGGGCGAGGGGAATATTGCTGTTGCAGGCGAGTAATTTCATAATGTCACGTCCAAAAAAGCCACAAATATCAAAAAATCCATAAATAACGAAAAGGACAGGCAAACCCCTTCATTTGCCGCATACAAAAGCAATATCCCATCGCTGGGTAAGCTAGCATGTACCAAATGAAACCTAAAGACGGCCGATTGCCAGTATTCCATGATTTACGCGCTGTTAATAACAGCAGGTACTGGCAAAGTAAACAATTAATTCTCTATTTTATTAATATATATAGTTAAAGTGAATGGCAGCTATTTTCTTTGCCATTTTCTTTCCTGCGCTGGCTGGCTAAAATTGCTGCTGTAGCGCCACCAACCGTCAGTGAACTGGCTATAGTTCTTGCTATTCTTTTTTCTGGCGTATCACCTTGTTCTTTAATATTATTTGTTCTTTTTTGCTCTGGTAGAGTGCTAATGCCGCTTGCAATAGCTACTGTAAGAAGTGAGGCGCCAGCAGCGTTTGTAAGGTTCCTTACTAGATTTTCATTGTTTGTGGATGTTGCTGGTTTCTTATCATTCCCCATAAATGCTCCGATATTCCGTGGCTAATAACTTAACCATTTCTTATGGTTTTAATGGATTTAACACATAATTCAAATAGTTGAATTTGAATATTATGAATATTTTGTGACAAAGCAAAGCTTTGACATTGCATGAATATAAGTTAAAATAATTACCTTTAATTAACCTATGCGATAGTTAGGCAATAATATTAAATAATTAGGAAATATAAAAATGAATAATACCGAATCCCAAAAAAGTTCTGAAGTGCCATACCGCGGCGATATAATACTGGATACCAGCTTTTTATTAGGTATGGTCGCTGATATTCCTAAAAACCCTAAAAATGATGATGGGTTGCCGCCTAAAAAATTTATCGAACTGGTTCCATTTTTAGCAAATAATGGGTATCGGATTATCATCCCCGAAATAGTTTCTTATCAAGCTGCAGGGATATTGGCCTCAGGAAAAAATATATCAAGCCTGTTTGATAATGATAAATTTGAACATACTCATGTTATATTAAGCCCTTTACTTAAAGATGCTACCGCAAGTTCCAAGCATAAGGAAACTCCTAATATTACAATACGGGCTAATACAGGGCCAGCAAAAATAAACGATTTCCTTGTGTCTGTACAAAAAGCGGTGGATGACTTTGGTGTTGGCTGGGAACAAAAAAGCAAAAAAATGCTAAGGGAAGTGAATAAGGAAATGCTCTCGCGTAGGGCATCTGATGATGCAAGATATAAATTGCGTGATATCAAACAGCAATTGGGTAGCTATAGTGGTAGTGATGCAATTATTTCTTTATTGGAAACAGATTATAAAAAACATTCGGACAGGAATGTTATAGTATTATCCGATGATAATGGATTAAGGGAAAAAATAAAGAGGGTATACCCTAATGTTAACGCCATGACAAATGGGCAGTTTGTATATAGCATGGTTAATTCTAAAGTTGCTGCAGTTGCTGATTTATTACCTCCCATGCCTGCTGAAGAGATGGAAATAAAGCGCAGGGAATCTCATGCAAGAGTAACAGGTAAGCCTGCTATTAAACTTAATAATCTACATAATGGCGAACAGGAATATATAAAATCTGTGAATTCTACGGCCTTTTTCAAATCATTGGAAAGGCTGGCTTCTGATTTAAAAGATAAGCCGGAGGAAAAACCGCGGGAAACTGCTATTAATAATGGCGGCGAAGACAGGGTTGCTAAATTCAGGGCGAAATATGCTAAACGGGAACAAAGTATAGGCGGAAGCCCGATGCGCTGATTATTCCTTTGTCGCCATTTCATTCTCTGCCGTGCGCGTAAGCGAATAATCCTCGGCGCGGAAAACATCTATTATCCGGCTTATTTCATGGTCGGCCACCCCGATTTCCTTAAGCACTGCTCCGCCAAGCTGGAGGCTTACCTCAAACATTTCGGCGACTGCTAAATTCGCCCCGGCTTTTTCCAGCTTCTGTACCTGTTCTATATTCCGTGCGCGGGCAATTATCGGCAGGTCAAGATTTAAATCGCGCACTGCTGTTATTGTCTGGATGGCAACCCTTATATCGTTATGGGTGATAATTAGTGCCTTGGCGCGATCTATGGCCAGTGACTTAAGTACATGAACCCGTACGGTATCGCCGTAATAGATGGGTATTCCGTTCTTGCGCTCGCGGGATACCATGAAAGAGTCAATATCAATAATTACATAAGGTATATCTTCGCTTTCCAGAAGTTTAGCAACTGTATGTCCCACGCGGCCAAAACCGCTGATGATAACATGCTTGCGCAGATCGACTATATCTTCGATCATTGCTTCTGGCTTCGATATTGCGCGCTTTTCCATATATATGGCAATTTTTTTCCCAAGCTCAGCAACCAGCGGGGTAAATGCCATGCTCATGGTGACTACAACCAGTAATATCTGCGCCAGCTCATCGCCTATTACATTACTTTCATCGGCAAGGGAAAACAGAATAAACGAGAATTCACCGCCTTGCGAAAGCAAAAGCCCCACATGCGCCGCTGTTCCAAGCCCGAAATTGAAAAGACGGCATAAGCCCATTATTATTATTGTCTTACAGATCATAAGCAAGGCGGTAAGCCCGATAATGCCTATGAAATGCTCTTTAAGCATATCAATATTCAAGGACATGCCAACGGTCATGAAGAACAGGCCAAGCAGGAGGTTTTTATACGGTAGTATATCCGCTTCAACCTGTGGCTTGAATTCAGTTTCGGCTATTAAAAGACCGGCAAGAAAAGCTCCCAGTGCTGGTGAAAGGCCTGCAACTGAAGAAAGCCAGGCGACGCCAAGCAGCACTAAAAGCGTTGTTGCCGAAAATAATTCGGTGTTTTCCAGGGAAGCTATAAAGCGTAAAAGTGGACGTAACAAATATCTTCCCGCAAGAAAAATAACGCCTAGGCATAAAGATGCTTTAAACGCGGAGTCGGCGATCGCGTCAATCAGGTTCTGCTCTTGGTTTCCAAACATTGAAACCAGTACCAGCAGTGGGATTACGGCCAGATCCTGCATAATTAATACTGCCAGGGCAAGCCTTCCGACCTGTGATGATTTCTCGCCCTGCTCAGCAACAACCTGAAGGACAATAGCAGTTGAGGATAAGGCAAGGCCGCAGCCAATAATTATTGCAGATTGTGTTTGGCTGCCCATGCCAATTAAGAATATGGTAAAAAGCCCGGCTGTTATAACAAGCTGGGCGCTGCCGAAGCCAAATACATGCTTGCGTATGCTTTCAAGCCGCTTGAAAGAAAGCTCCAGCCCGATAAGGAATAAAAGGAATATTACCCCGAATTCAGCTATGCCGGATGTGGTTTTAACGTCATTTATCAGCGAAAGCCCAAATGGCCCTATTATTGTCCCAGCAGCAAGGTGGCCAAGGGCAGGGCTTAGGCGCAACATCCTGAATATGGAAACTATCAGTACTGCGGATAATAAAAGTATGACAATTTCAAAAAGCGGTATAGCGTGATTCATAGCGTCCTATTATCACCCGGTTTTCGCAAAGGCAATTGGGGATATAATTTAATTGGTTTATCTATTGGAAATATGCAGATTCTACGTTAATGGTTATGCTGACAGGCTTATAATTTTAACATATGTGATTTTAACATAATTTTCTTTGTTTAGGAAGTATATGAATATGAATGATATAAAAAAAATAGCAGCGGCATCGACAGCTTGGCCTTTTCAGGAGGCTCTTTCCCTGGTTGAGCGTTATAAGGACTCACCGCCTGAAAAAGGTTATGTTCTTTTTGAAACTGGCTATGGGCCATCGGGCCTGCCGCATATTGGAACTTTTGGCGAGGTTGCGCGTACGACAATGGTTCGCAATGCCTTTAAGCAGATAAGCGATATCCCAACCAAGCTTATCTGCTTTTCCGATGATATGGATGGGTTGCGTAAAGTGCCAGATAATCTTCCAAATTCTGATTTGATAAAAGCAAATTTAGGTAAACCGCTTACATCGGTTCCAGATCCGTTTGGCACGCATGCAAGTTTTGGCGAGCATATGAATTCGCGCCTGCGCGCATTCTTGGATCATTTTGGGTTTGAGTATGAATTCAAAAGCTCAACTGAAACATATAAATCTGGTGAATTTGATAAAACGCTGCTTGCCTTGCTTGACAAGTATGAAAAAGTCATGGAGGTGATGTTGCCAACTCTCGGTGATGAAAGGCAGCAAACTTACAGCCCGTTCCTGCCAATCTCGCCGCGTTCTGGAAAAGTCCTGCTGGCAAAGGTCGTAGAAACGCGGCCACAGAAAGGCACTATTATTTATGAGGAGGAAGATGGAACGCTGGAGGAGGTTCCGGTAACTGGCGGGCATTGCAAGCTGCAATGGAAGCCGGATATGGGGATGCGCTGGGCAGCTCTTGGCGTTGATTATGAAATGTATGGTAAGGACCATCTGGCATCGGCGGAGCTGTATAGTGCAATTTGCCGTATTGCAGGTGGTAATCCGCCACAGCAATATATGTATGAGTTGTTTCTTGATGATAAAGGGCAGAAAATTTCCAAATCAAAAGGTAATGGCCTGACAATAGATGAATGGTTGCGTTACGCCCCGTCCGAATCTCTTAGCCTTTATATGTTCCAGTCACCGCGCAAGGCCAAGCGCTTGTATTTTGATGTTATTCCTAAGGCGGTTGATGAATACCAGACTTATCTCGATAAATTTGCCAAGGAAGAAGCCCCAGCGCGTTTAAATAACCCGGTATTCCATATCCATAATGGTAACCCGCCTGCACCAGAGGGGGTGCCTAATTTCAACCTGCTTTTAAACCTCGCAAGTGTTTCCGGGGCGCAGGACGGAAAAATGTTATGGAGCTTCATCGCCCACACCATGCCGCAGTTTTCGCCGCAAACCCATCCATTTTTAGATAAGCTGGTAAATGGGGCAGTTAACTATTACCAGGATTTCGTAAAGCCTACGCGTAAGTTCCGCAAGCCATCCGAATTAGAGGAAAAGTGCCTTAGTCAGTTAACTGACTATTTGGAATCGGTTGATGATAATGTCACAGCGGAGGAGATACAGACCCAGATATATGAAATAGGAAAAACCAACCCATTTCCAGAGCTTAAAGCATGGTTTTCTGCTTTGTATGAAACGCTCCTGGGGCAGCCGCAAGGGCCAAGGATGGGATCGTTTATTAAGCTTTATGGACGTATGGAAACAGTGGTTCTTATCCGTAGGTTGCTAAATGGAGAAGATATGGCGGCATAGCTTAATCCACATTGTTTTAATGTGTTTTTGTTTATTTGACTATAACTAATAGTATAATATAATGGGTGATATGTTATATTATTAGGAATAAATAATTATGAGTGAACTGCCTGCCGATTTTACCGGTCTGCAAAATAAAATTGATGGCCTTGTTAAAAATTTTTTAGATAGCCATAAGGATTTTATTGAAATTGCTAAATCTAAAGATCCGGCTATCAGAAAAAAATCTGATGATGATGCAAAAGCGGAGCTTGCTTTTTATCCGGGGGTGGTTGCGGTAGCTGTCCATGAAGAGGCCAATAAACTTTATAATACTGGCGAGTCTTTAAAGCGCATACAAGCGCGGCAATTATCAGAAGCGGCACATTCACGTACTGGAATTGATATTCATCCGGGAACCAAAATCGGCGATAATTTATTTATTGACCATGGAACTGGTGATGTAATTGGGGAAACTGCTAAAATTGGAAAAAATACTTTAATGTATCATAATGTAACCCTGGGTGCTTATGGTAAAACTGATGCTGCCCACCGCCACCCGGAAATAGGCGATAGCTGTACATTATCAACAGGTGTCAGTGTTCTGGGGCATGTAACAATCGGTGATAAGGTGAAATTGGAGCCGAATGTCAAATTGCAGGGCAATAATATAAGGGTTGGAAACAAGGTGGTGATTGGCAGTTCAACTGAGATTGCTGACAATAATGAAATCACCGATGGAATTGTGATAGGCGCAGGTGCTGTTATACATAAAGGCGTTGGCCGCATTGAGCAGAATATACCTGCTTATAGTCATGTAACCAGGGAAAACGGCGGCTTGAAAATTATTCGTATTGAGGATATGGCCGATAAAAAAGACTTGGAAAATCTGTCTGATAAATTCAAAAAATTTATTGATAAAATTTTTGGTAATAGCAATGGCCATGTAAACCTTAGTCATTTTGCTCAGGAAGAAAAAAGCCGCTTTTCTGCACGCCTCTGAAACCAGATGAAAACCTCATTGTTTGATTTTTCCCTTCCTGAGGGCCATATAGCCACAGCTCCGGCTATCCCGCGTGATAGCTCTCGTATGTTGGTTGTTGGCGGTGTCCTGCATGATAAGAACATAAGCGAACTGACAGATTTTTTGCGGGCAGGGGATGTATTGGTATTTAATGATACTAAAGTTATCCCGGCGCGTTTGTTTGGCGCTCGTGGTAGTGCCAAAATAGAATTTTTGCTGCATAAAAATATTGGGCAGGGGCAATGGCAATGTTTTGCCAAACCTGCAAAAAAATTACGCCTTGGCGATATGGTAGTATTCGCCACTGATTTTTCCGCGCAGGTAATACAGAAATATGATGACGGGCAGGTGTTGCTGGAATTCAATTACCCTGAAAATATTTTTCAGCAGAAGCTGGGGCAGTATGGCGCAATGCCGCTGCCACCATATATAGAGAAAAACCGTAAGGCCGACACCAGTGATAATGCGAACTACCAGACCATATATGCCAAGAATTCCGGTTCGGTCGCTGCCCCGACCGCAGGGCTGCATTTCACTGAAAAACTGCTTGCTGCAATTGATGCCAAAGGGGTAAAACGCGCGCATGTTACCTTACATGTAGGTGGCGGCACCTTTCTTCCGGTAAAAACTGAAAATACCGCTGAGCATAAAATGCACAGCGAATATGCGGTGATAAGCAGGGAAACCTCAGAAATTATAAATGCTGCAAAAAATTCTGGCGGACGGGTTATAGCGGTGGGAACCACCAGTTTGCGCACGCTGGAATCGGCGGCTGGCGATCAAGGAGTGTTGCAGGAATTCGCACGCGAAACCGATATATTCATAACCCCAGGCTATAAATTCAAAATAGTGGATGCCCTGCTTACCAATTTCCACCTGCCTAAATCCACCCTTTTCATGCTGGTTAGCGCCTTTATGGGGCTTGATAAAATGCAGGAAGCCTACGCGCATGCCATAAAAAATAATTACCGTTTTTATTCATATGGCGATGC
>JBDHUC010000042.1:0-13423 GCA_039808985.1 Alphaproteobacteria bacterium | reverse complement strand
TTACCGTGGTTTTCTTTTATTAGATCGTTTCCATCACCTACATTATATATGTAGGTGTCATTGCCATCGCCACCAGATAGAATATCATCACCGGCTCCACCTGTTATGGTATCATCACCATTAAGGCCTTTAATAATATCATCAGTTGCAAAGCCAACTATGGTATCGTTTCCAGAAGTTGATACTGAGGCAAAATATTTATTCATTAAGTCAATTGGTGTAAGTGAAGAATTATCCGCAAACCTTATTTCTTCAATGGTTTTGGCGGCCCCTTTATCAATATTTTCTATATTCAGAATGCCTTTAGTGCTACCAAAATTGAGAATCATCTCGCCGTTAGCAATATTGCCCCTGCTTAAGGTCAGCATGGAGGGAGTGATGCTGGAGTCGATAATCACACGATCTACATCACTAGAAAATCCATCTTCCTGTATGGTTACGTTTGTAGTAGCACTGGCAGTAAATTGGTAGGTATCTGATCCGTAAGAGCCAGACAAAGTATCGGCTCCAGAAATACCGTTCAGAGTATCATCGTGAATCGTGCCAACAAGCAGTTCATCAGCACTACTGCCATTTATTGTACTGCCCAAAACAGCAGATTTACTTGCCATAGACTGCAAGTTAGCAAGTGTCAGCGTAGCACCATCTGCAGTTACTAATTTTTCTATTGTCTGGAAATTATCGAAAGCAGTTTCGTCAAGCACGATCCAGTTTTTATCCGCCACATCACCAAAGGCAATGACCAGATCATCATCGGCAGAGGTTCTGTATACACTGAATTCGCCATTATTTATATCTTTCAGAAGAATTGTATCAGTGCCGGTAACCCCGCTATCTTTGACAAAATCCAAACCATCGCCGCTAGCATATATGTATGTATCTGATCCCTCACCACCATCAATCACATCATTTCCAGTTCCGCCGATTATGATATCATCGCCAGCTCCTGCGAATATCCGATCATTACCAGATCCACCATCTAACCAATCCGAGCCACTTCCGCCAACGAGCAGATCATTTCCCGCATCACCCCTTAAATAATTTCCACTTCCTTCCCCTGCAGCAATCACATCATCGCCATTACCGCCAAACAGCCAGTCATCAAGAAACCCACCGACAATCACATCATTGCCGTCACCACCCATAACGTCCGCCCCTTGGTCACCGGCAATAATCGTATCATTACCATCACCGCCAACGATATGAGGCGCAATAGCAATATCATCGCCTTGCTGGGTATTAGCACCGGTGAAACCATCCAATGCCACAATATGCTTGCCATTAATTTCGATAGTGCTGTTGTTATCACCAGCAACGAACAATTCTTTGGCATATATGTTTATCGTGTCATGCAGAATAACATCTTGATTGGTTTGCGTATTATGCCCGCTAACAATACGGTCATGTTGTTGCAGATTAAAATCAAGGCTCATGATATCCAGGTTATTATCTTTAAGATAAGCCTGCCATCCACCATACCAATCTTCGGTATGTCTCTGGTCGAGCCCTAGCTGGCTGGCTTGGGCGATGGTTATAATCCATCCTATGGCAAACGCCGATGTTGGATTGGCGGCAATAAGGGAATTAATAACCGCCGCATTTTGCAGATACTGTTCATATTCAGCAGCAATAGCTAAGCTACCAAGCATTGCGTTTAAAGCACCATTAATGGATATATTTGAGTTAACAGGTGCACTTGGAAGGGTTGTATCCGCAGGTGTAAGGTTAGGGGTGAGAGTCTTACGTAAATTACCATGCGTAATGGTTCCTGAGCTACTTGTAACCTGAACATCAACTTGATCAAGCGTTGCGTAAAATGCCCTCTTGGCCAATATATCCCCGCCGGATATCTGCACATCCTTCAAGCCATTCATAACGCCATAGCTGATAAGGCTTTCGGCAGTATCAAAGCTCAAGAAATCACCGGTGCCGCCATTGATCCAGTAGACCAGTTTGTCTTCAGAGTGTCCATAAGTGCCTGGCTTGATAGATTCAGGGTTGAGTAATGTTCCATGCACTGCCTGCAGGATGGAGGTAAACGCATCGCTGGCTGATTGTGCCATGCTGTTGGTAATTTCTTCATTACCACGGTCAAGTGCCCATATCTCCGTAACATAGAATTTCTGGGAAATTGGATCAAAGCCAACCGTCGCCCCGGCACGCGGGGTATCATGATCACCGAACAGATCGCCAATAGCACCTCCAATTAAAGAGCCAAGGAATGTTCCAATAATTATACCAATCACCGGTATTGTGGAACCAAGAATAGCCCCTACCTGCGCGCCAATTGTTGAGCCTATTTGCCCCACAGTAGTTTCAGGTGAATAAACTTCATTAGCAAGATAACTGCCAAAAAAGGAATCTATTGCAACACCTAGAGCATTAGTATTAAGAAGTCCGCTGTTCCATACTGTTGAAGAAAGGCCATCTGTCAAATTGGTAAGAATGGTGGTAAATTCTGTATTGGCAATATTTGAAAGTACTCCACCTGGCACTCCGTCAATGCCAGTTGCACTAATCAGCTCTGCTGTAAGCAGTGACGCAACGGCTCCAACCCCAGCACCCTTTAGATTTTGTAATGCCTCGGTTTCTAAATTACTGGCGGCAACATCAAATGACTGCGAAAAAGATAATGGACCGTTCCCTACGCCTGCAAAAGTAAGATCCATCCCATACAAATCAAACATTTGCCCAATATTTTGGAGGGTGGTTTCAAATACAGTGTCTAGAGCGACTTGCGCAAATATATTACCATGCGCTAATTGATTGGCAAGAACAGAGCCAAAGATAGTACCTATCTTTTCTCCAGTGACTTGATTATCTGGAAAGACCAAAGAAATTTCTGGTTCTGCGTTTGGATTATTTATATCCCATTTTTTAACAACTCGAGCATCAGTAGATTCAAATCTTGTGGTACTAATTATAGTATCGGCTACGCCATTACCATCACTATCAATAATTCTAGTTACCTCTTGGTTCCCACCAGAAGTTTTTGTGCCAATAATGGTGCTGAAATACGCCTCTCCTTTAAGTATATCGTATTGCGGGTCATTCATCCCATTGAGTAAATACTCTCCTAGCTGCTCCTGCGTAATAGTACCGGAATTACTATAATTTGCTTCCCATAGTAGCTTTGCTACACCACCAAGTTCTCCAGTAGTGCGGAATGTACCTATAAGGAAATTTTCTGCACCATAATCATTGGTAGAATGATATACATCATTGGTCGATATTTGGGCATTTGCAATACGATCTCTCATATTCAAATGATCTTCAACGCCTTGAAATAACGTAAGTGGTAAGGTGGCAGTATAAATTGGCAGAGATAATAGCCCGCTAGTAAAGGTGTTGATGAAACCAATAACTTGTGAAGGAGCTTCAAAAAGGACCAAATCAAAAATCCCCACTAAATCTGATTCAAAACCAACGTCTGGATGCACCAAATTTTCAAGAAAACCACCGTAACCAATGTCTTTTACTGTTGTACCACTTATACCAGACCCTGCGGTGTTAATAAAATTTGGGCCATTGTTTATTGAAAGAATATTAGCAAAAGTACTAGAAAAACCGAGTTTAGGGCCATCAAAAATGATAGCTTTACCAATGGCTCCTATAGCATCCGCAACATTTCCAGCTAAATACGCTCCCAATGAATGACCAACTTGAGTAAGAATAGTAAATGGATTTGTCACTGAATATTGACTTTGAAGCACAGCAGCGGCATGGTTACTAAAATTTACAGCATCGCTTATCTGATCTACTGTCGAATCAAACGCACTACCAAAATTCTGTACATATTGCCCAGCTATACTGCCATCAGTAAGCACATCTCTTATATCAAAATTACCTGTAAATTCGGTACCTGCATGAGCAACTACAAAATCTACAGCAACTCCATTTTCAATTTTGGCAAAAGCCATACCTCTGTAACCACTAGGGTCATCAACAGAATCAATAAGCTTCCAACCACCGCCTATATTTTGCAATGCCTGATTAAATTGCTGTAATTGAATAGGATTATCAAGGTGGAAATATGGCAACTGAGATAAGTCGTATGCTAATGTTGAATCAATTGTCATAAAAATACCTTAACTTATCAATGGGTTTCTGTTTTGAGATTTAATTTTAGGGATGTTTTTTAATGAATCAATCATCTCCGCTGGAAAATTTAGTTTATAATAATATGTTTCTATTGGATCTTTTATTTTATCATATCCAGATCTTTGCAATCCCAGTTCTACATCACCAACATTCCCTTGAAAAAAATTACGATAGCATGGTATTTCCGTAATTAAAATTTTGTATGATGCAGGGCTACTCACAACGTATGATAATACCGTCAAAGATGAGTTCAAATATTTTTTCCCCTCATATGTTTTTGAAAATATATAGGTTTTGGCATTGTATCTAAGATCAATCGGCATTCTTTTATTCGATATTTGTGAAAATACATTTTTGAAAGTATCCATACCGGCAGCATCAAGTCTAGGCTTGGCAATTATATGACCAGTAGAATCCATATCGCTTTCTGTATGCCTGAGAATATAATTTTCTGGGGGAAAATCAATTTTAACGGATTTATCGAGTACAAAATTATGATAACAATAAGTATTCTTCCCTTCTGTAACCACTTTTGCCTCAATTAGACGCAACCCATCATCCATATCCACTACATTTTTCTGATCCAGTCCAAATTCATCAGCAAAATCCTGATCATAATAAACGTAAGATATGTCATAATAATAGGAATCGAATACTGCTCCAAATTCGTTTTTCTTATGTGTTACAGTTTGTATGTTTGATGTTTTGGGTGTTATCAGAGGAAGATTATGGGATTTTTGAGCAATGTTTTTATCTTTTGAAAAAACAGGTTCCGGATAAATAGTCCACGCAACTACTGTAGCACAAACAAACCATATAGCTGTTTTTGATCTTATAGCCATCTTCTGCCTATTGCATCGTCACGGGTTTATCGCCGCAGTACGACGATGTTATAGTCACCTTCTTTTTCTTTCCTTCCTCCATATGCATTTGGTGAAATTTAAAAGGCTTATCCTTGAATACATTCTTAACAAGATCCGCCATTAATATCTGGGTAAGTTTATTCTGTTCATTCGCCGCGGGAACGACCATCTCGATCAGCCACAGGCGCTCACCGGATTTCCATTCCTGCGGGGTAAGGCGTACTGGTTTGCCCTGCTCCATATCGTTGTTCATGCGTTTTTCCACCGCCTCGGACAGATACGCCCACAAAGCAAAGCCCACCGGCGTTTTTTCATTATGAAAAACACGGTATTGCTCCAGCAATATCGCAGGCATCATCAGCCATTCGATATCGGCTATCTTCAGATTTTTGTAAATTGGTGATTGCGAACAAACCCAGACCATCTCCCCTAACATGTGTGCGACTGTAGGCTTTGGCTGGTTCATGTTCCCGTCCTTTTTTTATTTTTATGGTAGAAAACTAACAGATATTTAACTAATGTCCATCATACATTTGTGAAGTTTTAGTGACAATCTACAACGATTGATTGTATTTACAACCCACTACTGTGCCGAATAAAATGACGTTACAATTACTGACAAACAAAGTGATATAGATTCTTTATAAATGACCGCACCTAAATCTCAAGACATTAAGCTACCGACTATTAACGCTGTTACTGGCTTGCGGGGTTTTGCTGCCTTGTGGGTTGTTATATCGCATATATGGAAAGGAATGGGTGGCAAAGATATTTATTTTTATGGTCTTGATATAACCCCGTTTTTTATGGGTGAATTCGGGGTTGATATTTTCTTTGTACTCTCTGGCTTTGCCGTTTTCTTTGCCTGCGCCCATGCCCTCAAAAATAATATAGAAATATCATGGAAAGATTTTTTACTGCGCAGGGCAGCAAGGATTTTTCCCGCTTACCAAATTCAACTTATTTTCATAATTATTTTATTTTGCTTCGGCGTTTATAACACAAACCTGGGAACTATAGATTTTATAAAGTATTTTTTCCTGCTGCAAAATATCCCGCCGTCTGGCAGTGCCAATATTATGGGTGTTTACTGGACTCTTCCGGTTGAGATGAATTTTTACCTCTCCATTCCACTATTATTCTATATCATCAGGCGTTTTGGCACAGCAATATCATTAGCTACTGGGCTTATTGTATGCGCATTATACAGATACTTTATTTTTAGTATCTACGGCGATAGCGAAACGCTGTGGTTATATATCAATCAGTTATTAGGAAAATATGATCAGTTTATATTTGGCATCGGCACAGCCATCATATTTACTAACTTAGATTGCTCATCCAGATTTTATAACTTCCTAAAAAACAATTATTTGCTGGGGATAACATTAAGCCTCACCGGCATCATGTGCTCAGTATATTATTTTAAGTTCATTGGTGGCGAAAAGGCATTTTACAGCGGGCATATATACCAGCCGATGCTGGCAAGAATATGGGAGTGTTTGAGGAACTACACGGCTTTGCTAATCCTGAATCTTTATGCCGCCACTTAAGCAATGCTAGCAAAAAATACTATGGTACTGCCATACGTTCATTCCTGCATTACATCACCACCTTGCAGCCTGATACCTTAGAACAGATAGTATCCGTAACGCAGCGAGATTTTATTGCTCAATACCTGCCCGATAACTCCGATGGTCAGGTAAAGCGTGTCGCTGGTCGCTTTGGGCTTATTGCTGCTGCTGGTGAGATAGCCATTGAAAACGGCATACTACCTCTTGAACTTGGTGCAGCATTTACCGCCACTGGCAAACTCTTTACTGACTGGCTAAGTGAGCGTGGTACTTGCAGGATATATAGGCGCTATTTACGTTAAAGATGTCACCATATTTGACAATATGACCTATACAGATGCCGTTAATAACCTGGCGAACTTAATGCTGGTCCCGTCACCTTTGCGTGATAGAATTTACGGCAGCGAACAGCCATGGCAGTTTGGATTTTCAGGCACCGCTTACAATGTTACAGGTGAATTATTGCAGGGCCTTCTTTTTAAAAGGGCGATACAGCCAATACAATCAACCAATATAAATTCATATGCCGGGATAAGTAACCCACTTAATTTACATGACATAGGATTGCTGATAAACCTGATGTATGCCAAGGAAAATAATTTGACTGACTGGCATTCAATTGGCTCTCAGTTTTATAATTCATTTTTTAATGATGGCGTTGGGCAAGCTGCTGGCTTTACAGGTGCTGGAACCGGAGGAGTTTATGATTATGCGCAAAAAATGCACTCAGCCATCGCCTATTCAGCGATAGACAGCGGTGCGACTGTATTTGGCAACAGCGCGATACGCGCGATGTTTGATGATGCGGATGATCTTGGCCGTGCAGTTGGCAAATACTCATATATGTCGTCATCGGCGCTGAGCAGCAAATCGCAGGCGGTCAGCAATATACTGATGCAGTTTGCGGGGCAGTTGGCTATTGGTCATGTCCTGGCAAATAGCGGTGATCCTCTGCTAAACGGGGTGTTGGATTTATCCCCGGACAAGAGCATCCTTGATATTAACCTGGACCCTGTGTTGTTTGCTGCTAATGATAACTATTTACCAGAAAAGATTAAATATCTATTAGCCGTATGAGAATGATTCTACAACAAGTTAAAATTTTTATCAAAGGAAATGGTTTGGCATGAAGGCTTTTATGTTTTTTATATTAGCCATTTCCCTTGTGGTTTTGTTTTTTGCGTCGGGTGCGTGGCGGTATGTTTATGCATCTGGAACATGGCGATATAAATTGACTCTGGTGGTTGATGATAATGGAAGGCAAATTGTTTCTTCTAGTGTTACACAAGTTTATGTTCAGGATCAGCCGAGAATCACGCCAGAAAGCCATGCCGATGTTAGAGTAAGGGGTGAAGGGGTGGTGGTTGATTTGGGAGAAAAGGGAGTGTTTTTTTCTTTATTAAAGAGTAAGAAACTTGGTTCAGATTATCGGTATTATATAGTATTTACTGAATTTCCCTCGAAATTTGATATTTTAAGCCCTGATGCTATTCGCTATTATAGCAGGCTTAAAGATAAAAAAGAAATGGCTTTTGATGATCTTCCAATGTTAGTTCGTTTTCGTGACAGCAAAGATCCAAAAACAGTTGAAATTGTTGACCCGAATGATCTTGAAAAAACTTTTGGAAAGGGTGTAAAACTAGTTTCGGCAACAATAGAAATGACTGACGAGCCTTTAACGCCAAACATCTGGAAATACATGCCACCATTTGATGGAAAAAATGGTTTTCAAGAATGGTTTAATAAATTGCCTTATGGCGATGAGCGCCGTATAGACTCATATGATTTTATGGAGTAAGAAATGAATAGCGAATTATTTAAAGCGATATTAGCACTGGATTCATATAACCGTGGTTATAATCAAGGTATAATATTAAATGGGACACAGATTGGAAGTGCAACTATATCCACTGATTCAGCAATTCTAGGTAAAATTGCCGGCACCGTAAGATGGGATGTCAACTCAAACTTCTATGCTATTGCTTATAGTTACGCAGGTGGAACTGTTATTTCTTACCGGGGCACTGATAATCCTGGTGCTGACTTGATTAATGGCTGGGTAACAGGGGCAGGGGCGATTGGAGAGCAGGCAGAGCTTGCCGTAAGGTTCTTTAACGCAGTAATTGGAACTGACAATCCATTAACCAGAAACGATGTAGAATTTACCGGTCATTCGCTTGGTGGTGGTCTGGCTGGTTTGATGTCAACCCTTTACGGCAAGAATGCAACTCTTTTTGACAATATGCCGTTTGAACTTGCGGCGTCACGGGTTCCTGGTATTTCCCAACAAGATTTCCTGATTAGAAATCTATATTATTTCAATGGCGCTAATGCGCTATATACGTATCCAAACCTTAACTTCTTAACCGCCTATGCTACAACTGGTGAAGCTCTTGCAGCGCTCCGAATTGGGCAAGCAACCCCTGTACATTATTTTGATTCTTATGGTGGTCCTCGCAGCCCTGTTGACCTTCACAGTCAGGCTTTGCTTATAAATCTAATGTATGCCGAGCAGAATGGCTTAACTGACTGGCATAATATACGTTACCCTTTTATTGATTCTTTGTTTAACGCCAGTATTGCTACTGCGGCTGGTTATGGCAGTGTAACTGGTTCCTATGGTATAGCTCAAAAAATGCTTACTGCAATTGCCTATTCTGCGATTGACGAAGGAACGCGGGTGTTTGGTGATACTGCTATACGAGCAATGTTTGATGATGCTGATGATCTGGGCAAGGCTTTAGGACGAAATTCATTCAATATACCATTCTCTCTATTGGCAAGTGCCCCAAAAATTGCGCAAATCCTTGTCCAGTTTGCAGGAAAACTTGCGATTGATAAAGTATTGCAAAGCTCTTCTCCCAATGCGGTGCGTGGTATTCTGGAACTGTCTGGCAATTCTGACAGGCTTGATATTAACTTTGCAAGCCCTCTATGGGGAACTACCACGAATATAGTTGGCCGTGATGCACTGCTTGGCAGTTTGTTATCAAGCACAGCGCTTTCAGAGATGAGCCAATTATGGGGCAGCAGCAATGGCAATCTCTTCGACCATATTACACTCGCCACCAGGGACACAAAAACAAGCGCCACACTTACTGACACGCCGTCAACAGGCAAGGCTGATTTGTATATCGGCGGCAATGGCAGCAACAGCGTCAATGGCTCCGGCGGGAACGACCTGCTTTATGGCGGGGCGGCGGATGATTATCTTTACGGCGGTGCTGGTGACGATATCGTCATGGGTAATGGCGGCAACGATACGCTGTCGGGCGGGGCTGGCAATAACATCATTGATGGCGGCGCCGGAATTAACTCAGTAAGCTATTCGCTCAACACCACCGATAATATCACCCTGGATTTATCCAGCAATTTTGCCAACAGCGCCAGCTTCAACGATAGTTTGTATAATATCAGGGATGTGTATAGCGGCTCGGGGGATGATTATATCACCGGCGACTCGCAGGATAACTATCTAATGGGATTTATCGGAAACGATATTCTTGATGGCGGCACCGGGAATGATTATCTTTACGGCGGCGATGATGATGATTCGCTCTATGGCGGAACTGGCAATGATAATCTCTATGGCGGCGGTGGCAGCGATATTTTAACTGGTGGTCTTGGCAATGACAGGTTCGTTATTAATTCCGGTGACGGAATGGATTTTATAACTGATCCTGAGATGGGGGACTCTGTCGAGTTCAGCTCCGGGGCTGTGTCGGGAACGGCGGCAAGCCTTGGGAATAACCTGTTCCAGCTTGGGTCATACGAACTTCTGCAAACAGGCAACGACCTGTATGTGGATTCAAAACGCGGTGCTTCGGTCGTCCTGGAAAACTTCTTTGGGGCGGGGTATGACCCTACGCAGCCATATACGAATATCGGGATTACGATACCGGGCGCTAACACTCCGACTGTGAACAACGAGCAAAGCCGGTTGGATATTAATATCGCATCGATACCTAACAATAATGTGAGGATATGTCCCATCGTGCTGGATTTGAATGGTGACGGGATAAAATATAAGAGCTTCAGCCAGGGCGGTTACAATGTGCATTTTGACATTGACAGTGACGGTTTTGCGGAAGGGATGGAGTGGCTGGACGCTAATGACGCTGCCAACGATAATGCGCAGCCCAACCTGCTGCAATGCGTCTGAAAATTGACTGAGTAATTATAAATGATAAATATGAAAAAACTAACAAACAATTGGTTGTTGCTCTGGATAGCGATTGTTGTAATTGGTATTGTTCAGCCTGTATTTGCAAGTGCTGTATATGACAGCAATAGCATATGCAAACAAATATATAAATATTCAAATTTAAGTAGGAAGCTCCATAATCCAAAAGTTTATAGAAATAAGAAAAAGTATTTTGAAATATCAAAAAGATTAGAAGAATTTATTTTGCCTTTTACTATCCTGGATGAAGGCAAAGATAAATTTATGGGATTAGATATTGATGGTGATGGGAAAGATGATGAAGTGCTACGTAATTGCGGTGCTGGCGCTGGTGGCCTATGTAGCTTATATATTAAATATAGCAATGGTGAGCAATATATTAGTGAAGAAATGGGGCATTTTTATTTAGGCCATATAGATCACAATATTTATATAGTGGAAGAAACTTATGGAGATATTTCTCCTTATACCGATAAAGATGATACCAGAATATTTTTTGTTTCGAAGGGTATTATTAAAGAAATATGTAATAATAAATAATTTTAATACAAATTTTAGGAATTTTATATGAATTATAATGAATTTGCTAATCACGATGATTATGTACAATATGTAGTAGATTTAATTAGTAAGCTTGAAGCAGATTCTCTTAGACCTTTGGTTGAAGATGTTGGTGATGGAAAAGCAACTATTGGTTATGGATATACTTTTAACCGGAATGATAATCTCTTATTATGGGAAAGTGCAGGCATAACTCTAACTCAAGCACAAAAGGATGTGTTAACTAAAATTGATGCAGCGCCATCAGCCTCAAAAACAAGTATTGCGCTTACTGAATTTACTAGAGCAATTACATTAGCTGAGGCAAAGAACTTATTAAAATACACATATACCAAATATGAAGATGTTGCAAACTCATTGGGAATGCCAGAGTCTATAGAAAAGGCCGTGGTTGTATCTCTAACTTATAATAGAGGTTCGGGTAATGTATATGACCAAATGCAAGATTTTATTGCTGCAATAAATAATGGAAATAGGGCAGAGGCTTGGTATCAGATTCGTTATAATGCACAAAGTCCAAGTGTTAAATTTAGAAATGGCATTGCTAACAGACGTTATGTGGAATCTGAGCGATTTGGTCTTTACGATAATCCATCATCAATCACTAGTTATGAAGCGCATAATATAGCCCAGATGTATACGCGTAATCGTTTTGTGATACTATCGTATGAAAATTTGTATAAGCCACAAACTGCTGCGGTACAAAAATCAGAGCCGGGCATTCAAGATATATACCATGAAATGGCCCAAGTCATTGACAAGCTAAAAATGGAGTATGGTATATCTACTGGTTTTAACATAGAAGAAGTGCAAATGCTTGATCAATCTACATTTGCAATTATTAATAATCTAAGCGGCGATGGAACCTCGTATGATGGATCTAATAATGATCAAGATTTATTAATAGGAAATTCACTAAATAATATCATTAATGGCGGTGGAGGAAATGATGCTCTTATTGGGCTAGATGGGGATGACATTCTTGATGGCAGCAGGGGCGGGGACATAATTGATGGCGGTGCGGGAAATGACACTGTTACCTATGTCAATTCTTCGTCTGCTGTTGATGTAAATCTATTTTTGACAATTTCCCAAAAAGGCGGTGACGCAGAAGGTGATATTTTGCGTAATATCGAGAATATTATTGGTTCATCATATGATGATATATTGATTGGCAGCAGTGCTGATAATAACTTTAATGGCGGTGGGGGAAGTGATATTATATCAGGTGGTGGTGGAAATGATGTTATTGATGGAGGATCTGGCAGTGATACTATAAACTATAAAATTTCTGGTGCAGTTAATGTAAATCTTGCAACTGGTATTGCAACTGGTGCTGGCATCAGCGAACATTTATATAATATTGAGAACGTTACCGGAAGCGCATTTTCTGATACAATAATTGGCGATAGTGGAGCTAACGTAATAACCGGCGGCGGTGGCGATGACACGTTAACTGGTGGTAGTGGCAATGATTTGTTTTCGTTTTTCATGGGTGACGGTATGGATACTATTACCGATGCCGAGAATAGCGATTATATTATGTTTACTGATTTATTGGGTGGACCTAACATAATTGGCGGTATGGCAACCAGCATTGGCAACGGTTTATTCGAATTGGGGAAATATGATTTACTGCAATCTGGCAACGATCTCTCCATAGATTCAAAATACGGGTCGTCTGTTATCATAAAAAACTTTTTTAAGCCGAATGTAGATGCAAATGGCCAGCCTGTTGCCACTCCCGGCTTTGATTCACTGGGTAATTATAACGGTACTGCCGCTTACAGTTTCATGGGCATCACGATACCACCTGTATCTACCAACGAAAAAAGCGCCGTGGATATTAATATCGCGTCGATACCTAACAACAATGTGAGGATATGTCCCATCGTGCTGGATTTGAATGGCGACGGGATAAAATATAAGAGCTTCAGCCTGGGCGGTTACAATGTGCATTTTGACATTGACAGTGACGGTTTTGCGGAAGGGATGGAGTGGCTGGACGCTAATGACGGCTTCCTGGTGCGCGATTTAAACGGCAACGGCAGGATAGATAACGGCAACGAAATGTTCGGCGAAGGCGGCGGCACCACGGCGTATTACAAGCTCGCGCAGATGGACAGCAACCATGATAATAA
>JBDHUC010000041.1:0-13428 GCA_039808985.1 Alphaproteobacteria bacterium | reverse complement strand
AATGGATTTTAGCGTGAATAGAATTCGATTACGAAGTTCGGTTCCATAACCACCGGATAAGGCACTTCCGCCAGTTTCGGGGCACGGATGAATTTTGCTTTCAGCTCATTCTTGTCGAATTCGATATATTCAGGCACAGAGCGCTCAGGATTCTGGAGCATTTCCAGCACCACAGCCATCTGGCGGGATTTTTCGCGCACTTCCACCACATCGCCTTCAGAAACTTTATAGCTAGGTATGTTCACTTTTTTGCCATTAACGCGCATATGGCCGTGGCTCACCATCTGCCTTGCAGCAAACGGGGTTGGCACAAGGCCCATACGGTAAACAACGGTATCAAGGCGTGATTCGAGCAGGCCGATAAGGTTTTCGCCGGTATCGCCTTTCAGGCGCACTGCTTCAAAGTAAATTTTGCGGAACTGGCGCTCGGTGATATTGCCGTAATAGCCGCGCAACTTCTGTTTTTCGCGGAGCTGGGTGCCATAATCGGATGGCTTTTTGCGTTTTGCAGCAGCGCCATGCTGGCCGGGCGCATATGCGCGCTTGTTGAACGGGTCTTTGGCATTGCCCCAGAGGCTTACGCCAAGGCGGCGGCTGATTTTATATTTGCAATCAATACGTTTTGTCACGAGTTTACCTTAAAAATTATAAAAACTGTTTAAACACAAAATCCCACATGTGGATTTTGCAGTTAGGGAGTGGCAATATACAAAGAAAATAGCGGCTGTCAAATAGAGAATAGTGGTATTTTACAGAATTTTTGCCTTTTTTTGTTAACAATGATAAAATCTTTCGTTTCACCAGTGATAACAAGGACCCCGCTCCACCTGTCACCCCGCTGAATAGCGGGGTCTGGGCCTTAGGCTTAATGCCGGATACCGCCATACAGCGGTATGACAAGCTGGGAAAATAGCAACCCTCCCCAAATTTTAAATCAGGGAGGGCTTAGGGGTAAATCGTTATAACCGGTTATTAGCGGACAACCTGGTAATTCATGTCAACTGGCGGGTTGCTGGTATCAATGCCTGCCGCAGCCCCGTTACGCGCACTCATAACCCTTGCAGCATGGTCGCCGGGGGTTGGTGCCATTCCCATCATAGTGTTCTGGCCTGCACTATTCGGGCCGTTCTGTGCGGCCCTCAACACCGCCACATCTTCGCGCATCTGCTGTAAATTTTCCTGGCGATTTGCAACTTCTGCAGCGCGTTTTTCCCTGGCATTGCTCCTGGAATAAGATATAAGCCCACCCAGGGCAGCAACCGCCCCGATGCCGACAAGGAGCTTCTTATTTCCTGTAAGTTTTCCAAGCCTTTCGCCACGAATCTGCGATTTAATACCTTTCAAATATGAATTGGCTGATTCAACATGCCCTGCCGCTTCGGCATGCGCACCCTTTAATGATTCGAACGCCTCATTAACCCCCACGCCACTTTTCTTGGCTTCCTTATACAGGCCTGATGCAGCGCCCAACTTCTCTTTCTGGGCTTCCAGATTTTTTATCATTTCAGGATCATGGCCACCACTCGCAAAGCGCCTTGCAAGATCGCCAAGCTCATTACCTACTTTACGAACTCCAATTATTAATCTACCATTCTGGAAGCCTTCTTTAAAACTTGCCATAAAATCTCCCTATCCAACCTGTTTTGGGGCATTGGCAGCTTCCGACTGCTGCTGCCTGATAGCTTCGGGGCTGATTCCCTTTGGCTTAACTCCAGCGGCAAAGCTTGATTGCTGCGCCTGCTGTTGTATTTCCTGTAGCTTTGCAATTACCTGCCCCTGCCCGGCATTAACACCCTGGTTATAGGCATCAACCTGTGCAGCCTGCAATGTAGCGGCAAAAACTTTATTGCGTTCTTCTTCCTGCGATGCAGCCTGGCCTTCGCCGCGCATTTTGGATACGCCTTTAGCCAGCGCATAACCGCCGCCAACAATACCAGCGGCCGCAAGGCCTGTGGTCCCTGCCCAGCCGATTACCGCCGCGCCAGCCAGGGAAGCCAGTCCCAGCGCAACGCTGGATGACATAACCATAACAACCCCGCCGACAGCAAGGCCAACAGCCGCCGCAACCGCTAAGGCAGCGCCGATAACCGCGCCTTTGACTGTTTTTCCGGCAACGCCGCCAACTGTGGTTTGTTCCTGATTATCATTAGCCATAAAAACCTCATTTACTCCATTTATACCCATTTATCCGTTCACTATGCCACAAAATCCCGATACAACAAGTTACGGTTTTGTGACATCGTTTATGACACCGCTTGCGACACCAGTATCACCTTATATTACAAGGATTAACTGCGCACAACACCCCTGTCCTGCCCCTGCCCGAAAGAAACGTTAGGTGACACGCTGCCGCCCTGCCCGTTATAAGCAACGCGCTGCCTTTTAATCAGCTCGCTTCTTTCTTCGTGAACTACAGCCCGTTCATAATCGGCGATATGGTCTTCCTTGCGCTCCTCAATGGCTTTGGCGACACCACCAACACCCGCAAGCCCACCAAGAACCGCGCCTGCCACTGCCCCCTTTGCAAGCCCCCAGGTCATCACTTCCGTGACAGTTGCCCCGACAGCGCCTCCACCAAGCTTAGAAACAACCCATGTTGCAGCCTTTGAAAGCGCACCGATGCCAAGCGCTGGGGCAGCAATAAATACAGCAGCAATGGCCGCGCCCCATGCCGCCCATTTCAGGGCTTTTCCTGCCACATGCTTGATTCCTTCCCATGTTGGGCTGAAACTTTTAAGTGCTGGATGTTCTGATGCCATAAACTAACCTTAATTCCTTATAAAATCTGGTTGTACCATGATTTCATATTAATATTAAATAACCGCACAAACAAATGAAGCTTTTATGACATAAGGTGAAAATGCCTGCAAACCCCGGAAATTGTCATGAAAGTGCAACATTGGCAGATATTGCTGCCAGGCTTTATATTTCAATGCTTTTTGGAAGCTTTTTCTTGTTAGGGGTAATAACAAATCCCGGGGGAACAACGCCGGTAAAAAGCGGCTTGAGAATTTGCCCGGCAGCCTTGGCATCATTATGGTTATGGCAATCTTTTTTGCCCGACAACCAGTCTTTGCACCCTTTAATAAAGCTTGAAAGAATGCCGTTATTTCCTTCCGCACTCGCCTCATTAACCGCAACATCCGCCTGTATTAAATTAGTAAGCAACGATTGCAGTGATTGCACATTCATGCTTGCAAGGTCGCCATTAAGGATGCTCGGGTCAAAATTCACCTGCATGGCAGGATGCTTAGCCAGCTTACCCTTAATTTCCGCACGCATCGCCCTTATAAGGCCTATTACCTGCGCGTTATCAGCATTCTGGTTTTTCAGGAAGTTTCTCTGGTCTTCAGAAATCTGGATACGCGGCTCCCTTAAACCGGCTTTTAGTATCCTCTCAAAATCTTTGCTATTATCCCTGTCCATAACAGACCTGCCCTCAATTACCCAACAAGGCTCATATTATAGCCCCTATCCTGCTGTTTGCCCATACCCGGAGATGAAAGAGGTGTAATCTCTCCTGTAAACAAAGCCGCCCTTGATACATCCTGACCACCTTCAACCCCGTATCTTTGCCGCTGTTCAGGTGTAAGCGATGCCAGCAGTTTTTCAGTTTCCGGATTATTGCGCCTCGCTTCTTCGATGCTATTATGCGGTATAGCCGCTTCCGCACCGAATATATTACCCAGCGGATTACCTATGGGGCTTTTCCCGCCCATACCAGCCGCAGCTTCCGCAGCCAGCCCAAGCCCTGTCAATGCTACTGCGCCACCAACAACTGCTTCTTGTAATTTTTGTCCTTCTTTTTCACTGACCAGGCGCTCAGTATCTGAAATAGCAGATTTTATTGCACTCATATTATTTGGATCAACACTCACCAGGTTTACCCGACCCTTAAGATCCGGATAACGCCTTTCCATATCACTAACTTCCTTAAGAAGCCTGTCATACTCAGTTTTGTTGGTTTCATACGGGTTGGCGGTAGCAACCGCATAACCAACCACGCTTAAAGGGGCAGTAGCCGGGCCAATATTCGCAGTATAACCTTCAGCCGTGCGCGGGTCATTTCCGTATACACTGCCAGTATTATGATCGTTCATATGCCACTCCTAAAAAAGATACACTTATCCTTAGCGTAAATATAGATTAATAGATAGTAAGGAGCAAATGAAGTTTTTATGACAAGGGCACCAAAAGATTGCTATACTGGCTAACATGGTAGAAAAACAGCATATTTTTTTAGTTTCCAGCGAGAATGCGGGGCTGCGTCTGGATAAGTTCCTCGCTGCTCAAATGCCGGATTTTTCGCGCGCGCGCATACAGTCGCTGCTGGAACAGGGCATGGTAAGCTGTGGGAATAAGCCGGTTTCCAGCGCCTCGGCCAAAACCAGACCGGGGCAGGAATTTAGCGTAACCATCCCCGAAGCCGAACCTTCGCACATGCCAGCGCAGGCAATGGATCTCGACATAATCTATGAGGATAAACACCTGCTGGTCATCAACAAACCAGCCGGGCTTACCGTCCACCCCGCGCCGGGCAACCGCGATAAAACCCTGGTGAATGCGCTGCTTGCCCATTGCGGAAAGTCGCTTTCCGGCATCGGCGGCGTTGCGCGTCCCGGCATCGTCCACCGCATCGACAAAGACACTAGCGGCCTGCTGGTTGTGGCCAAAAACGATGCGGCGCATAACCACCTCTCCGCGCAACTGTCCGACCATACGCTGGGGCGCACCTACAACGCGATTGCGTGGGGAACACCCAACCCCAGAAACGGTACAATAACCGGAAATATCGGGCGCTCGCCCAGCAACCGCCAGAAAATGGCGGTAGTTAAATCCGGCGGCAAACATGCAGTCACGCATTATAAATCTATTGAAGATCTGGGGATAGCTACACTTGTGGAATGCAACCTTGAAACCGGGCGCACCCACCAGATCCGCGTGCATTTCACCCATATCGGCTGCCCGCTGCTTGGCGACCAGGCTTACGGACAGACCAGCGCCAGCCGTTTAAACCGCAATATCTACAAGCATCTTCCCGACGAAACCCGCGCTGCAATAATGACTTTTAACCGGCAGGCACTCCACGCAAAAGAGCTGCGCCTCATCCACCCCGCAACGGGTAAGGAAATGAAATTTAGCTGCGACTTGCCGGAGGATATGGTACGGTTACTCCAGCATTTGCAGTAATCGCGGAGCGAAGCGACTAGGCCGATTGACGGCCGCAGCATGCGCGGCGCCTGAGCGCAAGTTTTATAATATCTAAATTTTAAGAAAATTTAGATATGTCGGCCTGCCCGCCAGCGCCTTCTGCTCATAGCGCGTGGAAATCCACTCTGGCCATGGCTCCAGCCAGTCTTTGCAATTTTTCGCCTTCCATGCCAGTTCAGGACGCGCTAATAATCTTTCCAGCATCCATGTGGCATAATCGGCGCTGTCAGTTGCAAGGCGGAGTTCTGCTTCCTGCTTCATAACCCGCGCCAGCGAATCGAGAAATTCGCTGGAAATTATCCGCCGTTTATTATGCCGCGCTTTCGGCCACGGGTCGGGATACAGAATATAAACGCGTTCCAGAGAATTATCAGGCAGCGCAGCTATGATGTCACGCGCATCGTCATTATAAATGCGGATATTTTTTAGGCCGTGTTCGTTGATGTGCGTAAGCAAACCGGCGGTGCCGTTGACATATGGCTCACAGCCTATGAACTGTATTTCTGGATGCAGCGAAGCAAGATGCGCAAGATGTTCGCCGCCGCCGAAGCCGATTTCCAGCCAGATCCGGGATTCAGGCTTCAGGTTTCTGGATTCAGGAAGGCTAATGGTCAGTCCCGGCAGCAGCGTATCAAATAATCCCTGCTTTGCCGGGCGTAGATTGCGTCCTTTGCGGCGGCCAAAAGAACGGAGGGGCTTATTTTTATCGGGCATATTGACAAACGTACGCTTTTATGTACAATTAAGGTTATAACAACGCCAATTAATTAAAGACGAAGAGTAGAGTATGTATACCATAACCGCAAGCGAAGCCAGAGCCAATATTTTCAGGCTTATGGAGCAGGTAGCCAAACACGGGGAACCGATGCTGATCACCGGAAAACGCGCGAATGTAGTAATGATTTCCGAGGAAGAATGGCGCGGCATACAGGAAACCATTTACCTTTCATCAATTCCAGGGATGAAGGATTCGATAATAGAGGGTATGAAAACTCCTATTGAAGAATGTGACGATAAAATAGAATGGTAAAATACCGGCTTAAGGTTGAGAAACAAGCTCAGAAAGACTCTAAAAAACTTTCGCGATCAGGCCTTAACAAAAAAGCCGAACAATTAATAGAATTGATCCTGCAAGATCCTTTTGCTTCTCACCCACCCTATGAAAAATTAATCGGTGACCTTCAAGGCGCATATTCACGCCGCATCAATATTCAGCACCGCCTGGTTTATCAGGTATATGAAGAAGAAAAAATCGTAAAAATCCTGCGTATGTGGACGCATTACGAGTGATTATCCCTGCTTTTTCTCCATTTTTCTTCAGGCAGCAAAAACCGTTACACCAGCTTTTACAGCCGCCTTTTTTAATTCTTTATCAAGAGTTGCTAAAATCGCTTTTTTTCTAAGCGCCAGATATAGATAGGAGGTATCATAAGAAGTCAGCTTATATTTCTGGGCAAGCGGGATTATTTCTTCTGCGAAATCTACTGGCGAAGCAACTATAATTTCTGGTTCAAAAGCCATGATTTTAGTCATCGCCTCTATACATTCACTGCTGCTGATTCTTTTTCTTCTTTCTGCCATCAACAAACCGTTAGACACTTCAGCCCACCAATGCTGCGGCACTATAATTTTATACTCATCAAGCGATTGCAATAGTGCGGTGGCTTTTTCATCATCTTCATCTTTAAGGTAAAAAGTAAGCGCAACAGAGGCATCAATAATAATCTGTTTCAATATTTACGCCCTTCACGAATTAAGCTTACTATTTCCTCATCGCTCATTCCCCTGTCTTTCCTGACTTTTTTCATATCCTCTATTGCAGCCCTGCGTTTCGCTAACGAATCCGCAGGAGCAGGAGAAAGAACCGCAACAGGGACACCGCGTTTGGATATGGTAATGCTTTCGCCGGATGCAACACGCTCCAAAAGCCCTGATAAATTCGTTTTGGCTTCAAACACTCCGACCGTTTCCATAGCACCCCACCTAACCAGTTAACTAGTTTAGTATAGACTGATTCACAAACCCTGTCAATTTAGAGCTTAAACTCGCTCTTGAGCTGCTCCACCAGGTCGGTTTTTTCCCATGAAAATCCACCGTCCTTGTCAGGGCTTCGGCCAAAATGCCCATAAGCCGCGGTGCGCGCATAAATTGGACGGTTGAGTTTGAGATGAGTGCGGATTCCGCGTGGCGACAGGTCAACCAGCTCCTGCAACACGCGCTCAAGCTTGCCGTCATCAACCTTCCCTGTTCCGGCAGTGCTTACATAAAACGATAGTGGCTTGGAAACTCCGATAGCATAGGAAATCTGGATGGTGCAGCGATCCGCAACGCCTGAGGCCACCACATTTTTCGCAAGGTAGCGCGCTACATATGCCGCTGAGCGATCAACCTTCGTTGGGTCCTTGCCCGAGAAAGCGCCACCGCCATGCGGCGCTGCGCCGCCGTAAGTATCCACGATTATCTTGCGCCCGGTCAGGCCGCAATCGCCATCCGGCCCGCCAATTATGAACTGCCCGGTGGGGTTTACATAAAACTCCGCCTCATCGCACATCCAGCCTTTAGGCAGCGCGGAAAGCACATGCGGACGCACGATTTCGCGCACATCTTTTTGCGATAGCCCTTCAACATGCTGGGTAGAAACCACAATGGAAGTAGCTTTAACCGGCTTGCCTTTTTCATAAAGCAGCGACACCTGGCTTTTCGCATCCGGCCCCAGTCCTTTTTCCTTGCCGCTATGGCGCGCATCAGCAAGGTTCTGGAGTATACGGTGTGACAAATGCAAAGGAGCAGGCATCAGCGTATCGGTTTCGTTGCAGGCAAAGCCGAACATTATCCCCTGGTCGCCAGCGCCTTCATCTTTATCAGCGCCGCTATCCACACCCATCGCAATGTCCGCCGACTGCGCATGCAGATGTACATAAACATCAAGGTTATCGGCATGGAACCCTTCCTGCAAATATCCGATCTCGCGTACTTTGTCGCGCGCAAGCTTTTCGATCTGCGCCTTGGTAAGGTCAGCTCCGCGTGTTTCCCCTGCGATTATGATAGTATTGGTGGTAGCCATGGTTTCGCAGGCAACACGCGCCTCTGGGTTTATCGCCAGCATCGCATCAACAACTGCATCGGAGATCTGGTCGCATACCTTGTCAGGATGCCCCTCTGCTACAGATTCGCTGGTAAAAACATAATTGCTGCGGTTGGCAAAACTGGACATACTCACTCCCTAAATTGATGAATGTATGATTTGAAACTGGATTATTAAGAAAAATCTTAATCATCTAATTATCTAATCATCTAATAATCCATACAGGGATTTGAGAATATCATCCGCACCGAAATGCAAAAGATAGCTTAGCCCATTTTTATAAAGGTGGTGTCAAGCAACCCAAATCCCCACCTGAAACTTTACAAAGAGCTTAAATAGCTAAAAATGATAAGTCAAGAGTAGATTGAATAAGACATAACAGCACCTGTTATACCGCCGCATTGTCATCCTGTGGGCGGCGAAGCCGTAGCACCGTCATCCTGTGAGGCGCGCAACGACTGCACAGGATCCGCTCAACAATCCCAAGATCCTGCGCAATGCCCACGCATTAGCAGGATGACACCCACACTAAACCCTAGTCAAGCAATGTCTTATTTTCGGAAATTGCACGCAGCAGGTCAGCAAGTCGTTTGCGAACCGCTGGTTCTTTAATGCGTTTAAATGATTTCATCATCTCCAGCGATTCCCGGTCTGACGCAATATTTTCATGCTCGAATGTTGCTGCCTGCGATTCTGCAAAACCAGTTGCATTACCAGTTGGCATGCTCTGTTCAATACCCTCAAAAAAATAGGCAACAGGAACATTCATGAAACGCGAAAACTCATATAAGCGATTAGCGTTCATGGCATTGCTGCCTTTTTCGTATTTCTGCACCTGCTGGAAGGTAATGCCAACTGCTTTGGCGATTGCTTCCTGGCTTAGTCCCATAATGGTACGGCGCAGCTTGAGGCGCTTTCCCACATAACTGTCTATGTCATTTTTCGTCATACTGATATTTTATTGATGTTTGATTATTTCCCCAATAAAGGCACAAAATATAGAATATGCAAGCCAAAACAATTAATTTTCGCCAATTTATAAATAAAAACAATATTACACAAGCAGTTAGCAATGCCAGCCAGCCTATATATTTAACGTAAAAACTGCCATTTAAGCTGGATTTCTTTAATACAACATCAAGCACCCCCTTCTCGCCCAATGCGAGTTTCTGCCTGATTCTGCCATACTCATCTATATAAGCCGATATTCCGGTATTTGCAACCCGCACCATGGGAAGCCCCTGCTCTACCGCGCGCATCCTTGCCATTTCAAAATGCTGGTGCGGACCACTGCTCATGCCAAACCAGGCGTCATTGGTAAGGTTAAGCAAAAATCCGGGACGGTTATTTCCATCAACCGCATATTCAGGAAAAACGCCTTCATAACATACCAGGACGCTTACCGGCGGAAGCCCCTTCCAATCCAAGGTCTGCGCGCCAGGTCCGGTTGAGAAATCCTTATCGCCAACTGGCAGGTTAATTGATTTGGGAATGAGCGAGCGAAACGGCATGAATTCGCCAAAAGGCACCAGCGCATGCTTATCGTAACTGCCGATGATTTCCCCTTCGTGGTTTATAGCCATCACGCTGTTATAAAAATCAGCGTCACGCCCCTCGCCATCAAAACGCAATGCCCCCGTTATAAGCACAACCCCATCTGGAATCGCCGCGCCAAGATGCCGGGCAAGGGAACTTCCCGAGCGTAGCGCATAAGGCGTTGCCGTTTCCGGCCAGATAACATGGGTTATCTTATCAAGCCCCGGGCTTTGGGTGAGTGAAATATAATCCTCAAGATTCTTTTTCTGTAATTTTGGATCCCATTTATGCGGTTGCAATATATCAGCCTGCACCAGCCTCAGCACTGCGCCACTGGCTTCACCATCGGCTGCGTTTTCCAGCCTTTGCCATCCCCATAACAGGCTCGCCGCAAATACCGCCCATACAAGCAGCACAAATTTTTTATTGCTTCTGGCAAGCGTAGCGCTTGCGCCCAGCAGCACGGTAAAAAACGTAAGCCCATATGCGCCCAGCACCGATGCCATCTGTAATGAAACGTCAGAAAAGCCAAAACTATAACCAGCAAGGTTCCAGGGGAATCCGGTGAATAAATGCCCACGCGCATATTCAACCACCAGCCAGATGATGGAGAAACACATTACACATGTCACCCCGCACTTGTTGCGGGGTCCGGATCCCGCAATGGATTCGGGATGACAATTACAAATAAAATAAAACAGCAAACAGGCAAGTGCTGGATAAAGCGCGATTACAGCATTAAGGCCAAAAAGCGCAAAAGGAATTGCCCATGCGAATTTTTCCGCATCAGTAAGCAGCGCGATGCAGAACCAGTAAAGCCCGCTTATATAAAATCCCCAGCCCCACCACCAGCCATCGGAAAAACACCTCTTCCATGACTTCGCGTTTGAAACTAATATGAATAATCCACCATAGGCCAGAATTATAAGGGGAAAGAAATAAAATGGCGCAAGGGTAAGAGTTGCGGACACACCAAATATAAATGCAGAAATATTCCTTCGCCAGCCAGCGAGTTTACCAATCCGGATCATGGCCGTGAATTAGTAGTGATACGAACTTTTTTAATACGGCGCGGATCGGCCTCAATAATATCAAAACGCAAGCCGGAAACATGGTGCACCACCTCGCCCTTTACCGGAACCCGCCCAAGCTGGAAAAATATAAGCCCACCTAAAGTATCAAATTCATTTTCCTTTTCTTCGGTAACAAGATTAAGCCCCAGCTCTTTTTCCAGCTCGTCAATGCGGATGCGCGCCTTTACTTCATAAACATTCGGGCTTACCCGCATTATCTTATTTTCCTGTTCCTCATCCTCGTCATGCTCATCCTGAATATCACCCACTATTTCTTCGAACAGGTTTTCCATTGTAACCAGCCCGTCAGTACCGCCATATTCATCAACCACAATAGCCATATGGCTTCCGGCATGGCGCATTTTCACCAGCAGATCCATGATCCGCATCGAAGGCGGAACAAATAATATATCGCGCATCGCCGCCCTCAGGTCGAATTTCTTTTCGCCGCCAAGCATAGGCATCAGGTCTTTCACATGTATAAAGCCCAGAACATTATCCATAGTTTCATCGTAAACCGGGGTTCGGGTGTGCTGCTGCTCAAGTATATGCGCTTTAAGTTCGGCAAGGCCTATATCAACCGGGACCGCAGAAATATCCGTACGCGGCACCATTATGTCGCTTACTTTCGTATCCCCAAGCGTAAGCACGTTATGCAGCATAACGCGTTCTTCAGGCTCCAGCGTATCGTCTTCCTGGCCGTTATGCTCTTCGATTATTTCTTCTATCGTTTCCTTAAGTGATGAGTCATGCCTGCCAACTGCATTTTTCAGCCAGCAGCGGAGCCCATTTAGAAATGTGGTGCGCTGTGATTTTGCATCTGGTTTTTTGTTATTATTTGCCACCACCTCAAGCGGCAGCGAACTCTCGGGATCAGGGTCGTCCATAGACAGGGTTTTCAAATTGCTCTTTTTAGATTCCATAAGAATAATAGGATTGTTTTTACACAATAATGAACCAAGTTACAAGTACGGATTGTTAATACCAAGTTTTTTAAGGATTTTTACTTCCTTATCCTCCATTATGGCCGCCTCTTTTCCATCTATATGGTCATGCCCCAGAAGATGCAGGAACCCATGCACCAGCAGGTGCGCCGCATGGTCGCGGAAAGTTTTTTCCTGCTCCTGCGCCTCTTTCGCAATGGTTTCAAAAGCTAAAATTATATCACCCAGTTCAGTGGTTAGTGATTGGTGGTTAGTAGCTGGCGAAGAAGGGAAGGACAGAACATTTGTTGACTTGTTCTTGCCACGGTACTGGCTGTTCAGGCCTTTCACAAAAGCATCATCGGCAAGCACCACCGATAATTCTATTTTCTGCCCAGAACGAGCGTGACGAGGATTAGCCCGCCCCCCTGGCGCAGCCTTAGCGGCACCTGGGCGTGACTTTACAAGCTTTACTTCACGCGCCGCAATCTCCAGAATATTTCGTATAGTTTTCTGATAAGGCTTAAGCCTCACTTTCCATAAATCATTATGGACGTGGAATGAAATATCGAGTTCAAGATTACTGCTCATTAAATGGACAACCTGTTTTGTAATGTGGAAATCATATCCATTTTTTCATGAAGCACTGCAGCTTTTTCACCCCAATTATCCAGAGTGTAATTCCATATTTTCTTTAAATCTTTTTGAGCGCTATGGGATAATGTAAAATTCATAGTTAAATATTGCGCCCAGCCTTTGCTTCCGCAATTAATTCTTCCATTGTAACTTTGGAATATTTACCCTGCTCTATTTCTGCAATTCTTGGCGCAAAAAACTCTTTTAGCTCCTGCAGCGCTTTAAGCTCATCTTCACTATAATTATCACCTTCCCTGGGCAGGGTTTTTTCTATAATATAAGCCTTGATGCTCAGCCCACTCATAGCTGCCATGGCCTTAATCTGCTGGTGCTGATGATCGGGAATTTCGATGGAAAGCCTGCTCATATATCATATGCTCCTGATTGGTTTATACCAAAATAGCACAAATGTTCAATTTTGTCAAAATGTGCTATTTCTGAAAAGCGCAGCAAGCAATCCTGTGGACGGCGCAGCCGTAGAAACGTCATCCTGTGAGGCGCGGAGCGACCACCTGTCAACCCGCCAAGTAGCGGGGTCTGGGTCTAATGCCGGATGCCGCCCTGCGGCGGCATGACAAGCTGGGAAAACATCCTGAGATCCTGCGCAATGTTTACACATTCGCAGGACGACACTAACCCCTGGCACCCAGACCCAACCTATGCTTGCGCCAGTTATAAATCCTGCTATGCTGTATGCACGGCGCCTAGAAACCGCCACTATATACGTTTGCCGCTCACGACAGAGCGATTTTTGTGTCTGCAATTTGCAGCGCAATCTCTTATGTCGGGAGTGCGGTGAATATAATACCCTTTGGGAAATAAGCCCACACGTTATATAGCGTGGTTTCTAGACTCCCGATATCAAAGAGGAGAACCACATATATGCAATACAGCACGCATTCATTCCGTCATCTGCGCTTCGTAATAGGCCAGAATATCCACGGGGTCCGCATGAGTAAAAAAA
>JBDHUC010000040.1:0-14353 GCA_039808985.1 Alphaproteobacteria bacterium | reverse complement strand
CCACCACGCTTCGCCTTCGGCTACGCGTGGCGCAGCCACGATGGACTGGAGCAATATTATGTGGTACGTTTATATCATCAGAAGCATTAATCATCCGGATCAAGAATATACTGATGCATCGGAAGATTTAAAGCAACGGCTCGACGACCATAATTCTGGAAAATCGACTCATACTGCCAAATTTGCACCATGGGAATTAGTTTGGTATTGTGCTTTTCCAGATAAATATAAAGCTCTTGGGTTTGAGAAATATCTCAAATCTCATTCTGGCAGAGCATTTGCAAAAAAGCGGTTATTGTAATTTATGTTCATCATTCTTGGCGGCTTACCCGGTGTTGAAAAAACTACGATAGCGCAAAAGCTCGCACAGGCTATTGGCCTTTTAATATATAATACAGCCGGAGAATCAGCACATTTTTTATATAATAAGTAATTTAATATATAAATTTTATTTAATTACGGCAATATGATGCTATCTCCAACAACTGCTACGAGGAAGCTGTGAAGCAATTATTTTTATTATTTATAGTGTCATTGATTACATTTCCGGCATATGCGCAGAGCGAAGCCACCACCCCCATAAAAGAAAGCGATATACTGCCATATCTTGAACAGGTAATTTCCTGGAACAGGGCAATTTCTGACAAGGAATCATTGCCTGACAATGCGCGTGAAATATTACTTAAGGATAAAATCAGGCAGAATTCAAAGAAAATATTGCAAAAAAGCTTTGATTTCGCACGCGCGCAAACAGTTATGTTCAATATACCGCAGAATGAATCAGAAACCCCGCCGGAAAAAGACCAGAGCCGACATGGAAAATTATTAAAAGCTGCGGCTGACAATAAACAGCATATAAGTGAAATAGAAGTCAGGCTTGCCGATAGCGCTACACCAAAGCCAATGCAGGAAAGAGCCAAGGGAGAGCTTAAGCTGGCCAAGGCCCAGCAGGAATTACTGCAGACAATGATAGGAATTTTTAACAGCGAAGGCGATAATTCAGGGTCGCTTATAGATCAGGTAAATGCCCTGTCGCGTACAGTTGCGGATGAGCTTGCGGATAATGCGAACAGCCCATCAAAAGAACAGACGGCGGCAAAAATCGCAGCAGCAAGGAATAATAATGAAATAGCGCAGCCACAAGATAATGACGGAATGTTCAGCCTGGTAAGCGCAATGCTTTCATATTCCCGAAAAAAAAATGAAATTGACAGCCTCGCCAAACAAACAAGGGAGTTATCCCAGAATAACAGCAATTTATCCAACGCCATCAGGAAGGAGTTAAGGAGCGCGCTTAATGACGGCAATACTCTTTCTGCAGAGGATAATAATGACAAAAAAAGCCTTGCTGATTACCGCAAGTCAATTGATGTGTTGACGCTGCGTTACAAACAGCTTTCAGCGGCTATAATACCGATTGGTGAAATGAATATATTGCTCGAAAACGCATCGTCTAACCTGGATGAATGGGAAAAGCTGATAAACAAGGATTGGAACCGCGTATTCCATAAGCTTGTGCTACGCCTTATAATATTAAGTATTGCCATTGCAATTCCGCTTGCCTTATCGGCAATCGTCCACCGCGCCATAACGCGCTACATGAAAGACGACAAAAGAAAAAAGCAGCTTAACATTGTGCGCAGGGTCATGCTTATTACTATACTTGCATTTGTCATACTTGCGAATTTCATTACAGAATTTGGCTCACTTGCTACTTTTGCAGGCTTTATAACTGCCGGTCTTGCGGTTGCCCTGCAAACTGTGCTGGTTTCACTGGTTGCGCATTTCTTCTTTTTTGGACGTTACGGAGTCAAAGCTGGCGACAGGATAACTGTTTCTGATGTTACTGGCGAAGTAGTGCAATTAGGGATGCTGAGGCTTTATATGCGTGAGCTTAAAAATGAAGGCGGCAAATGGGTGCCATCGGGAAAAATAGTGGCATTTCCTAATTCAATATTATTCCAGCCTACTGCATTTTATAAATATATGGATGATTTCATATAGGCCGCGCGTGAATTTAAAACCTAGAGCGTTTTCCATTTAATCACCAGATTAATATCCCGGCTTAGCGGCGCCATTTACTATGGCTGTTATCATCCCTGCGGCCATCACCCCGGCTGTCATCGTGTTCATCACAGCGCCAGTCATGATGGCCATAGTCGCGGTCATGAAAATGGCGGCGGTTATATTCGTGGTTATCATTATAGAAATAATATCCGCTATAACTATACCCGTTATAAGGGTAACGGCCATCAACCGGAACCGCCGCTACGCAGCCTGAAATTGCTAGAAGTATAGCCAATAAATATAATTTCCGCATAATCATTGCCTTGATTCTCAACCACAGGTTAAATTAACATTTAAGTTATAAAGATGTTGTATGAAGTTATGCATGAATATGGTTTTTATAGGAAATTATGCAAAATACAGACGATATAAAAATTATAGATTTAAGTTCCCTTGCATTCATGGATGAACATGAAGCGGTAAATGCCCTGTTGAAAAACACCTGGCTGCTTGATTCCATGGAAGGTGATATAATGAAACGCGCTGCCGAATGGACAAGGCAGATACGCACTTCCAATATCCATAATGGCATTGAAGGTTTCCTGAAAACTTATGGGCTTGACAGCAAAGAGGGCGTTGCACTTATGTGCCTTGCCGAGTCCTTATTGCGTATACCCGATAATGCAACTGCCGATGCAATGATACGCGCAACTTTTGAAGGCCATGAATGGAGCCATTATACCGCCAGCGCTGATTCGTGGCTGGTAAGCATTTCCAGTTGGGGCTTGCTTTTAAGTGGTAAAATAATTGATTTTGGGAATGATGGCCGCAAAGGTGTTGCCCATACACTTAAAAACCTTGTTGCAAAAACCGGGGAGCCAATAATTCGTGAAGCGCTCAAGCAGGCAATGAAATTTATCGGCGGCCAGTTTGTGCTGAGCGAAACTATCGAAGAAGCTTTCACGGCCAGCATTCCCTACAGTAAAAAGGGGTATAATTTTTCCTATGATATGCTGGGAGAGGGAGCACGCAGCAGCGCTCAGGCAAAAAATTATATAGAATCCTATATGGAGGCTATCGAGCATATCGGCAAGAACATTGATAAATCCAGGCCGCTTTTTGCGCAGCCTGGCATATCGGTAAAAATTTCTGCGCTGCATCCTAGATACAGCCTTGTAAAGCAGCAGAGTGTTTTCAGTGAATTATACCCAAGCCTTAAAGCTATAATTCTGCGCGCGAAGGAGGTTGGTATATCCGTTGCAATAGATGCGGAGGAATCATCCCGCCTGGATATTGAATTGAAATTATTTGAGGAATTGCTGGGGGAGCCAAAATTTTCGGGCTGGAACGGTATCGGTTTTGTATTGCAGGCATATCAGAAACGCGCATTTTATATTATCGACTGGCTCGCGCGGCAGGCAATAATTAACAAGCGAATTATACCTCTTCGGCTGGTCAAGGGCGCATATTGGGATTCGGAGATAAAATGGGCGCAATTGCAGGGATTTGAATCTTATCCTGTCTTTACCCGCAAGGAACATACCGACTTATCGTATATTGCATGTGCGGATAAGATATTATCCAGGCAAGATGCGTTTTATCCGCAATTTGCAACACATAATGTCCGTAGCGCTTCCAGCATTATTTCCTTATGTGAAAGATATGGCTGGGAAAAAGGCAGTTTCGAGTTCCAGCGCCTCTATGGAATGGGAGAGGCATTACATGATATTCTGGTAAAGGATTATCCGTCACGTATCTATGCGCCAATAGGCAGGCATAAAGACCTGCTTGCCTATCTTATTCGCAGGTTGTTGGAAAATGGTGCAAATAGTTCATTTGTGCATCTGCTTGCTGATAATAAAAAGACTGATGAGGAGATACTTGCAAACCCTGTTGAATCAATCAAAAAAGGCTTTGCCAGCCCGGCTCTTGCCCTGCCGAAAGATTTATATGCTGCGCAGCGTAAAAATTCCACTGGCATTGATTTTGACAATAAGGCGCAATTGCAAAAACTTCTGGATGGGGTTGCGCCATTTGTTGCGCAACCTGTCGCGCAGATAAAAGACGTTGATATAAAAACTATGGATATAGCTATCGCTAAAGCAAAATCCGCATTCCAGGAATGGGCGGCGGTTGCAACCGAAGAGCGCGTAAAAATGCTGGAGCGCGCAGCAGATATTATAGAAAAAAAATCACATGAACTTATTGCGCTATGCGTGTGCGAGGCTGGAAAAACCCTGCCTGATAGCGTGGCAGAGATTCGTGAGGCTGCTGACTTCTGCCGCTATTATGCGCAGCAGGCAAGAACTTTCGTCCGGCCTGAATACATGCCCGGCCCGGTTGGCGAAAGCAATATGCTGGGCCTGTATCCGCGTGGTATATTTGCCTGCATATCGCCCTGGAATTTTCCTCTGGCAATATTTATCGGGCAGGTGGCTGCTGCCCTGGCAACAGGTAATTGCGTGATCGCCAAACCAGCCGAGCAGACGCCACAGATAGCCGCCCATGCAGTCGAAATTCTCTATGAAGCCGGAATCCCGCGTGATGTTTTGCAACTGCTATGTGGCAAGGGGGAAACCATAGGCGCGGCAATAGTTGCCCATAAGGATATTAGCGGCATTGTTTTTACAGGGTCGCTGGAAACGGCGCAGCATATCTCCCTGTCGCTTGCAGGACGCAAAGGCGCAATAATACCGTTAATTGCGGAAACCGGCGGGCAGAACTGCATGGTTGTTGATTCTTCAGCCCTTTTAGAGCAGGCAGTTGATGACATCATAATTTCGGCATTTGGAAGTGCTGGGCAGCGCTGCTCATCGCTGCGCGTATTGTATGTCCAGCAGGATATAGCCGATGAGCTGATATTGTTGCTAAGCGGCGCCATGCAGGAACTTAAGATTGGTGATCCTGCCTGCGCTGATACTGATATAGGCCCGGTAATTGATGGGCAGGCGCAGTTAATGCTGCTTAAACATATAGAATTGATGAAAAAAACAGCGAAGCTTGTTGGTTTCTCAAGGTTGCCAGAGGGGTTAAGCGGATTTTTTGTTGCTCCGCATGCTTTTGAGATAAGCGGAATTTCTAACCTTGAGCGAGAAATATTTGGCCCTGTATTACATATCATACGCTTTAAATCCGGCGAACTGGAAAAAATTATAGATGATGTAAACAGCACTGGTTATGGCCTTACATTTGGGGTTCACAGCCGGATAAGAGGGCATGTTGAACTGCTTATTTCCAAAGTAAAAGCGGGTAATATTTATGTAAACCGCAGCATGACAGGCGCAACTGTCGGGGTTCAGCCATTTGGCGGCGAGGGCCTTTCAGGAACCGGGCCAAAGGCAGGAGGGCCGCATTACCTGGCGAGGTTCCTTACCGAGCGCACCACCACGATAAACAGCGCGGCAATTGGCGGGAATATTGAATTGCTTGCATAGTCACTGTTTGTCATCTCGCGCACAATTAAATGGAAAAATGCTCTAGAATAGCTGTTTTAAGAATTTCTCGAATTCAGCCCAGGATGCTTTATCGGCAACCTCATTATAAGCCGTGCCACTTACTTTGCCAGCATCAGGATTTGTAAAAGCATGAACTGCGCCCGGATAGGAAATAAACTTCATATCAACTTTTGCATCCCGCATTTCTTTTTTGAAAGCCTGAACCTCAGGAGGGGGAACCAGCGGGTCTTCCGCCCCATGCAGAACCAGCACCCTGCCCTTTATATTCCTGGCATCAGCCGGTACAGGGCTGGAAAGCCCCCCATGGAAAGTTACTGTACCGGCAAGATTAGCGCCGCTACGCGCCAGCTCTAAAGCTGCCGTTCCGCCAAAGCAATACCCCATTACCACGATCTTCGCAGGGTCCACTTTCTGCATGTCAGTAAGTTGCCTGTAAGCGGCCTTCATATGCTCGCGAAGCTTGGAGCGATCGCTTTTATACTGACCGGAAAGAGATTTTGCCTCGTCAATGCTTGCGGCAGGCTTGCCATAAACATCCACCGCAAAAGCTACATATCCCTCCTGCGCAAGCTGGATGGCCTTGTCTTTATCAAATTGCGTAAGCCCCATCCAGTCATGCGTTATAAGTATACCAGGCCGTTTCCCAGGCACATCCTGGTAGGCGACATAACCGTGCATTACAGTTCCATCGGAAGAACTGTAGTCTACTATCCGTGCCTTGATTTCTGCCTGTGCACTTGCTGAAAACAACATAAAAACACCAAAAACAACTATAGATTTCCTGAACATTCTCATCCCTTCTGGTTGCCAGATATAATGCTATCAATTGTTATAAACCCATTAGTTTTTATGGTTTATGATTATGTTTCAAGCAAGATAGCAATTAAATAAAAATTATATAGACCGAAATATATACATGGTTTAACTTTCCTTTATCCTTAATCCCATAAATTTAAAATATGTATTATTATGCTCCTTACTGCCGAACAAAAATCCGAAATAGAAAGCCTGCGCAGCGAAGCGCAACCAACATTACGCTCAGTATCACCAGGCATTGAAGCGATGCTTTACACCCCCCTGCCCGTCCTCGACCATGGGTTTGTGCGGGTTATAGACTATATGGGAACAGACTCCGCAATCGTCCAGGCAGCCCGGGTTTCCTACGGCAGGGGAACAAAAAAGGTAAATGAGGATGCCGGGCTTATCAATTACCTGCTACGCCACCGCCACACTACGCCGTTTGAAATGTGCGAAATCAAATTCCATATCAAGCTGCCGATATTTATTGCACGGCAGTGGATTCGCCACCGTACCGCCAACGTAAATGAATATTCAGGACGCTATTCGATTATGGACAGGGAATTTTATATACCTGAGCCGCAGCATCTTGCCGCGCAATCGCGCCTTAACCACCAGGGCCGAGGCGAATCCCTGGAAGGCGAAGAAGCCCAGCGCGTTTTACAATTGCTACGCCAGGATGCCACACAGGTTTACAGCCATTACGAAGAAATGCTCAACGAAGATGCAACCGGCAAAAAACTGGATGAAAACCGCGATGGCCTTGCGCGCGAACTGGCGAGGATGAATTTATCACTTAACTATTACACGCAATGGTACTGGAAGATTGACCTGCATAACCTGCTGCACTTCCTGTCGCTACGCGCTGACAGCCACGCTCAATATGAAATACGCGTTTATGCCGAAGCCATGCTGGAAATATTAAAGGCCTGGCTGCCTATCACCTATGCCGCATTCATGGATTACCGCATAGGCGGCGCAAGCCTTTCCGCCAAAGGCCTTGCCATAGTCAAGCGCATGATAGCAGGCCAGCAGGTCACGCAGGAAGAAAGCGGCATGAGCAAGGGTGAATGGCGCGAGTTGATGGCAGTGCTTGGTAAAGATCAGGCCTAATTAAAAAATGGGTGGCTGAATTACTCCTTGAAGCGGATAACCACTTTTCCTTTAGAAGCTTTGGCGCCAACTGTAAGCTTTGCTTTTTGTACAGCGCCGGATCTTGAAGTTGCTTCAACATTATAGGCTCCAGCCGGAAGGTTTACATAGAACAGGGGGCCTGCGCTATCTACTTTAAGCACCTCATTGCCGCCTTTATCAGTAAAGCTTAAAGCTACATCACCCATATACTCTCCACTTACAGTGGCAAGCAGGAGATGGGCATTATAATTATCTTCCTGAGCCTTTAAAGCGGCAAGCTCTTCATCGCCTATGCCGCCAGTTATATAGCTTATGCCATCGCTGGTCTGGACTGATGTAAGGACCGGATCGGTTGCGCCGCTGCCAACCGAATCAATAATTTCGCCATCGCGCGCAACAGGAAGCCTCCTTGCTACCGGGGCAACCATCGCCGCATCATTGCCACCCTGCGCAGGAACAACAGATTGGGCAGGAGGAGCTTTCATAACCCCATCATCTCCATTCATGTCAGCCGCATATGCAGAAAAGGCAATAAAAGCTGTAGAGCATATAGAAATTAACAGTTTATTACGCATAATTATCTCCTATTGATTATTTTTATTTAGGCATTGTTTTATAGCATAAATATTATTTAATACAGTAATATTATTTATTGTGCTGCGATGCAATAATCATATATATATTATTTATAAATTTTATATACATATTAATATATTAACTATTATTTTTGAATAAATTAAACTTATGCCCAAAGTAAACCTGAGCGTCAGGACATTCAATGAGCGTGCTTTAAATGAAGCAGCTATTGCATTGAATAACCAAATATTTCCTAATTTTTTGCCGGAAATTATCATAGGGATTCGCACCGGTGGCTTTACCGTGGCCGAGCTAATGACAAAAGCCGCTATGCATAAGCCGTTATTGCTGGCAATTTCACGCCAGCGCGCCAGCACCCAGGCCAAAAATAAAGTTAAGGGGCTTAAAAGTTTTTTGCGCTTCCTGCCATATTTCATTACCAATTTCCTGCGTATTGCCGAGCATAAAAGATTATGTGCCAGGCTTGCCGATGAAAACCAGTCATTCTCACCAAATATTGATGAGCTTGCAGCGCTAAGAGGCGTTCTAAGAACCAGGGAAAATTGCAAGATACTAATAGTTGACGATGCAATTGACAGCGGCGCCACCATGAAAGCAGTATATGATGTTGTTCGCGCCGAAGCAAATAGCGCTTGCAATATAAAGACCGCTGCTATTACGGTAACAACCGACTTTCCTCTTATTCAACCTAACTATACTTTATTCAGCCATGTGCTCTGCCGCTTCCCCTGGTCCTTCGATTTCAAAGGATGATATAGTTTTAATTATCGATCTTGATGAAACCTTGCTTTCCATCAACAGCTTCCGCATATGGGCGCTTTATTTCCTGATAAAGAAATTTGCAAAACTTAATTTGCGCAAGCGCGGGATTTTGTGGCTTAAGGCCGCAAAAATATTCGCAGAACGCAAAGTCATGGGCAAGGATCATTCACAAACCAAAGCAGCGCTGCAAAAATTATGGGTGGAAGTCGATGACGCCGGGGCGCTGGAAAATATGCTGGGCGAACTCGAAAAAAAAATACGCGCAAATATGCGCGGCGTTATGAGCGCAATCGCCAGCGGCGAAATAGACGCCGTACTGGCTACCGCCGCCGCATCACAATATGCAGACCCGTTTGCTGAAAGAATAGGATTTGTACATGTGCTATCGACAGGCCTTGGCGAAAAAGAAAACCGGGGCGAAGAGAAATCACGGCAGATTGAGCAATTTCTTCAGAAGCACGGCTGGGAAAACAGAAAGAAAATATTTTTTACCGACCATCTGGAAGATATGCCGTTCATGAAAAAATGCGATAAGCTCATGTGGTTTGGCAAGCAGGAGGAAGTCATGGATATAAAATCAGCATTACCCGGGCTGGAAGTTATCGAATGCAGGAATTTGCAATCAGATGAAATAAGGGAAATGCTAAACTGATATACTACCCGCTTAGTTTATATCCTTACGGGCAACGCGACATATCACCTCGCTGCCATTCCCCCTATATTCCAGGCCTGGAAATGATTTCATTTTTGCAATAGCTATACCCCTGCCATTTGGGTCAGTTGCACGATCTGGCGATAATTCCATATAATTCTTCCACTCAAACCCCCGCCCCTGATCGCGGATACTTACTGTAAATTCCTGCTCGTCAGCAGTGTATTCCAGAGTTGCATATTTATTCTTATACTCAGGAAGCGACAGGCGTCGCTCAACTTCTGCGCGCCATCCGCCATTCAATACCAGATCCAGTTTCTCCTGATAAGTTATTTCAAGATTGCCATGCTCCACCGCATTTATCATTAATTCGTTAAGGCCGTAAACCATATGCTCCGGGTCGGGAAAGCAATTAGCTATAAAATAGGAAAGATTGTTAGTTTCTTCCAGAGTACGAAAACGGAATAAGCCTTTTTCCATAAGCCCTAATGTCCGCCTTTGTTTTTGGGTCTGGCTGCGTAATTCCCGGCGGCCAACACTGTCTTTAAGGGCTGCACGGACAATCGAAAGAAGCAATGCCTCATTATAAGGCTTGGCAAGATAGTAATAAACCCCCGCTTCTATCCCTTCCTGTATCTGCCTGCTGCTTGCCGCCGCTGTCTGCATTATTATAGGAACATCCTCATAAAGATTGCTTTCGGACAAGCGCTTAAGCACTGCCATGCCATCCATATTAGGCATCATGCGGTCAAGCACTATAACATCTATATCGGAATGCTGTTTTAATTTCTCAAGCGCAATTACGCCATCTTGCGCACCAATAACCTCATACCCGGCTTCTTCCAGATATTCAGTTATTATATCTAAATTAAATTCCTCATCGTCAACCGCAAGTATTTTGATTTTCTTGTCCATAAAATACGGGTTTCCCGGCAAGAATTGAAAAACGCGTAGAACATACTAAATTAATAATAATTAAGCCAGAAATTATATCGCATTTCATAAAAATATTTGGTTTATTTTATAAATTAGTTTACAATAGTTTCGCCTAAGTAATTTTAAAGAGATATTCAGTTATGCCAATATCAAAGACAGTAAATGGCGATAGCGCGGATCTACGCTTAAGTGGTAAGCTTACCTTCCTGAATGGCTCTGAATTTCACAACCAGCTAAATGAAATATTAAGCCGGAAAATAAAATCAATCTCTATACACCTGGACGACCTTACCTTCATGGATTCTGCAGGCCTTGGGATGCTGATGATTACCCACAAGGAATGCAATCAGCGGGACATTACGCTTACTATTTACCATCCTATAGGTGATGTAAAAATATTGCTGCAGATGACTAAATCATATGAAAGATTTAATATTATCGGATGAGTTGCCCGACCTTATTTGCGAATCACGGATATTGGTGATAAGCAGCACAGGCGGAGCAGATTCTGACGTCAGCAGAATGCTCCAGGATTCTGGGGCAAAGGATATAGCAATTGCTTCCGATGGCGGCAAAGCTATGGAAAAACTGGAGGAATATACTCCAGACCTTATATTGCTACATATTAATCCCGAAAATATGGACTGGCTTGAATTTTGCACTTTACTGCGCAAAGGCAACGAAAAATCCAGGGCTACGCCTATAATTGCAATAACTAATATGGATAAGAAGGATGAAAGGGCAAAAATATTAAAATTTAATGTTACAGGCGTTTTTCACACCCCGGTAAAAAATGATGAGCTGTACAAATCGCTCAATCTTTATTTGCAAAAAAGCCGCCTTATCAAGAGGCTCGAAGATAGCATTACCCCAACTGAAGATGACCTGGAAATTGCACGCCGTATGCAATATACCTTATTGCCTGGCGATGACCTTATCAAGGAGTGCAAAGAAAATTACAGCATCGAAATCCGCTACCTCTACAAATCGTCACAGGCCCTGGGTGGTGATTACTGGACAATAAAGCGGCTTGAAGGCAGCAAGCTTATGGTTTGCATCGCTGATTTCGCCGGACATGGGGTATCGGTTGCCATTGATACTTTCCGCCTCGACAGCTACCTTATGGAATATGTAAATTACTCTGATCCCCCGGCAAAAATACTGGAAGATATGAATAATAATTTTTACCGGATGCTGCCTACCGGGCAGTACCTGACTTGCTTCCTGGGAATAATTGATACTGAAAATAATACATTATCATATTCAGGAGCCGCCGTACCACCGGCTATTATAATAAATAACGGGGAGGCAGTAGCGCTTAACTGCTCCGGCTCCCCTATAGGAGCCTACCCGAAGGCAGAATATCTGGATCAGAAAATCTATTTTGGGGCTGATAGCATTTTACTTGCCCATAGCGATGCGCTGGTAGAAATAAACCAAAGCGATAAAAGGCTATTTACCACCGATTCTTTAAGGGAATACGCGCTGGAATGGTCATCTGGCGGGATAGAAAACATCTACCGGAATATTTTAAAACGGATTGAATTAACTGCGCACGGCTTTGATGACGATTTAACCCTGGTGCTTTTTGCAATGGCATCTTAGGTAATTACTTATATTAATAATTGCAATTATTTATATTTTTTAAAAATAAGCGGGATAAATGATTAATTTAACCATTTCGCCCAAACCAAGCAATATATTGTATTATATATTTATTTTCCATTTATTGCCCCAAACCCAGAGCCATCAGACCATTCAAAATCACCGTATTAACTAATTATTGTTAATATTATCACTTTAAATTAACTATATTACGTTAAATATATAGATTGTATAAATGGCTTTCACCTTTTGTAAAATTAGTTAATGGCAAAACTTAACGATTAATATTCATGACTAAACAACAAGAGCAACGTTTAAAATCGCCGCGGATACGCTACTTGATTGCTTTTTCAGTATTCATAATGCTGACATTCAGTTTTATCGTAGTTTATCAGGGGAAGAATGCTTATACGCAGGCGCTAAAGGATGGGGTGCAGGATTCAATCCGCCTTGGAAACATCCTGGGCGAGCATGTCGAACTTAGCTTCCTTGGCGTTGACCTTGCATTGCGCCGCGTTATTGAACGCCAATTCTTCAACTCGCTTTTCAACAATAACATACCACAATATAACGAGCAGGATTTCAGGATATGGCTAAATGAAACACCGCAGATTGCGGGTATAGCGTTAATAGATGAAAAGGGAAATATCAAAGCCTCAGCGAATAAGGAAAATTACGACAAGTGGCTTGACTACCATAAAAAGCCTATTGGGCAAAAGCTTTTCCAGTATATGCGCGAAACAGACAATAACGACGTATTTATCGGCAAGAACTATGTCGATAGCCAGAACCCGATAATTATAATGTGCCGTCGCTATAACAAAATCGGGGGAGAATTTGGCGGGATAGTGGTCGCATCCATCGACCCCCAATATTTCGTCAATTTTTATGATTCAATAGCAACCGGCAACCAGAAATTCATGTCTATAATGCTGTTTGACCGGACATTACTTGCAGCCAGCCCATATAAAAGCACATTGAATGAATTACTGGGGCGCGACTTCCTGGCCGGACAGGAAAAAACTCCAAATGCGGTTTACTACCGCTATGTGTCATCTACTGATTCAAATAAGATCATGTCACTAAAAATACTGCGCAACATGCCAATTGCCGTGCAGATTACCATAGATGAAGATGATTATCTGGCAAACTGGCGCCAGTCACGCCTGCGCGATGTCGGCTTCCTGATCCTGTTCACAATTTTTGGCTCTATACTTTCATTCTTTGCCATCATCATGGCCCGCCAGATATTGCGCGTGCAGGAATCGGAAAGCACCGCGATACTTGCCAGCCAGGCGAAATCCGAATTCCTTGCCAATATGAGCCATGAACTGCGTACACCGCTTAATGCCATCATCGGCTTCTCGGAAATGATAAATTCCGGATATTTCGGACCATTAAACGCCAACCAGAAAGAACGTATCTACGACATCAATCTTTGCGGCAATCATCTGTTGCAGCTCATAACTGATATTTTAGAATTCTCAAAAGGTGATGCTGGCAAGCTTGAACTTATTGAAGAAAAAGTAAGCCTGGCTGAGCTTATCAACGAATCAGTACGAATAATGAAGGGCAAGATAAAAACCAAGGATATTGACCTGATTGTACGCATAGAACCGCAATTGCCGCTTCTATGGGGTGATAGCCGCAAAATCCGCCAGATACTTATTAACCTGCTTTCAAATGCTTTCAAATTCACGCCTGAACATGGGGTTATTACAGTTTCTGCGCGTTATGATTCGCACCAGAACCTGGCGCTTATAGTTTCCGATAACGGTATAGGTATCGCTGAAAGCGATATACCTAAGGCGTTATCCGTATTCGGGCAGGTACATCGCTCTAAAAACCATGAAGGAACCGGGCTGGGGCTCCCGCTTTGCAAAATGTACGCCGAGTTGCATGATGGCAAGCTGGTGCTTACCAGCAAGCAAAATGAGGGGACTACCGTTAAAATCATCTTCCCGCACCAGCGCTCTATCACCAATCAGTTAGACGCTTAACGACTCCCAGTTCACATTTACATTCAAATCCGAACAAAATTATTGATTTAAAGCGCATTGAAGATATATTTCGCGCCTGAATTGCGGCCAGCCTACGCCTGAAGGCTTCGGCGGACGCTGAATTCCTAAGCGTAAATACTGCTGGGGATTTGGCAAGAGGATACAGTCCAGCCTACGCCTGAAGGCTTCGGCGGACGCTGAATTCCTAAGCGTAAATACTGCTGGGGATTTGGCAAGAGGATACAGTCCAGCCTACGCCTGAAGGCTTCGGCGGACGCTGAATTCCTAAGCGGACAAGCCGCTAAGGAATTCTAGCGGAGGGGTGGCAGAGTGGTCGAATGCGGCGGTCTCGAAAACCGTTGTGCGGGTAACCGTACCGGAGGTTCGAATCCTCTCCCCTCCGCCAT
>JBDHUC010000039.1:0-15807 GCA_039808985.1 Alphaproteobacteria bacterium | reverse complement strand
GACTTGACGTCATCCCCACCTTCCTCCGGCTTATCACCGGCAGTTTCCTCAGAGTTCTCAGCATTACCTGTTAGCAACAGAGGATGAGGGTTGCGCTCGTTGCGGGACTTAACCCAACATCTCACGACACGAGCTGACGACAGCCATGCAGCACCTGTGCTCCTCCCACCCGAGGTGAAGGAAAACGTTTCTGCTTTCCATAGAGGGCATGTCAAGTCTTGGTAAGGTTCTTCGCGTTGCCTCGAATTAAACCACATGTTCCACCGCTTGTGCGGGTCCCCGTCAATTTCTTTGAGTTTTAATCTTGCGACCGTACTCCCCAGGCGGGGTGCTTAACGCGTTAGCTGCGCCACTGAGAGGAATCCTCCCAACGGCTAGCACCCATCGTTTACAGCGTGGACTACCAGGGTATCTAATCCTGTTTGATCCCCACGCTTTCGCGCCTCAGCGTCAGTTGTCGTCCAGATAGCCGCCTTCGCCACCGGTGTTCCTGCTAATATCTACGAATTTCACCTCTACATTAGCAATTCCGCTATCCCCTCCGACACTCTAGCAATACAGTTTCAAAGGCAGTTCTGGAGTTGAGCTCCAGGCTTTCACCTCTGACTTGTATCGCCGCCTACGCGCGCTTTACGCCCAGTGATTCCGAACAACGCTAGCACCCTTCGTATTACCGCGGCTGCTGGCACGAAGTTAGCCGGTGCTTATTCTTCAGGTACCGTCATTATCTTCCCTGACAAAAGAACTTTACAACCCTAAGGCCTTCATCGTTCACGCGGCATGGCTGGATCAGGCTTTCGCCCATTGTCCAATATTCCCCACTGCTGCCTCCCGTAGGAGTCTGGACCGTGTCTCAGTTCCAGTGTGGCTGATCATCCTCTCAGACCAGCTAGAGATCGTAGGCTTGGTAGGCCATTACCCCACCAACTACCTAATCTCACGCGGGCCGATCTTTTAGCGATAAATCTTTCCCCCGAAGGGCGTATCGGGTATTAGCGTCAGTTTCCCGACGTTATTCCCAACTAAAAGGCACGTTCCCACGCGTTACTCACCCGTGCGCCACTATGTATTGCTACATCGTTCGACTTGCATGTGTTAAGCCTGCCGCCAGCGTTCGTTCTGAGCCAGAATCAAACTCTCAAGTTTTGAATCTGGCAAATCGTTCTTCATATCGTTAGATATGAATGAACGCTTGCGCAAAATACCTATATTTCTATAGGGCCTATATTTCTATAGGACTTTAATTTTCGGAAACACGCACAACGTCACCATTATATCATGCGCCTTGGACTTACTGATATAATGTTGCGTTTGCATAGTTTATTATGAACGCATGTGACATTGTGCTGTTAATTTCAACAACAAACATTCAATAAAGAAGCCGACCTACGGTCGGACACCTCCGAAAAGATGCTTTGCTGCGACACAACGCCACCTGCGCTTAAATGCTCTTTACACTATCAAATTACAGATTGGGGCTTTTGGGGCCGTCAATCAAGCAACCCGCAAATCGAAGCTGCTCAAGAAAGGATGGTCTTTATGACGAATCATTACGCCATAGTCAAGCATGAAAATCACTTTTTTTACGTTTTTTTTATATTAAGCATTTTTCCCAGCTTTTCAGGGGGCTAGGGGCCAGGTTCCGGGGGCTGGTTTTCATAATAAGCTGGAAAAAGCCCGGATGTTACTATAAATATCTAAGCATACTAGAACCTAACACCTAAACAATCTATGAAACTGGACTTTACAAAGATGAATGGCGCCGGAAATGATTTTGTCATTTTTGACGCAAGAGAGCAGGAAATCAGCCTGACTGCCCCGCAAATCCGCGCACTTTCATCACGGGATAATGCTATCACAAAAGGCTGCGACCAGTTGCTGATATTACACAAATCCGACAAAGCCGATGTTTTTATGCAGATTTATAATGCCGATGGCGGCGAGGTCGATGCCTGCGGCAATGCAACGCGCTGCATAGCCGATATGTTATATAATGAATTGGGCAGGCTGCCGGTTAACATACAAACTAATGTGGCAAATTTGCAGGGCATAAGGCAGCAAGATGGCTATATACTCGTAGATATGGGCACGCCAAAATTCGGCTGGCAGGAAATACCTTTGGCTATGCCAGTTGAAGAAGCCGCAAAAAAAATTATGGGCTTTATAAATATGCCTGAGCTAGGCACTCCCAGCTTTATAAGCATGGGCAACCCGCATGTAGTATTTTTTGCTGGCCTGGAGAACAGCTCAAAAATATACGACATAACAAGAGCTATCGGCAAAAAAATCGAGAGCTATACAGAGGTGTTCCCAGAGCGCGTAAATGTAAGCGTAGCCAGTATACGGAATGAATATGTAATAGAGGCTATGACATGGGAAAGAGGAGCAGGAGAAACAAAGGCCTGCGGCACAGGAGCATGTGCGATTCTAGCGGCTGCAAATAAATTAAATGCGAATAATACAGGCGCTGTAATCCGCTTCGTAAATTCTGAGGAATTAGTGCATGTAGAACTGGAGAATAACCGCATCCTACTTGGCGGCGAAATAGAAAAAGAATTTGAAGGCACGGTAGAGATATGAGTAGTCAACCAATATACATTCGTCATTGCGAAGAACAAAGTGACGAGGCAATCCAGACTATATTATCCATTGGATTGCCACGCCTTCGGCTCGCAATGACAAGTGTTTGGGGTTATAATGCCTAACTCCCCTTCCACGAATCCTGAATCCCGAATCCCGAATCCTACTGTCCAAGTGGTCAATTTCGGTTGCCGGATGAATATATATGAAGGCGAGATTATCAAGCAGCAGGCGGATAATGCCGGGCTAGAAAATGCGCTTATATTTAATAGTTGTGCGGTAACGGCGGAGGCCGAACGGCAGGTCCGCCAATCAATCCGCAAGGCGCGCAAGGAAAATCCGCAGGCAAAAATTATCGTAACCGGCTGCGGCGCCCAGATAAATCCCAGGCAATATGCCGACATGCCGGAAGTCGATAGCGTGATTGGCAATGAAGAGAAGTTGAAGAAGGAATCTTATATCCCTCTCCCCCTAATGGATAAGGAACAGAAAATCATTGTAAATGACATCATGTCGGTGAAGGAAACCGCGTCACACATGGTTGCATCATTTGAGGGCAAAGCCCGGGCTTTTGTGCAAGTGCAAAATGGCTGCGATCATCGCTGCACCTTCTGTATAATCCCTTTCGGGCGCGGCAATAGCCGTAGCGTGCCTATGGGTGAGATTGTCGCACAAGTAAAAAACCTTGTGCGGTCTGGATATAACGAAGTTGTGCTTACCGGTGTTGACATAAGCGATTACGGCAAGGACCTGCCCGGCTCCCCTACCCTTGGCAGCATGTGCCGCCGCCTTCTCAACCTCGTGCCCGATTTAAAGCGCCTGCGTATTTCTTCGATCGATGCGGTGGAAGTTGATAGCGAACTTCTGGATTTATTTGCAAATGAACCACGTTTGATGCCGCATATACATATCAGCCTGCAGGCGGGTGATGACATGGTTCTTAAGCGCATGAAGCGCAGGCATTTACGGCAGGACATAATTAATTTCTGCGCGAAGTTGCGAATCATTCGCCCCGATGTTGTTTTCGGCGCGGATATTATCGCCGGGTTTCCAACAGAAAGCGATGAGATGTTCCAAAATACTTTAAGGCTGGTAGAGGAAACAGGGCTTATTTACCTGCATGTATTCCCCTACTCCGCACGCACCGGCACACCCGCCGCCAAGATGCCGCAGGTAGCAAAAAATATCCGAAAAGAACGCGCTGCCAGGCTGCGCGAAGCGGGAGAGAAAAACCTACAGGAATATCTGCAAACACAAATCGGTGTTACCACCGAAATTCTGGTGGAAAAAGAGCGAATTGGAAAAACCCCGTATTTTGCAGCCGTGGAACTGGACAGGGAATGCGAGGCAGGAAGCATAGTAAAAGCAAAAATCACAAAAACACTTAAAAATCAACTATTTGCTGAAGTTGCTTAGTTGTAGCAAACTCGTCACAAAACCTTCATTTCTATTATAATTGTTCATATGTTAATCTGTGCCTAAGAGTAAAATATTTACATAAGAAGGATTTATGGCACAGGAAACATTAACTTATCATCCACCTAAGAAAGAGCCATCTTTCATTAACATGTATACTTTCATAGGTGCCATCGCCTTTGCGACCAGCCCTATGGTTGCTGCGTTCGGCGCTGTTGCAGGCAGCATTATAGGGAAAAGCATTGAGAAACATCAACAGGAACATGGTATAAAAGCCAGGAAACCAGATGGCAGCATATTAAACGGCACCGCGCTCATGGGCGCAGCAGCTTTTGCTTTACTTGCTTATGGGCTTGCGCCAGTAGCAGCCTCAGCGGCAGTTGTAACGGCTATAGTTGGAACTGGCGCAGCAGTGGGCGGAGTGCTTGGAGGATGGTCACAAAATAAAAGCAATGCGGCTTTTTATGATTTGGCACTAAAGCAGGAAAATGAGCGTCAGGCAGCAATCAGCGCCGGGAAGGAAGTCAGTCAATATAAGAACATAGCTGACCTTCCGGCAATACCACAGCAAACCAAAGATACCAACCAGGCGCCGTTTACTGAAAGGGCAAAATCTACTGGACAATCTGCCAGCATTGGAATTAACTGACATATAATTTTATATGTCCTAAACTATGTCCTTTCTATCGAAACTTAAATCAGGCCTTTCCAAAACTTCCGGCAAATTGGGCAGCGGCATTACCGGTATTTTTACCAAGCGTAAGCTGGATAATGCTTCTCTTGAAGAGCTTGAGGAACTGCTTATAGAGGCAGATTTAGGGGCGGCGCTGGCGGCTGAGCTGACTGCCGAATTTTCCAAAAACCGTTTTGATAAAAATATCGAAGCAAACGAAGTGCGCGAATTTCTGGCAGAAAAAATCTCTAATATTTTGCATCCCTATGCAACTCCACTGACAACTGGCAACTGGCCACTGACAACTATTATAATGGTCGGGGTGAACGGCAACGGCAAAACCACAACCATCGGAAAGCTTGCAAGCAAGTTCAAGAATGAGGGCAAAAAAGTCATGATTGCGGCTGCGGATACTTTTCGCGCCGCGGCAGTAGAGCAGATGCAGGAATGGGGCAAGCGCGCTGACATAGAAGTGATAACCGGGGCATTCCAAGCCGACCCGGCAAGCGTTGCCTTCAATGCTTATGAGCGCGCGCGCGCAGAAAAAGCCGACATATTATTTATTGATACTGCAGGCAGGCTCCAGAACAAATCCAACCTGATGGCTGAGCTGCAGAAAATCATCAAAGTAATTAAAAAAATCGACGAATCCGCCCCTCATCACATAATCCAGGTCCTGGATGCCACCACCGGGCAAAACGCCATTTCCCAGGTCACGGCTTTTAAAGAAATGGTGAATGTCACCGGGCTTATAATTACAAAGCTGGACGGAACGGCCAAGGGCGGGATAGTTGTCGCGCTTGCAAGGCAAACTAAGCTGCCCATACATGCAATTGGCATTGGCGAAGCGATTGATGACCTTGACGCTTTCAAGCCTGCCGATTTCGCACGCAATCTGGTGGATTTATAAAGAATAGCTATAATTGACAGAGGTTAACCCTTGCCATACGTATCAACATATTGATTTACATCTGTTTTATGCATCACATTTAATGTGATTATTTTCAATTGATTAACTATATAGTAACTAATACAATATATAATGTAATATTAAGATAGAAGTCACAGGTATGGTTTAGTGGCTTTTCAGGGCAATTCCAGTTGCCCATATCAGGAGGATGCTATGAATATAAATTCGCTATCAGGTTTAGCCGGTCTGCAACAGCAGCAGGATCTGCAGAAATCCAATGCAAAGCTTGGCGCAGCCATTGCAGCGCTTGCAAGCGGCAACCGCCTTACATCGGCCAGCACAGATGTATCTTCACTTTCAATTGCCAGCCAGTTACAATCGGCAGTAAGCGGCCTCAAACAGGCATCAGGAAATATAGCTCAGGCAAGCAGCCTTGCCCAGGTTGCAGGCGGCGGCATAACACAGATACAGGAAATAACCCAGCAGTTGCAGACATTAGCGCTACAGGCAAAATCGCCGGTACTTAATGACAGCAACCGCAATGATTTAAACGAGCAGTTCCAGCAATTAGTGAAACAGATTGATGACATTGCTTCAGGCACAAACTTCAATGGCAAAAAGCTATTAAATGGCGATTTGAGTGGTTCATCTTCTATATCTCTTGGCAGCATACTTTCTTCCGAAGCCACCGATTCAGCAGTCCTTTCACTGGCTGATCTTTCCAGCGAAAGCCTGTTTGGCGGTGCTATCAATTTAAGCACGCAGGATGGCGCAGGCAATGCCATTACAGCTATCAGCGCGGCTCTGGACAAACTTACTGCCGCCAATGCCGATGTTGGCTCGTTCCTGCAATCAGTAGATTATGCGGCTGCCAATATTGACACCGCAATCGCCAATCAGGAAGCGGCACGTTCAACCTTGCAGGATGCTGATTTTGCTGAAATGGCTACCTTGCAGTCACAGGCATCCCTACAGCAGAATGCTGCAATTGCTGTGGCAGCGCAGGGCAACCGCCTGACCCCGGCGATACTCCAGCTTATAGGCTAAAAATTTAATTTAAAAAATCTCCGTTTACTGCCAAGGAATAGCTTTTGGCAATCGTCTGATATTGTGGTAAATGTTATAACCTCAATTTAGATTGGAGATAACCATGAAAAAACAATTCTCGGCTCTATTACTCACAACGGCCCTCTGCTTCTCCCTCCCTGCCTTGGCCGATGAGACATCCCTAACCATATATAGCAAGGCGCAGCCGGGAGCTGTAGACCCCAATCTTTACCGGCCAGTAAATGGCCAGGGCGGATATAATGGCATGAATGTCCCTGGCTATGCGGTTGTGCGTCAGGTACGCGATGTAGATTTAAGTGGAAAAAGCAGCGTTGTGAATTTCAGCGATGTCGCCGCTTATATAGACCCGACGACAGTGCAGTTTAAATCACTTACCGATCCAAAAGGAACAAAAGTCGGGGAACAGAATTACCAGTTCGACCTGGTAAGCCAGCAGAAGCTTCTGGAAAAATATATCGACAAAAAAATCAGCGTTGAGAAAATCGCCGGGGATAAAACAGAGAATGTTGAAGGCACACTTTTGAGTACGCAAGGTGGGCTTACCCTGAAGCTGGCGGATGGCACAATAAAAGCTATAAATAGTTATTCAGGCATCTCATTTCCCGACCTTCCCGGTGGGCTTATGACCAAGCCTACATTAGTGTGGAATATTTTTACCAATACTCCCGGCAAGCATAAAAGCGAGGTAAGTTACCAGACGCAGGGAATAACATGGTGGGCAGATTACAACCTAACTTATAATGAAGGCAAGGACGCTAATAACGGCACTGTGGATTTCGGATCGTGGGTTTCAATCATCAACCAGACCGGTGCCAGCTTTAACAATGCGCGGTTGAAACTAATGGCTGGCGATGTGCAAAGAGTAATGCCAGAGCAGAGATTTGCGCGTCCAATGATGGCGAAAGCAATGGCTATGGATGCTGTGGCCGAATCAGCATCTCCCCCGGCTTTTTCACAAAAGGATTTTTTTGAATACCATCTATACACGCTCGATACCCCGGTAACCCTTCCCGATAATTCCACCAAACAGTTGGAGCTTATCCCTGCTGCGGCTAACATACCTGTTGAAAAGATCATGGTTTTTGACGGTGGGCAATCGCAATACTGGAATTATGGCGGCGTATATCTGGATCGCGGTTATGGGCTGGAAGGCGGTAACAAAAAAGTCGATGTATTCCTGAAAATACTGAACAAAAAAGAAAACGGGCTTGGCGTTCCCCTTCCCTCCGGGCGGATGCGCGTGAACCAGCGTGACAGCGCCGATGGCAGCCTTGAATTCATTGGCGAAAGCATTATTGATCACACAGCGGCAAATGAAGAGCTGATGATAAAGCTCGGCAATGCCTTTGATGTGGTTGGTGAGCGCAAGCAGTTAAATTATGTTCTTGATAGCAACAATAAATTCGCCGATGAGGAAATCGAAGTAAAACTGCGCAACCATAAAAAGCAACCGGTGAAAGTAAAGGTAGTTGAAAGCATGTACCGGGCCACAGGATGGAAAATAACCACCACCTCGGATGAATATGTGAAGGATAATTCACACCAGGTGAGTTTCCTTGTAGATGTAGCGCCGGAGAAGGAAAAAACCATCACCTATAAGGTGCATTATAGCTGGTGATAACACCCCCTCCCTGTCCCTCCCCCGCAAGCGGGAGATGGTTAGGGAGGGGTAATTTCTAGAGCGTTTTCGCTTTAGTTGTGCGTTAGGCATCCGAGGCAAAGTGTACAATAGTACATGAGGCGAAGGATAACAACACGCACGATTAAATGGAAAATGCTCTAATTCACCGAGAAAATGCTCAGCAGCGGCTTGTCGCCCACTTCAACGGTTATGTCGGAATAAAAACCGTTGAAATTAGTGCGCATGGTCGCGCCATATGCCCCAAGCTGGCCAATCTCTATCCAGTCGCCTTCTTTTATGTCAGCAGGCAGGTGGAATGGGCCATTCATAACATCCATGCTGTCGCAGGTCGGGCCAAAAAAGCCGAATTCCTGCGTATTAGCCGCCATTTCCCCAGCCGGGCGGATAGCCTTGACCGGATAGGTAAAGTTAGGCACACCGGCATCGAACAGGCTGCCATAAGTTCCATCATTTATATAGAGCATATTGCCTTTGCGCAGTTCAACACGCACAACAACAGACCCGCCTTCTGCAACCAGGGCACGGCCAGGCTCGCACAGCACCTCACACCCAGAAAGCATTGGCTGGCTGGAAAGGGCTGCTTTAATCGCAGACATATACTCCGCAAGCGGCGGCGGGGTGAGGCCAGGATAGATTGATGGGAAACCACCTCCAATATCCAGAACATCAAGACGCACGTCAGTCTGCTTAAGCAAATCAACAACTGTCTGCATGGCAGCCCCGTAAGCATCCGGGTTCATGCATTGCGAGCCAACATGGAAACATAGTCCAAGTTTTCTGCTGGCCTTGCGGGTTGCTGAGATAAGAGATGCAGCCTGCTCAAGATTCACCCCGAATTTACCGGCCATGCTGTAGGCGGCCTGGTCGCTAGCCATTGACAGGCGGACATAAAGGTTCAAATCATCGGCATGGTTGGTGACTTCCAGGATTTTTTGCAATTCATCGTGTGAATCCAGAGAGAAATCGCGCACGCCATAAGTATAATAAGCCGCAAAAATCGCCTCGCGGTTTTTAACCGGGTGCATGAAATACATCTTGGCAGATGGGATATTATTGGCCACCAGCTTTATTTCAGCAAGCGATGCAACGTCAAAACGGCTGACACCGGCGCGAGCAATTATACGCAGCACCCTAGGCTCAGGATTAGTCTTAACCGCAAACATAACCTCGCCTGGAAAGTTGGAAACGAACCATTTGCTCATAGCAGTAATAACCGCCGGACGCAGGCAATGCACAGGCGCAGTAGGACGCACCTCGTTTACCATTTCGGAAACGGATGTATACACCTTGCTTCTCTGCGAAGGGAATTTGGGCGTTTCAATTTTTTTGAGGGGAATGACGTTGTTACGTCGGGCCAATTTTAAACTGGAGTTGCGGGCCGGAGGCTCACTGGTGGTTTTGTTCATCTAACTTAATACCATATGTTTGTGGTTAAAGTACTTATGGTTCACCGAGCATTATCCCGACAAACCGCTTACTAGTGCGTTGATATTTAACAAAATTTATCACAAAATGCCTATTAGTTGTTAACGAAGCGACTTCTATATACAGAAGTCATGGTAATAATAAAGTAAAATCTGCAAATGTATAAGTATTTTTTTAGGTATTTTTATTAAATCTATGTAACCTGCCCAAAAATACTGGTGACAAGCGCAAAAAAAGGCGCTATGGCTCTCCAGCAAAACTTAAACAAGCCATATATAAAGGTTTTGCGCTGATGACCAACATAAAAATCCCAGAATCCCTCACTTTCGATGATGTACTGCTAAAGCCGCGCGCGTCGGATTTTATCCCTTCCGAGGCAGATACTTCCACACAGCTTACCCAGAGCATAAAACTCGCTATACCGCTTATGTCGGCAGCCATGGATACAGTAACCGAATCAGCACTGGCCATAGCCATGGCACAGCAAGGCGGTATGGGCTGCATCCACAAGAACTTAAGCATTTCCGAGCAGGCAGCCGAGGTTCAGTCAGTAAAAAAATTCGAATCCGGCATGGTGGTAGACCCGCTTACCATAACCCCGGAAGCGACCCTTGCTGATGCCCTGGCCCTTATGAGCAGCAATCATATTTCCGGCGTACCTGTGGTAGAAAAAGGCAGTGGCAAGCTGGTTGGCATACTTACCAACCGCGATGTACGCTTTGCGGTTGACCGCAAGCAGCCCGTACATGAGCTGATGACCAGGGAAAACCTGATAACCGTTCAAAAAAATATCAGCCGCGAAGACGCCAAGCGCCTGCTCCACAAGCACCGCATCGAAAAACTGCTTGTGGTTGATGATGCATATCGCTGCATCGGGCTTATCACCGTAAAAGATATTGAGAAGGCACAGGCCTATCCAAGCGCCAGCAAGGATGAGCGTGGACGCCTTCGCGTAGCCGCCGCAACCGGCACCGGGGCAGATGGCCTGAAAAGAGCAGAAATGCTTATTGCCGCAGGGGTTGACGTTATAATAGTTGATACAGCGCATGGGCACTCCAAAGGAGTCCTCGACAGCGTTAAACAAATACGCGAAATCCACAAACACACCCAGATAATAGCAGGAAATATCGCAACCGGCGAAGGCGCGGAAGCATTAATCAAAGCTGGCGCTGATGCGGTAAAGGTAGGAATCGGCCCCGGCTCGATCTGCACCACCCGCATTGTTGCAGGCGTAGGAGTTCCGCAGCTTTCAGCGATTATGGATGTTGTGGCAGTTGCTAAAAAACATGGGGTTCCAATCATTGCCGATGGCGGAATAAAATATTCAGGCGATCTTGCAAAGGCTATAGCAGCCGGGGCCAATTGCGTCATGCTGGGCTCGCTCTTTGCCGGAACCGAGGAAAGCCCAGGCGAAGTTGTTTTATATCAAGGACGTTCATACAAAACTTACCGCGGAATGGGAAGCGTTGGCGCTATGGCGCGTGGCTCGGCTGACCGTTATTTCCAGCAGGAGATCGGCGACAAGTTAAAGCTGGTTCCCGAAGGGGTCGAAGGGCGCGTCCCGTTCAAAGGCCCGGTTTCCGGAGTAGTTCACCAGCTAGTCGGCGGCCTTAAGGCAGCTATGGGTTATACCGGGAGCAGGACAATTCCCGACATGCAGAAGAATTGCGAGTTCGTGCGTATAACGGGCGCTGGCCTGCGCGAGTCGCACGCCCATGACATAACCATTACCCGCGAAGCCCCAAACTACCGGATGGATAGCTAACAATATGATTTTATGTAATATATTAAACTTAACAGAACTGTAACAACAAAAAGCCGGATTATAGTTTACTATCAGCGCCAGTGAACGGATAAAATGGAGAGTTTTATGACAGATGAAACAAGGAAATTATCTACCGCCGGAGTAACAAAAAAACTCCGCAACAAATTATTTTAGAAAATGACCTTTACTTCCCTCTCAGGGATGGGAATTTTTCAGTCAGGGTGAATCCGGATTTTAACAACCCAGCGGCTATAGATTCTTTTAAAAGGATGATTGAATATGCTGTTCAAGGAAAAAAGGTAAATCCCGAAACAGATATATATTTGAATGTTGGCAAAGAGAAACTTGTCCTTGGTACAGATACCACACCTGAACAAGTAATTGATGCAATAAAAAAAGCACGGGAACAAAGAGACCAAACAAAAGAACTGGGCTATCATGGCATGAGAGCCAAAAACAGCAGGCATTATGTCTTGACCCGCCTATTATAGGTCACCGTTAATAAAACGCTCCTACCAAAAATCAAATGCCGGTTTACTAGCGTGGATTTTTTAGTTATCGTTCATAGTTATCGCATTGCGCCATATAAACGATAACTTTGAGAATTAATGAAAAAAATATATTTCTTTATCGCCATAGCGATTCTGGTTGCTTTTCTTGCTCTGCAATTCCCTTATGCACTAAGCAAAACCGATGATAAAATGCAACTTTTATATTTAGGGATACTGCTTTCCATTTGCGGATTATCGGCAAGGAGATTTCCACTAAACCAGACAATGCGTTACAGCGCCATATGGTTTTGCCTGATATTTGCCATTATATTTGCTTATAGTTTTAAGGATGACTTATTGAATAGCCGCATCATGGCGGAATTAATGCCCAACCGGGCACGCATCAATAGCGATGGCAATATCGTGATCCGCGCCAGCCAGGATGGGCATTTTTACATAGAAGCCAAAGTTAATGGCGTGCCGGTGAATTTCATGGTTGATACCGGCGCAAGCGATGTGGTTTTGACACAGCATGATGCCAGCCGCATAGGAATAAACACAAGCGAACTTAATTACAGCCGTACCTATAAAACCGCTAATGGTGTAACAGGTGGCGCACTGGTAAAACTGCACAGATTGCAGATTGGAAATTCTATAATTGATGACTTCCCGGCAAGCGTCAATCAGGGGGAACTCGATAATTCTCTTCTGGGCATGAGCCTGCTTAGAAAACTGGGGGGCTTTAAAATTGAAGGCGAACAGATGGTTATAGGCAACCTACAGGAAAGCAAATTATGACACCCGGCGCACGCACACAGGCAACTATAGAGTTGCTGGACCAGATTTTTACCGTATGGCAATCGGAAAAGCGCTTTCCAGCCGATAAGCTTCTGGAGCAATATTTCAAGGCACACCGCTATATAGGCTCGAAAGACCGAGGGGCGATTGCCGAGTTGGTTTACTGGATACTGCGCCATAAAGCTAACCTTGAGTGGTGGTTGGAAAAATATTCGCAAGGTTTGGATGGTCGGGGATTTGTAATAGCCGCGCTGATATTGCGCCGTGATTATGACGGGGAGTCAATCCAAAGCATCCCCAAAGACAGTAAATATTCTCCTGATGCGCTAAATGAAGAAGAGCGCAAATTTGTGCATACACTTTCCAAAATGCACATTACTAACCCGGAAATGCCAGAACATGTGCGCTTTAATTATCCACAATGGCTGGATGAAAAATTGCGCTCTAGCTTTGGTGAAAAACTTAGCGAGGCTATGAACGCAATGGGTGAACAGGCACCAACTGACCTGCGCGTCAATACTTTAAAAACCCACCGCGAAAAACTAATAGGCCAGCTAAGGTCAGAAGGCTTTGATTGCTCCCCTGCCCCACTTTCACCAATCGGTATCCGTCTTGCAAAACGCGGCCCTATTTTTACGTCCAAGTTTTTCAAGGAAGGGCATTTCGAGGTTCAGGATGAAGGCTCGCAGGCTATAGCATTGCTGGCAGATGCCAGGCCCGGCCAGCGGGTTATTGATTTCTGCGCAGGCGCTGGCGGCAAGACCCTGGCGATGGCAGCATCTATGGAAAATAAGGGGCGCATACTGGCTTGGGATATTTCTGAAAAGCGCCTGGGGCAGATAAATATCCGCCTGAAACGGGCAGGAGCGCATAATGTTCAGACGCATGTGCTGGAATCAGAAAATGATGCTTTCATAAAACGCCACAAAGCAACCGCCGACCGAGTTTTAGTTGATGCGCCATGTAGCGGCAGCGGAACATGGCGGCGCAACCCCGACCTTAAATGGCGCTTCAACCAAAAAGATCTGGATGAAGTTTGCGAAGTCCAGAAATCAATTTTGCAAAGCTCATCGCGGCTGGTAAAAGTTGGCGGAAGGTTAATTTATGCGACCTGTTCTATATTAAAAGATGAGAATGAAGCACAGGTTGAAAATTTCTTAAAACTTAATAATCATTTCGTGGTTGTCGATGCAAAAAAAATATGGAATAAAGATTCCCCCACTGAGGTTGGCGATGAAAATACATATTTCAGTGTAAACCCGCATAAAGACGGGAGTGATGGTTTTTTTGCAGCAGTGCTTGAACGCACTTCCGCATAAAAAAAGAAAAATTCAATATGGGAGTTGGCGATGCGGACTTATATGCTTACGCTTTTTAAGGCAGTTAAATATTATTTCAAATGCGCAATCCATCCGCGCCGGATAATCATATCCTCCGATAAAAAAGTCAGCCATATCAATATCAGCGTTGCAACGCAATTATTCGCCATATGCCTTATTTCCCTAGGTGTTTTATGGTCATTATACGCAACAGGACGTTTTATAGCAGTTCATTCAACACTCGAAGCACAGAGCAACACGCTACGTTTAGCAACAGTTAAAAAAGTTGATAATTTATTTCCCTCAATGGCTCCGGTTCAGCCTGAAATGTCCAAGCTGGGCATAATGAACCCGCAGGATACAAGCCAGGCCAAGCTTGCCCTGCTTGAGCAGCAGGTAAGCGACCTGAAAAACGAAAATGAAGCAATAGTTGAGAGGGTAAAAATAAAAGCTGATGGAAGGATAGACGATTTGGAGTCGATCGTGCGCCAGACCGGGCTTAATCCGGATGCAATGGAAAAAACCGCCGAAAAATCCAAAAAAGAAAGTGATGAGGATGCTGAAGGCGGCCCTTACATTCCTACAAAAATGCCAAGGGTTTCTGAGGAAACCTCCGATATGTTCGCGTCGCTCGACAGGCTGGAAGCATTGCGGCAGGTAATTTCCAATCTGCCACTTGGTATACCTATCAAGCATTTCGAAGAGCATAGCTCGTTTGGCAACAGGATTGATCCTTTTAATGGTGATATGGCGTTCCATTCAGGCCTTGACCTTGCAGGCCCGATAAAATCTCCGATATACAGCACTGCCGATGGCACAGTCATAAACGCCGAGCGCGATGGGTCATATGGCAATATGGTCGATGTCGATCATGGGTTTGGCGTAGTAACCCGCTATGGGCATTTAAGTGAAATAAGCGTCCATAAGGGCGACAAGGTAAAAAAAGGCAGCATCATAGGGATACAGGGAAGCACCGGGCGCAGCACAGGCCCACACCTGCATTACGAAGTGCGATATAACGGAGAACCAATAAATCCACAGAAATTTTTACGCACCGGAAGATTATTGGAGTTAGGGAATGTTTCGCAGGACTAAGGACAAGCAGGCAGCAAAAACCCCTACAGCAAAACCTGTGGCGCGAGGGCCTTCTTCACTTTCAGTTATTGCGCAAGACACCCATATACTTGGCACGATAATAAGCGATGGCAATATAGATTTCGATGGCACTGTTGACGGCAATATACGCTGCCAGAATTTGAATGTACGCAAAAATGCTGTCATTAAGGGCGATGTCACTGCTGAAATATTAAATGTTTATGGAAAAATAAATGGGCTTGTACGCGCCAAGCAGGTCAATCTATATAAAGACTGCTATGTTGAAGGCATAGTGATGCATGAAGGGCTGGTTATAGAGGAAGGCGCGTTTTTAGATGGAAAATGCAAGCGTATGGATAAGCCCGTAACCAGGGAAACGCCGATAGTGGACCCGGATGAGGAAATAGCCCCTCCAGGCAGTAATATACGGCTTATAAGTTAGCTGATATTAATAGCCGTCACTTCGGATAATGATAATCAAAGCTTTCTGGATTGGAAAATTTTGGCGACACTTCTTCTTCGCCGCGCCTGCGCTTATGCAGACAGCGCGAAATATAGCGCGCTGTTACATAGCTGCTTGAAAGCTCCTCAACGAAACAATCAAAAATTTTTAAATCATTTTCGC
>JBDHUC010000038.1:0-16848 GCA_039808985.1 Alphaproteobacteria bacterium | reverse complement strand
TCTGGCAGTTGTTCCTGCTACAAAATGCTCCATTAATCGTTGTTGTTTCTCTTTACTTATTCTGCTCTTTCTCATACCATCCATAGATAACATTAACTAGTTATCTGGGACAGCCCCTTAAATAATATTTCATGGAACGCTCAAAAGACATGCCCAATAAATGGGATTTATATTACGAACAAACCGCTATTTTGCCGAAACCTGGCAATACAGCGCGATTCCTTGGCAATATACCGCAGAATGGAAGTTTATTGGATTTTGGCGCTGGCTCCGGCAGATGGTCGGCTGCCTTTTTAAGGGATAGATCAGACCTTATAATTGATGCGCTTGATCAAAATATTGATAAGGCAACTCTTCTTCCAGAGTCATGGGCTGGAGAAAAGATCAAATCATCATTCCAGGATTTTACCCCCTCCAGAACATATGACGGGATATTTGCGTTTGCCACTTTGTTTTTTATGAACAAAAAAGAGGTGGGAGATTGTTTTCATAAATTATCTGCTTCTCTTAACGAAGGCGGCACGTTTTCTTTCACTATGATTGACAATTGCAATGCTGCAAGAGCCGCTAATATGCACGGCCTTTCAAAAACAGAAATTTTAGATATGCTAAAAAAAGAAGGGCTGAGCTTAACCTCATTAGAACTGGATGAGAAAGTCACCTATGGACCCAATAAATTAGTTATTCCTACATATAATGTAATTGCCAGAAAAACTGCTAAATGATTTATCGCCACATCTTGACGGCAACAGGCAATAAGAACTATTGTTAATCACCACGGATTATATCCATTAAACCTCCACTCATTTAACTAAAATAATATTATGCTCAAACGTTCGATACGAGAATTTATTAAAACAGAATCCGCAAGCGGTATGGTTATGATTGCCTTTGCCATATTGGCAATCATAGCAGCGAATTCTCCGCTTTCAGCATCGTATAAAACCTTTATTTCATGGCCCATCACACTTGGTTTTGAGGAGTTCTCATCTACCGAATCGCTTAAAGACTGGGTAAAAGATATATTAATGGTGTTTTTCTTCCTGGTAGTTGGCATGGAATTAAAACGAGAAATATGCGAAGGTTTCCTTTCCAAGCGCGATCAGGTGATATTACCCCTGCTGGCTGCAGCCGGTGGTATGCTGGCTCCGGCAATTATATTTTGCATATTTAATCACTCATATCCTGAGAACATGCCAGGCTGGGCGATACCATCAGCAACCGATATAGCTTTTGCCCTGTGCGTGCTTACACTTGTAAGCAAGAATATACCACAGGCAACAAAGATATTCCTGCTCGCAATTGCAATTTTTGATGACCTTGGGGCAATACTTATAATTGCAGGGTTTTATAATAGCTCGCTTGCGCTTGTGCCTTTTTTACTGGCATTGCTTGGGGTTGCGCTACTTGCATTGCTTAACCGGCGCAATGTAACCATGTTGGCACCATATATGGTTATTGGGGTTTACCTATGGTTCTGCCTTTATAACTGTGGAATACATACCACAATTGCTGGCGTAGCCGTAGGCATGGCGATTCCTATGCGTCATAAAAAACAATATGATAACTCACCACTTAACGACTGTATTAATTTAATGCACCCATGGGTTAGTTTCCTGGTGCTGCCTATATTCGCCCTGACCAGCGCTGGCATAAGCCTTGCCGGAATAAAATTCTCCGACCTGCTGGAGCCTATGCCTATCGGTATTGCGCTTGGTTTATTTTTCGGCAAACAAATAGGTATTTTTGGCACAACATGGATATTGATAAAGCTACGCTTTGCAAGCAAACCAGAAAATTCTGGCTGGCTGCATCTTTATGGGGTTTCGGTAATTGCTGGAATTGGTTTCACCATGAGCCTGTTCATAGGCCTTTTAGCATTTCCTGAACCACACATGCAGGAAATGGCTAAAATCGGTGTCATTAACGGCTCGCTGCTTTCAATATTATGGGGATTTATTGTACTTCGGATTGCAACAGCAAGAAAACCGTAAACTTACCTGTTAATACCATTTTGGCGGAAGGAAAGAATGATCAATCTTATATTCCGATGCCATATTATCATCGGTAATAAGCCATAGGTCTTTTTCTGCAAGCACTTTATCGCGGATGTCTTTCAATTCAAATTTGGCCATATTTTCACGTATTTGTGCATATTTTTTATTATCATCTGCGAATACAACATTACCATTATCCCAAACAAAACCTAACAGCTTTCTGTTTTTTTCTTCATAGCTCATTGAAAATGGCTGGTCACTCGCTGCAACCATGCTGTGGAATTGTACAACATGCTTAAACACATGGGCAACGGTGTAAATATTATCGCGGGCTTCGGTAGTATTATAGTAAACAATACCACCTTCATTTAAATGGCGTTTACATAACTCCAGGAATTCACGAGAAAGCAAGTTGGAAGCATTATTTCGCCAATAATATGTTGTATTCATTACTATAGCATCGAAACGCTCGTCAGGGTGGTTAGTAAGCCATCTACGCCCATCATCAATATAATCAACCCATTTAGGACTTTGCAACAAGGGTGAGATTTCCGGGTATTTCTCAATCATACCTATATAACCAGGATTGATTTCTATGCTTACCATTTTATCCAATGGCTTATACATAGTAAAAACCCTTGCCCATGAGCCACTGCTAAGGCCAATCTCCAATATACGCTTTGGATTTGGATGCAATGCAGCCAGCATATAGGCACGGGAAATGTCATTACCATTTACTGCCGGGTCAATATTATACCTGCCATCATATGCGCCATTGCCATAAATAATATCGCTATTTTTTTTCGATTCAACCACAGTTATGATGCCATGGCGGTTCTCACTTATATGCTTAAAACCACCAATTTTCTCTGGTAGCCCCTGCAAATTAAAGATTATATTATTGTATATTACAGGCTGCAAAAGTAGCGCGCCAGCTATAGCAGACAAGCATAGCACATAATTTTTTAAAGAAATACGTGACAATAATACAATCGCAAAAATGAGTACAACGCAAACTATTAATATATTTACTCCAAGATCGAATTCATTAAGCAGTACAAAACCGGTAATTAATGAGCCGGATGTTGCACCTATAATATTAAAGAAATACACCCACGACACAGCAAGACCAGACTTATGGCTGCCGACATTATTTATCGCCATCTGGCAAAGCAGGGGGAATATACCGCCAGAAAATAGTGCAAGCAGCCCAATGGCTATGTAACCAACACCAATACCCGTTGTCTGGTCAAAAGAAGATATAAACCCCACCAAAGGCACAGAGAAATATGCCGTAACTGCCATAAGCAATAAGGAACGGCTTACGAAAACACGTACATCTTTTCCTGATTCGCTCCAATTCTTGGCCTTTAAAGAGCCATAAGCAATTCCAACCAAGAAAACCGCCAGCAATGTCCCAAATACCTGAGGCAGGTTAGCGGTCATGAAGCCTATAATGCGAAACCATAATATTTCAAGGCTGAGCGAGGCATAGCCAATTACAGATGATAATAAAAGCGTCATAGAGTATGTATGCCCACTATTATTCTGGGGAGCATCTATATCAACATCTTTTTGTTCGTTAAAAGAATACCCATTCCTCCCTTTACAGAAAGACCATACCATATAAGCAGTAACTATATTGCAAATTGCTGCTACCGCCAAAGATGACTGCCTGCCAAGCGCTGTAAATAACAGCATTACGGTAAGGAATGATGCAAATGCAGAGCCTAGAGTGTTATATGCGTATAATTTTCCTACCACGCCCCCAAGATTTGGATAGCGGCGGTGCAAATAAGACACTAGTAGCGGCAATGTACTACCCATAAGTATAGTTGGAAAAGCCAGAAGGGCAAAAGTAACTCCAATAAGGGCTGGAAGTGAATCATGCGGCGTTACTGCACCGATAACTTCAATTAGCGGAATACTGAAAATACCAAAAACCCCTATTGCTATTTCCACCCCTACAAAATATTCTAAAAGGTGATTTGGAAAATATTTCTGCACTTGCCCACCAACCAGGGAGCCTATTCCAAGGCCGAACATAAATATTGCGACAATAACTGTTACTGATTCAATATTGCTTCCAAAAGTGGCAAACAAAACACGCTGCCATATAACCTGGTAGATCAATGCAGAGAAACCGGAAACAAAGAACAGCTCAGGAATAACATCAAGGGAATTGAACCAATGCTCTTTCTGCGACTTGTCAGCCAGGAACCACAACAAGAACACCTGAGCTAATACAAACAAGATAAAAACAAGCAGTATAAACGATAAGTATGGCTTTATGCCAACCAGAACCAAGCCATATGATAGAAAAATCGTATAAGTAAAAACATGGTATCTGGCAAAGAGATTTCTGGTACTGTCATTAAGTCCCAGACGCTTTATTGTCTTAAATGCCATTTTATATAATTCAATAAATATGGTTGGCACCAAAATACAAAACCCAAGCCACATCATAGGAATTAAATTCTGCTGCTTAGCCATTTTTTCGGCAGAGAATTGAGACTGCCAGAAGGCCATAAGCATTATCCCAACAAATACTCCGATGATAATTAACAATATAACATGATGAATTTTTAATTTTTCTTTAGTTACCATAACATTAATCTTTATCTTTATTTGTTATTCGTTTGGGCTGCTTCCAGAATTTTTCCATAGTAAGAAAAGTAAATGATATTGTCCAACCTATCATTACAAGGCCATTTAAAACCTCAGCCCCGACCAACATACGCATACTGCGCGTTGGCACCAAATCGCCCAGGCCAAGCGAAGTATAAGTGGCTGCGGAAAAATACAGGCAATCAATAAAGCTTTCATAACTTACCCCGTAAACCCTGTCACCACCAGCTATATTACCAAGCGATGTATAGTTTTCGATAAGGAAGTAAGCTATGGCATAAACCCATATCCCTACTATATGGGCAAAGAAAATCGGGATGCCTATCAGCATTACCCTAAGCCTGGGATTTATATCAAGCGATGGCAGCTTATTCCATACCTTGTTCAATATTTCATAGGTCGAAAGCCATGAAATAAGTATAAGAAATGCGCTTATTAATGAAATTTCTATAAAATTTTCCAGCATATCCTATAGCTCTGCTAATATATTTTCCAGTTTTTCTATACTCACAGGCTTTACAAGATGATGGTTAAACCCAGCTTCCTTTGAGCGTATCAGATGCTCTTTCTGCCCCCATCCGGTCTGGGCTATTATAACTGTTCTTTCCAGCTCAGGAAACAATCTCAGCACTTTGCATATTTCATAACCATTCATTCCCGGAAGCCCTATATCCAGCAATATGATGTGCGGCAGGTAGGATTTTGCTATTTCTATAGCCTCGTTGCCTTCATGCGCCAGCCTTATATCATGGCCCAGTATTTCCAGTGTCCAGCCCAGAGTTTTTGCTGAGGCCTCATTATCATCAACTATCAAAACACGGTATGAATTTTTAGATGCCATTACTTTCGGCTTATCAATGATGTGCTCATTTCCGCATGCGATCTGTATAGGAAGACGCACCGTGAATTCACTCCCCTGACCTTTACCAGCGCTTTCTGCCTTTATTGTACCCTTATGCATTTCCACCAGGCTCTTAACCAGCGTAAGCCCAATACCAAGGCCACCCTGCGCACGCTCCATGGAACTATCAACCTGAGCAAATAAATCGAAAATCATTGGTAGCATTTCGCGGGATATGCCAATACCATTATCGCTTATTTTTATAGTAACGCCCATTTTATCCTCGGCAGCATCTACCCTTATTTCACCGCCAACCTGTGTGTATTTAGCCGAATTATTCAAAAGATTGCTAAAAACCTGCGACATTCGTGTTCTATCTGCATAAAGCCATATGGTATTTTTCGGGATATTTACCTTTAGCTTCTGCCTGCGCTCGTCAATTAAAGGCTGGATGCTTTCTATTGCCATGTTAATTATTTCTTCCAGGGCGACCTTTGCATTGTGCAGCTCAATTTTTCCCAAAGTTACCCGGGAAACATCAAGAAGGTCATTAAGCAGATCTGTCATCTGCGTAATCTGGCGGTCAACAAGCAGCGCGGCTTCCTCCTTTATTTTGTCACTAACCAAAGGGGATTTCATTATGTGCATGGCATTGCTTATTGGGGCCAGCGGATTGCGTAATTCATGCGCCAGCATGGCCAGGAACTCGTCTTTACGGCGGTTGGCTTCCTTATATTCGGTAATATCGCGGGTGGAACCGGCCACAGCCTCTACCTTGCCATCAGCGCCGATTACAGGACGAAAAATATATTCATAAATAAGTGTCCCATCAGGGCTTGTATAAGGCGTTTCATCCTTTAGTGGCTCCTTGGTCCGTATCACTTCCTGTATCTGGTCTTGCAATTGCTGTGCAAGCTCAAATGGGTAATCAAGCTCAAAAAAATTTTTCCCTATCGCCTCGTCCAGAGTTTTATGCCACAGATCAAGCAATGCCTTATTTACAAAAACAAACCTGCCTTCAAGATTAAAAACATAATTGAAATCGGCGGTATTGGATAGGGCCGTTTCATACATGCGCTTTTGCTGGTCAGTCTTTTCCAGCAAAACTACAAGCTCCTGGGCAATATCATTATTTGCATCACGCAAAATACCAGCAGGATTATTTTTTTTACCAGTCATAGTAGGCTCTTCATTAGCAGTATAACAATCTGGGTAGATGAAAAATCCCAAGGCGGCATATTACATTAATTCATAATTATGGGAAAGTTATATAATGCCTTATGCCTTCATATTGGCTGGTCATGGGAAAATAGCTGAAAATTCAATTGCAATCCCTATAGTCCTTGCCTTTCTTTTAAACTATGTTGCGATAGCAAGGACACTTAATAACAGCTTCGATGAGGGTTAAAATAAAATATAATGATTGATTTACCAGAATTTATCGCTCCTGAATCAACCAGCCATGCGCGTGAATTGCAGATTGCGATGCGCGCAAAAATCAAAAATGAAAATATATTTGGAAATATAAAAACTATTGCCGGTGTTGATGTCGGCTATGATATAATAAACAACCTTGCGCACTGCGCCATAGTTGTGCTGGAAATGGATGGGCTTGAACAGTTAGAGCAGACCCAGGTTTTTACCCCTGTAACTTTCCCATATATACCTGGATTGCTTTCATTTCGCGAAATACCTGCGATATTGGCGGCCCTGGAAACCCTCTCAGAAACTCCTGATTTATTCATGGTGGATGGCCATGGCATAGCCCATCCAAGACGTATGGGAATAGCCGCACATCTTGGCGTCCTGCTTGACATGCCCAGCATCGGCGTTGCCAAATCGCGGCTCACCGGAAAATTTGATATGCCGGGAAATGCAAAAGGCGATAAAAGCCCACTTATGGCCGGAAAAGAGCGTATAGGCACAGTGCTGCGCAGCCGCAACAATGTAAACCCGTTATTTATCTCTCCCGGCCATAAGGTTTCAATTGATACGGCCTGCGATATTACGATTAAATGCCTTACTCGCTACCGCCTGCCCGAGCCAACGCGCCTTGCCGATAAACTTTCAAAATGCAAAGCACGGCTTGAACTTGCCTAGGCCGCCTTAGCACCCAGCAAACCTTCGGCTTTCATTGCCTCCTGGACTTTAGGACGGGAGCTTACGCGCTTATGGTATTCTGCCAGAACCGGCCATGACTGGAGATCAAGGTTTGCGGCCTTATGCCAGTTAAGTATGGTGAATAAATAAGCATCGGCAACTGTGAACTGGTCACCCATAAGATATTTTTTGTCCTTGAGCTTGCCGGAGATATAATCATAGCATTTTTTTATTTTGTTCACATATAGTTGCGCAGCAGTTGATTTAGCTTCAGGGCCAAATAAAAGCCAGTGTGACTTATGCAGATCAGTTGCGATATAATTGAGCCATTCCTGGAGCCGGACACGCTCCATAGTGCCATTCTTTGGAGCAAGGTTGCTTTCTGGCTTCTGGTCTGCCAGATACTGGACCATAACAACGCCTTCACTTAACTGCTCATTATTATCAAGCACCAAAAGTGGAACTGCCGCTTTATCGGATACTGTATTGAAGTCCTTTCCCGATTCGGTTTTTTTTGTTTTCAAATCCACTTTTTCTGCATCGTATTTATATCCTGCTTCAGCAAGTACAATATGTGGCGAAAGTGAGCATGCGCCTGGGCTGTAATATAGTTTCATAATATATCTCCATTAATTTGATAATCAGAATTGACCAAGCGTAAATTATATTACAAGCTATACGCATGGTTACCAATAAGACGTAAGAACCTTTGAGCTATAAAACAAGGCTAACCTGTAATATTTCTTTAAAAAGGGGAACACTATGCTTACATATATTCTTTTATTATTGGTGCTGGCTATTGCAGCCATATTTGTCCTGGCCTCAAAAAAGCCTGATGAATTCCGTGTAACCCGCAATATTCTTATAAATGCACCGGCCTCCATCATATTTGAACAGGTAAACGACCTGGAAAAAGGCCATAAATGGTCGCCATGGGTGGAAATGGAACCAGATGCAGATTATAAATTCGAAGGGCCAAAATCCGGGGTCGGGGCAACGCTTAACTGGGAAGGCAAAAAGACCGGCAAAGGCACTATGGTTATAACTGAGGTAAAACCCGATGAATTCGTGCGTAACAGGCTTGAATTCTATAAGCCAATGCGGGCAACTAATACAGCCGAATTCAAACTTGACATACAGGGCGATAAAACACAGGTTACATGGACAATGTACGGGCCGAATAATTTTATCGGAAAAATCATGAGTTTATTCATGAATTGCGAAAAAATGGTTGGCGACCAGTTTGAAAAAGGATTATCAAATCTTAAGTCAATTGTTGAAAGCAAAAAGCTATAATTGAAAGGACAATTTTATGAAAACCAGAATGTTAAATTTATTTGCTGCATTAATAAGCGCAGTTACCATCTCATTTTTTATTCAACCGGCACAGGCAGAAGAACAGGCTCTGCCAGCAGGGACTTACAAGCTTGACAAACACCATGCCAGCCTTACTTTCAAAGTGTTGCATATGGGTTTTTCCAATTATACAGCCAGCTTTGATGATTTTGACGCAACGCTGGAAATTGACCCGGCAAAACCGCAGAATGCTAAATTGGTAGCTATCATCAACCCCAACTCCCTCGATCTGCCCAGCCCTCCTGATGGTTTTACTCAAGAAATATTAGGCGATAAATGGTTAAACACTGCCAAATTCCCAACAATAACATTTACCTCTACCAAGATAGATACAAGCGATAAGCACACCGCAAAAGTATATGGCGACCTGGAATTATTAGGAGTAAAAAAACCTGTTGTTCTTAGTGTGGCATTTAACGGTGGCTATATAGGGCAGAAGATGGACCCACATGCGCGCATCGGTTTTTCTGCGGTTGGCGCCTTTAACCGTTCTGATTTTGGCTTTACCACCGGCATACCGGCGCCGGGCTCCAATATGGGAGTTGGCGATATGGTCAATGTTGTAATAGAGGCAGAATTCAAAGGCCCTACACTTAAAAGCGAATAATATTAATCTATAAACCAGATTGAATATAATATCATGAAACAAGGGGCAGAAAGCGGCTCGAAAGAGTTTATTGCGCTCATGGCTGTGTTGATGTCGGTAGTTTCGATATCAATTGACGCCATGCTGCCTGCGCTTGGCACTATTGGGCAAGCATTGCATACCGCCCATCCTAACCAGGCCCAGTATATAATCAGCAGCATTTTTATCGGAATGGCAATTGGCCAGCTTATCTGCGGGCCACTTTCCGATGCGCTGGGCCGGAAAAAAATACTATATGGCGGGCTGATACTTTATTTAGCAGGAAGTGTGATTTGCCTGACATCTGGAAATATTGACATGATGCTGGCGGGGCGGTTTATACAAGGACTTGGTGTTTCCGGCCCTTATATTTCCTGCATGTCTATAATACGCGATAAATTCAGTGGCCGTCCTATGGCAAGGGTTATGTCATTGGTAATGATGATTTTTATTATGGCGCCGGTAGTTGCGCCTGCGCTTGGCCAGGGAATTATAATATTTTTATCATGGCAATATATATTTGTTCTTTATATATTTTATGCAATTGCGGTTATGCTGTGGATATATTTCCGCCTTGATGAAACCCTGCCGGTTTCACAACGTGTCCCATTCAGCGTATCGACTATTATAAGCGGCACTAAAGCAGTTATATCCAACCGCCAGGCCATGACATATACTATCTGCATGGGATGCATGTTCGGAGCTTTAATTGGCGACCTTAATTCAGCGCAACAGATATTCCAGGTGCAATTCGGGGTTGGCGAAATGTTCGTGGTGTATTTTGGATTGCAGGCAATGGCATTTGGCGTTTCATCGCACATAAATTCAAAACTTGTAGAAAAGCTTGGCATGCGGCATATATGCGGACAGGCGCTCGCTCTTATGGCCATGGTTTCTATTATTTTCCTGGGGATTAATTTTCTTTTTCCAATACAATTCTGGATGTTTTTTGTTTACGGCCTGATCGTATTGTTCTGCGTTGGATTACTATTTGGGAATTTAAATGCGCTGGCAATGGAACCTATGGGGCATATCGCCGGTATAGCCGCTGCTATCATAGGTGCAATTTCCAATGTAATCGCCATCCCTCTTGGAACGATTATAGGTCAAATGTATGATGGCACCCTTATGCCAATGATTACGGGCTTTTCAATACTCAGCTTCTCAGCATTGCTTATAATGCTGCTTGGCGACAGAGAGCTTAAAGGCCATATACCATAAGCTATAAGCCTGCTTCCCTGGCTTGCGCCATTTCAACCTTAATAAGTATACGCTGGTTCCGGACGCGGTTCTTCAGGATAGGTTTACCTGCTGCATCAATATTAGGCACTATAGGGGCATTACCGGCATAGCTGGTTATATGCAGGATTTTAGGATCTATTCCGCCGTCAATCAAAAGGGAAGCAACTCGCGCTGTCTGCATTGATGACAATTCCCAGTTATTAGCAAATTTACTATTCGCCAAGGGAGTATCGTCAGTATAACCGGATACTTCCAACACCGAATTATCCGGCATGGTATTTTTAATAGTATTTATTATGGTTTTAAGAAGAGGCAATTGCTCCTCTTTTATGTCGGCGGAGCCTTTTTCGAATATAAGTGGCACTGAAACATCCAGCCATAAACCTTTCTCAGTTTTATTAACTGCAATATCCTCATCTTCATTATTACTGATTATAAGGCCTGAAACCTGGCGGTATGACTCATCATAAAGAGTATTTACCGACAACAGTCCGGTGTGGTCGGACTGATAGTAGGGATGTTCCGGCTCGCCGCGCGGCGCATCAGGATTAGTGCTGCTTTTTTTCATGGAAACCGGGATAGCAATAACAACCACGATGAACAAAAGCGTTATCATATCAGCATAGCTTATAAGCCAGGCATCAATATGATCCACCTGGCCCTTACTATGTTTTTTCACTATGGTTTTAGGCCTTCTCATAATCAGGCGCTCTCAGCCATAGCCGATTGGTAGCGCGATGATAAATGCACCCTGTCATCAAAATTTATATGACGGGAAGGCTGGAGGAAGCTGTTAAGCTTATCCTGCATATAAAATGGCCGCTGTTTTTCTGCAAGAAGCGCAAACCCTTCGCTCATCATGTTATTATGAAAGAATATATCCTCTTCTTTTTTAAGAAGCTTATCCGCCGCAGGCAGGCACACAAGGCGCGCAAGCAGCAATCCATAAAGGGTTGATAACATGGCCACAGCCAATCCACTGCCAATATTTGCCATATCGGTTCCAACGCTGTTTAATATTATTATCATCCCTATCAGGGTTCCGACCATGCCAAAAGCCGGGGCAGTCGCTGCCATATTGCGAAGCACTGTTACCGGCGCGCAGCGGCGCTCGAACTCTGCATCCACAACATTATGCATCATTTCACGGATTTTATCGGAAGGGTAAGCAGTAAGTACAAGATCCATGCCATACCGCAGCAGAGGATCGGATATCTTATCAGCAGTTACTTTCTCAAGCCCAAGAAAGTCATCCGCCTGCAATACATAAGACCATTGTATAAGCTGCGAAATGTCGCGCCGTAAGACATCACGAGTTATTTCAGGCTTTTCCAACATATTACTTATTGTTGAAAAAGCTTCCATTACATCTTGCTTGTTCGAACTCATGAAAGCATTGACCACGGTTCCGCCAATTACAATAACCAGGCCTTCTATACTAAGGAAATAATGGTAGTTCAATACACCGAAAGCCACTAATCCGGCTACTATAGAACCTAAAATAATAGTTGTGATAGCTAAAGTATATTTCGACATCCGCCCTCCTTAATAACACCCAACATCCTGTGGAGATTACTACTTTTATGTGCGAAGTCTAATATTTAAATCATGCTTTTTTTGTTATGTGGTCAACCAGCGAAGAATTGTGCCGACCCACCCCATCTTCTTCAAATCCAATTTTTTTGCTGGCGTTGTTTTTCTCATCTTTACCATGCCCAGCAAATTTCTGATTAAGATCGTTGCTGCCATCAACCATATTACGATTTGGTATTTTCCAGCGTTCCTTTCTGCTTAAATCACGTAGCTGCATATCACCTCCTGATATAAAATAATATTTATAAAGCAATATTTATTAATTATATGAAGGACAACTTTAGAGTATAATTTGCTATTGGTAATTTTCGCTATTGGTAGCTCTTTATCGCTACAGCCTAAATTTACATTATCCATAGTTATTTATGATGACTATAGAATTCGTAGCCAGCGTTAGAAAACCTATCAATATCGGAATTAAGTTGCAGTATCAATCGCACGGTAAAATATAAAAAAACTGTTATTTATTTTTTATAGAAATATTAGCGAAACATTGCAAATGGTGATCCGGGCGGGAATCGAACCCGCGACAACCTGATTAAAAGTCAGGTGCTCTACCGACTGAGCTACCGGATCATAAAAAACTCTTAAGGATGGGGACAATAAGGTTTCAGGATTGTTTGTCAACTATTTAGGAGAGCAAAAACCAATTTTTATGATTTTTTTGCTTTAAATAGCATAATATCCATATTGCCGCTTATTTTTTCAGCAATTCCTGCGCGGCAACGGCAGCAACGGCATCAACGCTGGTACCCTGTTCCCTGGCAATACGAGCATACTCGGCTTTGCGCTTGGCATTTACATCAGCCACCAGCGCATCAACCTCAGGGGATGGCTGGGCAGCCTTAATATAACCGGTTACCTGCTCTACTACCGCGCCGCTTTTACGGGCTGATTGCAAATCCATTGCAAAAGCGCTGCTTGCGGCCAAAACAGCTATTACAGACATTAAAATTAGCGATTTCATATATTTCTCCTGTCAATTGCTTAAAATATGTCTTTATTCCTGGCGATAGCCTGTTTCACATCCTTTTGGATTTCCAGCTTAATATTGACGTTCAGGTTTATTTCAATCGGCTTGTCCGGGGCTTCAACCTTCACCGTAGGCTGGCATGACGCAAGCAGCGGCAAAACAACCAGTAACCAACTCGGATTTTTCAGCATTTTTCACCTATTTAGTTATATAATTCGGGTTATTTATTATATTTAAACTGCGTGTTACCAAATCTATCACATCCCCACTCAGATGCACGTTTAATTTTACCATACGGCCATTATATACGTCTGGATTATTACCTTCCAGTGACAGGAGCATGGATAATTGTTTATTATCGGCGCTTTCAATACCCATTGAGAAAACAGCATAATGAAATTCCTTAAGTATATCGCGCAGCAGGGCCACCTGTGGCGTATCGCTGGGTATTACATCTGGAGAGAGCATTATTTTACCTTTATCATCTGCCTTCAAATCGCCTTTATTTACTATGAACGAGCCATCACGCTTAACTACAACCGGAAGCATACCTGATACCACGCCGGTTGCTGTTGCGCGGTTGGCAGTGGCTGCCGCAAGCAGAGAATTCAGCGAAACCTTATGGACATTAAGGTTTATGGCAATCGGATTTTGTGAATAAATTGGAACGGTAATATTCTGAGTCGAAACAACCCCTTCATTCCAGGGCATTGTAAATTTTGTTATCTTCACATTAGCGGTTTTTTCATCACCAACCTGATAATTAAAAACAAAGCTGCTACTGGTTTTTTTATCTGTACTTGCAATGTCACCCGACAGCATAATTTTATTATTATTGAATTCCACCCTGCCCTTGCCTGAAAGCATTGGGATAACTACCGGAGCACCAGTTATTTTAATTTCTTTTACCTGCCACTCATTAGCTGTAATGATTGCATCCACATCTTTAAGGGTAACATTCACCTGGCCAGCCTTAAGGCTTATATCAGAAGCATGTAATTCACGGAACCCACCATACCATAATTCCCTGAGATCGTAATTTATTGATAGCGCAGGCAATTTAAGCTCGCCATAAGTTATGTCCTTAAAAGATATTTTTTCGAAGCCTACTGAGCCAACGCTAAATTCAAGATTACTTATACCCCGCGCTGCAATCTCGCTTTTAAGCCGCTGCTCCAGCAGATTTTTCCATGGAAAAAAATAAGCCAGCAGCGCAAGCAGAAAAACAAGGCAAACCACTCCAGTTACCAGATACTTCTTAGAGAATTTTGCCTGCGGTAATATCTTCATAGAATTTAATATCAATCTTAAGTAGAATAGCCTTATATTATCAATAATACGAAAAATATATAAAGATACGATTCATAATGAATTACTGCACTAAAAACAAAGCTGGCTTTACATTGATTGAGGTTTCAGTTGTCCTTGTAATAATAGGGCTTCTGGTCGGCGGTGTGCTGGTTGGGAAGGATTTGATCGAAAGCGCGAAGATACGCGCCCAGATAACCCAAATTTCTGACATGGAAACCCAGATAAATACTTTTCGGGTAAAGTATAATTGCCTGCCGGGGGATTGCACTAACGCTACTTCTGCAATTGGCGCCAGTTTTAATGGTTATACTATAAATGACGGCAATGGTGATGGCATAATCCGCAGCACCTACGCTTATGGTGCTGTCCAGACAACCGGTGAATGTTTGCAACCCGATGCTACAGGCGAGGTTTCCCAACTGCTACTGCAACTGAGCGCCGCCGGGCTTGGGTCGTATAGGGCTAACGGCGTATTAAACAGCGGAAACGCCTTAATTAATGTTAATTACGGTGCAGCCGCATATGGCAACGGCACCGGGTTTTTTGTAAGCTGCTTAACCAGAACCACTAATGCCACCTGGATCCCCCTGTTTGTAAGGAGAGGAAATATAATGGTATTCGGTGCGGGGGCGGCTACCGTTGGGAGAATAGGCTACGGATTAGGAACTTACGGGAAATATGCATGGGGTACATATGGATATTATGCTGCCAGCACAGCTATCAGCCCGCTTGGCATACCTGCTGATGCTTTACGCCAGATGGATGATAAAGTTGACGACGGAAAGCCAAGCAGTGGAAAACTTGGCATTATCGCCGGTGAAACATTATGTGATGATACCGTTACTTCCTACCCTAGCCCGGGTACTCCCTGCCGGGTTACAGGCGGCAAGGCAATTAAATAAACTAATCTTCCGTTCGCAAGCGGTACTTCTCTAAAAATCCGCTGGCAAATTCATTTAATTTCCGGGCTGAAATAGCTTCTCTGAGTCCCTGCATCAATTGTTGGTAGAATGTGAGGTTATGCCATGTAAGAAGCGTCGCCCCGAGCATTTCCTCTGCCTTGAACAGGTGGTGCAAATAAGCGCGGCTATAGCTCTTACAAGCCGGGCAAAGACAATTTTCCTGAAGCGGGCGGGCATCACCGGCGAATTTTGCATTGCGGATGTTTTTCTCGCCTTCATCGGTATAAGCGCGCGCGAAACGCCCGGCACGGGTTGGTATCACGCAATCAAACATATCCACCCCGCGCTGCACCGCGCCGATAATATCGTCGGGCTTGCCAACGCCCATAAGATAGCGCGGTGAGTCTTTCGGCATATGCGGCATGGTGAAATCCAGCACGTTGAACATAAGCTCCTGCCCCTCGCCTACTGCCAGCCCGCCGATAGCGTAACCGTCAAAGCCGATAGATTTAAGCGCCTGCGCCGATTCTTCGCGCAGTTTAGGAAAAACGCTGCCCTGCACAATTCCAAACAAGCCGTAACCGTCGCGCTTGATAAAAGCATCCTTCGAGCGCTGCGCCCAGCGCATGGAAAGCTGCATTGATTTTTCCGCTTCATCTTCACTCACCGGGAACGGCGTGCATTCGTCAAATGCCATAGTTATATCACTGCCCAGCAGATGCTGGATCTCCATTGATCGTTCCGGAGTTAAGTTATACTCGCTACCGTCCAGATGTGATTTGAACAGCACGCCCTGCTCGTTAAGTTTACGCAACTTGGAAAGCGACATTACCTGAAACCCGCCGGAATCGGTGAGTATCGGCTTGTCCCAGTTCATGAATTTATGCAAGCCCCCCATTTTCGCGATCAATTCGGCGCTGGGGCGCAACATCAAATGGTAAGTATTGGAGAGTAATATATCCGCCCCGGTTTGCGCAACCGCTTCCGGTGTCATGCCTTTTACAGTCGCCGCGGTTCCAACCGGCATGAATGCTGGCGTGCGAATTTCACCGTGCGCAGTGGTAACAACACCAGTACGCGCAGCGCCATCTGTATGGTTTATTTTAAATTTGATCATAATGGCTAATCTTTAAGCTTCTTTTGTGGCAAAAGTAAACATGCATCGCCATATGAATAAAAACGGTAATTATTTTTTATGGCATGCGCGTAGGCTTCCTGCATTTTATCAAGCCCCATAAAGGCGCTAACCAGCATGAAAAGGGTGGATTTAGGCAGGTGGA
>JBDHUC010000037.1:0-17569 GCA_039808985.1 Alphaproteobacteria bacterium | reverse complement strand
TCTTTACCTTGTCATTCCCGCCTTGCGCGGAAATCCAGAAACACAAATTACTAACTACTAACTACTAACTACTAACTACTACACATTCTTACCCCGTCTTGGCCTCGCGCCAGTTGACAATGCCTAACAACTTCGCAAGCTGGTCATAACCTTCATCAAGCGTTGTTTTTTCATCTTTGCGCTGGCGCAGGAAATCCTCCAGTGCCGGGTAATATTGGATGGCCTGGTCAACTGCCGGGTCGGAGCCTTTCCGGTATGCGCCCAGGCGTATCATCTCCGCCATATCCTCATAAGTTGAAAGCAGGCGACGGGCGACCAGAACCAGGGCATTTTCCTGTTCGTTATTGCAATCAGGCATGGTCCTGGAAACGCTTTTCAGGATATTCACTGCCGGGAAACGTCCACGCTGGGCAATGGCGCGATCGAGTATTATATGCCCATCCAAAATCCCGCGCACCGTATCAGAAACCGGTTCGTTAGTATCATCGCCTTCCACAAGCACCGTGAACAGCCCGGTGATGCTTCCCTGCCCTGCTTTTCCCGGTCCTGCACGTTCCAGAAGTTTTGGCAGCTCGGCAAAAACAGTCGGCGTATAGCCTTTGCTGGTTGGTGGTTCGCCTGCCGACAAACCAATTTCGCGCTGCGCCATGGCAAAGCGCGTCACGCTATCCATAAGGCACAGCACATTTTTTCCATTATCGCGGAAATACTCTGAAACCGACATTGTAAGATATGCTGACTGGCGGCGCAGGAGCGCAAACTCGCTTGATGTCGCAACAATAATCACCGAGCGTTTAAGCCCCTCTTCACCCAGGTCGTCCTCGATAAATTCCTGGAGTTCGCGTGAGCGCTCGCCGATAAGCCCGATGACGTTTACATCAGCCTGCGAATTACGCGCCAGCATCGACATAAGTATAGATTTCCCAACTCCCGACCCTGCAAAAATCCCCATACGTTGCCCACGGCAGCAGGTAAGAAATGTATTCATGCTGCGCACACCCATATTGAGTTTTCCGCGCACCCGCACCCGGTCATGCGGCGGTGGCGGTTCGGCTCGAAGCTGGTAAGCTTTTGCGCCTCGGGAAAGCGGCCCTTTTCCATCAACCGGCTCACCCATGGCATTTATCACACGGCCCAGCCAGCGCTCATCCGGATAGCAGACATTGGCGTTTTCTTCGAGCACCACTTTTGCACCGGGCCCAATACCTTCCAGGCTCCCAAACGGCATAAGCAATGCGCGGTTATCGCGAAACCCAACAACTTCAGCAGGAACGATCTGCTGCGCAGAACCAAAGCCACGCGCCCCAATAATCGTGCAACGCGAGCCAACGCTCAGGAGCCTCTCAATGCCAGAGCATTCGATAAGCATCCCAAGCACAGCAACCACAACTCCGGTTACAGTCACTTCCTGTATGTTATTTATTTCTTCAAGCTGCATGGGCAAAGAAATTTCCCTTTTGAAAGAACGGGCAAGAAAGACATTATTATATCATACTGAGTTCAAATGCCATGGCAATTGCAATTGCCATGTCCCCACTATCCATTCCCCACTTCAACCCTAAAAAAATCGCAAGCTTTCAATTAATTTTCTCAATGTTTCTTAATTGACATAGTAATTTGATTAACATAGAACATTGTAGTGTTTTTCACACAATGGAATTTTTATTGAATAAGTTATAGAATAAATGATTGTGATAACAATTTTTTTATGCTTAACTACAAATTAATAATTTAACGAATTGTTAATGTATATTAGGGGGATTCGAAATGCGTGTATTATTGGTAGAAGATGATTCCTCAACCGCAAAGGCGATTGAATTATCCTTGGCCTCTGAAGGTATTATTTGCGATACCACCCAGCTCGGTGAAGAAGGCCTGGAAATCGGAAAATTATATGATTATGACATCATAATCCTTGACCTTATGTTGCCAGACATTGATGGCTACGAGGTGTTGCGCCGTTTCCGCGCTGCCCGTGTCACCACCCCGATTTTAATTCTCTCCGGCCTCTCCGGCCCTGACCAGAAAATCAAAGGTCTTGGCTATGGCGCTGACGACTACCTGACCAAACCTTTCAACAAGGGCGAGCTGATTGCGCGTATTCAGGCTATCGTTCGTCGCTCAAAAGGCCACTCCGAATCCATAATCCGCACTGGCAAGCTTTCCGTCAATCTTGACACGCGCTCAATTGATGTAGATGGCAAGGCGCTGCATTTAACCAGCAAGGAATACAGCATACTTGAACTTCTTTCCCTGCGTAAAGGCACCACCCTTACCAAGGAAATGTTCCTGAACCATCTTTACGGCGGGATTGATGAACCTGAGCTTAAGATCATCGACGTTTTCGTATGCAAGCTGCGCAAGAAACTTGCAACCGCAGCAGGCGGCGAAAACTACATCGAAACCGTCTGGGGCCGTGGTTATGTGCTGAAAGACCCGGAACAGATGTCTGATTCGCAGCTCCACGCTAACGAAATGGCTTAATTCCTGCCATATTTTATAAAGCAAAAAAACCCGGCATCATTACGAGCCGGGTTTTTTGTTTCTGGTCACAGAAATTCTGTAGCTTTGCGTTATACGCCTCGCCCTTTTTTGCCCTCAACCCCGGCTGGCTGGGCATTCAGGCTACCCATCATATCTTTAATTCCCTGAGCAAGTTTTTCTTCGGATAAATTTTTAAGAACAGCAGGGTCTACTGCCTGTCTTAGATACCCTTCCAACTGCTCTGTTGTAATCTTTCCCATTGCTCCACTCCCGTTGTTAATTCTTGACCTGGATTTTTATTTCTTGTTCTTTAGCAATATTCTGCGCCATATTCAGGGCAATCCCCCGCACATGCGCCTGCTGCATCAGCAATCCATTCTCATCACGCACGCCTTCAAACATTTTCACAAGGTACGGGCGTATTTTTTCAGCAATATCAATAATGAGGTTTCCGCGTGCCTGCTCCTGGGCGCGGGTCACAACCTGGATAGCGGCAGATTTAGCGGCAGCCGGTATCGGCTTTTTCGCATTATCAACCCAGGAATTAATCGCATCATGCGACATAAATTTCTCCACTACCAATATTAACTAATCAAGCAATTACCTATCATAATAGGTTAATAGATTTAATTATTGGTTAATAATAATATATATATTAGCATAATTTTGCTATAATTAAAAGCCAACAAGCTGTTATTTTGCTATAAACCGCCCAATTCTACCATGGCAATTGAATTTAATATTTTCTTCAGCTTGTAATGCCTGTGCCGTCATCCTGCGAAATTCGTAAGAATTTGCGCAGGATCTCAGGATTATTGCGCAGATCCTGTGCAGTCGCTACGCGCCTCATAGGATAACAACGCGCACGATTAAATGGAAAATGCTCTAAATCCTTCTCATCCTCATCCTTTCCCAGCTTTGCGAACGCTTCCAGTCGAAATATTGGGTCAGCGCGTCAATCTGGTCGTCATGAGGGGAATTTGGGAAAGAGAAAAGCTCGGCTTCAAAATCAGCAAGCCATTTAGCCTGCTGGGGCAGAACCAGCTTACCAGCTTCCAGCATTGCTGAAATTGCGGCAAAGCGGGTTATTTTATCGCTTTTGGGAGAAATCCCGATAAGCGGCAGGTAGCTTTCGCGCTTAATATCCTGCAAAATCTGTTGTCCACTGGCCTTATCTTCAACCAGTATTGCCCTTGGCTTATCCTCATCAGCATAGTTATAAAATGCTTTTTTCAGGTCGGGATATTCAAGGCGCATCACCCTTGCCTCGCGCAGATAACTCCTGCCATCAGCTTCTACAAACGTCAGGCAGACGCTGGCATCGTGCCGCGCGCTACTTTTAATCGCAGTATCCCAGCTTTGCACCACCGACTCATAAACCGCAGGCAGGCTTGCATAACGCGCAATCCATCTTTTATCCACCATAGCCCCCCGGTCCGGTTGTGGGTTCTGCTGGTATTGGGCGGCAAAAGCCATACTTCCCAGCTCTATTTTTGCCCTCTCCAGCAATTGCATATTTTCCCTGGCCGGATGCAGCACTTCACCCGCTTCAAATATCTTGGAAACATTCATAAAACTGTAATTACGCTGGCTTTCAGCAACAGCAGGCAGCGACAGATGCTCCCACCCTCCCTTGGCCAGCAGGTATCCGCTAAGATCATCGCTGTGCAGCCGCTGCATGACCAGCACGATAACGCCGTTTTTTTTATCATTAAGCCTTGTGGCGAATGTATGGTCGAACCAGTTATTCACATGTTCGCGGAAACGTAAATTCATAGCCTGCGCCGGGCTTATCGGGTCGTCGATAATCAGGAAATTCCCGCCCTCGCCCACCACGCTGGCGCCAACCGAGCTGGCAAGGCGGAAGCCGCGCCTGGTAGTTACGAATTTATGTTTTTCATTCTGTCCACGCACCAGCTTAACATCGGGAAAAACCTCCCTGTACCATTCGTTGGAAACAACAAACCTGCAATCGAGCGAATGTTTTACGCTGAGCGAAGCCGCATAGCTGGCGGCGATTATTTTTGTACGCGGGTCATGCCCCAGCAGCCACGCAGGCCATGCGACACTCACGCACACAGATTTAAGCGAGCGCGGCGGCACATTGATGATAAGGCGTGTAATCTGCGCCCTGCGCGCTGCCTCCAGATATTCAGCGATAAGCTCTATATGCCAGTTGGGGAGATATTCCGCCGCCGGGTCAATAGTTGCGAGAGTTTTACCAATAAATGTGGGGAAATTGCTTCCAAGCAATTCATTATACCATTTTGGCATTATTGGGGTCTAAACTCCTTCTCCCTCTGGGAAAAGGCTGGGGTGATGGCCTTCATCCTGCTCCTCTGCCACTGGGAGATGTGATTTATTTTTCACAGGTGCTTTAAGTTTTTTCACAAACTCTTCCACCAGCGCAATATCCGCCTGCGAGAGTTTATTGCCACTCCCCTTAGCTGAAAAAACCGCATCATTGGCTTCCACGTCACCCATCTTTTCCAGTAGCTCAGCAAGTATCACAAGATTCCCGGCAATTGGCGTTTTATTGCCAAAAAGCAATTCATGACTGCCTTTCAATTGCTCAAGCTCATCTTTTGTGGCGGTATTTAAGCGCTCGACCCTCTCTTCAATGCTGATAAGTAATTTACGGGTGATAAGCTGCAGGTGCGCCGAGCTGCTGTATTGTTCTTTTTTACTTGCCATGCGCTCAGGATAACCACACTGGATATGGCCGGGAAGTGGTTATTTGCCCCCGAATCCCGAATCCCGAACCCCTAATCTCGAATCCCGCCTACTAACAAGCCACAACAATCCCGCCGGAACGCTGACAACAATAGAAAGCAGCCCAAGCTGCACCGAAACCGCCAGCGCCACCATTTGCGGAACACCGATAAGCCCCAGCATATAAACCATGGCTGCTTCCCGCAACCCCCAGCCACCAATAGATATTGGTATAATCGAAATAAGCAGCACCCATGGCACCAGCGTAACCGCATCCAGCAGTGAAATAGGGTTGCCAAGGCTTTTCGCCAGCACATAAGCGCACAGGCAATAGCTTACATGCGATATAACGGCATAAAACAACGACCACAGGGCAGGCCTCGGATACACCAGCATCAGCCGGATATTAGCAAGCAAATGCGAAAGCCAGCTAAGCGATTTAAGGAATGGGATTTTCAAAATTATTTTATCAAGGTTGAACAAAACCCAGAACCCAAAAGCCATTAGAAACAAAAACAGCGGCAGCATTATCCAGGCGCTTATGCCAATATAACCGGCAAATAACGGCATGGTGACACCCCCCATAACCCCAAGCGCCAGCAACGCTATCATCCGGTCGATAACCACCGAGCTGATGGCAAGATGCAGCGGCGTATGTTCAGATTTCACCAGCCATACGCGGATTACATCCCCTCCCACCGTCCCCGGCAGGCAGCAATTGAAAAATACGCTTATATAATAGGTTTTAAGCGCCGCCAGGTGCGAAATAACCTTATCCCCGGCCTTATTCAGGCACACAAGCACCATCCTCCAGCGCACCGAACCAAGAACCACCTGAAAAGAAAGGAAAATAAACCCTTCAACAAAAGCATAGCGGTTTTGCGATCGCAGCATGGATTTAAGCTCATCCATATTTATCCCGCGCAGCACGAACCAGAAGGCAAGCAGCATAAGCGCTATTTTCATGAGCAGGGAAAGGGCTTTGGAATGCTTGGCAGACATGGTTAATTCGTGGTTTGTAAAGTTCGTAAAGCTTGAATAGATGGTAACAAAACGTAACAAACATTGATTTGCAAGTTATAAAACATATTTCTTATATAATGCCTTTACTAACCACCAACTACTTATTACTAACTACTGACTGACTTACCACTAAAATACTAACTACGGAATAAAACAATGTGTGGAATAATAGGCATAATTGGAAAAAGAGATGCAGCACCCCTTATTTTAAGCGGCCTTAAAAAGCTTGAATATCGCGGCTATGATTCAGCAGGCATCGCCACAATAACCGGCGAAGCGATAAATAGCGTGCGCGCAGGCGGCAAGCTGATTAACCTCGAAAAACAATTAGCAGCCTCTCCCCTTCCCGGCAGCACCGGCATCGGCCATACACGCTGGGCAACGCATGGCGCTCCCAACGAAACCAACGCCCACCCGCACGTAACCAGAAAAGTTGCAGTGGTGCATAATGGCATTATCGAAAACTTCCGCGAGCTGCGCGATGAGTTATCCGCGCTTGGCTATAAATTCTTAAGCCAGACCGATACTGAGGTTGTCCCGGTCCTGGTCACGCACTTACTCGATAAAGGCCTGACCCCGCGCGATGCGGTATCAGAAACGCTTAAACGCCTGCATGGCGCTTATGCCCTGGCTTTCATTTTCGCTGGCCAGCCTGATTTGCTGATAGCGGCGCGCAATGGCCCCCCGCTGGCTGTTGGCTACGGCGAAGGCGAAATGTTCGTAGGCTCAGATGCCATCGCCCTCTCCCTCCTCACCTCGAAAATAAGCTACCTGGAAGATGGTGACTGGGTGATCCTCACCCAAAATTCCGCAGAATTTTTCGATAAGGATGATAAAAGCGTAAAACGCGCCATCACCACATCAGGCTATAATTCCGCGTCAGTAGGCAAGGATAATTACAGCCACTACATGAAAAAAGAGATACATGACCAACCGGCAGTGGTCGGCGAAACTCTTAAAATGTTTATAAACCCGGTAACGCTGGATATAAACCTTCCCGGGCTTACTTTCGACTTAAAAACCATCGAGCGTGTGCAGCTCATCGCCTGCGGAACATCGTTTTACGCCGCCAATGTCGCTAAATACTGGCTGGAATCCATAGCGCGCATCCCGGTCGAGATCGACATTGCTTCCGAATACCGTTACCGCAATCCTGTGGTCGATAAAAAAGGCCTCACCATCGTTATTTCACAATCCGGTGAAACCGCAGACACTCTCGCGGTATTACGCTTTGTAAAACAAACCCACCCCGTCCTTGGCATTGTGAATGTGCCAGAAAGCAGCATTGCGCGGGAAGCCAGTTCGGTGCTCTATACTTACGCAGGGCCGGAAATAGGTGTTGCCTCAACAAAAGCCTTCACCACCCAGCTTGCAACCCTCGCCTGTTTCACCATTTTCCTTGCCAGGCTCCGTGGGACGATCGACGAAAAACTCTCGCGTGAGCTCTGCGCCCTGCTGCTGGAAACCCCGGCGCAGATGTCCGACATCCTCGCCCTGGATTCACAGATTCATGCTTTGGCCACCAACATGACCCATGCCCGCGACATGCTTTATATCGGGCGCGGCACGAGTTACGCCATCGCCATGGAAGGAGCGCTGAAGATGAAGGAAATTTCCTACATCCACGCCGAAGCCTATGCGGCAGGCGAACTCAAGCACGGCCCAATCGCGCTGATTGACGAGCGTATGCCGGTGATTGTACTTGCACCATCCGATATATTATTTGAAAAAACCGCCTCCAACCTCCAGGAAGCGGCAGCGCGCGGCGGCAAAATAATTCTGGTTAGCGATGAAAAAGGAATAAACATAGTTGGCGATGTGGCAATGGCTGCAATAAAAATGCCGGAATGCGACCAGTTCGTTGCTCCCCTGCTTTATTCTCTCCCGGTGCAGTTGCTGGCCTACCATGTGGCGGTGCTGAAAGGCACCGATGTTGACCAGCCGCGCAACCTCGCCAAGTCAGTGACGGTGGAGTAGTACAAACTACTATACCTATAATTAATCTTTGCAAAAACAATCGCTTACATAAACAGCTCCGGCTAATATCTTCATAATACTGTAACAATAAATAGCGGCTTAATATGCTACTATTTTATCAAATAACACAGAGATTGGTAATTTATGGCGGATAATGAAAAACCTGGGTATGATTTTCGTGAGCATTACAGGCAGGAAAGAATAACAAAGCTGGTTGAAGCAATAAACCGGAGAAGTGAGCTGGAGGGCACATATGACCCATCCCCTAAAGCACAAAACAAACTCAGAAAAGAACTCAATAAATATACCAGCCCTGAGTTATACGATATGATAAAATACGAAGAACTTAAAATAGAAGAGCTATCTAAAAAGCAAATAGCCGCCCGTACTAAAGCTATGCTTAAAGCCGGTATACTAAGCAGGTGTGATTCAGACCCCACTAAAGGCAGATGAACTAATTACTAACTACTAACTACTAACTACGCCCGTGGGTGCGCGTTCTTGTATGCAGCCATCAGTCGATTTTTGTCAACATGGGTATAGCGCTGGGTGGTGGACAGGCTAACATGCCCCAGCAGTTCCTGAATCGAGCGCAGGTCGGCCCCGGACGATAGCAGATGGGTTGCAAAGCTGTGTCGGAATGCATGTGGCGTAGTGCTATCTGGCAAATTCAGCCTGGCGCGCAGGTTTCTAAGCTGCCGCTGAAAAACCCCGGCATCAAGCGCCTCCCCGCGCAAGCCCCAAAATAGCGGCGAATTATTTTTAAACCCATGTGGGCATGCCTCCACATATTCCATTACAGCAGCACGCACAACCGGCAGCAGCGGCAGCTTGCGTTGCTTATTTCCTTTCCCGGTCACGATTATACTGTCCTCATTTTCAATATCTGCGTATTTAATGGATACCGCTTCACCAATACGCATCCCGCAGCCATAAATCAGCAGGAGCAGCGCGGTATCGCGCGCATTCACCCAGCTTTCATTATGCAGCTCGGAAATCTGCCCCACCGCCTCCGCAGCCTGCTTTTCATCAAGCGCCCTGGGCAATGGTTTTTTTATTTTCGGGGCACGAATATGCAAAACCGCCGGATTTTTGCATTTCTCCTGTTTTTCCAGGTAGCGGAAGAAATTTTTTATGGTGGAAAGAGCGCGTGCATTTGAAGATGTTTCGTATTTTTTATCCATAGCCCTGGCCGAAAGCCATGCGCGTATATCCTTGTTGTCCAGATTTGAAAGTTCAGCAAGCCCAACCCTCGCCCCCAAATGCCCGGCAAGGAAGCTCAAAAAATTAGCAAGGTCATTCTGGTAGGAAACCACAGTATGCCGCGAGGAATTCTTAAGGTCAGAAAGCCAGCTTTCCCACCGGGCTGCAATATCCGCAAGCTCTGCGGTTATGGGTAGGTTATGTGATAGGTTTTTCATGGGAGTATTATAAGGCTTTTCTTTTATTTGTCACCTAATCCTAAACACCAAGCAGATTTGAAGCTTATACATAATAAAATTCATTTTGGCGATAAAGCGCGAAGTGATGGATACCGAAAAAAGTTGAGCGTACACGAAGTACGTGACTTTTTGAGGAGGCTCCATCACAAGCAGATTTGAAGCAAAAATGAATTTTTAAAGAGCAAGGTCGTCCAGGTATTTGTCGAGCTGTAACGCCACCACCTGTGAAAGGAAATGGAGCAATTCCATCCCCTGCCCTGCGTGGAACCGGTCTTTATGGCGCACCCCAAGGGCAAGTATTATATGCTTGTCCACCATTTCCGAATCAAGGCGCAACAGGGCGCAGGACTGTATCTGCTGCTCACAGTTCACAAAAATCTGCTCAAACCCCAGGGGCTGCTCTTCTTCGAGGTCACCAACCAGCAAAACGTTTTTATGCTCGCCAAAAAGCGCATCCACTGTCCCTGAATCAATAAATACAATGCCTGAGTAATTCTCCTCGCCGTAAGATGCGTCAAACGGAACATCCGATTCCATACCTATGCGTACGACATCAAGGTCAAAAACAGAGAGCATATCAACTGTAAGAAGCTCCAGGAGCTGCTCGATATTTCGCGCGCGCACCAGCTTCAAAACCGCGCTGTGAACCTGCGCCTGCACCGATAAATTATCACGGCAATAATCAACCAGCGCATCATAACGCTGGTTAAGGGTTTTTGAATTGGTCTGTAAGTTTTTAAGCAGGTAATGCTGGAAATCCTCCACCCGTTCACCAAGGTCGCGCTTGGGAGCCGGTATATTATTTAAAAAATCGGGATGTGCCTCCAGATATTCCCGCACCTGAATTTCAGTAATATCCATTTCCCTCACCAGCTCTTTTTTCCTGCTCACTTTATTTCCTTTTTTACTATGTCATCCCGGGCTTGACCCGGGATCCAGGGCTACAAATTCCGTCGGTGGATATTCCTAAGATCCCCGCCTGCGCGGGGATGACACTATATTTTGATTAAATTGATTGCCCTGTCTTCTTCCAATCTGCAAGAAATGTCGAAAGCCCCTTGTCGGTCAGCGGGTGCGACACTAATTGTTTAAGCACCGAGGGCGGAATGGTCGCCACATGCGCGCCAAGCATAGCGGATTCAACCACATGTGCCGGGCTGCGTACTGATGCCACCAGCACCTGGGTATCCCAGTATTCATACTGGTTATAGATGGTACATATGTCAGAAATAAGCTGCATCCCGGGCTGACCTATATCATCAAGCCTGCCTATGAATGGCGAAACGAAAGTGGCCCCGGCTTTTGCTGCCAGTATCGCCTGCGCTGCCGAAAAGCACAGGGTAACATTCACCATTATATTCTTGCTGGTAAAATATTTGCAGGCTTTAAGCCCGTCCCATGTCAACGGAACTTTGATTGCAATATTATCGGAAATACGCGCAAGCTTTTCGCCTTCGCGTATCATGCCTTCGGCGTCTGTTGCCGTAACTTCTGCCGAAACCGGACCGGGGACAATACCTGCAATTTCGGTGATCACTTCGATAAAATCACGCCCTGATTTTGCAATCAGCGTTGGGTTGGTGGTCACGCCGTCAAGCAGACCGGTTGCAGCAAGTTCTCGGATTTCTTTTACGTCAGCAGTGTCGATAAAAAATTTCATTTTAAATTTTCCTGTTCTTAATTACCCAATCATCTAATAATCTAAACATCTAATAGTGGAACCATCTTTTTTTGCAATATGAATCCTGCTGACAATCACAATCAATTTGAAATATTGCTGCCTGCTGCGGTTAATCACGGTTTTGATTATATCGCACCAGATGGGATGCAACTTAAAATCGGCGACATAGTAAGTGTTCCTTTTGGCAAAAACGAATCGCTCGGAGTGGTATGGAAAAATGGAACGGCTACCCTGAAAGAAGGCAAAATAAAAAGCGTAATAAAAACACATGATGAGTATCCGGCAGTTTCGGAAAACATGCGCAAATTCATCGAATGGGCGGCATGGTATAATTGCGCCCCCCTTGGTGCGGTGCTTAAAATGCTCCTGCCGATAGACGACATAGACAAGCATGGACGCGTCCAGCTAAACACAATAATAGACAGCGAAAAAATCAAACTAACCCCGCTTTCAAATATCCAGCAGAATGCTGCTGATACTCTTGGCGCAAAATTAAACGGCGGCTTTTCCGTAACCCTGCTTGATGGCGTAACCGGATCAGGAAAAACCGAGGTGTATTTTGATAGCATCGCCAGGATTCTTGCCACGGAGAAATCCCCTCAAATCCTTATCCTCCTCCCTGAAATTGGCCTTTCGGTGCAGTGGCTTTCGCGCTTCGAATCACGCTTCGGTTTCAATCCAGTGGCCTGGCACTCAGCGATAACGCCTGCAAAAAAACGTGCCAGTTGGCAAGCTATAGCAACCGGGAAGGCGCGTGTAGTGGTGGGGGCGCGCTCTGCCTTATTCCTGCCGTACAGGAACCTTAAGCTGGTCATTGTAGATGAAGAGCATGATGCCTCCTACAAACAGGAAGAAGGCGTAATGTACCACGCCCGCGACATGGCGGTTGCCCGTGCGCGTTTTGAAAATTTCCCTGTAACGCTGGTTTCCGCAACTCCTTCGCTGGAAAGTTACCATAACGTGCGCGAGGGGAAATATACTGAAATTTCCCTGCCGCTTCGCCATGCAGAGGCCGTAATGCCTGATATTCACGTTATCGACATGCGCCGTGAGAACCTGGCTGCCGGGCATTTCATTTCCGCTATGCTTCGTGAAAAACTGGCCACCACCATAGCTTCTGGCAACCAGGCGATGCTGTTTCTGAACCGCCGAGGCTATGCCCCGCTGATGCTGTGCCGCAAATGCGGGCATCGTTTCCAATGCCCTGATTGCTCGGCATGGCTGGTTACTCATAAGGGATCAGGTTTTAGAGATTCGAGATCAGGAGAAAAAAGTGACAAAAATTCTTCTTCCCCGAATCCCGAATCCCGAATCCCCCAGCTTTGCTGCCACCATTGCAACTACCATATACCAGTTCCTGAAACCTGCCCAACCTGCGCGGCGGAAGATACGCTCCATGCCTGCGGTCCCGGCGTTGAAAGGCTGCTTGAGGAAGTCACGGAATTCATGCCGCAGGCGCGAGTGGCTGTCATGGCCAGCGACAGCATGGGCGGCTACGGGGATATGTCACAGACAATTTCCGACATGACAGACAAAAAAATCGACCTTCTTATCGGCACCCAGATGGTTGCCAAAGGCCATCATTTCGCAGGGCTTGCCGTTGTGGGCGTGGTCGATGCCGATCTGGGGCTGGCAGGCGGCGATTTGCGCGCTTCCGAGCGCACTTACCAGCTCCTGCACCAGCTTTCCGGGCGCGCCGGACGTGAAAATATACGCGGCCAGGTATATATGCAAAGCTTCCTTCCCGATCACCCGGTCATCAAAGCCCTTGTTTCCGGCGACAGGGATGCTTTCCTTGGCGCCGAGCTGAATGCGCGCAGGAATGCTGATATGCCCCCATTTTCAAGGCTTGCCGCCATAATAATAGAGGGCGAGAAGGAAGATGCGGTTGTAAAAACCGCCAACGAACTCGCCTCTGTCTTCGCCAGGCTCTACACCCAGAACTCCAGGCTCCGCCTGTACGGCCCGGCCCAGGCGCCGCTTTTCATGCTCCGTGGCAAATATCGCTACCGCCTGATGGTAAAGGCCGATAAATCAGTAAACCTGCCAGATCTGCTGAAAAGCTGGGCAGAATCAGTAAAAACGCCATCTTCTGTGCGCGTAAAGCTTGACATCGACCCACAGAGCTTTTTGTAGGCTCGCTATCCCATGGCAATTGCATTTGATATTTTCCCAGCTTGTCATGCCGCCGCAGGGCGGCATCCGGTATTAAGCCCCAGACCCCGCAACAAGTGCGGGGCGACAGTTCTCGTCATCCTGTGAGGCGCGGAGCGGCTGCACAGGATCTACTCAATAATCCTGAGATCCTGCGCAATTGCTATTGCCATGCACTAGCCCCCAGAACCTAGAACCCAGCACCTGCTGGCATTCAAAACGCATAGGAAACCGGGGTTTGCAGCAAGTTAGGATTTGAATGTCACAGAACCTAAATTATCGCTTGCCTTTATAAATATTTTTGCCTAGTTTCGGCACGCTTAAAATTGGCATTTATAAAAATTTATATAGAAATAGATATAGTCCGTGAAAAATTCAGGTACTGGAAAAATTGCCGAACGTTATGTGGATGCGCTTTTTGCCGTAGCGCAGGATGCTGGCGTTTTAGAGGTTGTAGAAAAAAACCTTTTTTCTTTAGCAGAAATAATCAGGGGAAATGCTGATTTTCAGGCATTCCTTACCAACCCGCTGCTCACCCGCGAAGCACAGGATACTATTATTTCAAACCTCATGGAAAAACTTGGCGTACAACAGATAACCGGGCAGTTCACCTCCCTTCTGGCCCGCCATAAGCGCCTGGAGATATTGCCGGAGATAATAGATATTTTCCTGAAAAAAGCCGCCAGGGAGCGCGGTGAAATATCTGCCGAGATGGTCACAGCGCGCGAAGTTTCAGCCAAACAGGTGGAAATTATTGCCCAGTCCCTTTCCAAGGCTTACGGGAAAAAAGTCAACCTGGACACGCGCGAAGATTCTGCCCTGCTTGGCGGTTCCATTATAAATATTGGCAGCCTTCAGCTCGATGGCTCGCTTGCCGGAAAATTAAACCGCTTGAAGCAGGAGCTTAAAGCAGGGTAAAAACAAATACGAATTACAAAATACGAACTACTGAGGAGTAACCGACAATGAACATCCGCCCGTCTGAAATCTCGGACATTTTGAAAAAACAGATCGCTGATTTCAGCGCAACCGCTGAGCTTTCCGAAACCGGGCAGGTTGTCGCCGTTGGTGACGGTATCGCAACCGTTTACGGCCTCGAAAACGTACAGGCTGGCGAAATGGTGGAATTTGGCGGCGGCATCAAGGGCATGGCTCTTAACCTTGCTTCCGACAATGTCGGCGTGGTTATTTTCGGCGATGACCGTACCGTAAAAGAAGGCGACACCGTAAAACGTACCGCAACCATCATGGACACACCAGTGGGTAAAGGCCTGCTTGGCCGCGTGGTTGACGGCCTTGGAAACCCAATCGACGGGAAAGGCCCTCTTACCAACGTAACCCGTTCCCGTGTGGAAGTTAAAGCTCCTGGCATCATCGCGCGTAAATCCGTGCATGAGCCTATGTCAACCGGCATTAAGGCGATCGACACTCTTATCCCGATTGGCCGTGGCCAGCGCGAACTTATCATCGGCGACCGCCAGACCGGGAAAACCGCAATCGCAGTAGATGCCATCCTCAACCAGAAATCAATCAACGCAGGCACCGATGAAAGCAAAAAGCTTTATTGCATTTATGTCTGCATCGGGCAAAAACGCTCAACCGTTGCGCAGGTAGTAAAGAAACTTGAAGAAACCGGTGCCATGGCATACACCATCGTGGTGGCCGCCACCGCTTCAGAACCAGCGCCGTTGCAATTCTTAGCACCTTACACTGGTTCTGCGATGGGCGAATATTTCCGTGATAACGGCATGCACTCACTCATCATTTACGATGACCTTTCCAAGCAGGCCGTGGCTTACCGCCAGATGTCGCTTCTCCTTCGCCGCCCGCCAGGCCGCGAAGCCTATCCAGGGGACGTATTCTACATCCACTCGCGCCTTCTTGAGCGTTCCGCAAAAATGTCCGATGCGCAGGGCGCAGGTTCTATGACCGCGCTGCCTATCATCGAAACGCAGGCTGGTGACGTTTCCGCCTACATCCCGACCAACGTGATCTCCATCACCGACGGGCAGATATTCCTGGAAACCGACCTGTTCTATAAAGGTGTGCGTCCGGCGGTGAACGTCGGCCTTTCCGTATCGCGCGTGGGTTCAGCGGCGCAGATTAAGGCTATGAAACAGGTAGCAGGTTCGATTAAGCTTGAACTAGCGCAATACCGCGAAATGGAATCATTCGCCCAGTTCGGCTCCGACCTGGATCCGGCAACGCAGAAGCTTCTTGCCCGTGGACAGCGCTTGACCGAGCTTCTCAAACAGCCGCAATATTCGCCTCTCTCCACAGCCGAGCAGGTCTGCGTTATCTATGCTGGCGTTAAAGGCCACCTGGATAAAATAAGCACCCGCGATGTTGGTAAGTTCGAGCAGGCATTGCTTCAGGAACTGCGCAATTCCAACAAGGATATTCTTGATGACATCACTTCCAAATCAGCCCTCACTCCAGAGAATGAAGCAAAGCTGAAAAATGTTATTGAGCAACTTGTGAAACGCTTTGCTTAGGTTCTAGGAGCTTGGTTCTAGGGACTAGTAAAATGGCTATAAAACATTATAGAGATTTATCGGTTTGGCAAAAGTCTATGGTTCTTGTTAAAGATATTTATGATAATTCCTCTGCGTTTCCGCAGGAAGAAAGATATGGCTTAACTTCGCAAATGCGTCGTTCGGCTATATCTGTTCCTTCTAATATCGCGGAAGGCCATAATAGGGATTCTTTGAAAGAATATCTGCGGTTTTTGTCAATTGCGCAAGGTTCTCTTGCCGAACTTGAAACCCAGATAGCACTTGCCGCTATGCTTAAATATATTGATGTTACTATGGAAGATAAATTGCTTACACAATCCAATGAAATTGGAAAAATGATACGCGGACTACAAAATAAATTAAACGATAAACTATACTTGTTTGAGAAAGGAATTTCCCAAGGAAGGCAAGGCGAAGTGTACGCAGCAAATCCACATGTGGGATTTGCTTTTATAAAGTACAAAATCCCGCATGCGGATTTTGTTGTACATGAGGTGAAGCCTGACACAGGAAAAAACTTAAATCAAACCAGTATACTAGCCCCTAGTACCTAGCACCGAGAACCTATGCCAAGCTTAAAAGACCTGAAAAACCGCATCAAATCGGTAAAATCCACTCAGAAGATTACCAAGGCCATGAAGATGGTTGCGGCGGCGAAGCTGCGCCGTGCGCGTGAGCAGGCCGAGGAATCCCGTCCATACGCTGAGGCGATGAATAGTGTGCTCCAGGCCCTTGCCAGTTCGGTTGCAACAAGGCAGGACGTCCCGAAAATGCTGACCGGCACCGGAAGCAGCAATACCCAGCTAATAGTGGTAGCCACTTCCGACCGAGGTTTGTGCGGCGGGTTCAACAGCTCCATCGTGCGTGCTGTGCGCCGCAAGGTGCGCGAGCTTCAGTCGCAGGGCATCACAGTGAAGCTATTATGTGTTGGCCGCAAGGGCTACGAGCAGTTGCAGGGTGAATTCAGGTCCATAATAGTTGGCCGTAGCGAACTTAACAAAAAGAAGCTTTCGCATAAGGATGCTGAAGTTATATCGCAGGATCTTATAAACCGTTTCGATGCCGGTGAATTCGACATTGCGCATGTGGTTTACAACCATTTCAAATCCGCTATTTCCCAGGTTGTCACCTTCCACCAGCTTATACCTATAGCCCTGCCTGAAGTCACTCAAAGCGAAGCAGCAGATTACGAATTCGAGCCGGATGAAGCCGAAATACTTGACGACCTGTTGCCGCGTAATTTAAGCGCGCAGATTTACGGGGCATTGCTTGAAAACGCTGCCAGCGAACAGGGTGCGCGCATGACCGCGATGGATAACGCCACCCGCAACGCAGGCGAAATGATAAAAGGCCTGTCGCTGAAATATAACCGCACCCGTCAGGCAGCGATCACAAAAGAACTCATCGAAATCATCAGCGGCGCGGAAGCCGTATAGTTTTTATTTAAGGAGAAAAAAAGAGATGTCAAAAAATACAAACGGTTCAAACCACGGGATTATAACGCAGGTAGTCGGCGCGGTGATCGACGTGAAATTCCCAGCGGGAAAACTCCCGGCCATCATGAACGCACTCACCACCCA
>JBDHUC010000036.1:0-19120 GCA_039808985.1 Alphaproteobacteria bacterium | reverse complement strand
GTTCAATAAACTCAAGCAATTTCGCCGAATCGCAACCCAATACGATAAAACCGCTCTCAGCTTCTTCGCCTTCCTCATCATTGCCGCAATCTGCTTATGGATAAAATGAATGTCCACACGGACTAGCATATTAAACAATATGGTCAATTATTATTAGCTATGAGCCAAAGCAGCTACCCAATTCTTGGCCGGTTGTTGCGCGGGTTATTAGGATGGTTCGGGTTAAGCGGGTCGCGCTCACGGGCAGCGAATCCTTTATCATCGGGGCTTACAGGAGAGGCAGGTGCAACAGTTTTTGGTGCTGATGGTGCCATTGGTATGCCATACATATTCTTGGTTGCGCTCCTATTTAAAGCCGCTATGTCGTTTGCCTGTTTATTGCTTTTGCGTAATGAATTCCCGGCCTGGCGGATGGCGGCAATATCGACATTATTAAGTCCCGCCGGTCTTTCCTCGCCTTTGAGGGTTGACATAACAACATGGTGTTGGTTTACCATGTTGGAGCGTTTGGCGGCGCTGGGGTTGGATACGATATTATGGTGCTGACGTTGCCTGCGGCGGCGGCGTACCCTGTCGGCATGCATGGCGGCTTCATTTTCTACGGCAGCCTTGTTTTTCTGGTCTTTGTTTGAGGAGATTTCATCTGCGGCCTGTTCTACCCCGCCTTCCATTTTGCTCATGAGCTTATTAAGGCTGGCGCTTTGAAATTTTTTCCCGCCATGTTCACCTAGGTCGGCGGAGATCTGGTGCATGGCAGTTGAGTTTATAGGTATTTCCTTGGCAGCCATTAGCTGTACGCTGTGGGCGCAGTTATTTGCAGCATCAGTTGCAGCGCGAACACGTATATCATTCATTATATCAGGGTTGGTCAGGGTTGCCTCATGCAGCATGTTTTTATACATCTCAACCATTTCAGATATGCGTTTTGCAAAAGCAAGTTTTTCATCCGGCCTGCCGGTGTTTATGGATTCTTCAATAGGTTTGTCGCTGAAGGACATGTTTTTTAGCTTGCGTAGTATTTCCCGCGCAAGTTCTACTGACTCTTCGCGTGCCGGGTCTTCAAGCGTATCAATGGTATATAGCTGGCGCACTGCCTCCTGCAGGTTATTGCTAAGCTCTACAAGCCGGTCAATTGGCGATCTGTCGCCAAGTGGCTTGTTGAGAAGATGGGTAAGGCCACTCTCAATTGCATCTATAAGTTTTTCTACGCCTTGTTCCTGGCGGTTATCCCACTGCGGTGGAATATTATCCAGTCGCTTGTCAAGTTCGGCGATAAACCGGCTTCCGTCCGGCAACGATTCGAGTGTATGCAGCGCTATGGAAAGCGCGATGCTGCCTGCTGCGCAGTTGGCATGGTCAATTGTAAAATGGTCAAGCAGCGCCGGGTCGGTAAGCTGGGCCATTTTAACCTGCCCGGCATATAGCGCGATAAGGTTTTGCAGATATTGGGCTTTGGTCTGTTGCTCGGGCAGGTCGCCGATATACATCCAGTGTTCCATATCCTGCCAGACGCCTTGCAGGTTTCTAAGCCAGCGCAATGTTTTTCGTGATTTTTCAACCGGATTATTCTCTGTGGACGGAACTGGCAGCAATTCAGGAAATGGGAGAAGATGCGCGGTGTCCAGCAGCGTATAGCTGGTTGCAAGTAACTTACTATGCAATTCGTTTTGCAAGCGGGTTTGCTCATCCATATTTTTATACAATATACAATTAAAGTATTATTGTTGTGTTTGTTCAGTCTGTGCCTGCTGCGAGGTTTCTTCCGCTGCTGCAGTGCCCATTGCGTAAACACAAAGATCCTCGAATGAAACATTGTTTTCCAGGGCGATCTTATGAAGGCGCTCGAAACTATCCATAACTTCCTGTGGGATGGTTCCGCCGCGGATGGTAGACAGCCACCAGGCCTGATGCTGAAGAGGGTGGCGCTGCGCATGTGGCTCGCCCACATACACATGGAACGGGTGCTTAACGCCATTAAAATCGCAAGGAACGGTAAAACGCTTCATAACCACCTATTATGTTTATAGATTATAATAATATACAGCATATATGTTACCGTATTATGACAAAAAATCACCAAAAAACTGGTGATAGGGATATCGGATGTGTTTTTATATAATTCAGCGAGTTACCTTGTTAAAAACAAAGTTGTCGGCATAGGCTTTTGCCCGCTGTTTGCTCTGGTTTGGGTCAATAAGCTCAAACTCGATTTTTTTATCCTTTGCATAGGCGATGGCAGCTTCCTTGTGGGGAAAACGCAGAGAAATTTCGCGCCTGGTATCATCCATGCCACTCCAGCCCATAAGCCCCTCGGTAAAATAAGGGGTTTCAGGAGCATATTCCAGCAACCATGTATTTTCCTTGCCCTTGCCTGATTGCATGGCGTTTTTGGCCGGTTTGTATATCCTTGCTTTGCTCATGCTGCGGAAATTACAATATTTTTCATAAAATGCAAGTGCTTTAGCGTTTCCGGCGTTTTTTACCAGTATGCTTTTTATTGCGCTTATCTTTTTCCGAATGTTTACCAAATTTTTTCTTATGTGCGTATTTGTCGCGCAGTGGCGGCATGGCTTCGACAGGTGGGGATTCGGGCGCGAATATCAGGCTTGCAGTCATAGAATTGGCTTCCTGGACGCGGACCATAATCTCGGCACCCAGGGAGAATAATGTGCCACTTGAGCGTCCACGGAAGCAGGAATGCTTCTTGTCATAAACGAAGAAATCATGCCCTAAATTGCGTACGGGTATAAAGCCGGTTATTCCTGTTGCGCTTAAGTTCACAAATAGCCCATATTCATTAATTCCAGCGATTACGCCTCCGAATACTTCGCCGATTTTTCGTGACATGAATGAAACTTTATAGCGGTCGGCAGCATCGCGCTCGGCAAGCATGGCGCGGCGCTCGGTTTCAGAAATATGCAGGGCAATGTCGGCCAGTCCCTTAAAATTATTTTTTTCCTTATTTAAAATATTTATTATCGAGCGATGGACAATAAGATCGCTATAGCGTCGTATCGGCGAGGTGAAATGGCAATATTTCTGTAGTCCCAGCCCGAAATGCCCAAGGTTTTCCGCACTATAAAAAGCCTGCATCTGTGCGCGCAGCACTGCTGTATGTATCATAGGGCGGCGCGGGTCATCATGCGAAGATTTAAGGACCCTGTTTAAATGGTTGGCGGTAACGGCGCCTTTTTGCAATCGGTAATCGGACATTAGAAGCAGGCTGCGCAGATCTTCCAGCTTTTCCTCCGAAGGAGCTTCATGTACGCGGTAAATCCCAGGCGCTTTATTTTTAAGCAGGAAATCAGCCGCCGCGACATTGGCTGCTATCATGAAGCATTCTATAAGGCGGTGGCTTTCAAGCCTGTCTTTTGGAGCGATGTTTGATACATTTCCGCTGGCATCAAAATATATTTTAAACTCCGGCAGGTCAAGATCCAGTGCCCCGCGTTTATCGCGCTCGGTAGCCAGCGCGGCATATGCGGCCTTAAGTGCTGAGATATGAGTGTTAAGCTGTGGATTTTTTTCTTTCTCAGCATTAAGTATTCCTGACTCAACCTGTTCATAAGTAAGCCTTGCAACTGAGCGCATTATACCACGTACGAATTTATATTTTGTCATTACGCCTTCGGAATTAATCCATATATGTACTGCAAGGCAATAGCGCTCTTCGCTGGGAACAAGTGAGCACAGGCCGTTAGACAGGCGTTCGGGCAGCATTGGAATAACCCGGTCAGGAAAATATACTGAATTCCCGCGCTCGAAAGCCGACTTGTCAAGTGCGCTTCCTTCTCGTACGTAAAAGGCAACTTCGGCGATTGCTACGATTATATGAAAGCCATCGCCATCTTTTTCGGCAAATACCGCATCGTCGAAGTCCCTTGCATCTTCCCCATCGATTGTGACCAGTGGGATATTGCGTAAATCCGTGCGGTCTGAAGTAAGGGATGGAAGAGGCGCGGCTTCCGACTCGGCAATTGCTCCCTGTGAAAAAACGCTGGGCAGGGAATGTATGGCAGATGCAATAAGGCTTGCTGCGCGTGGGGAATCGACCCGCCCTAAGCGCTCAGTTATCTTAGCATAGCCCATTCCCAGAGAAGGGATGCCGCGTATGGTTTCGCCATTTACGATTTCGCCGTGTAATGCCCCGGCGGTATCTGCTGCTGATACCATGAAGCTTTCCTTGCTCTTGCGCGAGATAGGCTCGATTATGCCGCCTTCAATTGTGGGTATAAAAACCCCTGTTACATGCCTGACCTGCTCACTTTCGAGCACACGGATGACAGATGCCTGATAAAATCCGGGGCGCAAGGGGCGCATCTTTACCAATATACGGTCGCCAATTGCTGCTGCTTTCCCGCGCCCTGATTCAAGCACTGAAATATGGGGAGGGGCCTTATTAGATTTCCAGTCCAGCGGTGTTGCATGTAATTCGCCATCGGAAGTTTCGCTGCTTACTACGAGAACGCAGATTTCAGGTAACTTATCCGCCCCTGGCGTGAATTTTTTGCCAGGTTTTTTATCCGCCGGTTTCTTGCCGGGATTTTTTTTCGGGGGTTTCTTATTCGATGGCATAAATGCTACTTGGTTTAATTGTTATCAGCGTAGCGTTAATAGAGGGAACTAAAGAAAGCAAATCATCATAACTATTAGTTGCTGCCTTATATTCCGAAAATATGCTGATAAAACGGCGTGGAACGCACTCATCAATGAGTATGCACATGTAATAAGGATTGTTCAGCGGCTTGTAATATCATAAGCGGATTATACACTAATTAACACAATATTCAATTAGCTTATCCGACCTTCTTTTTAGCTGGCGCTTTCTTGGCCGTGGCTTTTTTCGCCACTGGTTTTTTAACGGGAGCCGCTTTCTTTTCCTTTGCTACCGGTTTTTCGGCTTTGGCTTTTGGCGCAGCGGTTTTTTTGCCGAATTTCTTTTTACCAGATGGTGCATCTACCCTGGCAGCCAGCAGCGGCAGCGCATCTTCTAGTGTGAAGTTTTCTATAGCCGCACCTTTAGGCAAGGTGGCGTTGATTTTCCCATGTTTTATATAATCGCCGTAACGGCCCTTGAAGATTGCAACTTCACCGCCGTCATCCGGGTGCTTGCCGAGTGATTTAAGCGCTACATTGGCAGCACCTTTTTGTGGTGCCTGGGCCATTACTTCCACTGCGCGGTTAATGCCGATGGTAAGCAGGTCTTCACTTGCTGGCAGGGTAGTGAATTTTCCGTCATGCAGCAAGTAAGGACCGAATTTACCGTTATTGGCTACTATAGGTTTTCCGCTGTCGGGATGTTTTCCCAGTTCACGCGGAAGGGATAGGAGTTGCAGGGCAATTTCCAGAGTCATGTTTTCTGCGCGCATGTATTTAAGCAGGCTTGCGCGTTTTGGTGCTTTGCCTTCTCCGACCTGCACATATACGCCGTAAGGCCCTTTGCGAAGTGTTATATCCTCGCCGCTTGCAGGATCTTGCCCAAGGGTTTTTGGGAGTTTAAATTCCTCGCCATTTTCATCAAGCTGGGCAGGCGCAGTAAGTTCACCAAGCTGGGCTTTATGGTTGCATTCCGGGTAATTAGAGCAGGCTATATAAGGCCCAAAACGTCCGATTTTAAGCCCTAGGCGGCCTTTGCCGCAAGCAGGGCAGGCGCGGGGGTCTTTAGCGTTTTTATCAGAGGATGCCTGTCCGAAGGCGTAAGATGCGAGCAATGTATCAAGAGCCTCTAAAACCTGCGAAACAGTGAGTTGTTTGCTTTCATCTATTTTGGCGATAAAATCTATCCAGAAATCGCGCAGCACCTGTTTCCAGTTGCGCTCGCCAGCCGATACATCATCAAGCTGGGTTTCTAAGTCGGCAGTGAAACCATATTCAACGTAGCGCTCAAAAAAGCTGACTAAAAACGCATTTACCAGCCGACCCAGCGATTCGGCTATAAAACGTTTTTTGTCGAGCTTTACATAGCCACGGTCCTGCAATACTGAAATTATGGAAGCATAGGTTGATGGCCTGCCAATGCCGAGTTCTTCGAGTTTTTTAACAAGGCTTGCTTCTGAGTAGCGCGGTGGTGGTTCGGTGAAATGCTGCTCTGGTTTCACTTCATTAACGGCAAGTTTTTCACCTTTTTTCAGAGTGGGAAGTTTAGCGTTGTCTTCATCTTCTTCATCGTCACTTCCTTCCTGATAAAGCTTCAGGAAGCCATCGAATTTTACGACTGAACCGCTGGTACGCAGCACTGCCTGATTGTCGCTGGCGGCAATATCCACTATAAGCTGATCAAATAATGCCGATTCCATCTGGCTTGCAACCATGCGCTTCCAGATGAGTTCGTAAAGCTTAGCCGCTTCCGCCGATAGGCCGGATTTTTGCGGTGTGAGAGTAATATCAGTGGGACGCACAGCCTCATGCGCTTCCTGCGCGTTCTTGGCTTTATTCTTATACTGGCGTGGTGCGTTTGGTACATATTCATTGCCATAAGCCTTGCCGATATGGCTGCGCGCCTCATTTATTGCTTCCTGCGACACGTTTATGCCGTCAGTACGCATATAGGTTATAAGCCCGTCTTCATATAGTTTCTGGGCTAGCTGCATTGTTTTTTTTGCGCCAAAGCCACATTTGCGTGCTGCTTCCTGCTGTAAGGTAGAGGTTGTAAAAGGAGGGGCAGGGTGGCGGCGAACCTGCTTTTCTTCCAGGGTTGCCACGCTGTAATTCTTTGTGCGCAAATCGGCGGCAATTTTTTCTGCCTGCGTTCCATCGGTTATCGAGAATTTTTCAATCTTCTCGCCCTTATATTCTATAAGACGGGCAGGCAGTGCTGCGCCTTTTTCCGCTGTAAGCTGTGCTTTTATATCCCAGTATTCACGCGATACGAACTGCTCGATTTCTCCGTCGCGCTCGCATATAAGGCGCAACGCAACCGACTGCACACGCCCTGCCGATTTGCTGCCGGGAAGTTTACGCCATAGGACAGGCGATAATGTGAAGCCAACAAGATAATCTAATGCACGCCGCGCCTGCTGCGCGTTTACCATATCCATGTCAATGGAGCGCGGGTGCTTGAAAGCTTCGATGATGGATTTTTTTGTTATTTCATGAAATGTAACGCGCCCGACATTTAAGTTTTTACCTATTGATTTGGAATCCTTCAGGGCTTCAAGAACGTGCCATGAAATTGCTTCACCTTCGCGGTCAGGGTCGGTTGCAAGAAACAAATTGTCGGCTGATTTTACGGCCTTTGCGATGGCGGACAGGTGCTTTTTCGCATCATCATCGACCACATATATCATCGAGAAATCTTCATCGGGTTTTACCGAGCCATCTTTACTTGGCAGGTCGCGCACATGGCCAAATGACGCCAGCACAGTGTAATCATTGCCAAGATATTTATTTATCGTTTTTGCTTTAGACGGTGATTCTACGACTACAACATTATTCACTGATTCTTACGCCACTTCTTCTATCGGATTTATTAAACAAACCTTGTTTCCTGCGCTGCGCTTTACTCGCCCTGCGAGTTCCAATTCCAGCAATATAGTTTGCATTGCAGGGACTGAGCTATCGCACTGTTCGACCAGTTCGTCAATAGAAACTGCATAAACGCTTAATTTACCAATGATTTTTTTGCGTAATCCGACCAGTTCATCTTCATTTAACGATTCGATAAATGGTATGTTGGTAAATTTCGCAGGTGGCATCTCAAATAGTTTATGCCTGCGTGCATGAGCTATGCCATCGAGAACATCCTGGGCTGATTCCACCATGGTAGCCCCTTGCTTTATAAGCTGGTTGCAACCTTTTGAGCGAGGGTCAAGAGGTGAGCCTGGAACTGCGAAAACCTCACGGTTGTTTTCCAGCGCAAAACGGGCGGTAATCAACGAACCGGATTTTGGTGATGCCTCCACCACCAGTGTTCCAACTGACATTCCCGCGATTATGCGGTTGCGCCCCGGGAAGCTTCCGGCATAAGGCAGGCCGCCGAAAGGCTGTTCACTGATGACTGCGCCCTGCTCAAAAATCTGCTGGTATAATGCTTCATTCTCAGGTGGGTATATGTTATTTATTCCACCTGCGATTACGGCAACGGTGCCGGAAGCAAGCGAGCCTTTATGCGCGAAAGTGTCGATTCCCCTGGCAAGGCCCGACACTATTAAAGTGTCTTTGACGCCAATTTCCCTGGCAAGCCTTTGCGCTAGCTGGCAGCCGATTGCCGAAGCATTGCGCGCGCCTACAATTGCGATTGAAACCTTGTCTTTCCAAAGCGATGAATTCCCGCGCACTGTAATTACAGGCGGCGGGTCGGATATATTGTTCAGTAGCGCCGGGTAATCAGAGCTTCCATAGAGAACCATCCTGGCGCCAAATTTTTCGCAGGATTCGATTTCTTTTTCGGCCATTTCACGCAGGAAAGGTACAAGGCCTATTTTGCTTCCGCCGCGCCTTGATAATTCTGGAAGGGCAGACAGGGATTTTTTTGCTGTGCCGAAGCGATGTATCAAATTGAAAAAAGTGACAGGGCCGACATTAAGTGTGCGTATAAGCTGGAGCGCATCGAGCAGGTCTTCATTTGCAAGTGATGGGTAAGTCATAATATTTTTTTCCTGAATGATAGTTCGGTTCCGCTTATAAGGCGCATTATATTTTGGCGGTGGCTGAAAATAATTATACCGGCTATGCTTAGGCATAAAAGCGCAGTTAAATAACCATCCATCAAATAGGCAATTACAGGTGAGTAGCAGATGCTCATAATTGCCGATAATGAAGAGAAGCGTGTTATGAAAAACACCATAAGCCAGATTGCGCAGATTATAAGCCCGAATTCCCAATCAAGGGCGAAAAAAGCGCCAAATGTTGTGGCAACCCCTTTGCCGCCATGGAAGCGTAACCAGATGGGGAATACATGCCCAAGAACAACAAAGAGCGCAGCAAGCATTGCAATATAATCTCCGTAAAGATACCGGGCTATAAGTACGGCGGCTACGCCTTTAAGCAGGTCGCAAAGAAGTGTCGCCAGGGCCAGGCCTTTGCGCCCGGTGCGCAGCACGTTGGTTGCGCCGATATTGCCTGAGCCTACTTTCCTTAAATCACCGGCGCCGGATATTTTTGTCAGTATCAGGCCAAAAGGAATGGACCCCAGGAAATATGCGATAATGAAAGTGCCAAAAAACCAATCTATTTCCATTATGAATTCATGCCCTGCTATTTCTTGCGTTATCGAGATAGCCTTGCAGCATATAGCTTGCTGCTAATTTGTCCACCAGTTCCGAGCGTCGCCTGCGCGACATATCAGCTTCAAGCATCATGCGCTCTACAGCCATAGTGGAAAGCCTCTCATCCCACAGCAGCATGGGAAGATTTATCCGCTTGCCCAGATTTGATACAAAAGTCCTGGTAGATTGCGTGCGTGGGCCAAGGCTGCCATCCATATTTATGGGATAGCCTATAACCAGCCCGGATATTTTGTTTTCTGCAATGGCTGCTTCCAGCCTGTCAATATCCTTGCTGAATTTAGTGCGTTCTATGGTGAAAAGCGGGCTGGCTATGCTGCGGCGTATATCGCTTAAAGCCAGGCCAATAGTGGTTTCTCCGACATCAAGTCCCAGCACGCGCCCATCTGCTGGCAGGTTTCTGCTAAATTCCTCTTGGTTTTCTATAAGCATTTATATAAACTATTAGTTAGTGCCAGTGTTAGTGATGGCTATTTATATACTCACACCTACACTAACGCCAACATTAAAATATTAGGAATAAAAATGACTATAGATACAAAAGCTGTTGCTAAGATAGCAAAGCTTGCGCGCATAAATGTGAGCGAGGAAGAGAAGGTGCATTATGCCAGCGAGATCTCGAAAATCCTGCAATGGGTGGAGCAGCTATCGGAGGTCAATACAGATGGTGTGCCGCTTATGACTTCGGTTTCTCAGATAAAGCTGCCGTTGCGTAAGGATATTGTCGCTGATGGTAACCAGCAGGCAGCCATCATAAAAAATGCGCCGGAGAGCGATTATGGCTGTTTTGTAGTTCCTAAGGTTATGGAGTAATATCATATGGAAAACGACGGGGATAATATGGATGACAAGACTTTTATCGCCGAGTATGCCGCCAATGAAATATTACGTATCAATGAGCGCCTGAAAGGTATGATAGAATCAAAAACCCCGCCGACTGAAGAATTGCGCGATAATGTAATCGAAGATATTGAAACCACGCTTCGCCGCCTGCAAAACGCGCTTCTGCACATAATGTAAAAATAATCCTGAATAAAAATAACGGAAAGAAAATATGGCTGATAAATTGAATACCCTGACACTTGCGCAGATGCGTGATGGTTTGAAGTCAAAGAAATTTTCTGCGGTGGAGCTTGCCAAGTCACATATCGCTGAGATTGAGCGTACCAATTCCCATTATAACGCATTTATTACCATAACCAGCGATAAGGCGCTGGAAATGGCAAAAAATTCAGATGCCAGGATTGCAAAAAATGAAGGCGGGATGATTGAGGGAATACCTGTTGGAGTCAAGGACCTGTTCTGCACAAAAGATATTCTTACGACTGCTGCATCACATATACTTGATGGCTTTAAGCCGCAATATGAATCCACCGTTACTGAAAATATCTGGAAGCAGGGCGGGGTGATCCTTGGTAAATTAAACCTGGATGAATTTGCCATGGGTTCGGGTAATCTGACCAGCTATTACGGCAAGGTTGTAAATCCATGGAAAAAAAATGGCAGCGATGCGAGCCTTGTTCCCGGTGGTTCTTCGGGTGGTTCGGCGGCGGCAGTTGCCGCTAACCTTGCGCCTATTGCGCTTGGGACTGACACAGGCGGCTCGATCCGCCAGCCTGCTTCATTCTGTGGGATTGTAGGCATAAAGCCAACATATGGCCGTTGTTCGCGCTGGGGCATCATAGCTTTTGCCAGTTCGCTTGACCAGGCTGGGCCAATAACACGTGACGTGCGCGACAGTGCGATTATGCTTTCGGTTATGTGCGGATATGACAAGAAGGATTCTACCTCTGTAAACATGCCGGTTCCGGATTTCGAGGCGCTGCTAAAGGCGGATGTGAAGGGTAAAAAAATCGGTATCCCTAAGGAATACAGGCCAGATGGAATAGATGAGGATGTATCGAAGGTTTGGGATAACGGGATCAGGCTGCTAAAAGAAGCGGGGGCTGAAATTGTTGATATTTCGCTTCCGCATACCAAATATGCGCTGGCTACTTATTATATTGTTGCGCCAGCGGAATGTTCTTCCAACCTTGCGCGTTATGATGGGGTGCGTTTCGGCCTGCGGGTTGGCGGAGATAAAAGCCTTAATGAAATGTATGAACAGACGCGAGCCGCCGGATTTGGCGCGGAAGTGAAGCGCCGCATTATGATAGGGACTTATGTCCTATCGGCGGGATATTATGATGCTTATTACAAAAAGGCGCAGCGTGTGCGCTGGTTGATTGCCGAGGATTTTCGTAAGGCTTTCGAGAAGGTCGATGTTATATTGACCCCAACTGCGCCATCGGCTGCTTTTGGCTTTGATTATAAACCAAGCAATCCGGTTGAGATGTATTTAAATGACGTGTTCACTGTGCCTACCTCGCTTGCAGGGCTGCCTGCGATTTCGATTCCCGCCGGGCTTAATAAAGATGGCTTGCCACTAGGTTTGCAGCTTATTGGCAAGGCCTTTGATGAGCAGACGGTTTTAAATACGGCTTACTTTATGGAGCAATTATTAGGATTTAGCGCGAATAAGGCGCAGGGAGCGGCAGCATGAGCAATGAAAAAAACAACCTTATAAAAGGCAATACAGGCGATTGGGAAATTATAATCGGGCTGGAAGTGCATGCGCAGATAAACACCGAGTCGAAACTTTTTTCAGCAGCTTCTACTGAATTTGGGCAGGAGCCGAACCAGAATGTTTCATTCATTGATGCCGGGATGCCTGGAATGCTGCCTGTGCTTAATGAAGCGGCGGTAGAGCAGGCAATAAAAACCGGGCTGGCGCTGGGTGCGAAAATCAATCTGAAAAGCATTTTTGACCGTAAGAATTATTTTTATCCAGACTTGCCGCAGGGCTACCAGATTTCACAGTTTTTAGACCCTATCGTTGGTAAGGGGGAAATACTCCTCGACATGCCGGGTGATGTAAAAAAAGTCGGCGTGACGCGCATCCATATCGAACAGGATGCCGGAAAATCATTGCATGAATATAAGCCGAAAAATACCTGCATTGATTTAAACCGGGCTGGTGTCCCGCTTATGGAAATAGTGTCCGAACCAGACATGCGCTCAGCCGATGAAGCTGTTGCCTATATGAAAAAACTGCGCTCTATACTGCGTTATATAGGCACCTGCGATGGTGATATGGAAAAGGGAAACCTGCGCTGCGATGCGAATGTTTCGGTGCGCAAGCCGGGTGGTGAACTTGGGACCCGCTGTGAAATCAAAAACCTTAACTCCATGCGCTTTATGAATAAGGCGATTGAGTATGAAGCAATGCGCCAGGTTGATATTATAGAAAATGGTGGCACTGTTTCGCAGGAAACCAGGTTGTTTGATGCTAATAAAGGTGAAACCCGTACCATGCGTACCAAGGAAGACGCGCATGATTACCGTTATTTCCCTGACCCGGATTTGTTGCCGTTGGAATTTACCCAGGAATATGTCGATTCCCTAAAAGACGGCTTGCCTGAGCTTCCTGATGCAAAGAAAAATCGTTATATGAGCGAATATAAACTTTCCGCTTATGATGCCGGGGTTATAGTTTCCGAGCAGGCTTATTCGCAGTTCTATGAAATCCTTGCGGCCGATAACGATCCGCAACTGGCCGCTAACTGGATGACCGGGGAATTGTTCGGGCGCCTGAATAAAATGGGAGTTGAGCTTGCTGATTCACCAATAACTGCGCAAAAACTTACAGGCTTACTGAAACTTATTTCCGACAACACTGTTTCAGGAAAAATAGCAAAAGATGTCCTGGATTTGATGTTTGAAACCGGGAAGGATGCGCTGGTGATAGTCGAAGAAAAAGGCCTTAAGCAGGTAACCGATACCGGAGCTATCGAGAAGATAATCGACGAAGTTATGGCGGCAAACGCTGATAAAGTTGCCGAATATCGCTCGGGCAAGGATAAGCTGTTTGGCTTCTTCGTGGGGCAGGTTATGAAGGCCAGCGGCGGAAAAGCTAACCCAGCCATGCTTAACGACCTGCTGAAGCAAAAATTAGATATATAGCAATATCAATGGCTTGGTTGCTGTAAAATAGCCATTTAAGCATGTCATAAAAGCTTAATACGCATGGGGATTGGTTATATGCTATTCTCCAGGTATAAATTATAAAAATAGCCTGGTTTGTTTATGTTGGAAGACCTAAATATATTCGAGTTTTTTGGAGGAGGCGCTGATTCTTTAGGCGGCGCTGCGGATTTTTTAGGCGGCAGCAGCTTTGAATCGGCCTCATTCCATGGATTCGGAAAAGGCGGAATAATAGAAGGGCTTTTTAGTGGTGAATCCGCAGCCCTTAGAAATTTATTTTCTCACCTGGGAAGGGTTACTTGCGAGAATATAATAGAACTGGCGGAGCTTAACATTACCGAAGAATTCATAAAAAAATGTTTTGGCCATTCACAAGGGGTTTCGAAAGCAGAACTTGGCGCAGCATCTAAAGCAATTAAGGCTCATTCTTTAATCAACGAGCAATTACAGAAGCACGCGCCTGGCAGTGTTACTGCCATGGAATATGCTGCATTAGGTACTGGCCTGCCATCAGAAAAACTTTTAGAAAGAGCTAAGGGTACGCTTTTGCGAAAGCTGCATCCTGACCTGCACAATGGGAATGATATTGCCATAAAAGCAGTCAATGAGGCGCTTAATGTTCTTGAAAACCTAGACAAGACTAAGGCGTACCGTGAAATTTTAAGGAAAACGGAAATTGACCCTTCTTTAAAAACCAATCTCAATAATTTTTTCAAGGAATTTTCTGGAAAACAAACCAATTTTTATGAAGAAGTAGATAAAGCAAGCAGGCTGCGGATTGGCTATGCTGCCAAAGCCCGCGAAGATATGGGCAAAGCGGAGCGTATATGGCATGATGCCAGCAGCAGCTTTAAAAACGCCAGCCATATCAAGCAGGGCGCGATAATTTTTGCAACAGTTACCGGCACAACATTGCTGGCATATGGAATTGCCAAACATATCGACCGTAAAAAACAGGCGCAGTCCCATGTGGAAGCATTGGCAAAAGAAAAACCGCAGACATCACTTTCAGTATAATTAAGGAGAAACTATATGATACATAACCGCAATATACCGCAGCAGGCCCAACCGGGAATAGCTTTTGGCGGCGATGGTTCCGGCGTCATGGTTATGGGTGAGCAATTGCGCGAAGTGAACGCACCGGTTGAAGGCATTGTTGGGGCAGCGCATAGTGCGGTGCAGGGACTGCTGCTTTCGATGATCGGTTCGGCTGCGGTAACTGCCTCGAAATCTTCGGGAAGAACCAGCATACCAATGATAATGGAGGGTGCGCGTACACATTTAGGCGTGATACTTGGTGTAACTGCGGCTGCCTCTGCTATTGGCGGGTTCGTGCGTTATACGCGCGCGGCCAAGCATAATGAATGGAGCCAGAAGCATTATGATTTCCTTCGTGAGCAGAATTCACAAAGGCAATCGGAAGGCTCAAGTAGTTTTTCTGATCGTGAGGAAGGGCGTAAGGCGCAGCAGGCTGGCAAAGAAATTGGTGCATGAATCCTACAGCGCTTTTTACTATCGCTATGCTGGTGCTTTCCAATGTATTCATGACATTTGCGTGGTATGGGCATCTTAAATATAAGGCCTCGCCTTTGTGGATAGTGATTTTTGTAAGCTGGGGAATTGCGTTTTTTGAGTATTGCCTTCAGGTTCCTGCCAATCGTTATGGGCATAGTGTTTTTTCTGCAGCCGAGCTAAAAACCATACAGGAAGTTATCACGCTGCTGGTTTTTGCAGTTTTTTCAGTTTTGTATCTGGGCGAATCACTGGCGTGGAATCATCTGGTTGGTTTTGCCTTGATATGCGCTGCCGTATTTGTGATATTCCATAAATGGTAGCAAAATCACTGTTTATTTTTGGCCTGGGTTATAGTTCGCAGGCTGTTGCACGTGTGGCGATGCAGCAGGGATATTCCGTGTACGGAACTGTTCGTTCGCAGGAGAAATGCGCTTTGCTTAAAGCACAGGGGATAGATGCTTTTGTGTTTGGAAATGTGCCAGCCAATATTATAGAAGGCTCAACCCATATTCTCTCAAGCATCCCACCACAGGAAAATGGCGATGTTGTTCTAAAATATTTATCTACCCATCGCCCTGGTCCTCTCCCCAAAGGGGCGAGGGAATTTGAGCAGTGGCTTGGGTATTTTTCTACGACCGGTGTTTATGGTGATTGGGACGGGGCATGGGTAGATGAAGAAAGTGAGCCGCGACCGAATAATGACAGGCTTAAGCGACGTTTGCAGGCAGAAGAGCAATGGAAAGGGCGGGGAGGGCATGTGTTCCGCCTTGCCGGAATTTATGGGGCCGGGCGTAGCGCTATTGATGATGTACTGGCAGGAACTGCGCGGCGTATTGATAAGCCGGGACAGTTTTTTTCGCGCATTAATGTTGATGACATAGCTCAGATAGTTCTGGCGTCAATGAATAACCCAAATCCGAAATCTATTTATAATGTTTGCGATGATGAACCGGCACCGGCGCATGAGGTGGTGAAATTCGCCTGTGAATTATTAGGAAAACCAGTGCCTCAGCTTATAGCTTTTGACAGGGCTGAGCTTTCTCCTATGGGAAAAGAGTTCTACAGTGCTAACCGGCGCGTGAAAAATGATAAAATAAAACAGGAATTAGGGGTGAAGCTCTTATATCCAACTTACCGCGAGGGGCTTAACAGCATTGTCAATGGGCTTAAAGGCCAATTTTCTGGCGGCAATGGCTGAATATTTATATACGCATTTCCCTTTGCGGATGTTTGCTAGCAGTCGGATTGTATGATTTTGCAATGTCATTCATGGTATTGCGTTTTAAGGCGAGTTCCCTGGAGTTTGCCGGGTTTTCAAGATAAGGGCTGTGGTTTTTCTGCCGCGCTTTTTCAGCGCCCATGGCCATTGCGAATTTTGCGGATTGCTCATGTGTCAGGCCGCGCAGTTCTGCATCGAGGAAGGCGGCGGTTGCCGTATCGCCAGAACCAAGTGAGTGGTTTACATTGTTTATTTTTGCAACAGGTATTTTTTTGACTTCTGTAGCCGTAACCAGCAGCGCATCTTTATCATTGCGGGTTATGAATGCTACCGGCTCACTCTTGCAGGGCATGCTATTATTACGCAGTATCTCCCCTTTAAAGGCTTCCTGAATGCCTTTGGTTACTATATCCATATGCGCATCGCTGGTTGGCCTTGCCGCATCTATGCCAAAAATGCGGCAATACTCAACATCATTGCCCACAACTATATTCGAGCTTTGTATAAGACGTTTGAACACATCGGGATCATCGTGCCCGAAATTAGCGTGCACAGGCAGGCTCAAGACCAATTCCTTTCTGTGTTTCCAGCGCAGGTGGAGAATATCGTCAACGAAGCTTTTGCCGAATTTTTCCATGATAGATCCGGGCAAATAAATAATATCAGCTTTTTTGATGCTTTTTTCCAGTAGTTGCGGGTCGTGATCCAGCGCCCTGTATAAAGCTTCGGTAGCAGCGCCGCTGTAGGTTGCCAGTATTTCATGCGAATTGTCTTTAATAATATGTGTTGTTCCGGTTTCAGGCTTTATTCCATCTGGCCAGTTCGGCGTAAGCAGGTTTATTTTTGTTTCCTGTAAATGGTTTTTTATCAGCTTGCCGTGCTCATCATCGGCAACCATTCCCATATAATCAACATTAACATTGGGATTAAGTTTTTTAAGGGTGCTTAATGTGAGCAGGGTAGAGCCGCCAATGGTGGTTTTGCGGTGGTCGCCTGGCAGGGACGATAGTTCGTTATGCTCCTCCTGCCCGATACTTAGCCTTTGCATCGGCTGTATGTTATGTTTTTTTATAAAACCGTCGGCATCCTCTTTGCGGTGGAAAACATCAGCCAGTAGCATATCAGCGGCGAAAATATTAGTGCCGATATGGCCATTTTCAGAAGCTTCAAGCTCATGAGTCTTTTTATGGTTTAGCAGGCCACGGCGGGTATAGCTGTAGCCACTCATTATTATGGGGTCATCTGACAGATTTAGGGTCTTCATCGTTTTTTCGTCAAGGAAACTCGATGGGCTTACCATCTGGGTATGTATTCCCATATTCGCCATGAAAAGAACAGTCTGGGCAGGGATTTTCTTGCCATTTTCGTCGGTATGTTCATCAATATGGCGGGTAAAGGCGAAAATAGGTTCGGGTGTATTTAATATTTTGGTTGTGCCTTCTTGAAGCGCTGGGTTGCTTTTGCGGTCGGCGATTATTTCCCTTGTGAAGTGGAGAATCGAGTTGCGTTCGCTTTCCTGCTCGTTGACTGCGCTTGCATAATGATTTTTGGGAACCGGCAGGTAAGGATCATCAGAGGTGGAAAATCCGGCATTGGGCTTGCTGCTATCCCAGGGCATTGGTGTGCGCGAGCCATCTCGCCGTCCGTTATCAGCCAGGTCTTTTATTTTGTCGCCGGGTATGTCTTTATGTAGAATAGCATTAGCTAACCCCAGCTCATCACCCTGATAAATGCAGACATAGCCGGGCAGGGATAAATTGATCGCCATTAATTGTTTATAGGCTGATTTGCGCAGATCCTCTGGTATGTTCTCCGGCAGTAAGGCTGGGTCTATGCGCGCAAAATCATGGTTGCTCAGCATATTGCAAAAGGCGCCGTTGGGAAATTCTTTCAGCGCATACTCGAATTTTCCCTTGAGTTCGGAGGCTGATGGGTATCTCCAGTACAGGCGCTCGGTGTAGCAGGTGTGAAGACCTGTTTCCGGGTTTACATAATCCCTGGCCACCGGCATGGGATTGTAGCCGCCATCCCTGCCTGCTATTGATTCCCCTATGGTAATCTTTCCAGGATATTTATCGAACATCTTACGGATTTTCGCTACATATTCTACGGTTTGCGGCTGGCAGATACTATGGTTGAAATATTGCGCATCCCAGGAATTGCTGTTGTAGCGCCAGGTATTATCTTTCAGCCCCGGATTATAATTAGCAAATGGCAGGGCATCAAGCCGCAACCCATCTACTCCCCTATCGAGCCAGAATTTCATTTCCCCAATAACTTTATCCTGAACGTTATCGTTGTTGGCATTCAGGGCAGGCTGGCTTTTAGCAAAGTGATGAAGGTAGAATTGTTTTCTTGTATCGTTAAATTCCCAGGCGGAACCGCCAAAAGTAGAGAGCCAGTTATTTGGCGGGATTGGCTTGCCATCGACCAGTATTAATTCGCCATTTTTTTCGTTTCTCCTACCGTCTGACCATACGTAACGGTCTTCATATCCCGGCTCGCGGTTCACGCTTTTTTTGAACCATTCATGTTCGTCTGAAGTGTGGCACATAACAAAATCGGTGTAGATGCGCAGGCCTTTCTCATGGGCCTTTTTAAGGAGGTTGTCGAAATCCTCCATGTTGCCGAAGTTTTGGCCGATCTTGCGGTAATCGTTTATTGCGTAGCCGCCATCGCCTGCCTTGCCAGGTGGCGACTCGAAGAATGGGGATATCCATATCGCGTCAACGCCCAGGCTCTTTATATAGTCAAGCTTCTGGGTTATGCCTTTTAAATCACCATGGCCGTCACCATTGCTGTCATTGAATGACGCTGGGTAAACCTGATAAATAACTTCCGGGGCATGGTTTTTTTTCATTTTAATTCTTAAACTTACAGATATTCTCCCTGTCAGGAATTAAGACGGAGTTTAGCTATAAAGTCATGTTAATTTTTTATGACAATATAATGAAGGCAATACAGGTGCTGCGTCAAAAATGCTTTATTTTACAGATGGTAGGGTGGTGCCGCTTATCTGATTTGAACAGATGACCTACGGCTTACAAGGCGCCGCTGCGAGCTACTGCGAGCAGATAATTTAAGAGCAACCGCAAATTAGGGAATGGTGCCGCTTATCTGATTTGAACAGATGACCTAC
>JBDHUC010000035.1:0-21243 GCA_039808985.1 Alphaproteobacteria bacterium | reverse complement strand
GCTATAAGGCGGCGGTTATGGGTTATGAAATAGCCGTGGTCCTGGTCGGGGCGGACATAAATATTATAATCCTCTCCCTCAACATTCACGACCCAACGTGCACCGATAGCGCGTTCACGCCCTGGCGTCTGACCGCTGATTTTGGCAGCACGTTCTGCGTCACGCAGGAATATTGTAACTGCTGCGCCAAGGAAAACCTTGGTAGTTTCGGAAGTAAGTTCAGCACCGATAAACCCACCTGGATATTCCTGCTCAATAAAGTTAGTGGAAATATCACCAGCCGCAAAGCGCGGATTGGCAAGTATCGCTTCAAGGAAGCTTCCATTATGCGAAATACCTTCAATTATGAAGGCAGAAAGCGCAGAGATCATAGTTTCAATGGCAGATTTTCTATCCTCGCCATAAGAACATACCTTGGCGACCATAGGGTCGTAGAACATACTTACTTCGCCACCTTCATAAACCCCAGTGTCAATCAGGACATTGTCAATATTCTGCGGCTCAAGGTAGCGGGTTATGCGCCCGGTTGAAGGCAGGAACCCACGTTTTGGGTCTTCAGCATAAAGCCTTGATTCCATTGCCCAGCCTTCAAATTTTATGTCTTCCTGTGTGAAAGAAAGTTTTTCACCGGCAGCAATGCGTATCATCTGTTCAACAAGGTCAATCCCGGTAATCAGCTCGGTAACACGGTGCTCAACCTGTAAACGGGTATTCATCTCAAGGAAATAGAATTTCCCGTCCTGATCCATTATAAACTCAACAGTTCCGGCAGAGAAATAGCCAACTTCCCTGGCAAGGGCCACTGATTGCTCTCCCATCTGTTTTCTTATCTCAGGAGTAAGGAACGCGCTCGGCGCTTCTTCTATAACTTTCTGGTGGCGACGCTGTATGGAACATTCGCGCTCACCAAGCCACAAAATATTTCCGTGCTTATCACCAAGAACCTGAATCTCTATATGGCGCGGGTTTTCGAAGAATTTTTCGATGAACACACGGCCATCCTTAAAGCTTGAAGTTGCCTCCGAAGCTGATGATAACAAGCCATCGTGCAACTCTTTATCATTACGCGCCACGCGCATACCTTTACCGCCGCCACCTGCTGCCGCTTTTATCATAACCGGAAAACCGATTTGCTGTACTATCTTTTTAGCCTCAACATCCGAATTCACAACATCAAGCGTTCCTGGAACTGTAGAAACGCCAGCTTTCACCGCAACTTTTTTTGATTCGATCTTATCACCCATGCGTTTTATTGCATCGGGGCTTGGGCCAATAAGCACAATGCCAGCATCGCGCAGGCGGCGGGCAAACTCGGCATTTTCTGATAAGAAACCATATCCCGGATGCACAGCCTGCGCCCCGCTATGGTCTATCGCATTCATTATGTTATCAATATTAAGATAGCTTTTTATAGAAGGAGAAGCGCCTATATAAACCGCTTCGTCAGCTTCCTTCACATGCAGTGCGCTGGTATCAGCTTCAGAATAAACCGCTACTGTTTTTATGCCCATCTTGCGGCAGGTCTGCATGATACGGACAGCGATTTCACCACGGTTGGCAATCAGGATTTTTTCAAACATGTTAAGACTCGGGGCTAGGGATTAGGGACTAGGTGATAGGAACTATAAGGGCTTCTAACCTATAGCAATATGCTCTGCACTTTATATAAAAAGCGCAACAATTCAAGATAAAATTGAGAGATTTTCGAAACGAAAATTCATACCAGAGCTTAGTCCCAAGCGCCTGGCCTCTAACAACTAACTCAGCATATCAAGCAGGTTCTGCTGCATACGGTTATAAACCTGTATGGTTTTAAGGTTTGCCTTAAAATCATAAGATGCTATCTGCATTTTTACAATCTCATCGGCAGTATCTACGTTAGGACTTGCTACAAAGCCATTTTCATCGGCCTGCGGATTTTCAGGGTCATGATATTGCACAACAGGATTGGCAACATCGCGAGCTTCTGTGCGAACACCGCCTGCGCCAAGTGAAATCTGTACAATATCCTGCGGTATATATGGTTTATTGGTAGTTACCCCGTTCACCTGCGTTGAAGTGCTGGACTGGTTAGCAATATTGGACGCGCTGGCCTCGATGCGCCTGCTGGCTCCAGCTAAACCGGAAAGGGCAGAATCAATTGCAGTTGTCATGGGTTACTCCCGATTAAGTTCCCCAATATACAAATGGGAATAGCATTCATTATAAGCCCCAAATAGTTAACCAATTGATAATTTAATCTTGATTTTGAGGCAAATAACCGTTGGTCAATTAGACACTTTATTACGTCTGTCCAATAAGATAGCAAGATGGCTATTAGCCGGGTCAGATTTTAAATAATACACATCCATGGCCTGGCCTTCTTTAATATCCTGCCATATATCGCTATATTCCACATTTTCGCGGCCAATATATTCAGCACCACCAACGCGGTAACTATATGAAACAAGATATTCCTTACGGTTTGGCTGATCGTTACGGCGCACCTGTTCTTCTTTTTTTATAATCATCCCCGATATTTTTTCGGAGTTGGCCAGGAATTCGCTAAACTGCCTGCCCTGCATGCGCACCACCACTATAACCAGCAGCACAAACAGTAAAATAAGAACCAGCTTGCTCATATCACGCTAATTTTTACAATGGCAGGTTATCGTGTTTCTTCCATGGATTTTTGATATCCTTGCTGCTCAATATCGAAAGCGAACGGCAAATGCGCCAACGCGTATTCTGAGGGCGGATAACATCATCAATGAACCCGCGTGAAGCCGCAACGAAAGGCGAAGCGAATTTAGCGCGGTAGTCATCAATCAGTTTCTGCTCCTCTTCCTCATTGGAGAATTTGCCGCGGAAGATAATTTCCACTGCGCCACGCGGCCCCATAACAGCAATTTCCGCTGATGGCCAGGCATAATTCATATCGCCGCGCAAATGCTTGCTGCTCATAACGTCATATGCCCCGCCATAAGCCTTGCGGGTAATAACAGTTATCTTAGGAACAGTAGCTTCGGCATAGGCGAATAACAATTTTGCCCCATGCTTGATAACGCCGTTATGCTCCTGGTGCGTGCCCGGCATGAAACCAGGAACATCGACGAAAGTAACGATAGGTATAGAAAAAGCATCGCAGAAACGGATAAAGCGCGCTGCCTTGCGTGAAGCATCAATATCAAGACAGCCAGCAAGCTGGGTAGGCTGGTTGGCAACGAATCCAACACTATGGCCTTCCATACGCCCAAAACCGATAATGATATTTTTTGCATAATCGGGCTGCAGCTCGAAAAAATCTCCTTCATCCACCACTCGCTCCAGAAGCTCCTTCATATTATAAGCTTTGTTGGGATTTTCAGGCACAAGGGTATTCAGTGACATTTCCACACGGTCCGCAGGGTCAGAAGTAGGGCGTACCGGAACACCCGACTTATTTGAAAGCGGAAGGAAGTTGAACATGCGACGCACCTGAAGAAGCGCCTCTATATCATTATCATAGGCAAGGTCAGCCACGCCGGTTTTATGGGTATGGGTATCAGCGCCACCCAGTTCTTCCTGAGTCACAACTTCATGGGTAACTGTTTTCACAACATCCGGCCCAGTCACAAACATATAAGACGATCCGCGCACCATTATAATAAAATCGGTAAGAGCCGGTGAATAAACAGCACCGCCAGCGCACGGCCCCATAATAACCGATATTTGCGGTATAACGCCCGAAGCCAGCACGTTACGCTGGAAGATTTCAGCGAATCCACCCAGTGAATCCACCCCTTCCTGGATACGCGCACCGCCAGAATCAAGGAGCCCGATAACCGGAGCGCCTACCTTCATGGCCATATCAAGGATTTTACAAATCTTCTGGGCATTAGTTTCTGAAAGCGAGCCGCCAAGAACCGTAAAATCCTGACTGTAAATAAATACTATGCGCCCGTTGATTGTTCCATGGCCGGTAACACACCCATCACCGGGAACTTTATTTTCCTGCATGTTGAAATTGGTACAACGATGCTCAACAAACATATCAAATTCTTCAAAAGAATCCGGGTCCAGCAATACTTCTATACGTTCACGCGCTGAAAGCTTGCCCTTGGAATGCTGGGCATCAATGCGTGCCTGTCCACCCCCCTGCCTCGCCCTCTCCCGCTTCTGCTCCAGCTCTGATATTATCGAGTTCGGCTGCAAAGTCGCCTTACCTGTAGCTGTGCTGTTGTCTTGAGGGTTGGAGCGTTTTTTTCTGGCAAGAGTCATCATAAAATTCCATATGGTTATTATATAAAATATTATTTAGATAAACCTTTTACGTAGCTTTGAGCAAGTGTAAAAACTGACCTGCAGCAACTATTTCTGCTTTCATTTTAAGGGCACGGCTCTCAGCTTCGCTATCCCTGCCCCACTCCTGGGCCTGATAGTCTTCTTCAAGGCGCGAAAGAGAAAATGCCTCCTCAGCCGATAAATGCTGTTCGCACACAGCGACAGCCAGGACAAGTGATGAATATCCGGATGACAAAACACAAAATGCTGCAAGCTGCCACTCATCCAAAGAATTCAAATAACGCTTTACTGCCAGATGCAAAGCAGGTGACTGGTCAATAGGCATAACGCCACTGGTTATCTGCCACGCAACATCAAAACGCTTATCCATCCATTTGAGAATAGCACCCCATAATTCATCCTGCTTTTTTGCAAGTTTGTCGGAGCCAGTTGCCCGGTAGGTCAGAGTGTCACTATCGACATAAACCATAAGCACTTCTACTATATCATCCTTATTGCCTGCAATTTTATCAATCGCAGTATATGCAAGCGCGGTTAGCGGCATTTTATTTTTGTCATACCGCACTTGCTGCGGTATCCGGTTTTTATCTTTACCAGACCCCGCAATAAATGCGGGGTGAAAATTCCACTCTTTTTCCACAGCTTCCGTAAGCGCCGCAGTTGGCAAGGAAAATGATTTTTTTGCAGGTGTGTATTCCGGTCGCATCTAACTATACTAAAATATTTACAACTTATGAGCATTTTTACTAGGCAAAACCGTATAAGGCAAGTCAAAACGCGGCAGGCCAGCAGGACGGAGTAAAGCTGTGGTAAGCATAAGCATAGATCGTGATTTGCTGAATATATTGCTAGAAAGCGGCAATGGCTGGCAATCCCGTATTAATGAATTACTGAGAGCCGCTATTGGACTAAGATAGGGTCATAGCCATTATTACTTATGCCCCAATCTCAATGCCAAGAGCTTTAAAACTTTCTTTCATATGCGGTGGAAGCGGCGCAATCACATCTATTTTTTTACTGCTGCCAAAGGCCGGTATTACTATACGGCGCGCATGAAGATGCAGCCCCGGCGCGATGCCTATATTCTGCTCACGCCCATCATCAGCGCCGTATTTTTCATCACCTACTATGGGGCAATAAATAGATTGCATATGAACCCGCAACTGGTGAGTACGGCCAGTAAGGGGATTAAGTTGCATAAGCGCATACTTCTTTCCCAGATGGTCTAAAACCATATATTCGGTTTTTGCGTATTTTCCATCCTCGTCATTCACTGCCACGCGTTCATATGAGCTTTCACCATGCACTGACTTAATGAGCCGGTAATCTATTGTCCCCATAGCTTGCTGGGGGCAACCATGAACTAACGCAAGATAGGTTTTTTCTATATCCTTACCCGCAAACATTTTGGAAAGCTGTGTTGCAGCTTTGGAGTTTCTTGCCAGCACCAAAACCCCGCTGGTGTCGCGATCCAGCCTGTGCACAAGCCTGGGCCTGTCTTTAGCGTCAAACACAAGGCCACCCAGCATATCATCAAGGCTTTTTTTTATTTTTGTTCCACCTTGAACCGGAAGCCCGAAAGGCTTGTTGAGGATTATTATATTAGAATCCTTATATATAACCAGGCTCTGTACGAATTTAGCGTCATGCTCGCTTGCCTGCGGCTTTTCTTTTACAAACTCAAGATCTGCGCCCAAATCAGGATAATCCAGTTTCTGTCCGGTAAATATTCTGTCTGATGATTTAGCCTTTTTCCCATCAAGCCTTACCGCGCCCTTACGCAGGTATTTCTCAAGCATAGAATGCTGCAGGGCCGGGTAATGGCGTTTGAACCAACGGTCAAGCCTGATGTCATTATCGTCATCGCCGATAGTTTTAGTAATACTCATACTATGTAAATATTCGTTAGTTAATTATTTTGCTAAATATATACATACCGGCCATAAGGGCAAGCACTGAGCAAATGACGGAGCTTAAGATATAAACAGCAGCCTGCATAATGACGCCGCGCTCAAACAGGTAAAACACATCAAGACTGAAAGTTGAAAAAGTAGTAAAACCACCAAGAACGCCAACTGCAAATAGCAAATTCATGTCGCGCGAGCGTTCCGGAAGCCAGTGGGCCATTGTTGCTATCCATGCCCCCATAAGAAATGAACCTAATATATTTATGCAAAGCGTACTGTAAGGAAATGTTATATCGCCGGAACGGCCAATAAAGTTCATTATGATATAGCGCAACATAGAGCCGATTGCTCCGCCTACCATTACATAAACTAATGCCATTGCCTGCATCCTAAGCCTCCAAAATTAAAAAGCAGCCTGAGATAAAAACCTGAGGCTGCTTTTATAATATCATGATTCGTGACTACGCGGCTGCTGCTTCTTCAACAACAAGGCCAGAATCTTTGCCTTTTGCGCTAACATCGCGGTCAACAAATTCAATAATCGCCATAGGCGCGTTATCACCATAACGGAACCCAGCCTTAAGAACGCGCAGATAACCACCCTGACGGGTCTTGTAGCGCTCAGCTATAGCGGAAAATAATTTGTTGGTCAGGTCATTATCGTTAAGCATGGAAAGAACCTGGCGGCGGGCATGCAGATCACCGCGCTTAGCAAGAGTTACCAGCTTTTCAACAACCGGGCGCAGATCTTTTGCTTTTGGCAAAGTTGTAGAAATCTGCTCATGTTTTATAAGCGCGGCAGCAAGATTTGCAAACATCGACTTACGATGAGCTGATTTACGACCTAACTTGCGACCCTTCATACCGTGGCGCATTTTATTTACTCCTATTTAGTTACTAGTTACTCGTTACTAGTTACTAGCCCGGCTGCTTACTGGCAACCGGTAACTAGTAACTGGTAACTACTTAATATGGATCCTCGTATTTACGAGCCAATTCTTCAATATTTTCCGGCGGCCAACCTGGAACTTCCATGCCGAAACGCAGGCCAATCTTTGCAAGCTTTTCCTTAATCTCATTCAGTGATTTACGACCGAAATTAGGGGTTTTAAGCATTTCACCTTCAGTTTTCTGAACAAGATCGCCAACATAAATAATATTGTCATTTTTCAGGCAGTTCGTAGCACGAACAGAAAGCTCGTCAAGATCATAAACTTTCTTGAGCAGATACTGGCTGAACGGAAGCTCTGGCTTAGCGTCTTCTTTTTTCTCAATTTTAGACTCTTCAAAATTGATGAACAACTGTAGCTGATCCTGAAGTATACGCGCAGAAAGGGCAACTGCATCTTCAGCAGTAACCGAACCATCGGTTTCAATAGTCATTGAAAGCTTGTCATAGTCGGTTATCTGGCCAACACGGGCATTTTCAACTTTATATGATACTTTAACGATCGGGCTGAACAATGCATCAACAGGGATAAGGCCAATAGGCGCTTCGGCACTGCGTTGTGCGCGAACATAACCTTTACCGGTTTCAACAGTCATCTCCATATTAAGCTTAGCGCCTTTATCAAGCGTACAGATAACATGGTCTTTATTGATAACCTCCACATCACCGGAAACTTCAATTGCACCGGCTTTTACTTCGCCAGGGCCAGTAGCATTCAAGGTGATGCGCTTCTTTTCGGCGCTGCCTGATTTAAGGCGCAGTTCCTTGATGTTAAGGATTACATCAGTCACATCTTCACGCACCCCTGGGATAGAAGAAAACTCGTGAAGCACACCCTCAATCTTCAAGGTAGTAACCGCAGAACCCTGCAACGATGACAGCAGAACGCGGCGCAAAACAACACCAAGCGTATGCCCAAACCCGCGCTCCAGAGGCTCAGCAACAATAGTTGCCTGACATGGGTTGCTTTTTGAGGTCACGATATCGAGCTTGGTGGGCTTAATCATATCTTGCCAGTTCTTTGCTAACATTCTCTTCTCCTAGTGTTCAGCGGCCAGCGGCCACCGGTCAGTTTAACTATTTTCTGGTCACTGGCCACCGGCCACTGACCACTAATTATTATACCCTGCGACGTTTTGGCGGACGGCAACCATTATGCGGAACAGGGGTTATATCCTTGATCGAGGTAACGGTAAACCCTACAGTCTGCAATGCACGGAGCGCAGACTCGCGGCCTGAACCAGGGCCTTTCACAACCACTGCCAGCGTTTTCATTCCGTGCTCCTGCGCTTTACGACCAGCATCCTCTGCAGTTACCTGCGCGGCGTATGGGGTCGATTTGCGCGAGCCTTTAAAACCATGATGACCAGCCGATGACCACGACACAGTATTACCCTGCATATCGGTTATGGTAATGATAGTATTGTTAAACGATGCGTTAACATGCGCCACACCTGTGGTGATGTTTTTACGTTCACGTTTTTTGAGCCTTGCGGCACCTGCTTCTTTGGCGGCCATTTTTCTTTCCTTAATTTAGGGGCCAGGCACTGGGTCCAGGTTCTAGCTAATTCTAGCACCTGGCCTCTAGCACCTAGAGACTGTTATTTAGTTGCAATTTTCTTACCGGCTATCGGCTTGGATTTACCTTTACGGGTACGGGCATTAGTATGAGTACGCTGCCCGCGAACCGGCAATTTCTTACGGTGGCGAAGGCCACGGTAGCAGCCAAGGTCAACCAGGCGCTTAATATTCATTGATATTTCACGGCGCAGGTCGCCCTCCACAGTGTAATCACGGTCAATAATTTCGCGAACCCGGATAACTTCCGATTCAGCCAACTGATGGACACGCTTCTCAGGAGGCAGCCCAGCCTTTTCACAGATTTCAGCAGATTTAACACGGCCAATGCCATGTATATAGGTAAGCGCAATATCAAGACGCTTGCCTGAAGGAATATTTACACCAGCGATACGAGCCACAAAAACCCCAAAAAATAAATAGTTAAATGAATAAGTTACTAAAAAAATACCAGCAATTTAATGTTAAGAGGAGGAAGGATAATAGGGAAATTATAACTTCCGTCAATAGTTTTATATAATTTTTTCCTTTGTTTTTACAATATCGTCAATTTGCCGCGTAACCTCAGCAATTTCAGCCATTCCATCAACAGATACAAGGACGCCATGTTCCTTATAGTAAGGCAAAAGCGGGGCGGTCTGTTTATGATAGGTTTTAAGCCTTTCAGCAACGGTTTCGGCTTTATCGTCAGCGCGGCGGGTAAAGCTGCTACCACCACATTCATCACAAATCCCCTGAACACGAGGTTTTTTGTAGCTATCATGGTATCCAGCACCACATTTTTCACAGGAATAGCGGCCAGAAATACGCTTGGTAAGCTCCGCATCATCAACTTTAAGCTCAATTACAAAATCAATTTTCATATTTTGTTCTTTAAGCATATTATCAAGCGCTTCCGCCTGCCCTAATGTACGCGGGAACCCATCAAGGATAAATCCGTTAGCGCAATCTTGCTGTGCAATCCGGTTGCGGATAAGGTCAACCACCAGTTCATCAGGAACCAACCCGCCGCCAGCCATAATATCCTTAGCTTTTTTACCAAGATCGCTACCTGAAGCAACAGCCGCACGAAGCATATCCCCCGTTGAAAGCTTGGCAATGGAAAGCTTGTTCTGCAGGTGTTGCGCCTGTGTACCTTTACCAGCCCCGGGAGGCCCAAGTAGAATCAGCTTCATTTAATCCTGCCCTTCAGGCGTGCTTTTTTAATAAGGCTTTCATATTGCTGAGCGTACATATGGGATTGAACCTGGGTTACAAAATCAATAATCACATTAACCACAATTAAAAGTCCAGTTCCGCCAAGCTGGAATGGAACCGCATATTTAGCCACAAATATTTCCGGCATAACGCAAACCAGCGACATATAAATCGCACCTACAGCGGTCAGGCGGGTAAGAATAAAATCAAGGTAATCGGCGGTTTGCTGGCCAGGACGGACACCGGCTATAAACCCGCCATTTTTCTTTAAATTTTCAGCCGTTTCAGTAGGATTAAACACAACGGAAGTATAGAAAAAACTGAAAAATATTATCAGTCCGACATAAGCGGCGATGTATAATGGCTGGCCATGCGCAAGATAAGTGCTTATCGACTGCAATATCCCGCTTCCATGCGCATTAAAGCTTGCAATTGTAAGCGGGAAAAGAAGCAGAGAGCTTGCAAAAATAGGTGGTATAACGCCAGCAGTATTAAGCTTAAGGGGCATATGGTTGCTTTCCTTATTACCCATTTGGCGTCTTGGATATTGTATTATAACCCGGCGCTGTGCACGCTCTACAAAAACTATCAGAGCAACCAGCGCAAGAACCACCACCAGAATTACGAAAACAAGCGGGGTGGAGATAACCCCGGTGCGGCCCAGCTCAAGGGTTTTGCTAACAGCGCTTGGGAAATTGGCAACAATGCCGGAAAAAATAATCAGCGAAATGCCATTGCCGATACCACGGGCGGTAATCTGCTCACCAAGCCACATGAGGAACATTGTGCCGCCGATAAGCGTTACTGTAGTAGTGAAACGGAAAAACATGCCAGGATCCATTACCGCGCTCACTCCGCCAGGCCCGGTCATGCCTTCCAGACCGGCAGCAATACCATAGCCTTGAAGGGCTGCGAGCAGCACGGTCCCATAACGTGTATATTGATTAATTTTCCTGCGACCGGCCTCGCCTTCCTTTTTCAAGGAAGCAAGGGATGGCACAGCAAAAGTAAGTATCTGCATTATAATGGATGAAGAAATATATGGCATAACCGCAAGCGCAAGGATCGACATGCGCGACAGGCCGCCGCCTGAGAACATGTTAAATACTCCAAGAACCCCGCCTTGATGTTTAGCAAAAATTTCTGCCAGTATATGCGGATCTATGCCCGGAACCGGTATATAAGTACCAATACGGTAAACTATCAAAGCACCAAGAACAAACAGCAACCGGCTTTTAAGCTCAGGATTGCGGGTAAACATACCAATATTCATGTTGCTGGCAAGGCGTTCTGCGGCAGATGTCATAGTTTTATAAATTCCATTACTTATTATCTACTTGATACCCAGGAAGCGCGGATAACAGAACTATTAAGCAGCAGAAGCCGCCGCACTTACAGTAACCTTACCGCCAGCCTTCTCAACTGCAGCTTTAGCTGATTCTGATGCAAAATGCACATCAAGATTAACTTTGGAAGTAATAGCACCTTTTGCAAGGAGCTTAACTTCAACAGCGGCTTTACGTACCAGACCGGCAGCCTTTAAAGCTTCCAGATTTACAGTTTTACCGGTATCAAGGGTTTTAGCATCAACTGCTTTCTGTATAGCGCCCAGATTAACGGTTTCATATTCATGGCGGGTATAGTTATTAAATCCACGCTTTGGCAAACGGCGGTGAATCGGGGTCTGACCGCCTTCAAAACCATTAATGCGAACGCCGGTGCGCGCTGTCTGGCCTTTACCGCCACGGCCAGCAGTTTTGCCCTTGCCGGAGCCGATACCACGGCCAACACGCATCTTACGGTGTCTGGCGCCTTTATTATCTTTTAATTCGTTTAATTGCATGTCTTTACCCGTTTTAATTACTTGTTACTAGTTACTTGTTACTAGTCAGAAAGCTACTAAAAACTAGTAACTGGCAACTAGCAACTTATTTTATGCCGCTTCCACCTTAAGCAAATGCCTGACCTTATAAATCATGCCGCGGACTGAAGGTGTGTCTTCCAGAACACGCGAACGATGACGTTTATTAAGCCCCAAGCCAATAAGTGTAGCTTCCTGATCATGGCGGCGACCAATAGTGCCAACCAGTTGGGTTACCTTTACCTTGCCGACAACCCCACTGCCGCTTTCAGCTTTTTTACCAGCAGCAGCTTTTGGCGAACGGGAAACAGCAGCGCTTGTGGCTACTTTTTCTGCAGGCGCCTTAGCAGCAGTTTTTTTCACAGCAGCTTTTTCTGATGTTTTTGTTTTTGCTTCTGTTGCCATATTATACCTTATTCCTTAGATTTCTTTTCAGGTTTTGCTGATTCTGATTTCACAGCATCAATTGATTTTCCTTCGCGGCGTTCCACAATTTCGCCTACAACTTTTCCGCGCTTGGCGGCGATAGCTTTTGGCGATTTCATACCTTCAAGCGCATCAAAAGTTGCCTTTAACATGTTATGCGGGTTAGAAGTGCCAACCGACTTGGCAACGACATCCTGCACTCCAAGGGCTTCAAAAACAGCGCGCATCGGGCCACCAGCAATGATACCTGTACCAACAGGCGCGGTCCGTATAATTACTTTACCGGCTCCAAAACGGCCATACAAATCGTGATGCACAGTACGGCCTTCACGCAGAGGTATGCGCATCATGGATTTTTTAGCCGAATCCAGGGCCTTGCGCATAGCATCGGAAACTTCTTTTGCCTTGCCTGAGCCATAGCCAACCCGGCCTTTACCATCGCCGACAACAACCAGTGCGGCAAAACCAAAGCGGCGACCACCTTTTACTACTTTAGCAACACGGTTGATCGAAACTAATTTGTCGATCAAATCGCTGCCTTCTTCGCGACCACTTTTCTTTTCATTGCGTTCTGGACGTGCCATATTTATTTCCCAACTTTATTAACTTACTAATTATTGAACCTTTTAAATAAACTAGAATGATAATCCTGCTTCGCGCGCCGCATCAGCCAGAGCTTTTACACGGCCATGGAACAGGTAACCACCACGGTCAAATACCACTTCTTTTACATCCGCTTTTTTAGCGCGCTGGGCAATTAATGCACCGATTATCTTCGCCGCCTCAATGGTAGATGTTGATTTTACCTTGCCTTTAACGTCAGCATCCAGAGAAGATGCTGCAGCCAGAGTCATGCCCTTGCTATCATCAATAAGCTGGGCATAAATATGTTTGCCGGAACGGAATACAGAAAGGCGCACGCGACCATTGGTCTGCTTGCGTATCGCAGTGCGGACACGCTGCTTACGGCGAGCGAACAATGCTTTTGATTTAACAGCTTGAGACATTATTTCTTCTTCCCTTCTTTTTGACGTACATATTCGCCTTCGTAGCGAACACCTTTACCTTTGTATGGCTCAGGCTTGCGCAGGCCGCGGATTTCAGCAGCCACCTGCCCTACCAGCTTTTTATCAAAGCCGGAAATTGCAATAGCTGTTGGCTTTTCGCAAACTATGCTGATACCAGCAGGTATAGCGAATTTAATTTCATGGCTGAAACCAAGAGCCAGAGTCAGATAGTTTTTGTCTGCCGCTGCGCGGAAACCAACCCCCTGAATTTCAAGCTTCACAGTAAAGCCCTTGGAAACACCTTCAACCATGTTATTGACCTGGTTGCGGGTTGTCCCCCACATTGCGCGTGAGCGTTTGTCTTCTTTGTTTACAGGCAAAACGATAACGTTGCTGCCATCTACCTTGACATTCACTTCGGGCGCCAACTTTGCCTTCAATTCGCCTTTTGCACCTTTAACTGCAATCTCACCTGCATCCACCTTAACGGTGACACCTGATGGTATCGCAACCGGCTGTTTACCTACACGAGACATTTTATCCTCAACTTCCTTAAACTTATATTTTCTAGCTTAGAATACCGAACACAATACTTCACCGCCTACATTCGCCTGGCGGGCATCAAAATCCGACATCACACCTTTAGATGTGGAGAGGATCGCAATACCCAGGCCATTAAAGAATTTAGGGAGCTTGGAAATTTCACAATAAACGCGGCGGCCAGGCTTGGAAATGCATGTAATTTCCTTAATGACGCGCTCACCTTCATGATATTTAAGCTCGATCTCAAACTCAGCTTTACCATTATTTTCCGAACGAATATAATCCGCGATAAAGCCTTCATTCTTTAAAACTTCAAGCACATTGCCAAGCAGGTTAGTAGCCTGGCAGCGAACACGCGCCAGACGCGCAGACTGACCATTACGAATAAGTGACAACATATCAGCAAGACGGTAATTCATTGACATATTTATTCTCCTACCAGCTTGCCTTGGTTAATCCGGGAACTTTTCCGAACGAGCCAAGCTCACGCAGCTTAATGCGCGAAAGTTTAAATTTACGGTATACGCCACGAGCGCGACCGGTCAGCTCGCAACGGTTGCGATGACGGGTTTTAGCCCCATTACGCGGCATTGCAGACAATTTTATCTGCGCCTGCAAGCGCTCTTCGAACGGCAAATCGCGGTTCATTATAACTTCCTTAAGAGAAGCGCGCTTATTAGCATATTTTTTTGCCATTTTAAGGCGGCGGTTATTTTTATTTACAGAACTAAGTTTAGCCATATTTTCTCCAACTATTTCACAAACGGCATATTCATAGCAGCAAGCAAAGATTTCGCCTCGTTATCGGTCTTTGCTGTGGTGCAGATAATAATATCCATACCCCTTATCTGGTCAATTTTATCATAATTGATTTCCGGGAATACGATCTGTTCCTTAAGCCCAAGCGCATAATTGCCACGGCCATCAAAACTCTTATGCGGCACACCGCGGAAATCGCGCACACGCGGCAGGGCGGTATTGATAAGGCGGTCAAGGAATTCATACATACGCTGCTTACGTAGTGTAACCTTGCAACCAATAGGCAGGCCTTCGCGCAGCTTAAATCCGGCGATAGCTTTTTTAGACCTGGTTATCAGGGCCTTCTGGCCAGTTATAAGACCAAGCTCATTAACAGCAGCCTGAATGGTTTTGCTGTCATTTACATTTTCGCCAACGCCCATATTGATAACGATCTTATCAAGCTTTGGTATCTCCATTCCGTTTTTATAGTTAAACTGCTTCTGCATTGAGGAGCGAACGTCCTTTTCATATATAGCCTGCAAGCGAGGAACATAGCCACCTTTAGAAGCAGCAGGTTTCTTTGCTTTTTCAGCCTTAGGAGCTATTTCAGCAGCGGCTTTAGCAGAGCCGGATTTTTTCTTATCAGTAGCCATTATATTTTATCTCCCGAACGCTTAGCAATGCGCACTTTATTATCACCTTCGAATTTATAACCTGCGCGTGTCGGCTTGCCAGATTTTGCATCTATCAGCGACACGTTAGATATATGCAGTGGCGCCTCTTTTTCAATGATGCCACCGGCTGATGTTTTGCTGGCCTTGGTATGACGCTTTACCATATTAATACCACCGACAACGACACGGGCTTCAGCGGTAATCACCTTAGTGATAGTGCCTTTTTTTCCTTTTTCCTTACCAGCGATGACCACAACTTCGTCACCTTTTTTTACTTTATACTTAATAGCCATTTTAAAATCCCAACTAAATTTCTTATAATACTTCAGGCGCCAACGATACGATCTTCATGAACTGCTTAGCGCGCAGTTCGCGGGTAACCGGCCCAAATATACGTGTGCCGATAGGTTCATTCTGCTTGGTTAGAAGCACAGCCGCATTCTTGTCAAAGCGTATAGTGCTGCCATCTGCGCGATGGATGTCGCGCTTGGTACGAACAATAACTGCGCGGTGCACTTCGCCTTTTTTTACTTTGCCACGCGGTATGGCATCTTTAATGGACACTACGATAACATCGCCAACTGAAGCGAATTTACGCCCCGCACCGCCCAATACTTTAATACACATTACTCGACGCGCGCCTGAATTATCGGCTACTTCAAGGTTAGATTGCTGCTGTATCATATTATATCTTCCTAATTTCTAGCCTTCGTAAACAACTGTCCAGCGTTTGGTTTTTGAAATCGGGGCAGATTCAACGATCTGCACCTTATCACCAACCTTAAACTGGTTTTTTTCATCATGTGCCGCGTATTTTTTTGAACGGCGTATAGTCTTTTTATATACCGGATGTGAAACGCGGCGCTCCACACGTACGGTAACTGTTTTTTCATTTGCGTCGCTTACGACGGTTCCTTGCAATACGCGCCTTGGCATGAATTAATCCTTCTTCTTTTCTTTTGCCTTTGTTTTTTTAGCTGGTGCCTTTTTAGGGGCAACACTCTTAACATCATTGTTTGCTTCGTTCAACAGAGTTTTTGCTCTTGCGATAGTGCGGCGTGCCTCGCGGAAGCCCTGGTTATTTTCCAGTGAACCGGTTGCCATCTGCATACGCAGGTTAAACTGCTCTTTCTTTGAAGTAAGGATAATATCCTTTAGCTCTTCTCTGGATTTGCTGCGAAGTTCGGAAGTTTTCATGTCTATTCTCCTTCTTTCACACGCGATACAAATTTGGTTTTAATAGGGAGCTTTGCTGAAGCGCGGTCAAAAGCCTCACGCGCAACTGCCTCAGGAACGCCATCCACTTCAAACAATATGCGCCCAGGAGCAACACGAGCTGCCCAGAATTCCACAGAACCTTTACCACTACCCATGCGTACTTCCGCAGGCTTGCGGGTTACAGGCAGGTCTGGGAATATGCGTATCCACATACGGCCAACACGCTTAACATGGCGGGATATCGCACGGCGAGCCGCTTCGATCTGGCGCGCAGTTATACGCTCAGGCTGCATGGCTTTCAGGCCATACTCACCAAAATTCAAGGTAAATCCGCCTTTGGAGGCGCCTTTTATGCGGCCTTTATGCGCTTTACGGTATTTTGTTTTTTTAGGACTCATCATAATCGGTTACTCGTTGCTTGTTGCTAGTAGTTCTACAGGAGCCACATCAGATGGAGCAGCTTCAATCTTCTTTTCTTTGCCAAGTATCTCGCCTTTAAATACCCAGACCTTAACACCGATGGTTCCATAAGCAGTTTCAGAACGGGCGATACCGTAATCTACATCAGCACGTAAAGTATGCAATGGCACACGGCCTTCACGGTACCATTCCATGCGGGCGATTTCAGCGCCACCAAGACGACCACTTACGTTAATGCGGATACCAAGTGCGCCAAGGCGGAGGCAGGACTGCACAGCGCGTTTCATGGCACGGCGGAAAGCCACACGTTTTTCCAATTGCTGGGCAATTGATTCAGCTATTAAGGTTGCATCCAGCTCTGGTTTTGCTACAGGAACAATATTCAGATGAACTTCATCTTTAGTATATTTAGCCAGATCCTTCTTGATTTTATCAATGTCTGCGCCTTTTTTACCAATAACAACACCAGGACGCGCTGTATGAATTGTGATATGCGCCTTTTTGGTAGGACGCTCGATCACGACTTTGCTAACACCAGCAGCATCAAGGCTCTTTTTCAGATAAGCCTGAATTTTATAATCTTCATGCAGCTTGGTTGCATAATCAGCACCTGCAAACCAGCGTGAATCCCAGGTTTTGTTTACGCCAACACGGAAACTAATTGCGTTTACTTTCTGACCCATATTATGCTTTCTCCTCTTTTTCACGCACAATCAGCGTCAAATTTGCAAATGGCCTGAATACGCGCGCCGATTTGCCACGGCCACGTGTATGCATACGTTTCATCACTAGATTTTTACCTACATATGCTTCTTTCACATAAAGTGAATCAACATTCAGGTTATGATTATTTTCTGCGTTAGCGATAGCTGATTGCAAAGCCTTCTTAACATCGCCAGCAATACGCTTGCTGGAAAATGAAAGCTGCGTGATAGCGCCATTCACATCCATGCCACGAATAAGCGCAGCGACAAGGTTTAATTTCTGTGGGCTGATACGCAGGCGGTTTATTACCGCTTTGGCTTCGTTTGGTGCCAATGCACGCTCGGCTGATTTCTTAGACATATATTATCCTTTTTGCCTATGCTTTTTTAGGTTTGGCTGCAACTTTTTTATCGGCTGTATGCCCATGGAAAGTGCGGGTTGGTGAAAATTCGCCGAATTTATGGCCGATCATGTCTTCATTAACAGAAACCGGGATGAATTTTTTGCCGTTATACACGCCGAAAGTCAAACCAACGAACTGTGGCAATATCGTGGAACGACGTGACCATGTTTTTATGATTTGATTGCGGGTAGCCGCCTTGGCTTCTTCTGCTTTCTTAAGCAGGTAACCATCAACGAACGGACCTTTCCAAACTGAACGTGCCATATATTTTAGTGGTTAGTTGATAGTGTTTAATGGTTAGTGTGGTTTCACCTTCCAATCAACTTCTATCCTTTTTTCCACCCCTCCCTTTTTAAAAATTAATAATCTTACTGATTACTGACCACTGGCCATTAACCACTACTTACCTTGATGCCTGCTGCGAAGAATGAGTTTATTCTTCTTCTTTTTAGAACGTGTCTTGGTACCCTTAGTTCCTTTACCCCATGGAGTTACCGGATGACGGCCACCAGAAGTACGGCCCTCACCACCACCATGTGGATGATCAACTGGGTTCATAGCCACACCGCGCACGCATGGGCGAACGCCAAGCCAACGGCTGCGGCCTGCTTTACCGATAACCGCGTTCTGGTTATCAGGGTTTGAAACTGCGCCAATAGTGGCAAGGCAATCCGAGCGAATAAGGCGTAGCTCACCGGAGCGAAGCTTAACCTGGGCATAACCGGCATCCTTACCAACAAGCTGCACATAAGTTCCGGCAGCGCGGGCAAGCTGGCCACCCTTCCCTGTTTTCATTTCAACGTTATGTATAATAGTTCCAACCGGAATATTTTTAAGCGGCATAGCGTTACCAGGCTTAATATCAGCGCGTTCGGAAGATACTACAACATCACCAACAGCAAGACGCTGAGGAGCGATGATATATGCCAGTTCTCCATCAGAATATTTAATAAGAGCGATGAACGAAGTCCGGTTGGGGTCATATTCCAGACGCTCAACGGTTGCAGGCATGTCAAATTTACGGCGCTTGAAATCAATTACGCGATAAGACTGTTTATGACCACCACCCACACGGAATGCGGTCAAACGGCCATAATTATTACGGCCACCAGTTTTCTTTTTTCCTTCTGTCAGATGCTTTACCGGCTTGCCTTTATAAAGCTCGGAACGGTCAACTATAACAAGCTGGCGCTGCGCAGGAGTTGTAGGTTTAAAACTTTTGAGAGCCATGTTATTTTACTCCCCCTTCTAAATTGATTGACTGCCCGGCAACCAAGGTAACTATAGCTTTTTTTCTATCACCCTGTTTTCCTTTTACACCACGGAACATCTTGGTTTTACCAAGGCGGCGCAGGGTATTTACATCAGCTACTTTTACGTTGAACAGGGCTTCAACAGCCGACTTAATGTCTGCCTTAGTAGAATCAAGACGTACGTTGAACATAACCTTGTTAAATTCAGAAACAGCAGTCGATTTTTCGGTGATTACCGGCGATATGATAGTATCGTAATGGTAAGCGCGAGCTTCAACCTTGTCTAATTTTTTAGCCTTTTTCATTTAAGCCTCTCTTCAAGATGCGCTACCGCGTCTTTCGTCAAAATTAACTGCTTATGGCGCAAAATATCATAAACATTGATGCCCTGCTGCGGCAGAACATCTACAAATTTAATGTTACGTGCAGCTTTAGCAAAATTTTCATTCACTTCCGCGCCGCCGATAATAAGCGGTGCATCCCAGCCATTTTTTGCAAACTGGGCAACCATAGCTTTAGTTTTTGGCGCTTTTACATCAACATTATCAACAATAAACAATGCTCCCTCCGCCTGTTTGGAAGAAAGCGCCACACGCATAGCAAGCTTACGTACTTTTTTAGGCAGGTCAATCGCATGGCTGCGAACAACCGGACCAAAGATCGTAGAACCGCCGCGCATCTGGGCAGAACGCATAGAACCCTGACGTGCATTGCCAGAACCTTTTTGCTTGAAAGGCTTTTTACCTGTTCCGCTTATCTCGCTTATGGTTTTTGTTTTATGGGTACCAGCCTGCGCCTTTGCACGCTGCCACTGAACCATACGGTGCAGTATATCCTTACGGACAGGAGCGCCAAAAACAGCATCAGAGAGTTCAATCTCACCAGCAGCCTTGTTTTCTAATGTGACAACTTTTATTTTCATATAATTTCTCTATTTCTAGCTTTAAGCACTAACTTCAGCAGGTTTTTCGCTGGCAGCAGCCTTACGGATACCGGCAGGGAATGGAGCAAGCGGATGCGCGCCTTTTTTGCAGGCATCCTTAACCAGCACGAAACCATTTTCTGCACCCGGAACAGCGCCTTTTACCATGATAAAACCGCGATCTTCATCAACGGAGATAACCTGTAGGTTCTGGGTAGTTACACGTACAGTTCCCATATGCCCTGCCATCTTCTTGCCTTTGAATACACGGCCTGGATCCTGACGCTGACCGGTAGAACCGTGCGAGCGGTGGGAAACTGAAACGCCGTGGGTAGCTTCAAGACCAGCAAAGTTATGACGCTTCATAACACCGGCAAATCCTTTACCAATTGAATTTCCAACCACATCCACATATTGCCCCGGCACAAAATGACTGGCAACGATTTCAGTGCCAGGCTCAAGCAAACCTTTTTCTTCAACACGGAATTCAACCAGCTTACGCTTTGGTTCAACTTTCGCTTTTGCGAAATGTCCACGAAGTGCTTTCGAAACATTTTTTACCTTGGCTGCTCCGGCACCAAGCTGTACCGCTGTGTATCCGTCTTTAGCAACGGTTTTATTGGCAACAACCTGGCAATTATCGACATGCAATACTGTAACCGGTGTTTCAACACCCTCTTCAGTATATACCGAGGTCATCCCCAGTTTTTTTGCAATTAATCCTGTACGCATATTATGCTGCCTCCGCCTTAATTTTAATGTCAACGCCAGAAGCAAGATCGAGCTTCATCAGAGCATCTACTGTCTGTGGCGTAGGATCGAGAATATCGATCAAACGCTTATGGGTACGGATCTCAAACTGTTCACGAGATTTTTTATCAATATGCGGCGAACGGTTCACGGTAAAACGTGAAATACGCAAAGGAAGCGGTATCGGGCCATGTACCTGGGCACCGGTGCGCTTTGCGGTTGACACAATCTCAGCCGTAGATTGATCAAGCACACGATGATCAAATGCTTTCAGCCAGATACGGATTTTTTGGTTTTGCATGGCTAACTACTCCAAAATTTTAGCTACAACACCTGATCCGATGGTACGTCCACCTTCGCGGATAGCGAAGCGCAGGCCTTCTTCCATCGCGATTGGCGAGATGAGTGTCGCTTCGATAGAAACGT
>JBDHUC010000034.1:0-21401 GCA_039808985.1 Alphaproteobacteria bacterium | reverse complement strand
GGCCTGGTTATCGCTACTATATTCGTAACCTTTCCCTTTGTTGCCCGCGAATTGATACCTCTAATGTCAGAGCAAGGGTCGCAGGAGGAAGAAGCAGCCATAATGCTTGGTGCGGGCGGCTTACGCACATTTTTTTCTGTAACATTGCCAAATATCAAATGGGGGCTTCTTTATGGGGTGCTTCTGTGCAACGCACGCGCTATGGGTGAATTTGGAGCAGTTGCCGTTGTATCAGGGCATATAAAAGGCTACACCAACACCGTACCTCTCCATGTTGAAATTTTATATAATGAATATAATTTTGTGGCGGCATTCGCGGTAGCTTCAATCCTTTCGCTGCTGGCACTTTTTACCTTGTTATTAAAAACTACAATCGAATATAAATTCAGGAAAATGGAAAAAGCTTAGGATCGGGGAATGAATGGGCATTGAAGTTAAAAATATCCAGAAGAATTTTGGCGATTTCGTTGCACTTGGCGATGTCAATCTGAGCGTGCCTGACGGCGAGCTTGTAGCACTTCTTGGCCCTTCCGGTTCAGGAAAAACTACATTGCTGCGTATCATAGCCGGTCTGGAGTTCGCCGATTCCGGAAGCGTATATATTGACGGCGTGGAAACCGGAAGTATGCACGTTAAAGAACGCCGCGTTGGTTTCGTTTTCCAGCATTACGCATTATTTAAGCATATGACAGTATTTGAAAATGTCGCTTTCGGATTGCGCGTTCGCCCGCGTGAAAGCCGCCCTACCCCATTCCAGATCCGCAGAAGGGTAATGGAGCTTTTATCATTGGTACATCTGGATAAATTTTATGACCGCTACCCTTCCCAGCTTTCAGGTGGGCAGCGCCAGCGCGTAGCACTTGCCCGCTCGCTTGCAGTTGAGCCGAAACTATTGTTGCTGGACGAACCGTTTGGTGCGCTCGATGCAAAGGTACGTAAGGAGTTGCGCCGCTGGCTTCGCAGGTTGCATGACGATATACATATAACAAGTATATTCGTAACCCACGACCAGGAAGAGGCAATGGAAGTTTCTGACCGTGTTGTGGTCATGAACCAAGGAAAAATAGAACAAATGGGAACTCCCGAAGAAGTGTACCACCAGCCAACAAATGGCTTTGTTTATGATTTCCTTGGTAATTATAATGAATTCGCAGGCTGGAAAGATGAAAACGGTAAAGTCCATCTTGCCGAAGATGATGTATGGGAAGAACCAGCCGCAATAAATCCTTCCGCTTCTTCTGGCGAACCGGCCAAAGCCGGGCATTGGCTTTCACGCTATCCAGAGCTGGTAGGCATGATAAAAAAGGTTATCCCAACCCTCAAACTTCCAACTGATATCGCAGCTAACGCCCCGCAATCTCCAGCACAAGCCACCCGACAGACATTGCGTGCGCGCCTTGCTAAACGCGGGACCCCGGTTCGTATCTTTGCCCGCCCTCATGAAATGTTCGTGGCAAAAACCCCAGAAGGAGAACATGAGTATATTCCGGCAGAAGTTATCCATATGAACCCAGCCGGATCACTTGCCAAGATCGAGATGCAGCGCAAAAATGGCGGTATATTGCAGGTAGAGGTTCCTAAAACAATTATCGACCAGCTCTCTATCGCCAAAGGCGATACTTTGCTGGTGCGGCCAAAGGATGTACGGGTTTTTGAATAGGTCTAAAATTCACCCTTAATATATAGCTGGCAACTGGTCTCTTCAGCAGTTATATCATATATAGCAGGGTTTGAATTATAAGGATAAGTGCTGCCAGCCCTGGAATTAGTGCAACCTCCTGTAGTAAGGGAATGGTTCCACATTGGGCCATAACGTTCTATTGGAACCTGCACATTTCCAGTGAAAGGCTGCCCATCATCAATTTTATTATCAATATTATCAGCATCGGCTGCTTTAAATGACTGCAGGTTTTCACCGCATAAACCCATACCTGGCCCATTGCCCCAATAGGCGCGTGGATTTCCCATAGCAAAAAAGTTTGAGATCATAGGGGTTACTGGTAATGTGTAAGGAGAGGCCCACCAATCCTCTTCAGAATAATGAACGCTATAACAACCGCCTTCAATACTGGATTTTGGTACATTTTCACCGGGGGCTAAGGCCTGCACATAGTTAACTTCTCCGGTATATCTGCTTTCTATAACACCGGCTAAATATAGCTGCTGCCAGAATAAAGTTGTTTCATCATATCTCCAATAATTAGGACCTGATGATGTATTATAATTTACTTTACCATCACCATTCCCATTACAGGTTTTATCCCCTAAATATTCAACACCATCGGAACCAGCACAGTTACCATATGCACCAAAGAACTTGGTGGCATTAGGACAATCACCAGGAATACAGTCATATTTGGATTTAAAGGTCTGCGCCGCGGCGTTATATCGCTCAACATCAGTAATTACAGCCCTGAGCCTTGCGGATTCAACAAGCTGTTTACCTACTATAACACCAGCGGTTATAAAACCTATAATAATCAATACCACTGCCAGCTCAATGAGGGTAAACCCCTTGTGCCTGCTATTGGTAAATGATGAGCAATGAAAGTTTATAATCATTATTTATATATGATGTTGATAATTCAATATTATATACTACCATAAAAAGGTTAACGAAAAATAAAAGCGCCCCCTTCGATTGCTCTATTTTATTTTGTCTTTGCAGGTTTTAATATATATAATCAAGCCCCAGGCTAAACATCCAAATGCTAGATATGAACCTTCACAAAAAAAATATACCTAATTACCTGACCTATTTCCGCATAGCCATAATACCGGCTTTGATTATAGTTTTTTTAATGGCGGATATGCTTGGAAAATGGGGTTATTATATCTCAGCTTTCCTTTTCGCACTGGCTGGGGTCACAGACTGGCTGGATGGATATGCCGCCCGTATCTGGCAGGCCCAGTCCAATATTGGACGCTTTTTAGACCCCATCGCCGATAAACTTCTGGTTGCCACATGCCTTTTGCTGATGGTATGGGCAAAACAGGCAGACCTGCTTCCGGCAATAGCCATAGTCTGCCGGGAGATACTCGTTTCTGGCCTGCGTGAATATCTGGCGGAAATACGTATCAGCGTTCCGGTTTCCAAGCTAGCAAAATTCAAAACTGCGGCTCAGATGCTGGCTATATTCCTTTTACTGCTGGGAGGAGCAACCCCTGATGGCATTTGCAGCATTACAGGGCATATATTACTGTGGGTTGCAGCAATATTAACCCTCATAACCGGCTATGCCTATATGAAAATAGGCATGAAACACATGATTGAATAACTATAGTTAGTCCAAATAAGAATATACAATCAATTATAACTATACAAATCCTGGATGGGTTGAAGAAAATAGGCCCAAATGGTTAATTAAGCATAAATCTAGTAGTCATGGATGCAAATTTTTGCTATAATATCGGTGATTTTACTCCCCTTTTTTATAAAAGGGCCATGGTTGATTTAGTGTATTCTTATAGGAATTACAATTATTTACAGGCAGATATATTATTATGGATGAAGATCTCGCACAAATTAAAGAGCTAGAAACATTGCGCGCCCAGCACCGCGATCTGGATCACCAGATAAACGAGGGCAAACTTGATGAATTCACCTTGAGGCGCTTCAAACAGACAAAACTTGCCCTGCGCGATAAGATCACCATGCTGGAACGGTTTGTATACCCTGATATCATCGCATAGGTAAGTTATTTCCCAGGTCATAGAAGTTACAATAGAGTCACTCGGGGGGCTGGGCGATGGCATTGGCAATTATAAAGGCAAGCCGGTATTCGTACAGAAGTCCCTTGTTGGCGATATTTTGCGCACCCGCATTATTAAAGAGACAAGCGACTCAATCCGCGCTGAGATCAGCGAAATAATTGAACCTGCCAAAAACCGCCGGGCGGCTCCCTGCCCCCATTTTTCAGCCTGCGGCGGCTGCAACATGCAACATATGCAGGAAAGCGATTACCGTGAATTTAAAAGCCGGATTGTTTATAACGCACTGAAACAAGCTGGCTTTCTTAATCCAGAACCTAATAATATTATTTTCTTGCCGCCTGCCTCCCGCCGCCGCGTAGAATTTAAATTTCTTAAGGAAAATGGCGTCTATTCGCTGGCTTATCTTGGCAGCCACAGCCATAATAAAGTGGCGATTAAAACCTGCCTTATTCTAACGCCAGAGTTACAAAAAACCTTGCCATTACTGCCTGGTTTGCTGGGGCAATTAGCTTTCGCACGCTCTATAGGATCAATAAGTTTAACCACCGCCAATAGCGGGGCTGAGATGGTAATTTCACTATCAGAAAACATTAAACCGCCCACACAGGAGATTGCGAAAGCAGGGCTTAAAAAGCTCGCAGACGCGCTTAAATTTACCAGGATAAACCTTACCGGAAGCAACTATGATTCGATAGCCTCTTTAGAAAACGGGGATCTGACCATGCATCTTGGGGCAATAGACATGGCCCTGCCACATAATGCTTTTTTGCAGGCAAGCGCGCAGGCACAGCAACTATTGATTGAATTCATTTTAAAAAACGCAGGCGGCATAAAACATGTTTCCGATTTATTTTGCGGTATCGGCACTTATAGCGTTCCTCTTGCTGAAAAATCTCAGCTTGTGGCAATTGATGACCACCCGGAAATGATCACAAACCTGGCTCAGGCAGCAAAAACTCACAAGCTCTCCATTACAACCCAGAGGCGTAATTTATTTACCAAACCACTGACAGCGCATGAGCTTAAAACCTTCGGTGCCGTGGTCATAAACCCGCCACGCTCAGGGGCAAAAGCCCAGTGCGAAGAGCTTGCTGCTTCGGCTGTAAAATGCGTAGTTATGGTCTCCTGCAACCCGGCAACCTTCGCCCGCGATGCCAGAATCTTGAAAAATGCTGGATTTACACTTAAAGATACGTTAGCTATCGACCAGTTTGTTTGGAGCCCACATTTAGAAATCGCCGCAAGTTTTGTACGTTTATAAAACTCATGAAAAAATCAAATATAATATTATTATCAATAATTGCCCTGCTCTTTTTATTAATTACGCAGGGCTTCCAGCTATTTGGCTGGATAGGAGAAAAAAAGCTGCAATATAGCTGCCCTGAATCTTCCGAACCCAGCGAGGATTGCCTGACGCGCTTACGGGCCATGGGCCATTACTGGACATCATTTGGATTTCTTACCGACATCAAGGAATTAAGGCACGCCCAGTATTGGTATTCCCGCGCAGCAAATAAGGGCGATAAGGTTGCAATGTTCCATCTTGCATGGGTTTATGAGCAGTTGGCTTCGGAAAGCGCTCCCGTTAAAACATTCGCACAAGTAAGCAACGACCTTAAAAACAACGTAACCTCCGCGCCTGATAAACTCTCCGATGCCGCTATAGAATGGTATAAAAAATCCGCTGAAAAAGGATTCGCCCCGGCTATGAATAATATAGCAGTTATTTATAAACACCGTGCGAATGATGAGAAATATTACCGTGATTTATCCTATAAATGGCATCTTGCCGCCGCTAATGCCGGAAATCCTATGGCCACAATAGCCATGTACACTATTTTTAAAGCTGGAGATGGCGTTGAGAAAAACGAGTTTTACGCTGATAATTGGAAGTATTGGGATCCTAAAAGAGCCGACCCGCTTGACCTTTCAAGCCCAACATTGGAGCGCACATTCCTACCTGAAATGTGGCCAGAAATAGGCATAGTTGCTCAGGTCATACAAGCTACCAAGTCGGGGAAACCCGTTATTTTGTGGAAAGACGATAACAAATTGCCTGTAAAACCCGGCTTTGAGCATATAACCAAACAGCTCAATGAAGAGTCTAGCCAATAACGCTGAACAATAAAAACCTTGCGCCAGAACACTAACTATTCTAGGAAAAGCGCATGACCGACCTGTCCCTAATCCGTAATTTTTCGATTATCGCCCATATTGACCACGGCAAATCCACCCTTGCTGACCGCCTGATTGAGTTTTGCGGCGGGCTGGAAAGCCGCGAGATGAGCGCGCAGGTACTTGATTCCATGGAGATTGAGAAGGAACGCGGAATCACCATCAAGGCGCAGACCGTACGCCTGAAATACAAGGCGAAAGACGGCAAAACCTATATGCTCAACCTTATGGACACGCCGGGGCATGTGGATTTCGGCTATGAAGTTTCGCGTTGCCTTGCTGCCTGCGAAGGCTCGCTGCTGGTGGTTGATGCTTCACAGGGTGTGGAAGCGCAGACTCTCGCCAATGTTTATAAAGCCATGGATGCCGGGCATGAAATGGTGCCGGTATTAAATAAAATTGATTTGCCAGCGGCTGATATTGAACGCGCCAAAGCCCAGATCGAGGAAGTCATCGGGATCGACGCCAGTGACGCCGTTCCGATTTCCGCCAAAAGCGGGCTGGGGATTGAAGACGTGCTGGAAGCTATAGTAACCCGCCTGCCAGCCCCTGCTGGTGATGCCAATGCCCCGCTTAAGGCCATGCTGGTTGATAGCTGGTATGACACATACCTTGGCGTTATAATTCTTGTTCGCATTAAAGACGGCACGCTTACCCGCGGCATGAAAATCCGCATGATGAGCAATGGCAGCACCCAGAATGTTGACCAGCTTGGCGTTTTCACCCCGAAAAAAATAGCGGTTGATAAGCTTACTCCCGGTGAGGTCGGCTATATCATAACTGGCATCAAACAGGTGGCTGACTGCAATGTTGGTGACACCATAACCGAAGACCGCCGCCCATGTGATGCGCCGCTTCCCGGCTTCAAACCTTCGCAATCTGTGGTTTTCTGCGGATTATATCCCACAGATGCCAGTGAATTCGAGCATCTTAAGGACTCGCTTGCCAAGCTGCGCTTAAATGATGCCAGCTTTGAGTTTGAAACTGAAAGTTCAACCGCGCTAGGCTTTGGTTTCCGCTGCGGCTTCCTTGGTATGCTGCATCTGGAAATCATCCAGGAGCGCCTGGAGCGTGAATTTGACCTTGATTTGATAACCACCGCACCCAGCGTGGTTTATAAAATAGCGCTCACCAACGGCGATGAAATAGAGCTGCATAACCCCAACGACATGCCGGATGTAACCAAGATCGACCACATCAAAGAACCTTGGATTCGCGCAACCATCATGACCCCCGATGATTATCTGGGCAATGTGCTGGCTCTTTGCACTGAAAAACGCGGTATTCAGGAAAACCTGACCTATGTCGGTAGCCGCGCTATGGCGGTTTATAAGCTGCCGCTTAACGAAGTGGTGTTTGATTTTTACGACCGGCTTAAATCCTGTTCAAAAGGCTATGCCAGCTTTGATTATGAAATAACTGATTACGCTGAATCCGACCTGGTGAAGATGAATATACTGGTCAATGGCGAGCCGGTGGATGCGCTGGCGCTCATCGTTCACCGTTCACAAGCTGATTTCCGTGGCCGCCGCCTGTGCGAACGCTTAAAAGACCTGATACCGAAACATATGTTCGCAATACCCATTCAGGCGGCGATCGGCGGTAAAATTATTGCCCGTGAAACTATTTCCGCCATGCGTAAGGACGTTCTTGCCAAATGCTATGGTGGGGATATAACCCGTAAGCGTAAGCTTCTGGAGAAACAGAAAAAAGGTAAAAAGAAAATGCGCGAGATAGGGAATGTGAACATTCCGCAGAGCGCGTTCCTTTCCGCCCTTAAAATGGGTGATGAATAGGCAAAGATTACTTTACATTAATATATTTAGTGGTTATCCTTCTATCATACATTACTTGAAAAAAGGCTCTCCTCTATGAAAACATGCCAAAATACTTCGGTTTCAATAAGGTCATTAGTTAATTCCGAAGAAGGACTTAAATCTATAACCAAGGAATATGTAAGTAATTTAAGCCCTATTGATTCGCATATGCTATTATGCGCATTAAAAGACACCACAAAAGGCAGGGATGTGCTTGCAAGCAATTTAGATGTTGCTAAGGCATTTTTGCAGCCTGCAATTGATAAAAAGGCGACTGACCCTCAATATAAAGATAACGCGATAATCCTTGCTCACGCTTTAAATAACACCCCTAAAGGGCGGGCATTGTTACGCACCAATCCAGACCTCGTTGAATTACTTAGTGTTAACAACAGAGAAGCCAATGAAATCGTTGGAAAGTTTTCTCATATCAAGATAATAGAAGGCCATATAAGGCCTAATCCTGGACGCAGCCTACAGCTTTAAAGATCTGTTACTGCAACTACGCCGCATCTTTGCAGGCTATGCCTTTTTCCTTGAGTAGCTGCGTTAGTTCCCCGCTTTGGTACATTTCGCGCACAATGTCACAGCCGCCGATAAATTCGCCTTTTACATAAAGCTGCGGGATGGTTGGCCAGTTGGTAAATTCCTTGATTCCTTCGCGTATTTCCGGGCTGGCCAGCACGTTTACATCCTTATACTGCGAAACTCCCAGGCGCTCCAGAACCTGCGCCACAGTTGCCGAAAATCCGCATTGCGGAACCTGCTTCGTGCCTTTCATATACAGCACAATATCATTTTCATTCAGGTCTTTTTTAATTTCATCAAATACCGGGTTGGTCATATTTATTCCTATCTAAATAATTTTGGTTGTAACTGACAATGCATGCAGCTTCCCGCCCATATCTCCGCCAAGCGCACCCATAACCATACGGTGCTGCTCAATGCGGCTTTTACCAGCAAACGCCGATGATTCAACCGTTATGCTGTAATGGTCGTTATCACCAGCCGTATCTACCAGATGAATTTTAGCATCAGGCAACGCTTTTTTCACCAATAGCTCAATATCTGCCGCCTGCATGGGCATTTTATTTTTCCTTACTTAATGATTTTGTAAGGCTCTTATGCCATAAACTAATTCTATTAATGTTATTTATAGAATCAGTTTATGTGTTTGCCAATAGTAAATATAAGGTACAACCTTGCTTTTTGAATTTCTAATTATCGTCTGCGCGGGGCTGGTTTTTGGCAGTTTCGTAACTTGCGCCAGCTACCGCCTGCCACTGGAGCAGGACGTGGTAAGCAAGCCATCATACTGCCCAAAATGCGCTAAAAAACTTGGCTTTAAAGATTTATTCCCGGTTTTTTCATGGCTTTTTTCCGGCGGTAAATGTCGCCATTGCTTAGCCAGAATCTCCATCCGCTACCCCATAATAGAAATTATAACCGCCGGTTTATTCTCATTTATTTACCTGAAATTTGGCATTAGCCCGGAATTTTTTATACTTGCTGCCATGGCAGTTATGCTGATGATCATGATTGTTGCCGACCTTGAGCATTTAATAATCCCCGACTGCGTGCATGTGATATTGCTGCCGCTGGCTTTTGCTTACCGCTATATAAATGGCTCCCTAAACCCCGACATTTTATGGGGCTTTGGATTAATGGCCGGGCTGGCCCTGCTGCTACATTACGGCTATAGCGCGATGCGTGGCCGCACCATGCTGGGATTTGGCGATGTTAAATTCTTTGCGGTAGTCGGCGTTTGGCTGGACCTTGAAGCAATCCCCGGATTCTTGCTGCTTTCGGGAATATTAGGCGTGTTACTTGGCCTAATTTGGAGGGCATTAGGCAAAGGCCCGGTTTTTCCCTTCGGCCCCGCGCTTGCAATTGCGCTATTTATCTGCGTAATATATCCAGACATTGCTAATATTATGTATTTTATTAAATAATCATATATTTATACATATATTTAATGTGATAAATTAAATTATACAAAATATTATTGAAATAATGCTATACTACATATAAATTAACCGCCCATTTTATAATATCAGGAAATCATGCAATGACTGAAACAGTCAAAAAACTCTCAGGCACCGAAACCATTAAACGCGAAAGCCATAATCTAAAAGGCAGTATTTCAGAAGAACTCGATGACACTTCCAGCGAACAGGTAAGCGATGCGACCTACGAACTGCTGAAATTCCACGGCAGTTATTTTGGTTATGACCGTGACAGCGCCACCGAGCGTAAAAAAGCCGGGCTGGACAAGCAGTATGAATTCATGGTGCGCCTTAAATGCCCGGGTGGACGCTTGACCGCTGCTCAGTATATCGCGCTTGATGTACTCGCGGAAAAATACGCAAACGGTACGCTGCGTATAACCACCCGCGAAACTTTCCAGTTCCACTGCGTAGAAAAAGTGGGCATGAAACCACTTATCCGCGATATAAATCATTTGATGCTCTCAACGCTTGGCGGCTGCGGCGACATAACCCGCAATATCATCATGTGTCCTGCGCCTATTAAGGATAATATCCACGCAAAGCTGGAGGCTGATTGCTTCCTGCTGGCTTCGCACTGCGCGCCCAAAACCAGCAGTTATTACGAGGTATGGAATGGCGGCGAAAAGGTCCATGAATATAAATTCAACCCTACCCCCCTCCTCCCTCCCCCCGTTAACGGGGGGAGGTTAGGTGGGGGGAGCGTTGCAGAACCGCTTTACGGCGACACTTACATGCCGCGTAAATTTAAGATAGCGCTTGCGACCCCCGAAGATAACTGCATGGATGTGCTTTCCAACGACCTTGCGATACTTTCGCTGTTCAACGGGCAGGAGCATGTCGGTTATAATTTCGCGCTTGGCGGCGGGCTTGGGCTTAAGCATAACAGCCCAAAAACCTATGCACGCCTCGCCACCCCGGTTATGTATGTGCCAAAAGAGCTGTTGGTTCCGGCCACCGAAGCCGTTATAAAACTCCAGCGCGACCATGGCGACCGCGCCGACCGGCAGCATGCACGCCTTAAATATGTCATTGCTGAAAAAGGCGAAGTATGGGCAAAGCATGAGCTGGAAAAATATATAGGCCACGAAATGGATGCGCCAAAGCCCATGCATAAATTCGACGTTGAGGATCACATGGGCTGGCACGACCAGCTTGATGGCAAATGGTTCCTCGGCATCCCGGTTTCCAGTGGCCGCATCATTGACCGCGAAAATGAAGCCATCCGCAGCGGCATCCGCGCCGTAGTTTTACGATACGGAATGGATATTGCGCTCACCGCCGACCAGAACATCATCCTTTGCGATATTGAAGCTGGAGAAAAGCCTGAAATTGAAAAGATCCTGCGCGAGCATGGCATCAAGCTGGCAAGCGACATAACTTCCGCCGACCGTCACGCCCTGGCCTGCGTTGCCTACCCTACCTGCGGTAAAGCCCTGGCTGAAGCCGAACGCGTCCGCGATCCGCTAATTGCAGAAATCGAAAAAGAAATGGAGAAACACGGCGTACGCGATGAAAAAATCTCCATCCGCATAGCCGGTTGCCCAAATGGCTGCTCACGTCCAACCATAGGCGACATAGGAATAATAGGCCGTATGCCCGACCATTACGCGCTGCATATCGGCGGCGATTTCGCCGGAACCCGCTTAAATGAAAAAATATTCGACAAAGTTCCCTATGATTTTGTTGCAAAAGCCCTCTCGCCAATGTTCGCACTGTGGAATGAAAAACGCAGCTCTGGCGAAGAATTTGGCGATTTCTGCACCCGCTACGGCATTGCTAATGTCAAGCAAGCGGCAGTTGATGCCCTTAATGCGGATTGGGCTAAATAATGTTTCCCATAGTCCTCGATCTTGCAAAAATTCCGGTGCTGCTAATTGGCGATGGCCCAGCCTTTGAAAAACGCCACGCCCAGCTAATAGAATATGGTGCAACCCTTACTTTCCCCTCTCCCTTTCAGGGGGGGAGCCAGGGTGGGGGTTACTTATCCGCTACTTCTTACCCTCACCCTACCTCTCTCCCACAGGGAGAGGGGATTTTTGACAAAGCACAAATAATCATGGTCGCAGGTCTTTCGCGCGAGGAATCCGAAAATATTGCCCGCGCTGCCCACGCTGCCGGGAAACTGGTAAATGTCGAGGACATGAACGAGCTTTGCGATTTTTATTTCACTGCCAATGTAAAACGTGGCGATCTGGTTATCGCTGTTTCCACCGGCGGCGCGTCACCAACCCTTTCGCGCAGGATTCGTGATTATATAGCAGGGATATTCGGCGCAGAATGGAAAGAGCGTACCGAAGAAATAAAAAAATTTCGCGCCTCATTAAAATTACAAAATAAGACCACCGCACAAGTTTTGCATGAAAGCGAGCATTTCCTCGCCGATAAAGGCTGGCTGAAATGAACAACGAAAAGCTAGTCGAACTACAAAAAACTTATGGAGCGCTGGATGCGGTTGATCTACTCCGCATAATGATCAGCGATGTATTCAAAGGGAAAATTGCGCTTATTTCTTCTTTTGGGGCGGATGCGGCGTTGCTGCTCGCGCTGGTTTCAGAAGTTGATAATAAAATACCTATTTTATTTTTGGAAACCGGCAAGCATTTTCCTGAAACTTTAGAGTATGTAGAAACGCTGAAAAATAAACTGAATTTACAAAATCTGCATTTTCTAAAGCCTGATCCGGAGATGCTAAAACGGATAGACGCGCAAGGTGATTTATGGAGTTCAAACCCCGATCGTTGCTGCTGGCTGCGTAAGGTAGAGCCGCTGGACAGGGCAGTAAAAGAGTTAGGCATAGAATCCTTAATTACAGGGCGCAAACGCTACCAGAATAGCGAGCGTTCTTCTCTTTCAACTATAGAACTTGATGATAAAAATATATTCCGTATCAACCCGCTGGCGAATTGGGACAAAGCCCGGCAGAAACAGGAATTTTCTGCCCGCAATTTACCTGAACACCAGCTTGTTTCCCAAGGCTATCTCTCCATTGGCTGTGCGCCCTGCACCTCCATTGTAAAACCCGGCGAAGACGAACGCGCAGGGCGTTGGCGGCATACCGCAAAAAATGGTGTGCAGAAGACTGAGTGTGGGCTGCATGTTTCAACAGAGAGTAAATTGTAGCTAGTAATTAGTAGCTTGTAAGAAAGTTTTATATGGCAGTGAAAAGTTATAAAGATTTGGAGGTGTGGAAGAAAGCAATGTTACTAACAAATTTAATTTATGATTGTACACAACGATTTCCAAAAGAAGAATTGTTTGGTTTATCATGCCAAATGCGTAGAGCTGTTGTTTCAATTCCATCTAACATAGCGGAAGGCAGTATTCGTGGTACAAAGCCTGAATTTTCGAGGTTTATAAATATTGCCCGCGGTTCGCTTGCTGAACTTGAAACCCAAATGATAATTTCACATGATAGGAGATATATTACAAAATCTCATTATGACGAGATTATGGTTTTAGTTGAAGATATAAGTAAAATGCTACTTGGTTTGCTGCGCTCATTAAAAAATTAATACAAACTACTATTTACAAATTACAAGGTACTAAATAATGAACCACTTAGACCAACTTGAAGCCCAGAGCATTTATATTTTCCGCGAGGCCTTTCACGCCATTGATAAGCTGGCGATGTTGTGGTCGTTCGGTAAAGATTCCAACGTTATGATCCACTTGGCGCGCAAGGCATTTTTCGGGCAAGTGCCATTTCCGCTTATTCATTGCGATACGGAACTTGAAATGGATGAAGTGTATGCCTTCCGTGATAAATACGCAAAGGAATGGGGAGTGAATTTACTTGCGCCAGTTTGCCCACCGATTGAGGCAACTGATATTACGCTTCCGCATGCTGCCCGCGTGGCATCCCGTAAAACGCTGGGGCTTAAAGCGGTAATTGAGGAGCAGGGCTTTGTAGGGATTATCGCCGGAATACGGCGTGATGAAGAGGCAACCCGCGCGAAAGAGCGCGTGTTCAGCCCGCGTGGCGTAGAAGGCGGCTGGGACGTAAAAGAACAACCACCGGAATTCTGGGATCAGTATAAAACTGATTTCGCACCCGGAACAAGTATCCGCATCCACCCGCTGCTGCATTGGACAGAGCTGGATATATGGCTATACATCCAGCGCGAGAATATCCCGATTGTACCGCTATATTATGCTAGAAAATATAACGAGTTTGAAGGGCGGGATTTTGGCGGAAAGATGATGCGCTTCAGAAGCCTTGGCGAAAAAGGCATCACCTGGCCGGTTGAAAGCAGTGCTGATACTATTGAAAAAATCATCGCCGAACTGCGCGTAACCAAAACTTCTGAACGCTCAGGCAGGCCAATGGGGGCGGATGAGGATGAAAGCAGCTTTGAACGCCTGCGCGCAGATGGGTATATGTGAACGATGCCTTGCAAGCTATGCTTGTTTAGACGAGCTCATCCCGCACTTGTTGCGGGATCTGGTAGATAAAAATGATAGGTTAAATTATGAATTTTAGTGATTATATAATTTATGTTGACGAAAGCGGAGACCATGATTTGGAAAAAATAAACCCAGAATTTCCTGCATTCGCCCTTTCATTTTGTATAATCCGTAAGGATATTTATGTGCAAAAAATATTTCCGCAATTACAACAACTAAAGTTTGATTTTTTTGGACACGATAGCATAATTTTGCGGGAACATGACATTAGAAAAGAGAAAAAAGATTTTGCTATTTTGCGTACCAATCCGGTTTTACGCCAAGATTTTTATTATAGATTAAACGGTATTATGCAAGATGCAGAAATAACTATTGTTGCATCGGTTATTTTAAAAGAAAAATTTAGTGAACGGTTCAAAAAATTTAATCCGTATCACTTTGCATTTTGGTCTTGTATGGATAATGCATTGTTGTTTTTACTTTCAATCGGACAAGCAGGGAATTTAGTACATATTATTTGTGAAAGCAGAGGTGAAAAAGAAGATAATGCCTTAAAATTGGCGTTTCTAAGTTTTATAAATCACAAAGAGCATAAAAATTTTAATAAAGTATTGTTTGATATTATATTTTCATCAAAGAAAATAAACTCTGTTGGTTTACAATTAGCAGACCTTACAGCAAGGCCTATAGCAATTAATGCTTTGCGTCCGTCACAAGAAAATAGAGCTTATGAGATAATTAAAACTAAATTTCCCAAAATAGGAGGGATAGAGATTTTTCCATAAAAGCAAAAAGGCTTCGGGAAAGCCCAAAGCCTTTTGGCCGATCGAGAAAAGCCCAATCCACATTAGCATTATACATTATATTACAAGAAATAGAAGAGAAAATAAAAGATGTTAAAACAAGACATTATAACAAAACAACAACTCAAAATCGTAATAGTCGGCCATGTGGATCATGGAAAATCGACGCTGGTGGGGCGGTTGCTTTATGATACCGGCTCATTGCCTGATGGTAAGTTCGAGGCGATTCAGGCAAGCTGCAAAAAACGGGGGATGCCGTTTGAGTGGTCGTTCCTGATGGATGCTTTGCAGATTGAGCGCGACCAAGGGATTACCGTTGATACCACCCAGATATGGCTCAAAACTCCTACCCGTGACGTAGTTATCATTGATGCGCCGGGGCATAAAGAATTCCTGAAAAATATGATAACAGGCGCAGCACAGGCAGACGCTGCGCTGGTTCTGATTGATGCAAAGGAAGGCATCCGCGAACAGAGCAAGCGGCATGGTTATTTGCTGCATTTGCTGGGTGTAAGGCAGGTGGCTGTGCTGGTTAACAAGATGGATATGGTCGCATATGACGAAAAAATTTTCCGCGATATAGAAAATGAATATCGCAAATATTTAGGAAGCCTTGGCGTTACCCCAACCTGCTTTATTCCAATCTCTGCGCGTGATGGCGACGGGATAAAATCCGGCTCAAAAAATATGGCCTGGCACAAGGGCGAAAGTGTTACTGAAATATTGGAAAAATTCAGCACGGCCAGCGCCGATGAAAGCCTGCCCCTGCGTTTTTCAATTCAGGATATTTATAAATTTGATGAACGGCGCATACTTGCCGGACGCATTGAAAGCGGCTCGCTTAAGGTTGGTGATGAATTGCTTTTTTCGCCGTCAAACACTCTGGCGCGGGTTGCAAGCATTGAGGAATGGCCACAGACAGGAAATCCTCCACAGATTGCTTATGCTGGGCAGAGCATAGGCATTACCCTGACCGACCAGATATTTGTAGAGCGTGGGCATGTGGTAAGCCATGTGCAGGATGCGCCGATGCTTACCAGCCTGTTCCGCGCCCGTATTTTCTGGCTGGGGCATAAGCCTCTCGAACTTGGCAAGCGCTATAAAATAAAGATCGGTACTTCCGAAATGATGGCGGAATTAAAAACCATCGAGCATGTAATAGATGCCGATTCCCTGGCACAGGTACATGCCAACCGGGTGGAACGCAGCAATGTAGCAGAAATTATCCTGCGGGTACGCGGCCTCGCGGTAGTTGATGATTTTTCCCACAACCCGCAAATGGGGCGTTTTGTGATCCTTCAGGATTACGATATTGCGGGCGGCGGCATCATAAATATGGACGGTTTTTTCGACCAGCGCGCAGGCAAGCCGCAGACAGTTAAATCCGATAATATCTTTGAGGTTGATTTTGGCGTAACCAAGGAACAGCGCGCACTCGCAAACGGGCATCTGGGCGGGATATTATGGTTTTCCGGCTTATCAGGTTCCGGCAAATCAACTATCGCAAAACTTCTGCAAAAACGCCTGTTCGACAAGGGCTACCAGGTGTTCGTTCTGGACGGCGATAATATCCGCAAAGGCCTGAACCGTGACTTAGGGTTTTCTGCTGCTGACCGCGCCGAGAATTTGCGCCGCGTGGCCGAAACCGCAGCACTTTTTGCTAAGGCAGGAGTGATAGTCATCAGCGCGTTCATTTCCCCAACCAGCGAAAACCGCCATACCGCCCGTGCCATCGCCCCCAACTATTACCACAGCGTATATATAAAAGCTTCACTTGAAACCTGCGAGAAACGTGATGTAAAAGGCTTATATTCAAAAGCCCGTGCCGGGGAGATACCGGAATTCACAGGAATATCCGCGCCGTTTGAGGAACCGCATAACCCCGATATTACAATAAATACCGAGGAATTAAGCGTTCAGGCTTGCGTTGAGCAATTACTTAAATATGTTGACCAGCAGCTTGTTGAACCGGCGCGTAATATGGAAATAGAAGCAGCAAATGATTATTCGGGAATAGGAATTTAGGATGCATAATTTCGGATATGGAATAAAATTTGAAGAATTTTACCAGCGTGATGGATTGTATGTCTAATATTTATATAATAGCTGGCTCAAATGGTTCAGGAAAAACCACTTTGGCCAATACATTACTTCCTGATTTTCTGGGGTGTAGCGAATTTGTAAATGCTGATTTAATCGCAGCAGGTCTTTCGCCATTTAACCCTGATTCTATGGCGATACAGGCAGGACGTTTAATGTTGGAACGTATACAAAATTTGACAAATGAGCAAAAAGATTTTGCTTTTGAAACAACTCTTGCAACCCGTAGTTATGCACCTCATATTAAGCAATGGATAAAAAAAGGTTACGCTGTACATCTTATTTTTCTGTGGGTACGTGAGGTTAATATCTCTATAGAACGCGTGAAAAAGCGTGTGCAAATGGGTGGTCATTTTATTCCAGAAAATATTATACGCAGAAGGTATAAAAGAGGGATATATAATTTTTTAAACATATATCAGCCTCTGGTAACAAGTTGGGAAATATATGATAATTCTTCAATAGAGCATGTGAAATTGATAGCGGAATATACAAGCCAGGAATTAACAATACATAAGGAGGAATTATGGAAAATAATTCAGAATTAAAGCCAACCAATAACAAATTAGCACTTATAATTTTAGAAGCATTAAGATTAGCAGTTAGCAAGTTAAATCCATCTAAAGAGTCAGAAGAAACAAAGAAGTAAAAGATGCATAATTTCGGATATGGAATAAAATTTGAAGAATTTTACCAGCGCAACGGGCTGGTGAAAATTGATAATGCTTTTATTGAGCATTTGAAGGGAGTAGATGTTGCTCTTTTTAACCGGCTGATGGCTGGACGTGCCGATAAATCACTGCTTTCTGACAAGGAACATTCGCAGTTACTTATCGACCTTGCGCCGCATCTGGAAGATTTTATCGGTGAATTATTTGGCGTAAAAAAAGAGATATTGGAACTCGCGCAGGCGCATCACATGCTTGCCCCGCTTTATGCCTGTAAGCGCTTGTTTGTACAGCGCAGAGCAGCGAAGGCTTTGACTTTGGAAGAAGCTGGGCGGGTAAGTGGTGATTACTTGCTTGGTATGTTGCCCCTTCCTGAAGCGCATGGAGAATTTTTCGAACTGGCTTTTGCCAAAACTGTAATGGGTTGGCTGGAAAAAGAGGAAGAAAATAAATCGCTGCTGGAAATTGCTGCGCGTTACGGCGCATGGGCGCTATATAGCGAGGAAGGGAAAAAACGCCATAAATCTGGCGTGTTATTCAAGCAACCGCTTAAGCTTGACTATAATAATTTAGTTGCCTGTGAAACTGAATTGCGTGATGGGGTGCAGGTTCTGCGTTTTGCTAAATCGCATCTTAGGGAGCGTGAAGGATTCGCTCTGACTGATGAAGGTGGAACGCGTATTGCCGCACTTGATAACGCCAATTATTGTATTTTCTGCCATAATCAGGGCAAAGATTCCTGCTCTAAAGGTCTCAAGGAAAAAACCGGGGAAGTAAAAAAGAATCCTCTGGATATTGTGCAGGCAGGCTGTCCGCTGGAAGAAAAAATTTCGGAAATGAATATGCTGAAATCGCAAGGTGTGCCGGTTGGAGCGCTGGCGGTTATTGCTGTTGATAATCCGATGTGCGCCGGAACCGGGCATCGCATATGTAACGATTGTATGAAATCCTGCATCTATCAAAAACAGGAACCGGTAAACATTCCGCATGTGGAAACATTTACTTTGCGCGATGTGCTGAACCTGCCATATGGTTTTGAGATTTATTCGCTGTTTACCCGCTGGAACCCGCTGAACCTTACGCGTCCTGTTGTGAAACCTGAAAGCGGATATAAAGTGCTGGTGGCAGGGCTTGGGCCTGCCGGTTATACCCTTGCCCACCATCTTATGAATGATGGTCATATTGTTGTTGGTATTGACGGGCTTAAGATTGAGCCTGTGAACGAAAATATATCAGGTGTGAAAATGGATGGAACGCGCGTAGCTTTCCAGCCAATCAAAGACATAAAAACCATTTATGAAAAGCTGGATGAGCGTACTCTTGCTGGCTTTGGCGGAGTGGCGGAATATGGCATCACCGTGCGCTGGGATAAAAACTACCTGAAAATAATCCGTCTTCTTTTGGAGCGTAGGGAACAGTTTGCCATGTTCGGCGGTGTGCGCTTCGGTTCGTCGCTTACCTATGACACAGCTTTTGAACTGGGCTTTGACCATATCGCATTATGTATGGGCGCTGGCAAACCAACAGTGCTGGATATACCGAATGCGCTGGCGCGTGGTGTCCGTACAGCTTCTGATTTCCTGATGGCGCTACAGCTAACTGGCGCCGCAAAAAAAGATTCTATTGCCAATTTGCAGGTGCGCCTGCCGATAGTCGTTATCGGCGGTGGGCTTACCGCGATTGATACCGCTACTGAGTCGCTGGCGTATTATCCGGTGCAAGTTGAAAAATTCCTGGCGCGTTATGAAGTGCTGGTAGCAAAAAACGGTGAACAGGCAGTACGCAAAAACTGGAGCGCGGAAGATAGCATCATCGCTGATGAATTTATTGTCCATGCTCAGGCAATCCGTGCTGAGCGCAAAAAAGAAAAGCCGGACGTGTGGGGATTGCTTGATAGCTGGGGCGGGGTGAAGCTGGTTTACCGCAAGCGCTTGATTGATGCGCCAAGCTACAGGCTTAACCATGAAGAGGTGGAAAAAGCCTTCGAGGAAGGTATTTTTATCGCTGAAAATTATGAGCCGACAAGGATAGATGTTGATGAGTTTGGCGCTGCAAAAGATATTACACTTAAAGCAACAACTGGTGAAATAATAACCATTCCTGCCCGCACCATTTTAGTAGCAGCCGGAACCAGCCCGAACACTGTTTTACAACGCGAAGACCCGCTGCATTTTGAGCTGGACGGAAAATATTTCCGCGCAGTCGATGAAGGCGGAAACCCGGTTAAACCAGAGCGTATTTCTAAACCTAAAGATGTGCGCGTATTGCTTTCGCTCGACAAGCAAGGCCGCGCAGTCAGCTTCTTTGGTGATTTGCACCCGTCATTCGCCGGGAATGTGGTAAAAGCAATGGGCAGCGCCAAGCAGGGTTATCCGGTGGTGACAAGAGTGCTTGAGTCATCCTGTGGGACAACGCAGTTGTCAGCGCAGGATGACAAGAAATTCCTGGAAAAAATAAATGCTGAACTCCGCGCAACGATCCACTCGGTAAACCGCCTGACGCCTAATATTATTGAGGTGGTGGTGCGTGCACCGCTGGCTGCCCGCCAGTTCCAGCCGGGGCAGTTTTATCGGTTGCAGAATTATGAGAAATACGCTCTCACCATCCATAACCCACTACCCACCACGCTTGCCATGGAAGGCCTCGCCCTCACTGGCGCATGGGTGGATAAGGAAAAGGGGTTGCTTGCCACCATCGTCCTGGAAATGGGCGGCTCGTCCGATTTATGCGCGTATTTAAAGCCGGGCGAACCGGTGATACTTATGGGGCCAACCGGAACCCCTACTGAAATACCGCATAATGAAAATGTGATGCTGGTTGGCGGCGGTCTTGGCAATGCGGTATTATTCTCTATCGGCAAAGCGATGCGTGATAACGGCTGCAAGGTGCTGTATTTCGCGGGTTATAAAAAAGCAGTGGATAGGTATAAGGTAGCAGAAATTGAAGCAGCAGCAGATACGGTCATCTGGTGCTGCGATGAGCCTGCGCCATTTACTCCTAACCGCCCGCAGGATAGAGTTTTCCACGGTAATATCGTGGAGGCTATAAAATCATACGGAGAAAACTCTCTTTCACTAACCACTAGCCACCAGCCACTAGCCACTATCTCCCACATAATCGCTATTGGTTCTGACCGGATGATGGCAGCAGTGGCGGCAGCGCGCCATGGGGTGCTGCATCCGCATTTAAACCCTGCCCATATCGCCATCGGCAGCATCAACTCGCCGATGCAATGTATGATGAAGGAAATCTGCGCCCAGTGCCTGCAAAAGCATATTGACCCGGCAACCGGCAAGGAAACCTATGTTTATTCCTGTTTCAACCAGGATCAATTGCTCGATAATGTAAGCTGGCAGCATCTGAACGATCGCCTCAAGCAAAACAGCCTTCAGGAAAAACTGACTGCCGGATGGATAAAGCATTGTTTAAGCTCCATATAATCAATTTATACAGGGAATTTTATAGCTATTTCATAAGAGTTTGTTGACAAATAGCCAATAATCTGACTTTTGGTTGTTCCGTTTTGTTTGTGCGGAGACGTGGCCGCCAGCCCGGCGGCGCGTGAGTGAATTCGGGCACGAGGCCACTTGACTCAGTGGTTTCGGTTTTTTTAAGTGCGGAGACGTGGCCGAGTGGCCGAAGGCGGCGGTTTGCTAAACCGTTATACGGGTAACACCGTATCGGAGGTTCGAATCCTCTCGTCTCCGCCAT
>JBDHUC010000033.1:0-22781 GCA_039808985.1 Alphaproteobacteria bacterium | reverse complement strand
CGTTCATGCGGTTGTTCCTTTGCTGTGTGGGGTGGGCAAAACTCACATACAGCAAAACAATCGTGTGAACAACCTATTGAGATACGACACCTAACGCACAACTAAAGCGAAAACGCTCTAGTTCAATTTTTTCTCATGCCAGCTATAGGCTGAGCTTATGATGCTGTCAATATCACCATAACGAGGCTTAAAGCCCAGTTCCTTGCAAGCTGCTGTATTGTCGGCAACAAGGCGGGCCGGGTCGCCTGCGCGGCGCGGCTTGAAATTATGCGGAACCGGGTGGCCGAGCTTGGTAAAGCTTGCGAGAATATCCTGTATGGAATTTCCTATGCCGTTGCCTAAATTATAAGCGGCGGGTGGTTTGCCAGATAGGAGCGCTTCAAATGCCAATATATGCGCGCTGGCCAGGTCCATCACATGCACATAATCGCGGATGGCAGTTCCGTCTGGCGTTGGGTAATCATTTCCATAAACATCCAGCGGCGGTGTTTTGCCCATCGCCGCAAAGCAGGCGCGGGGGATAAGGTGTGATTCCGGTTCGTGGCTCTCGCCTATGTCGCCATCGAAAGATGCTCCGGCAGCGTTGAAATAGCGCAATGCCATCCATGCCGGGCCACCTGAAAGATGGAAATCGGCAAGTAATTGTTCGAATAAGCGCTTCGACCAGCCATAAGGATTTTTAGGGTTTTTAACATGTGATTCTGGGATTGGCACGGTTTCCGGTTCGCCGTAAACTGCCGCAGTTGAGGAAAATACAAAGGCTTTAACCCCGGCCTTGCTCAGGGTTTTCAGGAACCCAAGCTTGCAGGCAAAATTATTTTCATAATATTTAAGCGGGTCGGCTACCGATTCGGCAACTTCTATAGATCCAGCAAGGTCTATCACTGCTTCGATATTGTATTTGGCTACGGTTGATGCTACTGCTTCGCTATCGGAAACATGGGCTTCTACCAATGGCCCGAATTTCACGAAATCGCGGTAGCCGGTGCAGAGATTGTCAAGTGTTACCGGCTGATAACCGGATGCATCAAGTGTTTTGCATACGTGCGAACCTATATAACCTGCGCCGCCTACCACTAATATTGATTTTTTCATGCCTGTTTCCTTATATTTTCATAATGTTCAAGATAGCCGTCTACCATATTATCCACCCCGGAGTTATCTAAAAGCCGTCTTGTATGGGCGGGTAAGTTCTCCAGTATGGTTTTGTCGCCTGCCGCCCTTATAATGGCATCGGCAAGCGCTCTGGCATTGCCTGCTTCGAATAAAATACCAGTTTTTTCATGCTGTACAAATTCTGGTATCGCCCCGATATTGCTGCCGATTACGCCAAGGCCATAAGCTGCCGCTTCCACAATAACCACAGGTGCATTTTCATACCACAAGGAAGGGATGAGCAGCCAGTCAGTATCTTTAAATATTTTGTCCTTTTGTTCGCCGCTTATATAGCCCAGATATTTTATGCGTTTGTCATTAGCCGCAAGGCTTTGGAATTTTTCTGCGTAATCGCCTTTCCCCGCAATTGCGAATTCAAAATCAAGGGCTGTTGGCAATAGTTTTAATGCTTCGAGCAGGACTTCACAGCCTTTTTCAATAGTAAGGCGTGCGGCAAACAGGAATTTCCGCGGCGCATTTTCGGCCCTTGTTTTTTCCGGTTTTTCAGGGAGTACTATGCCATTGCGCATAACCGCAGTTTTTTTTGCGGCAAGGCCTGATTCTATATGCTTGTTGATAAGAAACTGCGATGGGCTGCAAAACAGGTCTATATCGCGGGTGGTGCGTATATGCCATGCTTTGTATATGCGGCAGCCTAGTTGTGGGTTCGTGCATATTTTAAGCGATTTGGTGAGCATCAGCGCCCTTGGGCACAGCAGGTGGTAATCATGTGCTGTGTGGATTACCGGAACGCCAGCCTGTTTGGCCCTGCGCCATAGCACTGCTGACATGCCATCTATCAAGTGGGTATGCAGTATATCGGGCTTATGCTCTTCCAGTATTTTTTTGAACCTTGCCCCCGCATTGCCATTCCAGGAATCGCGTAAATGCCACAGGGCTTTTTCATAGCCTCTGCGTTTGCCACGCTCCCAGTGCCAGTATAGGTTTTTAGGGAAAAAACGTATAACTTCCACGCCGTTTCGGATTTCGACAGGATATGGCTCGTCACTTGGAGAGCAAGTGGAAACAACTGTTACGCGGTGGCCGCGTTCAACCAATTTTTCAGCAAGCATTGCTACTATTAATTCTGCGCCTCCTGCCATAATTGGCGGATAAATATTATTCGCTATTAAAACATGCATCAGTAATTTCCGTTAATTTGGGGAATTTGTGCTTAAATGGAGTTGTATCAAGAATCTATATGGTTTATCGCTGCGCTTTATACAGCCTGTTATATATCCACATAGGTATGTATAAGCGTCTTTTCACCATTACAGCTCCTACAACCTTGCCGCCTAATGATTCTATAGTACGCTTTACTTCCCTGGCAACCGGGGCGCGGGTATGCTCAGCCTCAACAACAAGAACACTTCCACTGGCAAGTTTTGCAAGTGATTGGCCAACCTCGTTGCGCAGCAAACCAGAGCTTGGGATTATGGTCCAGCTATTATTGTAACGGTTGGAAAATTCAAAATGCGCCTGGCCGAAATTACGCTGCAATTTTTCGGTATTTACAAGCAGAACATTCTTGCCCTGCTGGGTTGCGAGTTCTGCCAGGTCCTGCGCTATATCATCTGCGCCCTCGCCGTCATAGCTGCTTACAAACTGAATTATAGGCTGCGGTATATTTGCCAGCAAATGCTCGATATTGTTGTAAAGCTGCATAAGCCCTTCGCGATTTGGAAAGCTGGTAAGAACCGGAAGCTGCATAACTTTTGCAAGCTGCTTTGGGGTACGGAAACTCTCATCAAACAATTCACGGGCGAGGGCGACAAGACCGCCAAGTATTATTCCGGCAAGAAGAGAAATAATTACAGTTAAGAGTTTACGCGGTGTTGCAGGTTTCACAGGGACAGTCGGGGAGTCAACTATGGAGATGCTGGTTATTTTTTTCTCGCCCAAAGTTTCATTGATGCGGGCTTCCTCGCTACGGGCAAGATAGTTTTTGTAATTGGTTTCATTAACCTCTACCTGGCGGACCAGATCGTTATAATGGTTGCGCTGTTCTTCAAGCCTGGCGATACGTTTGTTTATGCGCGCATTCTGCTCTGACAGGGTTCCGTTTTTAGAAGCCGTCAGGTTTTCCTGGCGCTCCTGCAATTGGCGGTTTGCTTCGGCAATTGATTTACGCATAGCAACCATGGGAGGGCTGTCAGGGCGGTAGGTGGTAAGCATTTCGGTTTCTTTGTCGCGCAATTCTTCAAGCTTGCCCTGCGCATCATCAACCGCCTGAAAAGCCACAGCAACTGCCGAGCTTTTTTGTTTCAGCAATTCATTTAACTCTTCCTCGATGGAAGATAGCCCGGCACCTGCTTTGAAAGCGCGTAGTTCATTTTGTGATTTATTAAGCTTATCTTCGGATTCCTTGACCTGCTGGATGAGAAAATTAGTTTGTGGCTTGTTAAATATTTCAAGCTGGCGCTGTATAAAAATATTCTGAAGGGTGCTTACAATCTCAGCAGAAACCTCTGGGCTTACATTTAATGCTTTAATGTCAATAACATTGCTTTGTGGGCTGGATTTGATTATTAAATGCTTGCTTTGCATTTTGAAAATCGCAACTTCCATAGGGGAGTCTTTTGTCCCAATAGCCTCCGTTAGCCCGGGATAAATACGCTCAATGCCTATTTTTGTGATAACAGCCTTAAGTAAATCGTGGCTTTGCAGAATATCAAGGTTGGACTGCATTATTTCGCGGCGGTCAGCCTGGCTTACTGGCGTATTATCATTTGGGTTATTCACCCTGGCATCTGCATCAGAGCCAAACTTAACCAACACACTGCCGGTGGATTGATACATCGGCGTGGACAAAATTATAATCAGAAGGCCAATAGATACAGTTGCCAAAACTACAAGGAAAAACACCTTGAACTGGCGGAAAAAAGCAGCGATTAAGTCGCGTATGCCAAGCGAATCTTCCATTATCTGTTTATATTGTTTTGTGGATTAAGCTGGTAAGAAAGACCAAATGCGGCTGGCAGGAACTGCTGTACAAACTGCTGGAAGTACAGATATGCATCGCCGATATTGCTGCGAGGTACGAAAACCACGTCATAAGCCGCTAGCCTTACGTCGCTTGAAGGGTCTTTGCCGGATTCGGCCTCAACATAATTGGTTGAGTAAGCGGTTGGGGCTGAACCGTTCTTATGGCGTATAATAATTATGTCTTTAACCCCAGCCGAATTTTTAAGGCCACCAGCGCGGGAAATCGCCTGTAGCAATGTAAGGTTTGGACCGGCGGTTACAAATTCGCCAGGATTTACAACTTCGCCAGACACATAAACCCGGTTAGGAGCAAATGAGCGCATTATCAATGAAAGGCGAGGATCTTTTAACTCTTTTTTGTATTGAGAGGTAAGCTCTTCCCTGATTTCTTTGACGGTATGCCCATAAGCCATAACGTCTTCTGCCATGGTGGTTGAGATCATTCCGTCTGGCGGAACGATGACGGTTTCATTGAGTTCTGGATTGAGGCGAACTTTAATGTCAAGAGTATCCCCTATCTGCAGCAGATAAGGATCAGGCGGAGGCGCATCTTTTATATTCAAAACCGCTGATTCTTTTGCAGCGGGCGGTAAATCATCAGCGTTTGAGCAGCCTGAAACTGTTACGGTTGCGGCGCATAATAAAAAGAGCGAAATTGAGCTAAAATTTTTCAAGTGATTGGCTTTCCATGTTTTTTACATATAGCTGTTCTGGTACTAATATTTTTATCTTCGCGCAACTAAAATTTGTCCTAATATCTTGGAAAAGCGGAATATATGTGTTCAAACAATAGCTTGGCAAACGATGTGTTTTGTGCTAACAAGCCTAGTATTTTTCTGGCCAAACAACAGTGTAAATTATTAACATTTTGATAAATATATGAAAATCCTGATTTATTGCGGATTAGCCATTTATTTTGCCTTTTACTTGTTTGAAGGCCCTATTCGCTATGGCTTTAATATTATTGGAGCTGATTTTCTTATTTTTATACGCGATTTGGCATTGTTGTCATTAATAATATCACTAATATTTTTTAAACAAATTGATAGGAAAATATCGTATAAGCCATTTCTTGTGTTTGCGGTTATAATTTTGGTCCATGGATTTGTTAGTTTTGTTAATCTCAAAAATGTCTTTGTTATATTTTATTGCATAAAACTTTTCTTTTCTGGCCTGGCAGGTGCGGTTCTTTCGCAATATATAATTAATCCGCCAAATCAGGTTGTAAGATGCATTTTTATTTTATGGGTCATATCAATCGTTGGTATATTCCTCGATAAATATTTTATCGAATATCCATGGTCAGGAATGGCTGCTACGATTGGTGATGTGCAGGTTGATATTAGCCATAACTGGGATATATCAGGCGAAAATAAGAGGGCGGCCGGTTTTACACGCTCATCTATCAATGCCGCGATCATATTACCAATGCTTGCTTTTTTGCTAATGCTTAATACACGGTTGTTAATTGCGCGTGTTGGAATTATGTTAATGACAGTGTTTGCGGTTTTTTGGACTACCCAGAAAGCATCAATAATAGCATTTGTCCTGGTTGGGTTACTGCTGATTATAGCCCATAAATATAAGGCGGCGGCCCTTAAAGCAGGAATAAGCCTCGGGTTTATACTGATGATTGCGCTTCCGCTTATATTGCCGCATTTTACAATGCCTAACACCCATGGGATGTTTAGCCTTAACACTTTTTATATGCGGGTGGAAGATATGTGGCCCAGGGCATGGAAGCTTATTGAAAGCAGGGAGCTGTTTCCTTTTGGCATAGGACTTGGTGGCATAAGCGGTGCCCAGAGATTTTATGATAAGTATGATGGTAACGCTGCTGATAATATGTTTGTATTCATGTATGCTTTTTTTGGGGTGCTGAGTTTTGTTTATATAGGCTGGCTGTGGTGGACGTCAATGCGTGTTTCCAATAAAGATATTACGGCTAATAATTACGCGCTGAGCATTGTAATGTTTATAGCGTTTTACGGGGTTGCGCTTTCCATGCTTGAAGACCAGATGGTTACGCTTTTTCTTGGTGCAGCGGCAACATGGCTGGCTGAAAATAAATTAACGGCAGCGGCGCAAAGTGATGCGTGAGAATAATTTTACATTGGTGAGGTTAATACTCGCTACCCTGGTAGTGTTTGGCCATTTTAAAGTTCTGCCTGGCCTGTCTAAGGCCGAAGGTATATATAGTTTTGCAGATTTTGCGGTTGATGCTTTTTTTATTGTAAGCGGTTTTTTAGTATATGGAAGTTTTGATAATTCCCCTAAGGTAAAGGGGTTTTACATTAAGAGGTTTTTCAGGATTTACCCGCTTTATTTTGTAATTATAATCCTGCAGGCCATTGCAATGATATTAATCCTTGGAAAGGATACGCAATATCTTAATGTAATAAAATACCTGGCCAGCAATCTAATATTCCTTAACTTCATATCTCCGGATATTGGCGGTATTTTTGCCGATCAACATAATATTGCCATTAATCCAAGCCTGTGGACCCTTAAAATAGAAGCCGCATTTTACCTTATAGTTCCTGCCATATGGTATTGTATGAAGCGCATAGGGGCAATTACTATCCCGGCCATTTATATAGCATCCACAGTTTTTGCATTTGTTGCGATAAGCCATGGCCATGAAACTTTGGCTAAGCAACTTCCCGGGCAGCTTAGATTTTTTATAATAGGTATAGGGTTTTACATTTACCGCGATAGATTCATGCTTCCTAAACCATTGGCTTTTTTATCGGCAGCATTGCTGCTTACTGTTTGTTACCTGCGTGATGACTATCCTTTGATGCCGATATACCCAATTTTAGTTGGCAGCCTGGTATTTATTTCTGTATTGCGCCTGCCGGTAATAAATATGAAGCTGGATATGTCTTATGGCGTATATCTTATTCATGCCCCGTTAATACAGCTTGCAATATTATTTGGTATTTTCAGTAATGACCTATGGTTTTTATGTCTTATATTGGCAGTTGTTTATATTCTGGCATTCTGCGTAGAGAAAATTATTGAAATACCAATGGTGGCCTATGGTAAGAAGCTGGCCGCACGTTATTCATCTTCTTCAAATGTACAAGCCGCATGAACAACCCAGCAGTTATAATACTTAATGATTATTGCCATATCAATGGCGGAGCAAGCAAGGTTGCTATTGATGAAGCATGTGGGCTTGCCGCTGCCGGTATTAATGTTATTTTTATTGGCGCTTGTGGGCCAATTTGTCCCGAATTGCAAAATACCAGGCTGGAAGTTATATGCCTTGGGCAAACGGAGCTTATAAATGCGGGTAAGAACCCTTTTGTAATGCTGCAGGGGTTATGGAATTTCAAGGCGGCGGCAAAAATGAAAGCCCTGCTTGAAAAAATGGATAGTAAAAACACAATAATCCATTTGCATGGCTATACCAAGGCGCTTACCACCAGTCCGGTGCGTATGGCAAATAAGCTTGGCTTTAAAGTGGTTTGTACGCTGCATGATTTCTTTGCAGCCTGCCCTAATGGTGCGTTGTTTGATTACGTAAAATGCAAACCATGCCCTAAGCGCGCCATGTCTTTTGATTGCATCAAAACCCAGTGTGATAAGCGGCATTACCTGCATAAATTATACAGAGTGGTAAGGACATTTATCCAGAAAAAAACCGGCAGGCTGCCAGGCGGGGTAAAGGACTATATTACGTTATCGAAACAATCCACTGTTTTGCTGCGCCCCTATCTTCCTGCGGATTCTAATTTTTATCCGTTAGAAAATCCGATTGATATACCTAAAGCTCAGGCTGTTAACGTAAGCGCTAATAAGTCGGTTGTGGCTGTTGGCAGGCTTGACGCTGAAAAAGGGATAGAAATATTGCTGGAAGCGGCAAAGCAGGCAGGGGTTCCGCTTACATTGGTTGGTGACGGCCCTTTGCGCGCTCTTGCCGAATCTTATGATTTTTGCAAAGTAACCGGCTGGGTTTCTTCTGCCCAGGTTATAGAAGAACTTTCCAGGGCAAGGGCATTGGTTTTTCCAAGCCTGTGGTATGAAACTTATGGGCTGGTAGTTGCTGAAGCTGCGGCGCGTGGCGTTGCTGCAATAGTTAGCGATGTTTGTGCCGCTTCCGAGCGCGTATTGGAAGGAAAAACCGGTTGGCATATACGCTCTGGCGATGTGGCTGACCTTACCCGTTGCTTGCGTATCACTAAAGATGACGAAGCAATAGCAAAAGCGGGGGCGGAGGCCTATGCTCTTTTTTGGGCAGCTCCCCCGGTAAAAACAGCGCATACGCAAGGCCTGTTGGATATTTATAGAAAAATCATAAGCTTATGAGTGTGGTTGCCAATGGTGCATATTGCCAAATTCGTAAGCATTTAGTAAGTATTTTGTAAGAATATTGTGTTATTCTAGGCCATAATGGAAAAAATAGCGTTATTTGATACCAGCATTGATTCCGATAATTTAGGCGATTTGATTATTATGGATGCAGTTGTAAAGCATCTTCGGGAAATATTCCCGCAGGATAGTTTTATAAATATACCTACCCATAATTTCTTAAATAAGAAAAATCGCGAGGATATTAGGGAATGCAGGCGTGGCTTTGTAGGTGGCACAAATTTACTGTGTGCTAACTGGATTTTATTGCCACAATGGAAAATAAATTTTCTTGATGTGTTTTCATTGCCAAGCCCAATACTTATGGGGGTTGGCTGGCAATATTACCAGCGCCCCACTGATTTCCTGACCGCGATTTTCCTGCGCCAGCTATTATCCAAAAGCTATATTCATTCGGTGCGTGACAGCTATACTGAGCAGCGCCTTAAAGCTATTGGTATAAGTAATGTAGTTAATACGTCATGCCCTACCATGTGGGAGCTGACGCCGGATCATTGCACTAAAATTTCTACTAAGAAAGCACAGAATGCGCTTATAACCGTTACATTCTATAGAAAAGATTTTCAGGCTGATAAAAAATGGATAGAAACCATAATTGATAATTATGAGAAAATATATTTCTGGGAGCAGATGGATGGCGACGAGAAATATATAAAATCCATGAATTTAAGCAAAGATATAGAAACTATAGAACCGAGCTTGGTGGCCTATGATAATGTACTTGCCGGTGAAGATGTCGATTTTATAGGAACGCGGCTGCATGGTGGTATAAGGGCTATACAGCATAAGAAAAGGGCGCTGGTTATTGAAGTTGATAACCGCGCTGCTGAAATAGCAAAGGATACATACCTTCCCACGGTAAAGCGCGATGACATAAATGGAATTTTAAACTGGATACAAGGAAGCGAGCCACTGAAAATAGTCCTGCCTATGGAAAATATTTCCCGCTGGAAATCCCAATTCGTCAATAAGTAATATTTGATTTATGGAAACCTTATTTATCTGCCGCCATTGATGGTTGAATACTTACGGCAGTTGCGGGATTGTCAGTCTCCTGAAATAAGTAAAGGAGCATTTATGAAACAGACGCAAAAATTTAAACTTATAGAGAATAATATAAATCCTGGGAAGCCTGATGCCCATCGTGTAAATCTGGTAGCTGAAGAAATATATTGGGAAAATAATTACACCTCCAGGCCATATGTAACCGATGGCCATGAATTTGAAAGCTACCGCCCGGCTTACCGCGCAGGTGTTGAAGGTTATACCCAAAATCCTGGCCAGGATTTTGAAAGCCTTGAGCCATCTATCCGCAATAACTGGAATATCTCCAAAGGCAACTCGAAGCTTGAATGGAAGCAGGCGCGGGAGGCAGCGCGCGACGCCTTTGGGCGTCTTTCAGGAAGGAATACAGAGAAAAGTAAAGTTGTATTATAAAAATTTATAGATGATTATGAGGCCGCATTCACAAACTGGTGGGCGGCCTCATAATATTTTTCAGTGCTATTATTTCCGCAATTCTTTTTTATCCTGGTGACGCTCTTTCCTGTCGTGATGGCGCTCTTTCCTATCATGATGAAGTTCTTTTACATCACGATGTTTCTCAGCGCGGTCATGGTTCAGTTCGCGTTTATCCTGGTTGATTTCCTTCTGTTCCTGCGCGGCATCGGCTTTGTCACCAGCCTTAAGGTCGGCTTTGCGTTCCATGCGGTCAGTATGCAATTCTTTTTTGTCACCATATATCTCATGGTTATCCTGACGTATTTCACGCTTATCCATCTGGATTTCACGATTATCCTGGTGTATTTCGGCATTGTCCTGCTTTATCTGTGCAGGAACCTGTGCATAAGCAGAAATGGAAAGGAGCAGGGCGGTAGTAAAAGTTAGCGTTGATATTTTCATATATGTATTCTCCCGTAGTTAATATTGAAATTTAAACAATAGATTACCGCTTACCAAAATAGACTAAAAATATTGATAAGATATGTCCATCATATTAACTTAAAGTTAACTTGAATATAGATACATATAGTTTTTTTATGCCTATATAATAATTGTAAAATTATTGTTTGAAATATATAGGGGGTGATATGGCAAATAACAAAGCAAGTAATATTGTACCTGATCTTGGCAAGCCGCCGGTTGTACGCTCCATACCGTTTGAGTGCGTGGCGTTGCTGCTGCAAGGCGGAGGGGCGTTGGGCGCATACCAGGCGGGTGTGTATCAGGCTCTTTCCGAGGCCGGGCTTGAGCCTGACTGGGTTGCTGGTATATCAATAGGGGCGATAAATGCAGCAATCATAGCAGGGAACGCGCCCGGCGACAGGCTTAAAAAGCTGCGTGAATTCTGGGAGCTTGTAACCCATGACGAGTTTTCTTATTTCCCAAGCGCTGTTAAAAATATTGCCACCCATAATGATATGCAGCGCCAGATACTTAATTTTATGAGCGCGGTTCATACCGTAGCTAGCGGTATACCTGGGTTTTTCAAGCCAAGGCCGATAATACCCTGGCTGGAGCTGAATGGAACGGTAAATGCTACCAGTTTTTATGACCTGTCATCACTTCGGGCGACACTGGAAAAAGTTATAGATTTTGAGCGCCTGAATAACGATACCATGCATCTTAATGTTGGTGCGGTTAATGTAAAAACCGGGAATTTTACCGATTTCGACAATAAAACCATGGAGATAACGCCGGATCATATAATGGCCAGCGGCGCCTTGCCTCCTGGGTTTCCGGCTGTAGAAATAGACGGTGAGTTTTACTGGGACGGGGGGCTTATTTCCAATACGCCTCTGCAATGGGTTGTGGAAGACAAATCCTATGAGGACAGCCTTATATTCCAGGTGGATCTGTGGAGCGCCGATGGAGAGTTTCCCCAGAATATGGCCGATGTTCTTACCCGCCAGAAAGACGTCCAGTTTTCAAGCCGTACACGCGCCAATACTTCACGTTTCAAGGAACAGCGTAAGCTATCGCATAACATAGCCAGCCTACTTGAAAAACTGCCTGCGGATCTTAAAGAATCACCGGAAGCAAAAGCGCTGAGCGAATTAGTTGACACCAAAGTTTATAATATAGTGCATCTTATTTATCATAATAAGAATTATGAAGGATATTCCAAGGATTTCGAGTTTTCCCGCCTTAGTATGGAAGCGCATTGGCAATCGGGTTATAACGATACGGTAAAGGCGCTTAGCCATAAATGTGTACTGGAGCGCCCGAACAATATTGATGGGATTGCCATTTTTGATTACAGCCGTGGAAGAGGCAAGGAGCCAAGGGGCAAGAAGTGAGTGTTCTATGTGGCTGTATTGTATAAGTAATATGGCTATATAAAAATCTGATGTTTCGTCTTGTAATTTTTGTACCGGATAGTATAGTAATTATTATTGCACTATACGGTACAGTTTATGAAATCAGAAACCGCTCGAAAAACTGAGAAAAATCTTGTGGGCCGTCCCAAGGATGTGAGCAAGCGTGAAAATATTGTGCGCGCTGCCAATGGCCTGTTCATGAAAAACGGCTATTCACTTACCAGTATGGAAGCGGTTGCAAAAAACGCCGGTGTTTCCAAATTGACTATTTACAGCCATTTTGCCAATAAGGACGAGCTGTTCAAGGAAGTTATACGCCAGCGCTGCGATAAGCTTGCTGCGCCTGAGAGCTTTATGGCGCTTGCGGATGAGCCGGTTGAAAAATCGCTAATGCAGCTTGGCCTTGGATTTACCTCGCTGGTTTTCCGTCCCGATTCCATAAGGCTGCATTGTATAATGCAGGCAGAAGCTACCAGGCATCCTAAGGTTGTGGAAATATTCTACGAAACGGGGCCTAAGCGCGTGCGCGCAGAATTTGCAAGGCTTCTTAAGATATGGGATAATCAGAACAAACTTTCCATCGCAAATCCCGAAGTCGCTGCCAACCAGTTTTTCAGCCTGCTTAAAGGAGAAATGCTGATGCAGGTTATTTTGCTTAGAATGCCGATGCCCAGCCAAGCGCAACTGGAAGCCCATGTGCGAGCAACAGTTGATTTCTTCCTTTCCGCCTATTCATCATCATACAAAAAAAGAAAATAAAATATGGAAAAACATAAAGACAAACTCAGGCTGGTTATCGCTTTTATAATAATCTGCATACTTGGTGCCAGTGTATATTTGTTTCTGCACCGTAACGAACAGACTACTGATGATGCGGCCATTGATGGCCACAATGTCGTGATAAGTACAAAAGTACCGGGTTATGTGAAGGCGCTGAATATAGGAGATAACCAGTGGGTAAAGGCTGGTGATGTGCTGCTTGAGATTGACCCGGATGATTATATTATCCGTCGCGATCGCAGTAAGGCGGCGCTTGCTGCCGCTAAGGCGCAGGTCATATCGGCGGATGCAACTTTAAAGAAAAACCAGAGTGATTTAAACCGCATGAAGCGACTTACCACACAGGCGCGCAGCCAGGAGCAATTAGAGCTGGCTCTATCACAGGTGCAGACATCGCAAGCTGTGGTTGACCAGCTCCAGGCGCATGTAGAAGAGGCGCAGGCTGACCTTGCGCAGGCGGAAAAAGACCTTGCCGATACGAAAATTATCGCCCCTATGGATGGTTTTATTACCAAGCGCGGAGTGGAGCGCGGCAATTACGTACAGCCGGGCCAGCAGCTTGTATCTTTAGTCGGTACCGATATATGGGTTGTTGCAAATTTTAAGGAAACTCAGCTTAAAAATATAAGGAAGGGCGATGCGGTTGATATTGAAGTTGATGCTTTCCCGCATGTAAAAATTACAGGCAAGGTTGACAGCATACAGAGAGGTACCGGCGCGTATTTTTCGGCTTTCCCGCCGGAAAATGCAACCGGAAATTATGTAAAAATCATCCAGCGTGTTCCGGTTAAAATCGTGTTTGATAATGCGCAAGATGCCAATATCCATCTGGGGCTTGGCATGTCGGTTACCCCGGTTGTTCATACCGGAAGTGCGGAGCAGGCGCGTGAGTGACGGCGCGGAAAAAACCTATAACCCCTACCTGGTTGCGATGGTGGTAAGCCTGGCTGCATTCATGGAGGTGCTTGACACTACTATAACCAATGTGTCGCTTTCGCATATAGCAGGTACTCTCGGTGCAACACAGGATGAAAGTACATGGGTTCTTACCTCATATCTTGTCGCTAACGGTATTGTCCTGCCGCTTTCCGGATGGCTTTCAGGAGTTATGGGGCGCAAGAAATTTTTTATGCTGTGTATTGCGGCTTTTACTGCGGCATCGTTCCTGTGCGGAATGGCGACATCGCTTCCGATGCTGATTGTTTTCCGCCTCATGCAGGGAATTGCCGGGGGGGGGTTGCAGCCAACGCAGCAGGCCATTATCATTGATGCGTTCCCGCCGGAAAAGCGTGGGGCGGCATTTGGGCTTATGGGGCTAACCATGATAGTTGCGCCAATACTTGGGCCAACTCTGGGCGGGTTCATAACCGATAATTTCAGTTGGCGCTGGATATTTTTCATGAACGTTCCGGTTGGTGTCATGGCCTTCTGGCTGGTGGGAAGAATGGTGCAGGACCCGCCGCATGCAAAAGCACAAGGGCTGGTTTCTATTGATTTTATAGGGCTAAGCTTAATTGTCCTGGGCCTTGGAGCATTGCAGATAATGCTTGATAAAGGCCAGCAGGAAGACTGGTTTGCCAGCAATTTTATTATTTTCTTTGCGCTTACTGCTGCGAGCTGTATTACCGCTGCTGTTATCTGGCTGCTTAGGCAGGAAGACCCGGTTATCGACCTGCGCCTGCTCGCTAAGCCAAGCTTTGGCCTGTCGTGCATTATGATATTTTTCATGGGTTTCTGCCTGTATGGTTCCAGCACCTTGTTGCCGCTGCTTGTACAATCGCAATATGGCTATGACGCAACGCTTGCCGGGCTTGTATTGTCGCCGGGCGGATTTGCCGTAATTTTTATCATGCCGATTGTCGGAAGGCTGGTGAACAAAGTGCAGGCGCGCTATCTTATTTCCTTTGGCATGTTGATGCTCACCATTGGCCAGTGGTACACCATGCATATCACCCCGCAAACCAACTATAATGTTTTTGTGTTCATGCGCATTTTACAAGTTGTGGGCCTCCCGTTTTTATTCATACCAATAAGCACTCTGGCCTTTATGAATATTGCCAAGGAAAAAAGCAGCAAGGCTTCTGCTATATATGCTCTTTCGCGCAATGTGGGAGGCAGTATCGGCATCGCGGTCATGATAAGCTTCGTTGCCCGCCATCAGCAGATAAACCAGTCATATTTATCGGAAAATCTTGTACAGCAGGATCCGGTTTTCCGGTCGCTGCTTACCCGTTATACCCACGCGTTTTTTTCACATGGCATGGATATGGCACAGAGCGCCCAGGCGGCAATGGGGAAAATATACGGAATGCTGCTACACCAATCCGCCATAATGGCTTACCGTGATGCATTCATGGCGATGGCCACAATAACCCTTGCCCTTACATTGATAGCGCTGGTCATGCCGCGCAATAACCCACGCAAGGCTCCTGCCGATGCTCCAGTTCATTAGGAAAATATTATGAAAAAAATTCCTGCATTTATGTTTTTATTCCTTGCAACCGGCTGTACTGTGGGCGGCGATTATCTGAAACCAGATATTAAGCTTCCGGAAAACTGGTTTGCGCCGGAAGAAAAAGCTATGCCGCTGACTAATGACAAAGCGGAAATCCAGCAAAGCTGGTGGCGCAATTTCAAAGACCCGGTTCTTGACCAGCTTATTGAGCAGGCTGGCAAAGATAATTTCGATTTGAAAATAGCGCAGGCTAGGATTGTGCAGGCGCGTGCTGCGCGGGGCATAACCAGCTCGGCTTTAATTCCACAGGTAAATATAGTTGCCGGAGATAACCGGCAGGGCAACCGTTTTGCATTTGGCGGAGCGTCGTTTGCAGGAATGGAAAAACCGTTCAGCACTTTCCAGACCGGGTTTGACGCAAGCTGGGAGCTGGATTTATTTGGAAAAAGCCGCCGGGCACTGGAATCGGCAAATGCAGAGCTGGAAGCCGCGCGGGCTGAGCGTGATGGCATGCAGGTGAGCATGTTTGCTGAAGTTGCCAGCGTCTATATGGATATACGCTCTTACCAGCAGCAGATAAAAATCGTTCAGGAAACTATAGATGCAGAAAAAAGCACGGTGAGCATCGTGAATGAAAATTACCGCGCAGGAAACAGTGCCCAGCTATATTTGATGCAGGCGCAGGCGCAGCTTGAACAGACAAAAACGCAACTTCCTTATTATCAGAACCTTCTGGCACAGTCGGAATACAGCATGGATGTGCTGCTTGCAAAACAGCCGGGTGAAACTCATAAGATAGTAGAAAATAGCCAGCCGATACCATCGGTTGCCGATTCGCTTATTCTTTCAGCTCCCGCAAAAGTTATAGCCGACCGTCCTGATATACGCGCCGCCGAGCGCCGCCTTGCTTCCGCAACTGCGAAACAGGGGGTGGCTGCTGCGCAGTTTTTCCCCGATATTTCGCTTTCTGCATTTATAGGTTTTTTAAATGTTGATGCTGCCAATCTGTTGGAGCGCGACAGTAAATCATGGAGTGCTGGTGGCAATATATTATCGCCAATTTTGAATTACGGGAAACTTTCTTCAAACATGGACCTGGCTGATGCAAAACAGCAAGAAGCCCTTACCTTATATCAAAAGGCAGTTATTTCAGCGCTTGCGGATGTAAGCAAATCGGTTGCTGCTTATAAAAAAGAACAGGAATATTTAAGCGCGATGGATAAAACTGTTTTTGCCAACCGTAAAACCGCACAGATCGCCAGGTCGCGCTATAAAGAAGGGTTGTCCTCATTTATAGAGGTACTGGATGCCGAGCGCACGCTTTACGCCTCGCAAAGCCAGATGGTTAAATCAAAAGCCCAGATTTCCCAGGATTTAATTGCTGTTTATAAAAGCCTGGGAGGAGGATGGGAATAAATTTTCATAGCAAGCGAATACTTTGTAAGTTTCGTGCGTATTAATTATGCAAGTGATAAAAATAACAACTTGAGGAGATTTATATGAAGAAGTTACTTCCCATTGCCTTAATAATTTCAATGGCTGCATCAGGTGCTGCTTATGCCAATGACGATATGAAAAATGATTATGGCTCTAAATCATTTAAGGAAACTATTGCCAAGCTTCCAGACGCAAAAGCTACTGCTTTCCGCGATGCAATGGCGCTGGCGCGCAAAAATAATGAAGGCATGAAAGACCAGATGAAGAAGCTGCGTGATGAGCTTAATGCAATAATGATAGCGCCGACATTTGATAAAGCGTCATATATCGCAAAAAGCAGCGAATTGCAGGCAACCAAGGATAAAATGCATGCAAATATGCGCGAAGCTTTTGCCAATGCTGTAGCTGCGCTATCGCAGGATGAGCGCGCCCAACTGGCAGATGCCATGCATAAGCGTGGGAATAGATGGCATAAAGGCGAAGGAAAATCACCAGTGTCAGGCGGTAAATAGCTACTTCCTTGTAGTCTGGGCAGGGAAACCATAAATTTCCCTGCCACTTTTTACTTAGGAGTTTTTGGTTAATGCAGGAGGCTTTATATTTAAAAGAAGCTTATGAAGCTGGCATGGATGACGCACGGCTTCTTGCCTGTATAAAAAGCGGCGAACACGAGGCTTTTGCGGTTTTGGTGCGCAGGCATAATTTGCGTTTTTACCGTATCGCTTACCGCTTTGTTTCCAGCCGTGCTGAGGCTGAAGATGTGGTGCAGGATGCATTCTTAAAATTATGGGAGAACCCGGATGGCTGGAATCCCGAAAAGAACAGCGCTTTTACCACTTGGTTTTACCGGGTGGTGGTTAATCTCTGCCTTGACCGCAATAAGAAAAAACGGCCCATGCAGATGATAGATGAAATGCTGGTCGCTGATGAGAGTATAACGCAGGAAGAAAATATGATCGAACGCCAGAATGAAAAGCTTATTGAACAGCATATCGCGGCTTTACCTGAGCGTCAGAGGATCGCGCTTAATTTATGTTTTTATGAAGGAATCAGTAACCAGGAGGCGGCTGCAATCATGGGGGTGCGTCTTAAAGCGCTGCAATCGCTGCTTATGCGAGCGAAGCTTGCGCTTCGTGAAAAGCTTGTGAATTGATGGAGGAATTTATGCAGGAATTTGAAAAAGAAGATTTGCTGGATGCTAAATTACGTATGCGCAAATTTGAGTCGCCATCGGCATTTTTTTCGCAGCGGATAATCAATATTGCGGCCCACACACCGCGCAATACCCAAGCCAGCATTCTTGCCCAGCTTCGTGAGGTATTTGCTGATTTCATTTTGCCTAAGCCAGCATATGCGTTCGCGATTATATTACTTCTGGGGTTTGGAATAGGGCTTTCTGTCGATGATGGGATTAGTATGCAAAATGAAAATACTCTTACTTTATCTTCCATATTTAATGATGATGGGGCTTCATTATGAAACAAGTAATAAAAGCTATATTGGTTATTTCGCTTTTATTTAATATCCTTTTTGCCGGGCTTATATTAGGGCATATAGGAAAAAATTTCTTGCATGGCGGGAAAAGCCAATATCAGGAAATGCTGGGGAAATTACCACTTGACAAGCAGAAATTATATCAAGATGCAGTGGCGCAGGCAGAGCAGGATAACTCAGAACTTCATGAGCAGTTTGATGACGCGCGCAAGCAATCGGCAATTATACTGAAGGCCAGGGAATTCGACCGTGATGCCTATATCAAGCAGATTTCCATATTGCATGAGTTGCGTGGGAAAATAATGCAAAATACCGCCAATGCAATTGCAGATATTGCCGGTAAATTCAGCCCTGATGAAAGAGCTATCCTTGCTGACACATTCTGCAAACCAGGTTCTCCATGGCGACAGCGCAAAAAATGTGATGGCAGGCAGGAAGAAGGCGCGGAAACAAAACGTTAGAACTTAATGGTGGTAATGCCCTCGCCCATGGCCGCCGCGAATCTGCACGTCAATAAATGGCGGTGGCATATAATATAAGCGGTCATCCCTTACCACATAAGTTATTTGTGCCGGTGGCTGTTGGCCGATCTGCCGGGTGGCAGGAATCAGTTGCCATGAGCCATCGGGCTGGCGACAGGCAGTGCCGTATGCTTTCTGTACGGTTCTGCCTATCTTTAGCGTCTGAGTGTATTCGCGGCAATAAGGCTGTGGGGCGAATTGCGTTGTGGTGATGTAGGTTTGCGCCAGCGCGCCAGCAGCAAATGCAAGCTGGGCAGCAAAGGCAATGGTTGTAAGGTAAAATTTATTCATAAAAATCCCAATTTAACTCTGTGTTTATATTTCCTGCTATTGATACGAACGGGATAGAAAAAACCTTCGCGTGTTTTAATATCGTAGGCTGAGCACATTGAAAAGCGCTGTTGACTTATTATGAAATTACTGCTCGCGCAGTGATTGCTGCATGTGCTTGCGCAGTGGCGAAAGCAGGTAGCTTATTATGTGCCGCGAACCGGTCTTTATTTCGGCGGTAACAGCCATGCCGGGCGCAAGCCCTACCATGCGCCCGTCAATATCCATGCTGGTTTCTTCAAGCGAAATTCGTGCGGCATAGACCAATTCCTGGCCCTGGAGTTCGCTGCTGTCATTCTCGGCGCCAACTGACCTGCTTGATTTATCGTCTGGCTTGCTGCGTGCTATTGCATCTTGCGAAACCGAAATAACATGCCCGTGCAAAAGCCCATAACGTGTGAAATTGAACGTGTCGACCTTGACTTCAACTTCCTGGCCTTCATGCACAAATCCTATATCGCGGTTTGAAACCATTGCCTCGATCTCGATATGGCTATCGGTCGGGACTATCGCCATCAGGGCTTCTGCGGATGTTACCACCCCGCCTTCAGTATGCACTGCGAGCTGCTGTACTGTTCCGTCAACCGGGGATTTAAGTGTCTGCAGGCGGAATTTCTGCGAAGCTTGAAGCCATTGCTCCTTAAGGCTGGCGGCCCTTTGCTCCGAGTCGGCAAGCTTGTCGAGGTTGGAATGCTGGTATTCGGCTTCGGCCTGTTTGCGTTGTTCCTTAAGCGATTCGAGTGCGCCAGTTGCTTCGGCAAGGCGGCCCTTCTGCACATTTAATTCCTGGGTATGTTCAACCAGGTCCTGCTGTGATGCGAGTGTTTCCAGCTTGGAGCCATAGCCCTTATCGGATAGTGATTTGCGCATTTTTGTACGCTCTTCCAACATAGGTATTGATTCGGTAAGCTTGTCTATGGTTGAGGAAACCGCTGCCAGATTGCCCTCATTCTGCGCTATCTGGCGGTCGATTGCTGTAAGTTTGGCACGTATTTCCTCGATCTGGTTGGCGAGCAGCGATTTTTGCGTAGCAATCTGCGATTCGCTGGCATCTTCGGGCGGAACAAACTTGCTTTCCGCATCGTTATCCATATCAAGTGCCGCTTTAAGGCGCGCGGTATCCAGTGCCGCTGTCATATATTCGCTGTGCAGCCTGTCACGTTCCGATTCGTTGATAGTTGAGTCAATTTCGATAAGTATATCGCCAGCCTTTACTTCCTGTCCGTCATGCACGTGGATAGAGCGCACCACGCCCGATTCAAGCGGCTGGATGGTTTTTGTGCGTCCGGTCGGGATTATTTTTCCCTGCGCGGTTGCGATAATATCCACAGTTCCGATGCATGCCCATGCCAGCGTCAACACGAAAAATGCTATTATGACCATTGATGTAGCCCTGCCAACAGGAGAAGGCGGTGTTTCCAGTACCTCGAGGGCGGCAGGGTAAAATTCTATTTCCGGATCATTGCGGTTAAAGGACCGGACCCACATCATGAAATGCAGGGACAGCCATTGTATCCGCGGCTCAAGATAATCTCTGGCGCGGCTTATATATTTATTCCTGCAAAGATAATCCCAGCAATATTTCAACTTGGGTATTACCCATTCTACGAAACTTATAAAAAATGCCTTTAGCTTATCAAGCATTATCAACCCCCCTGCATCCGAAGGAGTGAAGCGTAGCGGCCATTGGTGCGCAGCAGTTCATCATGGCTTCCATCCTCCACGATACGGCCTTTTTCAATGGTAATGATTCGGTGGCAATCACGCACGGCAGAAAGCCTGTGCGCAATAATAAGTACGGTCCTGCCCTGAACGATATGGCGCATATTTTCCTGTATGATGCGCTCGCTTTCATAATCCAGTGCGCTGGTCGCCTCATCGAAAATCAGGATGCGTGGATCGCTGATAAGTGCGCGGGCAATAGCGATGCGCTGGCGCTGTCCGCCGGATAAATTCGCGCCACGTTCACCAACAATAGTGTCATATCCCTCTGGTAGTTCGAGGATAAAATCATGCGCCCCGGCAAGCTTTGCTGCTTCTATTACATGGGCGGTTTCCATCCCCGGATTTATAAGCGCTATATTGTCACGGATGGAACGGTTGAACAGCACGTTTTCCTGGAGCACTACCCCGACCTGCCGCCTCAGCCATGCCACATCGACCATCGCAAGGTCAACGCCATCAACCATTACTCGTCCACTTTCAGGCAGGTATAAACGCTGCACCAGCTTGGTAAGGGTTGATTTGCCGGAGCCTGACGGGCCGACGATACCGACTACCTGTCCGGCAGGAATATTGATATTGATGTCGTGCATTATTTCCGGGCCATCAATCCGGTAGCGGAATGAAACATGTTCTAAAGATACATTGCCATTAATTTCTGGAAGCGAGGTACGCCCCGGTGTGAATGCCGGTTCCGGCGCAGTATTTAAAATATCGCCAAGGCGTGCGACAGAAAGCCGTGCCTGATGGAAATCCTGCCATAATTGCGCAAGGCGCAAAACTGGTTGTGCTACGCGTGCAGCCAGCATATTGAACGCAACAAGCTCTCCAACTGTAAGATTTCCTTCAATAACTGACCTGGCGCCAAAAAACAGTACTGCTGCGGTTACTATCTTACTTATAAGCTGTACCCCCTGGCTTGCCCAGTTACCTATATTCATAACCTTGAAGCTTGCCTGGACATACCCGGCGAGTTGTTCCTCCCAGCGGCGTTGCATCTGCGGCTCAACCGCCATTGCCTTAAGTGTTTCAATCCCTCCTATGCTTTCGACCAGGAATGACTGGTTTTCTGCCCCGCGGTTAAATTTTTCATCCAGGCGGGCACGGAAAAGCGGAGTAACACCGGCGGAAATCGCAATATAAAAAGGGAAGGAAAAGAGCACAATTGCAGTAAGGAATAATGAATAATAGGCCATCACGGCAAGGAAAACAAAGGTGAAAAATAAATCTATAACCAATGTCAGTGCCGAGCTTGTTATGAAATTGCGGATATTTTCCAGTTCGCGCACGCGCGCAACGCTGTCACCAACCCGCCGCGTTTCAAAATATGATATGGGCAATGCCACGAGCTGCTTGAACAGCCGTGCGCCAAGCTCCACGTCAATACGGTTGGTGGTATGGGAAAAAACATAGGTTCTAAGTGCTGTGAGCAGGCTTTCAAATATGGAAACTGCAAGCAGCCCGATAATAAGCACGTTAAGCGTTGACATACCGCGATGTACAAGGACCTTATCTATAACCACCTGGAAAAATAGCGGGGTAATCAGCGCAAAAAGCTGGAGGAAAAATGATGCAAGCAAAACCTCGCCAAGAAGCCTTCTGTATTTTACCATTGCCTGCAAAAACCAGCGAACGTCGAATTGGCGCATGAGTTCGCCCATTCCTGCGCGGCGGGCAATCATAATCAACTCGCCGTTCCACTGTCCCTGCAATTCCTCACGTGTCAGCAATTGTGGCTTTCCAAGTAGCGGATCCTGTATCAGGACTTTGTCATCAACAGTTTTTCCTATAATAAAAAAATTGCCGTCATTTCTTTGCGCGATCGCAGGAAGTGGGCTTTTGTCCAGCCTCTCCCAGCCGCTTTGCATACAGCGCGCCTTAAGCTTGAATTGTTTGGAAAAGCGCAGCATCTCGGTTGTGTCCATCCGTGCGCCGCCAAGCTGGTGCTGTAACTGGCCTGAATCTACTGCAATCCCAAGAAAGCGCAGCAGGAGCACGAAGGATATAAGCCCGGTATCTGGGGAATTAAAGGGAGTTGGATTATCTTCAGGCAGCATTATTAATATCTTTTTTGTTGTATACTGCCTATTACTTAGCGATATTTATAGTGTAATATAATGAATCGCAATATTGGTATAGAGTATAAAAATTTATAATAAACAATAACTTATGGATATAGCAAATAATAATTTGTACAATTAATTA
>JBDHUC010000032.1:0-23178 GCA_039808985.1 Alphaproteobacteria bacterium | reverse complement strand
GGCTTTGATCTTATCCCACTGTGTATCACTCAGATGCTGTTGCATATACATAACCTCCCATAGTTATGGACTTAACACAAGTTCCTTAACTATCCGTTATGAATGTCCACACGGCCTAGTTTGCGGCAAGCTTTGGCTATCACGATTTCTTCATCGGTAGCAATAGCATAAACCGGGAAATCGCCAAGCCATTTTAGATAGGTACAGATTTTTTCACGCACCGGGCTGGCATGTTCGCCGATTCCACCGGTAAATATTAGCGCGTCAATTCCGCCTAATGATGGGAGTAGGCTGGCAATCTGCCTGGCGGCAATGTAGCAATAAAGCTCTATTGCATCATGCGCAGCTTGTTTGTCGCTGGCCATAAGTTCGCGCATATCGGAAGTGATACCGGAAACGCCAAGCAGTCCCGATTCCTTGTAAAGCAGGTGGTTTATTTCTTCCATGCTCATTTTTTTATGTTCCAGAAGATGCATGATGACCCCGGCGTCCAGCGCGCCGGGACGCGTTCCCATCATCAGCCCGTCGAGTGTTGAAAATCCCATAGTGGTTGCAATGCTTTTAAAATTCCTGAGCGCGCAGGCGGAAGCGCCGCCGCCCAGATGCGCAACAATGATGCGCCCGTTTGCCTTATCGCCCAGATGTTGCGGCAAAATGGAAGCTATATATTCATAGGAAAGGCCATGGAAACCATAGCGCTTTATTCCGTTATCGTAATAATTTTTTGGAAGTGCCAGCTTTCTTTCGATTTCCGGCATGGTGTGGTGGAACGCGGTATCGAAGCAGGCAATGTGTGGTATGTCAGGATAGAGTTTAATAGCCTCGGCGATAAGTTCCAGAGCGGCTGGCTGGTGCAGTGGCGCTAGTGGGATAAATTCTTCCAGCTCTTTTATTATTTGCGGCGTAATTATAACCGGGGCAGTAAACTTATCGCCGCCATGTACAACACGATGGCCTATCGTAGTAATTTTTATCCCTGCTGTGCCAGTTTTTTTAAGCCATGATAAAGTTTCATTCTTATTATAAATGATATGCGATTCTATATGTTTTAGACTGCCGTCAAACAATGCAAGTTTAGTGTTGGAAGAACCGGCATTACAGGTGATAATCATACGCGCTTAGTCTGCGCATAGAGCAGGGCGAGGGCGGCAGAAACAACGCGGTTCTGCGCGTCAGAGGTTCGGCTGGTGAGGATAATCGGAACTTTTGCACCAAGCACAATGCCAATTCCCTGCACGCCGGAAAAATAACGCAATTCCTTATAAAGCATATTGCCGGATTCAATATCGGGAACGACAAGTATATCGGCATCACCAGCCACCTGCGAAACTATACCTTTAATATCGGCTGATTCTTTAGAAATTGCATTGTCGAATGCCAGCGGTCCATCGACAATTGCTCCAGTTATCTGTCCGCGTTCTGACATTTTGCACAGAGCAGTCGCGTCAAGAGTTGCGGGCATTTTTTCATTCACTGTTTCCACTGCGGCCAGTATTGCTACTTTCGGCGTTCCAAGCCCTAGAGCATGAAACAGATCGGCTGCATTCTGGATAATATCTTTTTTCTCCATCATCGTAGGCATTATGCTTATAGCTGCATCGGTCAGGAAAAGTGGCTTGTGATAGCTTGGTACATCCAGCATGAATACATGGCTTATGCGTCGGTCGGTGCGCAGGCCGGCTTCCTTGTTCACTACAGCTTCCATTAACTCATCTGTGTGTATCTTGCCTTTCATGAGGGATTCAACTTCACCACGGCGCGCCATATCCACTGCTGCTGCCGCTGCCGCATGGCTATGCGGGGTCGGGAAAATTTTATATTTTCCTATGTCTATACTTGCCGCTTTTGCTATATCGCGGATTTTATCTTCGGGGCCAACCAGTACCGGCTCGATTATCCCTGCCTGGGCTGCCTCAACTGCGCCCTGAAGTGACAGGGCGTCAACCGGGTGCACTACAGCGGTTTTAAGTGGCTTTAGCGCTTTTGCTTTATTAAGCAGCCATTGTTCATAATCATGGTCGCCGTTTTTTATCTGCACTTCAGGGAGTGGCTTGGCAGTCCACTCTGTTTTTACTTTAGGCGGTAGAACTATCGCAACGCCTTCCAGTATTTTTTCGCCCCTGGTGTTTATGCATAATGTTTCCAGCGTTATACGCTTATGCTTATCATCTTTGCTGCTTACTGTGACTGTAGCCGTTATCTCATCGCCAATATGCACAGGCGCCAAAAAATTCAAGGTCTGGCTTAGATAGATGGTTCCAAGGCCTGGCAGTTGCATTCCAAGCAAAGTGGAGAACATAGAGCCGGTCCACATGCCATGCCCTACTATCTGTTGGAAAATATCAGTCTTTGCATAGGCTTCGTCAAGATGCGCCGGGTTCATATCCCCGGTTACTATAGCGAAAAGCTGAATGTCCCTCTGGGTTAGGGTGCGTTTTATGCTGGCTGTGTCACCGATATTTATTTCATCATAGGTCTGGCTTGCAACATTTGTTTTATTTTGCATCATCGGTTCCGGCAAAAGATAGTGACTGCAAATAGCCAAGATAGGTTCTGGCATCAATATGGTCCTGGTTTGCAGCTTCCTGGAGCCAGTGTATAGCTTCTTTTATATTATTAGGGTTGTGCCATCCATATGACATGCCCAGCCAGTATTGCGCTTCTATGTGGCCCTGTTTCGCAGCTTTTTCCAGCCATGTACGGGCATTTAATTCTGCGTTCTGGTCGGCATCGTGCATATATTCCATGCCCAGCTTATATTCAGTGTCGGCATCGCCGGATTCAGCTTTTTGGGTAAGGTCCTTTATTTTATTTTCATGCTCTATTCTTGGGTCGACCTTTGGAGGAGGCATATTTATCCCCTGGAAATATCTGAGATAAGTTTCAGCTTGGGGGTGGTGCTGTTTAGCAGCTTTTTCCAGCCAGTATTTAGCCATTTCCATATCTATAGGTTTTTGGTAGGCGTAATTTATTCCAAGTGCATACTGCGCTTCAACATGCCTTTGTGTCGCGGCTTTTTCCAGCCATTCACGTGCCAGGTCCTTGGTTCTATAGCCTGCATAATATGTTATTCCAAGCCGGTACCTGGCCTCGATATTTCCCTTCTGTGCCTTGTCATAATAATAGCTTATCTGTTGTTCACTGCTGATAGCAAAAGCATTTCCGGCATATGCTATAACTAGAGATGTAGCTAAAAAAAATGTAATTTTTCTACAGTATTTCATGAGCATGTAATCTATTTTTTGGTACGTGGTTTTTTATCATCTTCTTCAGGTGGGGCCTTTTCGGGGGTGGTTGAAAAAAGGCTGCCGAAAGGATTGAACATCTGCATGGTTTTTTCAAAAAGGGCCATGTTATTGCGGGTTACTTCCTCTAGTTGATTAAGGGGCGACATGCCTTCCATGGCCTTGCCGACAGTTTCGCCAATCATGCCGCGCATCTTTTCCTGGTTACCCATAAAGCTTTTCATGCTGGCATCAAGGTAGGGCTGTAATATATCCTGCATGTTATGGCCATAAAACCCGATGACCGAGCGCAGAAACTCGGTAGGCAATACATGGAACCCCTTTGTTTCCTGTTCAAAAATTATCTGGGTAAGTATCTGGCGGGTAAGGTCCTGCCCTGATTTGGCGTCAACAACAATAAATGGGTGGCCTTCTTTTACCCGTTCGCATAAATCATCAAGCGTAATATAGGCGCTGGTTTCTGTGTCATATAACCGGCGGTTTGCATATTTTTTGATGATTGCCGGGTCTTTATCTTTCGTTTCTTTGTCTTTTTTTTGCATACGGCTCCCAAATTATCTTTTAATGTTATTCTAAATGGCTAGAATACATCAAGTTTATAATAAAAATTCATTAATTTCAAGCAGGTATCTTAATGGCCGATAACCAGTACCAGGATGTTGCCCGCGATTTCATGAATCTGTGGCAAAAACAGATGACATCGGTGATGGGTGACAAACAATTTATACACGCTATGCTGGAGTTGTTCCAGAACATGCAGGTAAAACCTAATGCAAAACCAACCGCTGCCACTTCCAACACTTCCGATGCACCTGCTGCTGAGCATGGGATGCTGGCTGAGCTCGCCTTTAGGGTGGCAATGTGCGAAAAGCGCCTTGCCGCGCTCGAATCCAGGAAGCCAGCCGCAGGAAGAGCTGCAAAGCGCAATCCAGCAGGAAGCAAAAAACCGGACAAGTGAGATGTTGGCTGGGGTGCTTCGTTATTACGAAACCCAATACACAAGAAATGCGATTGAGCCGCCTTGTATCTGGAAGAAAGGTAGCGCGCGCCTGCTTGATTACGGGCAGAAAATTTCTGCTCCCAAGGCAGTGGTATTATTCATACCATCGCTTATAAACCGTTATTACATATTGGATCTTGAAGAAGATCGCAGCTTTTTACGCTATCTGGCGATGCAGGGCATATATCCATTGGTAATGGATTGGGGGGAGCCGGGAATATATGAAAAACATTTTAATTGCGGTGATTACGTTACCGAAATATTAAATCAGGCCATTGATTTTATAGCAGGTATTGCCGCACAGCCGGTTGCGCTTGCAGGCTATTGCATGGGTGGGGTGCTGGCACTGGCGGCTGCTAAACTTAAGCGTTCCAAAATATCATCGCTTGCCATGCTTGCAACGCCATGGGATTTCCATTGCAGTGAATTTGTCCCATTCGTTTTAGAAAAAAAATGGCAGGCAGAAATGGAGAGGATGATACAAGGAAAAAAGAACCTTCCTGCAGAGGTGATACAATCGCTGTTTTATCTAACTGACCCGTTCCTGTTTGAACATAAATTCCGCCGTTATTTCGAGATGGACCCGGCGAGCCGGGGGGCTCGCGATTTTGTGGCGCTTGAACATTGGGTAAATGACGGGGTTCCCATGACATCTGGCGTAGCCCAGGATTGTTTGGTTGGCTGGGCGCAGCAAAATAACCTTATAAGTGGAAAATGGATGGTAAAGGGGAAAAAAATTGCCCCACCGCCTGCTTCGCTGCCCAGCTTTATTGCGATACCGCAAAACGACCATGTGGTTCCCTATGATTGTGCAATGCCGCTTGCAAAAGCCTGTAAGGATGCACATGTCATACATCCCCGCGCCGGGCATGTGGGAATGATTGTTGGCAGCCATGCCAGGCGTGAATTGTGGCATCCATACGCCCAGTGGCTGTTAAACTGATTTTAGCTTCAAATCAGCTTGCAATGAAGCTTCCTCAAAACAAACACGTATGATATATACGCTTATTGTTTCTTGGCTTTTATTGCTTTGCGCTTTATCGCCAAAATCAGTTTAAAATAATGTAGAAGCTATAAATATGACCAATGCAATAGAAATACGCAAGCTATACAAAACCTATATAGACGGGAAGAAAAAGCAGCATAAGATCGCGCTTAAAGGTATCGATCTTGATATTCCGCAAGGTTCCTTTTTTGCGCTGCTTGGCCCAAATGGCGCTGGCAAATCCACTATGATAAATATTATGGCGGGCCTGGTGCATAAAACCAGCGGTACGGTTTCCATTTGCGGCAATGACATTGAAAAACAGATGCGTGCTGCAAGGCTTGCTATTGGCGTTGTGCCGCAGGAACTGGTGCTTGATACGTTTTTTACCGTACGCCAGGCATTGGATATACATGCCGGATATTACGGGGTTCCCAAAGCAAAGCGCCGTACACAGGAGATAATAGATGCGCTGGGCTTGTCAGATAAGGCGGATGTGCATTCGCGCCGTCTGTCAGGAGGGATGCGCCGTCGGCTCCTGGTTGCCAAGGCCCTGGTGCACCAGCCGCCGGTCCTTATACTTGATGAGCCTACTGCCGGTGTGGATGTTGAGCTTCGCACCCAGCTATGGGATTATGTTAAAGAACTTAACAAAAGCGGTACAACGGTTCTTCTAACCACCCATTATCTTGAAGAGGCCGAGCAGCTTTGCGACACTATAGCCGTTATAAACCACGGTGAGGTAGTGGCGTGCGAAAGGAAAGCGGCAATGCTTAAAAGTTTTGACAGCAAGCAGCTCGTCATTACGCCTGCGGAACAAATTAACAGTGTGCCGGAAAAGATCCGCAAATGGAAAGCCGAAATTGATCCTGAAGGCAAGATAGTTATTGATTATAAGCCCAGCCGGGATGGGATACAGGATATATTGAATACTGTTGGGGAATCCGGCGTAAGCGTGCGCGACCTGACCACGCGTGAACCCAGGCTTGAAGATATTTTCCTTGAGCTTACAAAACATAAAGTCGCGTAATGCCATTTACAATATTACGGCTTAAAAAGGGGCGGGATGCGGATATACGTGCTGGTTTTCCGTGGGCATATTCCAGCGATATAATAGACTCTTCTGAGCTTGCGTTGACTCATCCTGGCACGCTGGTTTCCATAGAAAATTTTAAAGGAGAGCATATAGGGGTTGGCTATTATAACCGCCTTTCGCAAATATCCTGCCGGGTGCTGGCCTTAGGTCGCGTTAATATAAACGCTGAGTTTTTTACAGCGCGGATTAAAGCGGCTCTGGTGCGGCGCGAGAAAATAATTGATGTGCCTTATTACCGGCTTATACATTCGGAAGCAGATTTCCTGCCCGGACTTCTTATTGACCGTTTCGGAGGCGTAATAGTTATCCAGGTGGGAACTGCCGGTATGGAAAATCTGCTGTCGAATATATTTCAGGCGGTTGATGAGGTAATAAAGCCGGAAACAATATTGCTGCGCAATGATAATAGCGCCAGGCTGATTGAAGGATTGGCGCAGGAAGTGAAAATAATTAAAGGCCAGTTAGATGGCTTTACCATGGTTGTAGAAAACGGGTTTTCCTATATTGCCGATCTTGTAAACGGGCAAAAGACAGGATGGTTTTACGACCAGCGCGATAACCGAAAAATGATAGCAGATATGTCGCCGGGAAAAAATCTTATAGATATTTATTCGCACTCTGGCGGGTTTGGCCTGCTTGCCGCAAGGTCTGGCGCAGGAAACGTCACATTGGTTGATAGTTCTAAACTGGCACTGGATATGGCATTGCAGGCGGCAAAAAATAATAATGTAAAAATTGAATGCATGAAAGATGATGCGTTTGCCGCTATGGAGAATATGGCGAAATCAGGACGGAAATTTGATATAGTACTTGCCGACCCACCCGCTTTCGTGAAAAGCCGCAAAGATATTGCAAGCGGCCTTAAGGGGTATGAAAAAGTCGCAAGGCTTGCAGCGCCGCTGGTCGCTGGTGGCGGCGTTTTATTCGTGGCATCATGTTCGCACCATGCAGGACGCAGCGCTTTTAACAAAGCGGTTTTAGACGGGGTAAAAAAATCTGGATTTTCTGCAAGCATAATAGCGCAAACCAGCGCTGCAGGGGATCATCCCCGTCATGGGCTGCTTGCGCAGAGCGAATACCTGAAAGGCCTGCTGCTCAGAATCTCTTGAAAAAGAAAATAATTAGTATATTGTGCAAAAATATTCTGTGTAATTAATATTTTATGGAGAGAATTATGATTAGTGAATTTAAGCAGTTTATTACTCGCGGCAATGTGCTTGACCTTGCTGTTGGTATTATAATAGGCGCTGCTTTTACAGGTATTGTGAATTCACTGGTTGCCGATATTCTTATGCCGCCGATTGGGAGGATAATGGGCGGGATTGATTTCTCCAATTTTTTTATAAACCTCTCTGATGGGCATTATAACAGCCTTAAAGCTGCAAAAGAAGCAGGCGCAGCTACTATAAATTATGGCCTGTTTTTAAATCAGGTAATAAATTTCCTTATCGTATCATTTGCGATATTCATCATAGTTAAACAGGCTAACCGCTTTAAAAAAGCCCAGGAAGCGGCACCTCCTCCACGCAGCGAAGTATTGCTGGAAGAGATTCGTGACCTATTGAAAAAATAGCTGCCCTTATTTAGCAAGGTATGGCCTTCCATGTTTCTTATAATGGTAAGACCTTTATTGCAAGGGATGGTGAAAGCATACTCGATTGTCTGCTGCGCTCAGGGCAGGGGATGTCTTATTCCTGCCGAGCTGGAATCTGCCATTCATGTATGATGAAAATGCCTGCCGGGAATATACCGGATGAGGCGCAGAATGGCCTTAACCGCGTGCTAAGGCAGCAAGGCTTCTTCCTGGCCTGTCAATTCTATCCTGCCGAAAATGTTGAGGTTATGCTGGATGCGCCTGAAAGTAGCTTTTGCTATTTGGGGTTGGATAAGAACTGCCATCTGGTCTTGATGGTAGCCGGGACAGGGGTGGCAGCTCTTTATAAAATTGCTAAAACTGCTGTGCTTGAAAAGCATCAAGGGCAAATAAGCCTTTATCATGGTATTAACAGCAAATATGATTTATGCATGGTAGAAGAGCTGGAAAAGCTGGCAAGTGAGCATAATAATTTTGATTATGTTACCTGCTTTTTAAACGAAAATTTCGCAGGTAGGATTATCTCTGGATTGGGAGAGAATAAAAAAAATATCATTGTTTATTTATGTGGTACGCCGGGAATTATTGAGGAATTGAGAGAGAAGATATTTCTCAGCGGAGTTTCTCCTGTAAATATTTACGCCGACATTTCCTAGATGCTTCTTTTGGCATTTTTCAGCCATTTGGTGAGCACTTTGGTTATTTGCTCCGGCTTGATGGGTTTGTTAAGATAATCATCCATTCCTGCTTTCAGGCATTTTTCCCTGTCACCGGTCATTGCATCGGCAGTCAGGGCAACAATAATTGTGTGGCGCCTGCCGCCTTCTTCATCACGGATGCATTTTGTGGCTTCGAATCCATCCATTTCAGGCATCTGGCAATCCATGAAAACAATATCATAACGGTTTTCATTTATCATTTTTACGCCATGTCGGCCATTTGCCGCGGAGAATACCATGCAACCATGCTTCTCAAGTATCTTGGTTATAAGCATAAGGTTAACTTTCATATCTTCTACCACCAATACCCTGGTGCCATTGAACATATCGGCCTGAATGCTCTCGTTACGCACCTTGCCATGGAGCATATTAGTTACCTGGTGGCGAGTTATCAAAGGTAGCGTTTCCCCACGCATTTTCGCATCCATCAATATTTGCAAAGTGGCTTTGAAATGAACCGGATATAGAGGTTTTATGAAAAATGCGGAGAAGCCAAGCGCCATCATATTTTCGCTGCTTACAACCTGGGAAAGGGCGGTTAGCATTATAAGTATTACATCGGATGTTTTGGGGTCTGATTTAAATAATTTTGCAAGATCTTTTCCGTTTTCCTTGCCATCCAAATAATAGTCCACCATTACAAAGCTGTATGGTTTTCCTTCTTCCTGGGCCCTTCTGGCCATTTCGTATGCTTCGTGCGCATTTGTGCAAATATCACTTATTATATTCCATGATGTAAGGTAGCTGCACATGATGGTGCGGTTTTCTTTCATGTCATCAACAACAAGTACGCGGATGCCAGAGAGGTCGCAATCAGAAATATGCCTTTCATTGGCACGCTGTTCGGTGCGCTGCATAGCTACGTCAAAATGGAATGTGGAGCCTTTGCCTAATTCGCTGGTTACGCTTATAGAGCCGCCCATTATATTGGTAAGCCTCTTACATATGGCAAGGCCTAGGCCTGTGCCCCCAAATTTACGGGTGGTTGATTCTTCGGCCTGCGAGAAGCTTTCAAAAATATGGTTGAGCTTTTCCTTAGGTATGCCTATGCCGCTATCTTCAACATCAAAATAAAGCTGCATATGCTGGCTGTCTTCTGGTTTAAAGAATACTTTTATAAGAACATGCCCTTTTTCAGTGAATTTAATGGCATTGGTCGTAAGGTTTAATAATATCTGGCGCAGGCGTATAGGGTCGCCTATAATAAAGCGTGGTAGCCCCGGGTCAATATTGACCAGTAATTCTATGCCTTTTTCCTGGGTTGTAAGGGATAATAAATCAGTTACCTCATTTATTGTGTTATAAAGGTCAAAGCGTATAGGGTCTAAAGTAAGTTTTCCTGCTTCAATTTTGGAGAAATCAAGAATATCATTAATGATCTCCATAAGGTTTTCACCAGATTTTTTGATGATTTCTGCCCAGTTGCGCTGTTCGCTATCAAGCTCTGTATCCAGCAGCAGGCTGGTCATGCCAAGCAGACCATTCATAGGAGTGCGGATTTCATGGCTCATATTGGCAAGGAATTCGCTTTTAGCAGAGGTTGCTTTTTCAGCAATGTCTTTTGCGGCTTTCAGCTTTAACTGCACCTGATTGCGCTCTATAACCTGTGCTAACTGGCTTGCTATATCGTTTATAGCGTTATATAGTTCTGCCGCTGGCTCCTCTGTCTGTCCCGAAAAGAATTCAAGTATATAATGTACTGCGCCCTCTACGATTATTGGAAAAGCAAAACCACTCTTTATGCCTATAGGTTGGGCTGATGCCTGTATGCGCGGGAAATTATTGTCTTTGGTAAGGTCTGAGATCCATAGCTGTTCCTGCGATTGCCAAACCCGGCCTGGCAGGCCTTCGCCCATAACAAATTTCTTTTCATTTGTTATATCCATGAAAGCCCTGAAGTCATCATTCTTATGCCACCACAGGCCGGTTGAGCACAGTAATTTATTCTGGGGATCGACTATGTGAGCATGGCCAATGGGCCAATTCATAAACTCGCATACCAGCTTTAAAGTTTGCGCGATTGCGTCTTCTATGTTTTCCGCTTTATTTGAAGTAACCGCTACGCCTCGGATGAGTGATACTATCCTGGCTTCTCTTTCTGCAGGCTCCCATGCATCAAGGAAGGTTTTTGTCCTGCGTTCCATGCTATCGAGCAGGTCGCTTAATGCCTTGCCTATATCGCCTATTTCATCATCGCGCAACCTGGTGAATCTTGCTGATGCATCGCCACGGCTACGTTTATTGATGGTGATATGTATGTTATTTAGTGGTTTAAATACATAATACTGCAATACGCTGTATGTTATGCCGATTACCATAAGCACGCCGATAGTGAACCATGCCATGATGTTTCGCGTACGCATCGCGATGTCTTCCATCAGGCCGATAATTTTAAACTCTATATAAATTTCGCCATAAACATACTTGCTGGAATTATTGTCCTTTAGCAATATTGGCGTTATTATAACATAATTCGCATCGTTTCCCTCAGTGCTTAAAAGCTGCATGCGTTTTCCGGCGCGCATGGTTTCGATTATGTTTTTTCCTGGATAACGATTGTTTATCCGGTGCTCAATATTATAGTAATTTGTTTTGATTCCATTATTGGTTATTAACTTGAACGGGGATTGTTGAAAGATAGCGATGGTTTCAATTCCCCTCTCTGCGCCCATTGAATCAATCAGGCGTGTCAGTTCGGGAGATATACCTACTATCCATGAGAACTGTTCGATGCCGTTGGATATTGATATGGCGCGCCGCTCTACCTGGTCTTTTACTTCCTGTGTGTAGTGATAATTGAAGCCTACCCATCCAAGAGTTATTATTGCTATGCATATAGTAACCAAAGGAAAAAGTATTTTTACACTTAATGGAAATCTGTGCGTGTTCTTCATCATGGCTGCTTTGCCGTATTATTTGTTTGGTATTATGTAATTGTCCGGCAGCGTATAATCGGAAAGGCTTATCGGCTCTGCTTCCGGGGTTTCATGCTGTCGTATGGAGTTTATCCTTGCCATGCATTTTTCAAGTATTCCTGATGGCCCTGTGAGAATATTATTGTCGTCTGATTTAAATATACGTATTTTTTGAATTTCGTTGGCGAATTCCTGCTGGCTGATATTATCTATTTCAGACATTAACATGTTGGCTTCTTCCGGGTGCGATTGAGCGTAGATAACTGCCCTGTCCCATGCCCTTTTTATGGCCTTCATATCCTCTGGCCTTTGCATTATTACTTTAGGGTCAAGGGCTATAACTCCTATAATTTCATCCACTGTTTCAGAGCTATCAATAAGAACTGAGATATTAGGATTGTTTTTTAAAAGTGGGATGGAATAGGGGGCATAGCTATGCGCCGCGTCAATATCACCATTTGATATTGCATGCGGTATATTCAATTGGTTCATTCCTTTAATGTTAACATCGCCATGGCTAAGGTTCACTTTCTCAAGCCCTGCATCAAGCAGGCTTAGTCCATATGATTCAGGCTCCATAGCTATTTTCTTGCCTTTTAGCTCGGCAAGGCTGTTTATTCCTTTGCGCGCTATAATAATATCTGTGCCTTCCGAGGCATCTAAGGCCATTAATATCCTGGATTCCCGGCCATTCTTTTTTGCCGTTATAAGCTCGCTCAGGGTTCCTGTCATCCCATCGACCTGGCCGCGCACATATGTGCGCCTAGCGTCTTCCATTGTGCTTAGCCTTACAAGTTTTACCGAAACCGCCTCATCTTTGAAAAATCCTTTCATGTCAGCGAGATGTAAAAGTTCAAAGCCGGTATTGGGGCTTATTGAAATGCGGATAGGGAGCTTGTTTTTCTTGTCATCCAATGGATTAAGCCAAGGTATTCCTGTTATTCCTATGTAAAGGGCAAAAAAGGCTATTAAAAGCAGTTTTTTATACATTATCGTTACTTAAAGGATAAAGTATTGTCATTAATTTCAGGCCGCTTTTGATATAAATTGACAAGATTGAACATGAGGAAACGGAATTTATATTATTTACAAATCATTAATTTTTTCTTAACCAAGGCTGTGTAAAAATAATGTATGGTTTTAAAATTATAACTTATAAAGGATAATAAGGTATTTGCCTTGTGTAACCTCAAATAAATTTAGGATAGATATCTAAGAAGGAAGCTGAAAAAAGTGACAGACCAAATAATAAATACACCCCCCGCAGAAGAAGTGGTCGATGATGTATTCAGGGTAGAGTTTACGGAAGAGCAGGTGAGCCATATTAAAAAATTTGGAAATGAGCGCCGCACTTATCCTGTTCCGACTATTTTAATTGTTGAAGACCAGAATTTTTCAAGAAGTTTGCTGGAAGGCATGTTAAGCAGGAGCAATCCGTGCTATACGGCCGCGAATGTGCAGCAGGCCATTGCGCTTTATGCAGAGCATATACCGAGTATTGTATTTTTAGATATAGAGCTTCCTGATGCCAGCGGCCATGAATTTGCCGCTTTGCTTAAAAAATGTGATCCTAATAATTTTGTTGTTATGGTTACCGCCAATAATTATACAAAAGATGTTGTTCTAGCACGTGAAAATAATGCCCAGGGCTTCATTGTGAAGCCATACAGCAGGCAGAAAATTATTACGGCAATTGATAAGTATAATGAACGAAAATTAAAAAAATAGGAATTTATTATGAGCGAACCCGTAGATCTTACCAATCTTCGCAGCATGACTGACGGCGATGTTGACATGGAAAAAGCTCTGTTTGAGGAGTTTTATTCTTCCTTTGAAGCGCGTATTGAAATATTGCAGAAGAGCCTTGAAAAGGATACTGCGGAAGCCTGGCGCAGCAATGCCCATGCCCTTAAGGGGATTTCGCTTAACCTTGGTGCTAATAACCTTGGTGCTTTGTGCAAACAGGGGCAGGACGGTATGCACATGAATGAAGATGAAAAAAGCGATCTGCTGAAAAAAATCGAATTGGAATATGCCGAGGTTAAAAATTTCCTGCAAAATCTTGCAGCTTGATATTCTCAGCCATTGTTACTTTCGCGCGTGAAAACTGATTCACGCAGCATTTCGCAAACCTGTACTTTATATTGTTCATAAAATTTGCTTTTGCCTAAGCCCATTGCCACTCTATGTTGCTTGTTGTCGCGCCAGCGATTGTGGCTTTCTTCATCGGCAAATTCAACAATGGTTACGCGTTCACCATCTTTAGCCTCAAAAGTTTTATAAGAGATAAGCCCAGGCATTTCGCTTACCAGTGCAGCCATATTTTTGCTCATGGCGGCGTAACTTTCTGCCTGCGCAGGGTCTAAACGGGAACGGAATACGGTTATTATCATAGTGTTTCATTTATTATATCTTTTTGAATGTCAGCACAACCTAAGTTTTGCGGTCATGTCGAAAGATTCTATGTTTTAAGTATTCGCTAGCACCAATATATTTTTCGTCTGGAAAATTAATGCTCCTGATTATGTAGGCGTAGCTCGTAAGTTATCCTTGTTTACAACAGCCCGTCCTCGCTTTTGTTTCGCTACAGCTATGCCGGACGGGCTTCGGTCTAACGACCATATGCTGGCTGTGCCAGGCGTAGCTCGTAATAGCGAAGCCTGGTGCTCCGGCGCGGACTAAACTTGAACCGGGTGGAGCAATTACAGGTGGTTATAAAAGACTGGGCCGAGATTTACAAGTCCCCGCCAGCGCTGGATGGCAAAACCTTCCAGTGGCAACCACTATCAGTAGCTGCATAATTTATTGGAGGATGAGTGCCATGACGTTCGACGTATCGGTGGAGCGCGACCTGAAATCGCTGCGGCGTGGCCTTACGGCCCTAGAAAAGCATGTTGTGCCGGAGGCAACGGTGCGGACGCTAAACCGGGTAGCGGATAGCACTGCGGTCGCTAGCGCCCGCCACATCGCCCCGCAGATGGGTAGCAGGCAAGCTGGGGTAAAACGGCGCATCGAAATACGCCGCGCCAACTTCAAACGCCTGTGGGTGACACTGGTGGCAAGCGACCGGCCCCTGCATCTGATCGAGTTCGTGATTGGGTCGCGCAAGCCGACGCAGCAGCCCGGAGGCAAGCGCGGGCCGGTGAAGGCGAAGGCATGGGGCAAGACGCGCACCTATACGGATGCGTTCATTGCCCCGCGCAAGAAAGGATCGAGCAAAACCGAGATATACCTGCGGAAAACGGGGAAGCGGCTGCCGCTGAAATTGATGTTTGGCCCCGGCATCATGCAGCTGTTCAAGCAGCAAGAGAACGCGACAGTGATGAACAATCGCGTGAAAGAACGATTTAACCCGGAGTTTCTGAATAATCTCGCCTTCTACCTGTCACGCATCCGGCGTTAATCCATGCTGGTATGCGTGCCGGGTTCCAGTATGGTATCTTTTAGTGTGCGCTCATTAAGCATTTTGACGAACGCCTTATTTGCATCTGCCAGAAAATGCTTCAACACACAGGTGTTTACGACCGTGCAGGTATTGGTATCGCGATTGAAGCATTCGACCAAATGCATATTGGGCTCCAATGCTAACACCAGATCACCGAGGCGCAGTGCTTGCGGCTCACAGGCCAGCCGGATGCCGCCGCCTTTACCCTTGCTGCTGGTGACAAAACCGAGCTGGGCAAGGCGATGCACTACCTTGACCAGATGGTTTCTGGATATGCCGTAATGCTCGGCAATCTCACGCACGCTGCACAACCTGTCTGGTTGGGCGGCCAGATACATCAGGCTTCGTAAGCCGTAATCGGTAAATTGAGTGAGCTGCATAATCACCTTGTAAATTACTGAAAGAGATTATAAATATAATATGTATTTAATCTACATATTATAAGGGAGATGCCATGTTAGACGATAAAACCATTGCCATTGTTAAATCCACAGCCCCCATTTTGCAGGAGCATGGCGAAACCCTGACCAAGCATTTCTACAAGCGTATGTTCAAGCATAACCCGGAGGTAGCGCCGTTCTTCAACCCTGCGCACCAGACCGCTGGCAAGCAGCAACGCGCACTGGCGGGTGCGATTGCCGCCTATGCCGCCAATATTGATAATTTGGAGGTGCTGGGCGGTGCGGTGGAGCTGATCGCACAGAAACACGCCTCCCTGATGATTAAGCCGGAGCATTATCCCATCGTCGGTGAAAACCTGCTAGCTTCCATCCGCGAAGTGCTGGGTGAAGCCGCAACCGATGATATTATTAACGCATGGGCTGCGGCTTATGGTTTCCTTGCAGATATTCTGATTGGCCGCGAGAAGCAGATTTATGATGAGAATGCCAAAAAGCCGGGTGGCTGGGAAGGCTTCAAATCCTTCCGCGTGTCACGCAAAGAAAAGGAAAGTAGCAACATCACTTCATTCTATATGGTTGCTGCCGATGGCGCACCGCTGCCTGCCTTCAAGCCGGGGCAATACATCACCGTGCGCGCGCAAACCCCGGATGGATCAACCACTATGCGCAATTACAGCCTTTCCGATAAGCCGGGACAGCCGCATTTCCGCATCAGCGTGAAGCGTGAGGTGCCGCCAGAAGCAAACACCCCGCAAGGCTATGTTTCCAATCTGCTACATGATAAAATCGAAGCTGGCGATACGGTGGAAATTGCACCGCCATGCGGAGAGTTTTTCCTTGATGTGACCGAGAAGCACGAACGCCCACTGGTGCTGCTGGCCGCAGGCGTGGGCATCACGCCGATCATGAGCATCCTGCTATCGGCGCTCGACGCATTCCCGAAACGTGAGATTATTTTCGTCCACGCGGTTCTTAATGAAAACGTGCAGGCCTTCGGTAAAGCCGTTGCCGCGCTTGCCGCGCAGCATGGCAACCTCAAAGCCTATAGCCGCTACAGCGATGCCGGACAGCGCGCAGGAAACGCCAGCACCGGCCTTGTCACGGCGGAATATCTGGAAGGGCTGCTTTCTGCGCGTGATGCGGATTATTATTTCTGCGGGCCGCAACCGTTCATGGTTGGCGTTTATCACGATCTGATAAAGTGGGGCATCCCCGCATCGCAGGTGCATTTTGAGTTCTTCGGCCCCCGTCAAGAGCTTGAAAAAGCCGCATAGAGATATAGGCAACCGTCACGCTTAAAAGGGAAATAGCTTAATACTCGCTGGCCTGCATGATCGTCAGGACGCGGGTGGTGACATCCGGGTTCGCCGGGTCTTCGGAACCGTACGTCAGGGTGTGATCGTAATAGTCGATTTTCCAAAAGCAGGACACACCGGCGATGACCACCTTGCCGAAATCATGCTCACCATGCGGGTCGTTCTCGCCGGTGAAATCGTCGTATTCCATCACGGCGCGGAAGATCGCGAGCTGCGTATCTTCCGGCAGGTCGTTGATGCCGGGTGTCGTCATAACTTTGCCGCCCCAATAGGTCTGGCGTAGCCGGTCATTCAGGGCGGCGATTTTGTTGGTGGTGGCGTGCGTGTCGAGCATGATGGGCCTCATAGGTTCAGGGTTGATTGCGCCGGGGTGATTGGCTGGATGGCATCGGGCAGCAGGTAGGCGGAAACGCCGTGCTTCTGCATCATCTTCCATTGCGGGGTGGCGCGGGCTTCCCATTGCTCCATGCGGATTGTGTCGCCGTGTACGACCACCCCCGGCAGGCGCAGCGCCGACAACTGGAAATACGCCATGTTGAAACAGGTGCGGTTGATGTCGATGGCTTGGAACAACATGGATACGCATGGGTCGTGGCCTTCCTCGCGGATGGCGTTAGCGGCTTCAATGACCATCACGCCTGCACCGCAGGCCGGTTCTTGAAGCGTGACGTAACCCTTGGCGGCGATGTGCTTGCCGATGCCGTGCATCTGCATTTGCGCCATCATGCGGCTCACGCTGCTGGGCGTGAAGAACTCGCCATTGTGCTTATTGTGGACTTCCAAGTCCATGTATTGCTGGCCGAGGAAATCCACGTTGTCAGTGCGTAGGGCCATGAGTGCGGCGCTGTAGAGCGTCACGATCTGCTCTATCTCGTCGGGGGTGTATTTCTTGATGGTGTCGAGATACCGCTGCTCGATGCGGTCATAGTCGGCATCCTTATCCAGATGGCCGTAGAAGTATGGCTCTTGATGGACGGTACAGGCGGCGATCTCTACGAAGTCGCGGAAGGTATCATGCCAGCTGCGGCGATATGACAGGCGGTCAAAGGCTTTACGAAATTGCTTGGCGTGGTCGGTGACCTGCATCCTTTTTTTGTCCTTCAAGAACAGTTGGTTATCAGGCGAAACGATAACAGGCCTCCACCTGCAATCAATGGTCTTTTCTCAAGTATTACAGTGGCTTGAACAGGGTCGCACCGACGCGCGGCATGACCTGCTACGCCTGCCCCTTCACAGGGGCTAGGCCGCAGCGCCCCGGCAACGGCCCCTGTAGCGGCGCTTCCCCGGTGGCGAGTGGTCACACCCCCATGACTGCCCTCGGCCCCCGCAGCGCCCGCCTGCCGCCGCGCCCTCGACCGGCGCGGCGGCGGGTCCTTCCCGACCACGCTCTACGGGTACGCCGCGAGCGCGGGATTTCGCTAGGGACAGAGTTGGAAAGTGCGTTTCGTTTCGTTTTTTTTGGTGCTGTTATTGAGGAATATCAACGGCATCCAGAAATCAAAAAACGAAATGGGTTGGTCAAAAAAACGAAATGGATGGTCTTATGAAAATCGAACTGATGCCGCTGGCGCAGGTGCTTCCCTACGCCCGCAACCCAAGGATAAACGCGCACGCGATTGAGAAAGTCGCGGCTTCCATCAAGGAGTTTGGCTTCCGCCAGCCCATTGTGGTCGATGCGGAGAACGTAATCGTGGTCGGCCATGTTCGCTACGAGGCAGCAAAGCGGCTGGGCTTGAAGAAAGTGCCGGTGCATATCGCCGCCGAACTCACGCCGGAGCAAATCAAGGCATATCGCATTACCGACAACCGCGTGGGTGAGGAATCGGAATGGGACAAAGCGCTTCTGCAGCTTGAAATCGTCGAGCTGGAGGAAGCGGCGTTTAGCGCGGAACTATTGGGGTTCAACGATGAAGAAATACGGGACATCAAGGCCGCCGTGGATGGCCTGCTGGAAGATGGTTTTGGCGATGACGAAAACGACGACATCGAGGAAGCCGATACCACTGCCCGCATCGGAGCTTACAGCTTCCCGATCAAGCGCGAGCAGTATCTCGAATGGCTGGAATCCATCAAGCAATCGGTCGGATTCGAGAAAAAGGAAATAGTCGAAGAACTGAAACGCAGGCTAGGCTTATGAAACTCGTCAATGTCACAGAGATTGAACCCTCCACCTACAACCCGCGCGTGGCTGACCCGGAACGCCTCGACCTGATCGAGCTTTCCTTGCGTAAGCTGGGCTTCCTGCTGCCGCTTTACGCCACGCCGGACGGTGAGATTATATCCGGCCACCAGCGTCACCATGTCGCCTGCCGCATGGGGGCAACGCAGGTGCCGCTGGAAGTCACCCGCTCGATGGACTTGGCCGAACGTAAGGGCGTGAACGTGGTGTTTAACCGCGCCACAAACGACCTGGGACAAAGCGACACGGTGGCGAAGATTAACGAGCAGCTGAAAGCCGCCGACGTACGAAAGCTCGCGGAAGGCATCCCCGACAAGGCGGTTGATACGCCGGAGTTCTACCCATGCCTCGGCGCAAAGCTGCATCCCATCGCGCCGTTCCTGAAAGCGAACAAAGGCCGGTGGAAGAACTACTCGCTCAACATCGCCAAGACGCTCAAGCGCCGGGGCATCGCCATGCCGATTGTCGCCACGCGGGATTACCGGGTGGTGAACGGGATAGGCCGGTTGCAGCACTGTGCTGAACTGGGGCTTGCACAGGTGCCGGTGCTGTTCGTCACCGATGTCGAGGGCGCGTTGGCCGAAGCGATGCTCAACTTCCTGTCGATGGATTTTGACATCCATCGCCGTTACGAGGACTTGCTCCGGCACAATTCGTTCCGGCGCCTGCGGCAAGTGCGGAACAGTTTGGGCCGTGGATTCATCTTCGCGGTGGCGGGCGATTCGACGGCCAAAGCCTTCGACATCAACGACCCGGCCAACCGCGAACGCTGGATTAAGCAGCATGGCCGCTGCGTGCTGGATTTCGGCGCGGGCCATTTGCATGAAACGCGCATCCTGCGAAAGCTCGGCATCAGCGTCACACCGTTTGAGCCGTACCGGGTGGATGAAGGCGATGAAATCGACAAGGCGGCAAGCGTAGCACTGGCGCGGGAGTTCCTGCACGCGGTCGGCACGGGCAAGCTGCGCTGGTCATCCATCTTCGTATCCAGCGTGCTAAACAGCGTGCCGTTCAGCGCCGACCGTGAACACATCGCCTGCCTGTGCGCGGCGCTGGCGGATGATGCAACCCGGCTTTACGCGGTGGCATCGGCTAGCAGCCACATCAATCTCAAGCAGCTGAGTGGCTATCACTCGCTGAATGAACGGCAGTCCGGCGCGGTATTATTCAAGCTGGATTACGAACCGGGCATCACGCTCGGCGACATCGCTACATCGCCCAAGGTGCAGAAGTACCATACGCAGCGCGAGTTCTACGATCTGTTCAAGCAGTTCTTCGCGGTGGTGCAGGTCAATGAAAGCAACAGTAACGTGCAGGCGGTATGCTCTAAGCCGCTGGCTATCAATGCGAAACGACTGAAAGCAGCTATCGCTTTTGAGTTCGACCTACCGTATCCTGATGGCAGCCGCATGGGGCTTGTGGAGGAAGCCATTACCGCCTTTGAGACTCGGCTAGGAATGAAGTTATGATTATACTGCTCGATCTGAATTATACGTTGGTTGCCAACAGCCTCGAAAAGAAACGCCCGTTCGCCATGCAAATCCAGCATGAAACCTATCGGAACTGGCTGGTGAGTCTGGTCGCCCCCTACCACACAATCCTGATGACCGCCCGCCCGGAAATGCACCGGCAGGCCACGCTGGATAGCCTGTATTTCAAGGTGGGATGGGTGCCGCAAGAGGCCCATTTTAACCGCTATCACAAGCCGCCGCATGAGGCGAAACGCATCATGCTGGAAGAACTTGTGTTCCCGAAACACGGACGGAACGCCCAATATCTCGCGATTGAGAGTAATCCCCGCACGCACGCCATGTATGCGGAGTACGGCATCCCGTCGGTAAAAATCTATGAGAACGAGCAATGGACAGAACTACCGACAGCCCCATCCACATCCCCAAGGAGTGGACGTTCGAGAACGCCTCGGTAGCCAAAGGTTTCAATCTGCATGTGCGTGAGCAGCTGCCTTGGTATGATCTCGTCACCGGCGCGGTGGCGCATATCGCTCGCCACTACATCCCGCAAGGTGGGCTGGTCTATGACATCGGCGCATCCACCGGCAACATTGGCCGGTCGCTGGAAGCGGTATTAACCCAGCGCCATGCGCGGCTGGTGCCGATTGAGCCAAGCGCTGAAATGTGCGCCCGCTACGATGGCCCCGGCAAGGATAACATCGTCCAGATGGATGCCTGCCGGTACGATTACGAGCTGTTCGACGTGGCGATCTGCTATCTGGTAATGATGTTCATGCCGGTGGGTGCGCGGCTGGCGTTCATCGCCAAGCTACGGGCGGCACTGAAGCCGGGCGGCGCTATCGTGATCGTAGATAAATGCGAAGCTGCGACCGGCTATGAGGCAACCGTGCTATGGCGGCTGACGTTGGCCGGGAAAGTCGCTGCCGGTGTGAATGCAGAAGAAATCATTGCCAAAGAACTGTCACTCGGAGGGGTGCAGCGACCGCTAGACCCTGCGATGCTGGGTAATGATGCCGCCGAATGGTTCCGTTTTGGAGAGTTTGCAGGATGGGTCATCACGTCATGACAGGGCATCATTATGCAAATCCTTCACAAAGTCGCGGTGATCGCCCGGTTCCTAAACCTGACCGAGCGACGGGTGCAGCAGTTGGCGCGGGAGGGCATCCTTCCTAAGCCGGATAAAGGCAAATACGATCTGGTTCGTTGCGTGCAGACCTATGTGCGCTACCTGCAAGAACGCGCCTATGGCAGCGGTGTCACCGCGCAGGATACGCATATCGAACGCGCCCGCCTGATTAAAGCGCAGGCCGACAAGACCGAATTGGAAGTGGCCACCATGCGTAACCAGCTGGTGGCGATCGACACCGTGGAAACCGATTGGCTCCAACATATCAGCGCATGCCGGATGCGACTGCTGGCGCTGCCGACCAAAACCGCCTTTCAAATCGCCGTGATGACGGAACCTGCCGAGATTGAGCGATTCCTGAAACGCGCCATTTACGAGGCACTAACCGAACTTGCGAACAGCCATGATGAACCTGCCGACATTTTACCAGACGGTACGGCGGAAGGTGGCGCTCGCGTGGATGCCACCGCCCGAACTGACGGTGAGCGAATGGGCCGACGCGCACCGGAAACTAAGTCCGGAGGCAAGCGCCGAACCCGGAAGATGGAGGACTGACCGCGCCCCGTACCAACGGGGCATGATGGACGCGGTGAACGAACCCGGCGTGCGCGAGGTGGTATTCATGACCTCCGCACAGATCGGCAAAACCGAGATTCTGAATAACATTCTCGGTTACTTCGTCCACCAAGACCCGTCGCCCATCCTGTTCATCCAGCCGACGCTGGAAATGTCGGAGGCATGGAGCAAAGACCGCCTCGCACCAATGATTCGGGATACCGAGGCGCTGGGCGGTTTATTCAAGGACGCGAAGACTCGCAACAGCGACAACACGCTGCTGCATAAAAAGTTCACCGGTGGCCATTTAACGATGGCGGGCGCAAACAGCCCCTCGTCGCTGGCAAGCAGGCCTATCCGCATCGTGCTGCTCGATGAGGAAGATCGTTACCCATCCTCAGCCGGTGCGGAAGGCGACCCCGGATCGCTGGCGCAGAAACGTACCACGACCTTCTGGAATCGCCTGATGGTATCGGCCAGCACACCGACCATCGAGGGCGAAAGCAAGATTGATGCACGGTATCAGCAAAGCGATATGCGCCGCTTCCATGTGCCATGCCCGCATTGCAAGAAGTTTCAGGTGTTGAGCTGGTCGCAACTAAAGTTCGACAAGAAAGCGCCGGAGGCCACGACCTATTACGAATGCGAGCATTGCCAAGCGCAGTTGAATGAAAGCGATAAGCTATGGATGCTGGCGCGTGGCGAATGGTGGGCCTCGGCCCCGTTCAATGGCGTGGCGGGCTTCCATATTTCGGAGCTTTACAGCCCGTGGGTGCGCTGGTCGGAAATGGTGGCCTCGTTCCTGAAAGCCAAACGCCTGCCGGAAACGCTCAAAGTATGGGTGAACACCAGCCTTGGCGAAACGTGGAAGGAAGCCACCGAAGGCATCGACGCATCGGGCCTGCTCGGTCGCAAGGAGAATTGGGGCCGTGTCGCGCCTGCCGGAGTGCTGGCGATCACTGCCGGGGTGGACGTGCAGGACGACCGGCTGGAAGCGGAAGTCATCGGTTGGGGCGTGGGCCAAGAAAGCTGGTCGCTGCAATACCACGTCATTCACGGCGACCCGGCGCAAAACAAGGTGTGGGATGATCTCGACAAAGTGTTGGGCCAGACCATCCAGCGTGCCGATG
>JBDHUC010000031.1:0-23851 GCA_039808985.1 Alphaproteobacteria bacterium | reverse complement strand
GTAGTTAGTAGTTAGTAGTTAGTAGTTAGTAGTTAGTAGTTAGTAGTTAGTAGTTAGTAGTTAGTAGTTAGTAGTTAGTAGTTAGTAGTTAGTAGTTAGTAGTTAGTAGTTAGTAGTTAGTGTTTCTGGATTCCCGCTCAAGGCGGGAATGACAAATACGGCAGACAAAAAAAGCCCCGGAAGTTTCCCCCCGGGGCTTCTGATTTCAGAAAAAGCGGCAATTAAGCTGCTGATTTCTTTTTAGATGAAGAACCGGCAGACGCAGAAGCCGCGCTGATTTCTTCAAGGCTTTCAGCGGTACGGCGGTTAAGCACATCGAACGCTTCGAAGCTTGATTTGGTAACCAGTTCGCTAACTTCACGAAGGTTGGTGAGGGTGTTTTCAAAAAAAGCCTTCATCAGGTCAGACTGTTTGCTGATGGTGGTTTCAGGGGTTGCGTTGGTCATAAGGTCTTTGGAAACCTTAAGCGCGTTGTCGATATTAGCGCGGGCAACTTCTGCCTGGCGGCGGGTTATAGCCTGTGCGCTTTCAACAACTACCTGGTTGGCAGCAGAGAGAGCTTCCATGTTGCGGCGGCCAGTTGAAAAAATCTGGTTGAAATCCATTGAATTCTTGAACATATCGGCAAATGCTTGATTGTAGGTCATAAAAATCTCCTAAAAGTGGTGTAAATAAAACAAATAATCCCGAATTAGGTGCGTAATATATAGTGGTGTTTGGGGCAAGTCAAGCAAAATGTTGCAGTGCACAAAATTGGATTACGGATGGCAGACGACTGATGGCAGGGATGATGTTATGCTAATTCGCCTGCGCGTTTAATGGCGGCTTTTACCGCATCATCCAGCAATTTTTCAATACCGTTTTCGGACATAAGGATATTGAGGGCAGCTTCGGTGGTGCCGCCTTTGCTTGTGACGTTATGGCGGAGTTTTTCAAAAGTTTCCGGGCTTTTTGAAGCGAGGTGGATCGTGCCGTGCGTCATTTCCAGTGCAAGCGTCTGTGCTATATCAGGAGCCAGACCGGAATTTATCCCGGCCCTGGTGAGTGATTCCAAAAATAAAAGTACATAAGCAGGGCCGGATCCTGATAAGGCCGTTACCGCGTCCATGTTTGATTCATCAACCCAAACTGCTTTGCCGAAGGACTCCATCAGTGAGGTTGCCAGATTTTTTTGCGACTCATCTATATTATGTGTTGCGCACAGGCCTGTTATCGCTTTGCCAATCAGGGCAGGAGTATTGGGCATGGCGCGGACTATCTTTGCATCATCTCCCAGATGCTGCACGAAAAACGCAAGCGCCTTTCCGGCGGCAATTGATATATATAATGGAGCGCTTCCAAAGCGCTTTTTATAAAGTGGTAAAATTTCGGCAAGCTGCTGCGGCTTAGCTGCAAAAATTATTATATCCGGTTTTATGCTCTCTGGAAGACTTGCCAGATTCGGAAAAAACAAACCGTGTCCGGAATGTTTGGGGTCGATAACATAAAAATCAGAAATGCCATGCGCAGAACTTTTGCGCCAGCTTTCCAGCATGGCGCTGCCCATGTTGCCGTGGCCGACTAGGAGAAGAGAGGTCATAGAAGTTATTAGTTACCGGTTACTAGTTACTAGCAATATATAACTGACAACTAGTAACTGGCAACTGGTAACTGGTAACTAAATTTAAGCTTCGGCGATTGTTTCAAAAAGTGCTATCTCGATTGCTTCGGCAGGAGTCTTGCCCCCCCAGACGACTGACTGGAAAGCTGGATAGAAACGCTCACACTCGCTGATGGCGAGGTCTAGCAGTTCCTGCAGATGTTCGGCTGTTGTGCCTGCGCCATCACGCAGAAGAAGTGAATGGCGGAACACAATTGAATTATCCTGTGTGCAGAAGCCAAAATGCCCAAGCCATAATTTTTCGTTCGCCATTGCAAGCACGGAATGAATTTTCGCTATCGCCTGCTGCTGGAATTTATTGTCGAGTGAGCATGATAATGTCAGTCCGCCTGATTCTTCCTGCCATGTGAACCAGATGTGATAGTTGCACCACACGCCGGTTACTTCGGCAACCAGCTCACCATCATCCGGGCGATCAAACACCCAATCACGATCCATAATCACCAACTCGGCGATGTCGAGTGGGTTATAAATTTTATCGGTTTTGATCTGTAGCGATTTCATTTTTTTATTCTCCAATTTTTTTTAAAAATCATGCAGTGGAAATTGACTGAATTTTTTATCTAAAAATCGCGCTGTAAATAAGATACAGCGCGACTTACATGAATCAATCCTGACACGGAATGATTCAAAAATCCATTACTTTAAGGAAGAATGAATGAAAATTATTTTATTTATATAATACAGTCGCTTATTTGTGCAAAATGCATCGCGGGTTATTTAGTGCTTTTTTCCCCGATAGTTAGGGAATTTATCCTCAGTTCCAGCTCCTCAAACCGCCTTTTCAGCTCTTCCTGCTCATTTCTGGCCTTTTTGAGCATTTCCTGGGTGGTATCGAGCTCTTCTTTTGTAGCTAAGCTCATCTTTTGTAAGAGTTTTTCCAGTTGGATGTGTATCATTTCTTCCATTTCACGCTTAATATCCATTAACCCTCCGGCGGCTCCGCTAGCCATACGGGAGAGGTCTGAGAAGAATTTATTGTTGTTTTCCATGCTCTTGTCCATTAGTGCCTGTTAAAGGCGGTTTTACACTTTGTTAAGGGTTCTCATTATATAATAAGGGGAGAATATATATTATTTAACCCAACTTTGAAAGACATATGAAAAATATTCTGGTTACTGGCGGCGGTGGGTTTATCGGTTCAAACCTCGTGGCTGAACTTATAAAGCGTGGAACCCATAATATAGTAGTATGCGACGAATTCGGGGTTGGCGATAAATGGCGTAACCTAAGCAAGCATCCGGCACATGAGATAATATTGCCACGCGAATTATTCGACTGGCTCGACCTGCATCATTCTGATGTTGAGATGGTGTATCATATGGGCTCTTTATCTTCTACCACTGAGGACAGGATTGACCTTATACTCCAGAATAATTTTGCGTTGTCGCTAAACCTGTGGCGCTGGTGCAATAAGAACGAAGTGCGCTTCGTGTATATTTCTGCCGCTGCAACTTATGGCAACGGGGCCAATGGTTTTGATGATAATATGGACCTTGCCTATCTGCAGAAGCTGACGCCGCTTTCGGGATATGGCTGGAGCAAGCACCTGTTCGATACGCATGTGGCAAGGGTGGTGTCAACCGGGGAGATGCCGCTGCCGCAATGGGTTGGCTTCAAACTGTTCAATGCATATGGGCCGAATGAATATCATAAAGAATCGCAGAGCAGCGTTATTTCGCAGATCGCGTCGCACGCTATCGAGCATAGCAGCATAAAACTGTTCCGTTCATATAACAGCAAATATGTCGATGGCGGACAGTTGCGCGATATGGCTTATGTAAAGGATATTGTGAAGGTGCTTTTGTGGTGCCTTGATAACCCGCAGGTGTCCGGCCTCTTCAATCTGGGCAGCGGCAAGGCCAGCACGTTCAACGAAATGGCGAAGGCTATATTTGCCGCACTTGGTTATGATGCGCGTATATTATATATTGATATGCCGCCTTCTATTGTGAAGAAGTACCAGTATTTCACCGAGGCGAAGCTCGACCGCCTGCGTGCAGCAGGATATTCAGCCCCGTTTACCAGCCTGCAGGACGGCATAAAAGATTATGTGCAGAACTACCTGCTTAAAGAAGACCCGTATTTGTAGGTTCTAGGGGCTGGGTGCTGGGGGCTACATGGCAATTGCATTTGGCTTTTGCTGGATGTGTCGTCCTGCGAATGCGTAAGCATTGCGCAGGATCTCAGGATTATTGGTGGAGATCCTGTGCAGTCGCTACGCGCCTCACAGGATGACAGTGTTGCGGCGGCGCGCCTCACAGGATGGCATTGCTACATGCTTCTTGATTTAGGTTTTTCGGCTTTGCTGGCCTGAAGGGCAGAGTTTGATGGTGTGGTATCAGGGCGATTAATGCCTGATATAATTTCCTGGACTTGTTTAAGCGCTTCTTCTGTTATGTTTATGCGTGGGCTTATTGTATCTGACAACATAGGTTTGCCAGGAGTTTCTATCTTTACAACGTCATCAAGCGCCTTCATGGAATCGTATGCTGAAAATCTGCCCACCAGTTTCTTTAAATTATTTATTGTGTAATCAGAAATATCGCTGATCTCGGTAATTCCATTCCTGTTGTTTGCGTTATCGGCAATACTCAATTCCCTTTTTATGCTATGCCTGAGGCCTTCCTCCATTTTTGCATCATGTGCATTTTTAATAAGGTTTATGGCCCGCGTAAAAAGGCCAGTCTGGTCGTTTTCTGACATGTTTTGTTTTTCCTATATGCTTTTTGTGTTCTGGTCGCGGGTGTTGTTTGCAGGTGTATGCTGCACGCCTGGCTCAAGTGGTGTGTTATTTGGAACTATCTCGCGGAGGGCATTCATGTATGCAGCGAAGCCTTCACGGTCAAAAACAATGCCTGTCCTACTGCCTGTTTTATCGGAATTATCCCTTGTGCTCTTTGTATTTGTTTCTCTATTCGCACCGCTTAACTCACCTAATAAATAGTTTTTTTGTTCGGGATATTTTTCTACAAGGTCTTTAAATATTTCTTTTATACGGGGGGCAGCTTTTTCTACTTCATCTTTTTCTAAAATACCATAGCCTTTGCCTGGCTTATCAAATTTTTGCAATTCCTCTGTAATATCTAATTTGGCTTTGGAAATAAACTTTGGAAGGTGTGGTTCTGTGATGGATCTTCTGAGCTCTGTAAAAATCTGTGAGAAAAAAGTTTCTTTGTTCTGCCTGTCTGACATACTGCTCCCTGTGTATAATGGTGCTTTACAAAGCCATTATAGTTAAAATTAACTAATAAGTCATATGACGGTTTTGTTAAGATTTGCGGTGATTTTAGATAAATTATATATAATATATTGAAAAATATATTATTTTCCAGAAATGTAGTTGCTGTAGGCTTCGCTTGCGCCATCAATTCGTTTCTGGATTGAATCACCCATTATATCGGCCATATCGCCAACGAACTGGAGGGCTATCCCCTTATCTTTCACTACCAGCGCGGTTTTGTGTAAGTTTCCGCTTATGCTGCCGGATAAATGATAGGCGAGGTTGGCACCGGTGCCGACCAGCTTGGCCCAGGCCTTATCAGCATTGCTTATCAGCTTAAGTTGCGGGTATTCGTCTTTTAGCTTGAATTGGTAGCGGTGGTAAAGCGCGAGCGCCAGTGTGGCTCTCTCAGTATGGGTGATGCTGGTGAAGGCCGAATAGATAATGCGCTGGAAAGCCCATTGCGCACGATATTCCGGGTGGATATGCAGCGCAATGTCGGAAAGAAGGCAAAAGGCCAGGCGCAGGCGTTGCATGTATTTAGGCTCGCTGTCAAGCAGCGGTTGCAACCAGCTATAAAGCTCGTGGCTATACTCGGTGCTGCGGCCACCGCGTGAAGAAAATTCGCGGCAGGAAAATATAAGCCCGTCCTCATCGCGCTCGCTTATGGTAAGCTTCTTATAAACATACCCTTCGCGGATACCGCTTGCTGAGAAGATGATGTTGTCGGCTTTGCTTGAAGTGAGCAGGGTTTCCAGAACCATTGCGGCACCGGGAAGCGCTGCGGCGCGCTTGGCAGCGGAGCCAGGATATTTTTCGATTTTTTCGATAGGCATTGCTGCGATCTCGCGCACAAAAGCAAGGAATGGTTTTGCTGCAACTGTGTATTCATGGAGTATCTGCAGAGGGTAATTATTTGCAACCATATGCATCTTGGCAAGGGCGCGGAAGCTGCCGCCAATGGCATATATATTTGGTGTTTTCTCGTCATCCAGCCAGTTTATTTCGGCAAATCTCCTATCTATCAGCTTGCGCAGCTTTTCGCGATCACCCTTGCTTTCATCAAGCATACGCAGACTGCCCAGCGGCAGGCTGTGATGGCCGTAAATAGCGCCATCATTTACACGCACAAGTTCAAGGCTGCCGCCTCCCAGGTCAGCGGTTATGCCGCGTGGTTTATATATGGAAGAGCAGACGGCGAATGCGCCAAGCCTGGCTTCTTCCTCGCCAGATATTATATCGGCCTTTACATTGTAGGTTTGCTCAAGCCAGTTGCAGAAATCACGGCCATCTTTTGCATCGCGTATGGCGGCTGTGGCAATGACATTCAATTCTGCAATGCCCATATTGCGGCCCATGGCCACGAAACGGCGCAATGCGCCTTTTCCCATCTCAACCCCAGCCGGATTAAGGACTCCGCTTGTGGCCAGCCCTTTGCCAAGTTCGCACAGGACTTTTTCATTATAGATGGGAATGGGCGTGCGTTTGTTCTGGTCGTATACCACGAGGCGGATTGAATTGGAGCCAATGTCGATTATGCCGATACGCGCGTCTTGGTTATTGTAAGCCATTATTTCCCGATTTCCTCGAATAACGCCAGAGATGACAAAAGGAAAGCCCTCATCCTAACCTTCCCCCATAGAGAGAAGGAATTTTGCGTGACGATTACTGATATGTCTATACATCCTTCTTTACTGCCTTATATTTTAACATCTGGGTTGATTTGGCCTTTTTAAGCGATGTGCCGCGCCCTGACAAGCTGGGATTTTTAATAAAATAATCATGCGCCGAGATGGCCTTGCTATCCAGCGATATACGTTTATAGGTGCCGTCTTGCTGCAATACCCAGCTCTGGCTCTCATCTTTAAGGTTAGCCATCATTATCTGCCCCATTATCTGCTCATGCACTGTGGGATTTTCTATCGGCACGATTACCTCCACGCGCCAGTCGAAATTGCGCGGCATCCAGTCTGCCGAGCCGATGAATAGCTTTGCGTTAGGAGAGGGCATATTATAGCCATTACCGAAACAATAGATACGCGAATGCTCAAGAAAGCGGCCTATTATGCTTTTTACGCGTATGTTATCGGAAAGGCCTGGAACTCCGGGGCGCAGGCAGCATATGCCACGTACTACCAGCTCGATTATAACGCCAGCCTGCGAAGCGCGGTAAAGCGCATCTATCACCTGTTCGTCAACCAGCGAATTCATCTTCGCCCAGATGGTTCCCTTGCGCCCGTTCTTTACATGGTCGATCTCGTCTTCGATCATTGCAATAAGGCGCTTACGCATGTCACGCGGGGCGATTATAAGCTTATTGAATTTCCGAGGCGGCGCATTGCCGGTTACGAAATTGAAAAGGCAGGCTGCATCGCGGCATAGTACTGGTTCGCAGGTAAAAAATGACAGGTCGGTATAGAGTTTTGCAGTTGCCGGGTGATAGTTGCCAGTACCGAAATGCACATAAGAAACCAGCCTGTGATTTTCGCGGCGGGTGACAAGGGTTACTTTCGCATGGGTTTTAAGGCCAACGAAGCCATAGACAACCTGTACGCCTGCGCTTTCCAGATCGCGCGCCCATTTGATATTTGTTTCCTCATCAAACCGGGCTTTCAGTTCGACCAGCGCTGTTACGGATTTTCCGGCTTCGGCGGCAGCAATAAGAGCGCGCGCTATAGGCGAGTCCTTGCTGGTGCGGTAGAGTGTTTGTTTTATGGAAACTACGTCTGGGTCTTCTGCGGCCTGGCGCAGGAACTGTATTACAACATTGAAGGTTTCAAACGGGTGATGGATAATTATGTCCTTGGCGGCTATGGCGGCAAAACAGTCGCCCCCGAAATCATTTATGCGCTCAGGGAAGCGGGCCTTAAATGGCTGGAAGCGTAAAGATGGCGGAGAATTTTCCAGTAATTCCTTTAAATTAACGAGGCCAAGAAGCCCCTCAACATCTATTACATTTTCCATCTCAACATGCATCTGCTCGGATACAAACTGTACCAGGGTGTGGCTGGCAGGGCTTGCGAATTTTATCTGGATAACCCGACCACGGCGGCGCTGTTTTACTGCCAGCTCGAAATTGCGGACGAAATCCTTATCCTCATCCTCTATCTCCAGCTCGCTATCGCGGATGATGCGGAAAAGGGCGCTGTCATGCACCGAAAAGCCAGGCATGAGAGTGGGAATAAAAAGTTTTATAACATCCTCAAGCATTATATAGCGCAGCTTCTTTCCGGGCATCAGGATGAAGCGCGGCAACCTGGCCGGAAGCGGGATTATCGCTATCTGCTCGCCGGATTCCTTGCCGGATTCGCCCTTGTGGGGTAGCTCATGAGTAAGCTGGAATACAAGGGCAAGGCTTAAATTAGGCAGGAAAGGGAAGGGATGCGCCGGGTCGATTGCTATCGGGGTGAGAACCGGGAAAATATTTTCCATGAAATGATGCTCAAGCCAGCTATGTTCTTTTTTGCTTAAGCTATCTGCTTTTAAGATTTTTATATCATGCTTTTCAAGGCAACCACGAAGGGTGGTCCAGCATTTATGCTGGCGCTCGACCATATGTTTTACCATCTGCTTTATTACCGCAAGCTCACCTGCTGGTGTCATGCCATCGGTGCTCTGCTTGGTTATACCCTGGCGAACGTAATCTTTAAGGCCTGCCACGCGTACCATGTAAAATTCATCGAGGTTGGAAGCAGAGATGGCAAGAAAGTTAAGGCGCTCCATAAGAGGGTGGCTGATATTTTCAGCTTCTTCCAGAACGCGGATGTTAAAGGCAAGCCATGAGGTTTCCCGGTTGAAAAAACGGGAACTGGACTGTAAAATATTTGTATTATGGCTCATTATAGTAATTTAATAATATTGTGTCGTAACATTATATTAGTATATATTTAAAATGGTATTAATTAATTAGGCAGAACCTGGTAAAGATTCCTCACATATGTTCAGAACGGTAAAATTATCATTAAGAAAGTTTTAAAATCAGGTGCAAGATAAGAAAACCTTAATAATACTGCGGCACGGGCAAGCGCGAAACGCCGGAATCTCGGAGCATGACCATAACCGGAAACTTACGCCGCGTGGGCGCGAAGAGGCTATGTGGGCAGGAGAGGCGCTGGCTGACCGAAATATAATACCTGATATGGTTTTATGTTCTACCGCAACACGCACGCGGGAAACGCTGGCCGAGGTTTTTGTGGCATTTGCACAGAGGCCGGAAGCTGTTTACAGCGAAAGAATATATAATGCTTCAGAAAATGAATTGCTAAGCAAAATAATGTCGGTGCCACAAAATATCAGCAGGCTGATGGTGGTTGGGCATAACCCTGGGCTTTATCAGCTTGCACTTTCCCTTGCCAAAGAGGGTGATAAGCAGATGCATAATAATCTGCAGATGGAATTTCCGACCTGCGCATTGGTGGTAATAAATTTTGAGGGGCAGTGGCAGGATATAGCCCACTCACACAGCAAGCTTGCATTATTCCTTACGCCGGAAAAACAGCTATCTTGAAATCCTGCTCACATGGTTGCCCGCCTGGCGCGCTTCAAGCGGGATAAATGTCTGCAATACTTCCGATTTAACCCCGGCACGGGCAAGCTTTTCTGCGCCGCTTCTTGACAGGCGCAATTCCAGTATCTTGGAATCGCCCTTGTTTTCTGATGGCATTTCATTCAATGCGAAATCATCTCCTTCTTCAAGTATACGAGAGTTTGGTTTGGAATTTTTTTTAGGGGATTTTAATCCTAATGCTTCCAGTGAAGTAAAAAGAATTTTGTTCGTATTATCCTGATATGGCGTGGTTGCGGTGACAAGTTTTCCATCAAGGCTTGTGTAATATTTAAGATTGCTAAGATTGGCCGCTGCCCTTTCGGTAATTAATGCATCTAGCTGAGCTATGGGGCTGGTAGTTTTAGGGTCTTGAAGCAGAGGGTGCAGATATTCTTCTTTAGGCATATTTTTTCTCGGTTTTTACTGGGTTGATAAATATTACCCCATATTTACGTTTTGGGCAATGTTAATCAATTGTTTTCTGGCATGGAATTTGCTGTAATTTTGAAATTTGCTAGTTAAAAATTTGCTGGGTATTATTATATTATGGCGGCTATGAATATGAAAAAAGTAGGTTTGCACAAATTATTAGCCCTTATCGGTATGCTGGCCCTGTGTTCCTGTGACCATTACGAGGAGGACAAAAAGGCTGTTGTGACTCAGGCTGACAAAGATGCGAAAACTGTTCAGGGTAATGTCAGCAAAAATGCCATGCGCGTTGCTGATAATGTGCGTGATTCAATTAAACGTACTGGCGAACATGTGCGTGACTGGTGGATAACGCCACTTCCAAGCACCGCTAAGCAGCCTATGCCTGTGCGTTATTGCTACCGCGTTCTCCAGGATATTTTATGCTACCGCGAACAAATGCCCGGTTGGGAAAATAAGCTGGTTGCATATCAGGGGGCTGGGGCCGCGCCGCCGCGCCCGGCAACCATGAAGCTCCTGCCGTTGCGTGAGGATAACCAGGGCAATGATGTTGAGAAAAAAATCGCTAATATGAAGCCTGTTTTTGTGGCGCCGCCAACATCGGTTAAAGATCAGAAAAATGATGCATCTGACAATCCTGTGATGGTTGACCCGATGCATGAAACGCTGCCGGATTCGGTCCTCTCGCCGCAGCTTTAAGGCCCAGACCCCGCTATGCAGCGGGGTGACAGGTGGTGGGTGCGGGGCGTAAGTTCTCGTTATCCTGTGGCGAGCATAGCGAGAGCACAGGATATGTATCAATAATAATGAGATCCTGCGCAATGCTTACGCATTCGCAGGACGACACCAGCCACGAGATCCTGCGCAACGCTCACGCATTCGCAGGACGACAGCAGCCACGGGTCCTGGGCAATTGCTACTGCAATTCGCATGATGACTACAGCCCTGAATCATGATATAAAACTGCAAACTCAAGAAGGAAAATATTATGAAGCTATCTAATATATTCAGTGTGGCGTTGCTTGTTATGGCAGTCACCTTTTCGCAGGTGCAGGCTGCCGATAAGCAGATTGACCTGCTCAATGTGTCATACGACCCAACGCGTGAACTTTATGAAAAATATAACAGCCTGTTTATAAAACACTGGAAAGAAAAAACCGGGCAGGATGTGAGGGTTAACCAGTCGCATGGCGGCTCGGGAAAACAGGCGCGCTCGGTTATTGATGGGCTTAGGGCTGACGTTGTTACTCTGGCCCTGGCTTATGATATTGACGTTATATCCGAGAGGGGGAAAAGCCTGCCTGCCGACTGGCAGGGAAAATTCCCAAATAACAGCTCGCCTTATACCTCTACCGTTGTGTTCCTTGTCCATAAAGGTAATCCTAAAAATATCAAGGATTGGGATGACCTTGTGAAAGATGGTGTCCAGGTTATTACCCCCAACCCAAAAACCAGCGGAGGGGCGAGGTGGAATTATCTTGCGGCGCTGGCTTATGCCAATGATAAATTTAAAGGCGACAAGGACAAAATCGAGGATTACCTGAAAAAACTGTTCAAAAATGTTCCGGTGCTGGATACTGGTGCGCGTGGTTCGACTACCACTTTTGTGCAGCGTGGTATCGGCGACGTTCTTATTGCGTGGGAAAATGAAGCGTATCTTTCGCAAAAGGAAAAATCCGGTGGAGATTTTGAAGTTGTTTACCCATCTATCAGTGTGGTTGCCGAGCCTCCGGTTGCGGTTATAGAAAAAAATACCGAGCGCAAGGGGACAACAGAAGCAGCCAGGGAATATCTGGCTTATCTCTATAGCCCAGGCGCACAGGATATAATTGCCCAGAATTTTTATCGCCCCAGTGACAAGGATGTCCTGAAAAAATATGAAAAGCAATTCCCGGCGATTAAAACTGTAACTATTGCCGATTTCGGCGGCTGGAAAAAAGTACAGAAAGAAAATTTTGACGATGAGGGGACATTTGATAGGATATATGGGGAGAAATAGTCGATATTCTACTACACTACATTGCGTAGCGAATATGGGGAGGTGTTATCCTGTGAGCAACGTAGTTGCTGCGCAGGTCTGTGAAACTATGATGAGATCCTGCGCTACAGCTTTGCCGCCCACAGGATGATGGAGGAAAATATGTTTAAAAACATTTTCGATTATAAGTTTGTCGATTCCCCTATCGGGACTTTACAGCTTGTGGCTTCTGGCAAGGGGCTGGTGGGAGTGTTTTCCCGCGAGCATTACCGCGAAGTAAATGACGAAATGGTTGAGAGTGAACGCAACTCGTTTTTACTTAAAGCTGAAAAGCAGCTCGGCGAATATTTCGCCGGAAAGCGCAGGGAATTTGATGTGAAGCTGGATATGCAGGGAACTGTATTCCAGATAAATGCATGGCGCGAACTGCAAAAAATTCCATATGGCGAAACCATATCTTATGGCGAACAGGCAAGGAGGGTTGGCGATGCTAAAAAAGCCCGTGCGGTAGGGACTGCCAATGGCCGCAACCCGTTTCTCATTATTGTGCCATGCCACCGGGTTGTAGGGGCTGGCGGTTCGCTTGGCGGGTTTTCCAGCGGCGGTATCCCGACCAAAAAGAAACTTCTGGAACTTGAGAAGGCTGCTTAGTTGAGAGTTGCCGGTTTTAATATAGCCATATTGCTTAAATCTTTGTTCGTCATCCTGATAGTAGGGGCATTAAGCTTCGCATCACTGCAGAAAATTACATATATTTCGGATGTTCCCGAAACGGTGGGAAAAGAATATGCGCGGATGAATGATTTTGTGGTTTATTACGCCGCATCGCTTATTGCCGCCAGTGATTCTGCAAAGCTTTATGACCCGAAGCTTAATGAAGAAACCCAGTATGGGCTGACCAATAAACATAAAACCGACCTTTCGCCCATACATTATCTTTACCCGCCTTATAGTTTATTGTTTTTTGCGCCGCTGCATTATTTCCCATATGTGACCGCATTCTATTTATGGCAGGTGATGATGGGTGTATGCAGCCTGCTGGTTGTAGCGATGCTTTATTATGCCGGTGTCTGTAAAGACTTTAAATCGCTTTTGCCTGCAAGTTTCTTAATAGCGTCGTCTTTTCCTTATATGTCGGCGGTTGCGGAAGGGCAGCCGGTAATGCTGATGCTGGCCGGGCTGTTTGGCTGCCAGCTTTTATGCCGCTATAAATATTTTGCATGGGCCGGGCTATTGCTGGTTATAACTGCCTTCAAGCCCCAGCTTGTGATAGGCCCGGCTATTTACCTGCTTATCATATATGGTGCGCCTCTGTGGCGTAGCGCAATCGCCAGCGGGTTAGCCGTAATTGCAGTATGTTCGGCTATATTTGGCGTATATATCTGGGGTGATTTCCTGCATGCAATGACATCGGCAGGTAATGATGCAACTTTTATCAAGCTTGTTTTAACTAAAATGTGCAATCTGCGGATGGTGTTGCTCTGGCTGTTTGGGAGTGAAAATTTTTCTGTAGTCAACATGGCAAGCATAATAATATGGGGAATAGGGATTGTTGTGGCAGGCTGGATCGGTTTTTTTGCAAGGAATAAAGCACAAAATACCCAGGAGCTGGGATTCGCGCTGGTTGTTGCAATGAGCCTGTTTTTAAGCCCATGGCTGCATATACACACAATGATCCTAATGGTTATTGCGGTTGGCTACCTGCTTAAATATTCTGGCAGGGGAATGCTTTGGGGAACGATTTTTACACTAGCTGTTTTAAACCCGTTTCTGGCCGCATTGATTTTTCCGGCAATGACAGAAAGCTACCTGGGATTGAACCTTGCCCTGTGGGTGCCAGCGCAATTGGCTTTAATGGCAACTATAGCTTTGAAATTTGTCAGCGGTAAGTCAGTTGACTAAATACCGTCTTTGCCGCGGCTGACGGCGGCTATCCCTGTGCGGCATATCTCAATCAGGCCGATGGGGCGCATAAGCTCGATGAATGCATCGATCTTTTCTGATTCCCCGGTTATCTCGAAAACGAAGCTCTCATTGGTGGAATCGACAGCGCGGGCGCGGAAAATATCGGCGATACGCAGGGCTTCAACCCTCTGTTCCTCGTTGCTTGCGACTTTTACCAGCGCCAGCTCACGCTCGACATGTGGCCCTTCAACGGTTAAATCATGAACCTTATAAACCGGAACCATTTTTTCCAGCAGTTTCTTTATCTGCTCAATCACCATTTCGGTTCCCGATGTCACGATTGTGATGCGCGAATGTTTGCTGCCATGCTCGACCTCGGCCACGGTCAGGCTTTCAATGTTATAACCGCGACCGGAAAAAAGCCCGATAACCCGCGCCAGAACGCCAAACTCGTTATCCACCAGCACGGCGAGGGTGTGGCGTCTTTTGGTATCGGTAACTGTTGGTATGTCGTAAACTATATCTTTCATAATACTAGTAGAGTTTATACGAGGTTTTTGTCTGCACAAGCAATATCAGTCTGGGAAAAGTCATTTCCCTTGAATAATAGCGGGCTATTATAATATTTGGCAAGGGCATATGAATAGCAATCGCAGATATTTAAAGATGCTGGATGGCGGCCTTTTCCATATGTACGGAAGGCTTTTATGGCGATTTCGGCTTGTTCTGGTGTGAAAGAAATTATCTCTAATTTTAGCTGGCTTATTAAATCATCCAAATTTTGTACCCCGACTATTCCATTGCGGGACTCCATGACAACACTTGCTTCGACTAAAATTGCGGATGATATAAGAGCTTCATCTGACAAATTTATAATATTGAAAAAAATTTCTGACTCTGGTTCGTTCAATAGAATTGCAATCAACGCCGAGCTATCGACTATTATCATTTAGGAAGCCCGTTCTCGTCAAAGCCAATTATTTCATCAGGAGTACGATTATCAAGGACTGGTAGTTTAGCAACTTTTTGTACTATTTTTTTGACTTCCAGTAACCTTCTTTCAGAATCTTCCTTTTTTCGGCGTTCTTCCTGGGAAATACGGACTTTGAGCGCATCTAAAACGGCGTCATCCAAGCTGACGCCACGCATATCCGCCAGTGTATGCGCCAGTCTATCGGCTTCGGGGTTTTGAATGGATAGCGTCATTTGTGCCTCTTATTGTATCTATCAGCAAGCAGTATAACAAGCAATATCGCTTTAAACCAGATTTTTGTTGAGTTCGGCGCTACCGTCGGCGGGGCTTAGGAGAAGCTCGTAATGCGCGGCTCCGGCGGGTATCATCGGATATACATTTTCGTTCTGGTCGACCACCATATCGACAATTACCGGGCCTTTGGTGGCTATCATCTGCTCGATGGTTTTATCGACATCGGCGACTTTTTCGCAGCGCAATCCAGTCATGCCATAAGCCTCGGCGAGTTTCACAAAATCGGGCAGGGAATCCATGTATGATTCGCTGTAGCGGTTGCCATGGAACATTTCCTGCCACTGGCGCACCATGCCCATATAGCGGTTGTTTAAGATGAATATCTTAAGCGGCAGGCGATATTGCATTATGGTGGAAAGCTCCTGGATGTTCATTAGCACTGAAGCCTCACCAGTTACGCAAACCACGAGGTCGTCGGGATGCGCTATCTGCGCGCCAACAGCGCAGGGAACGCCGTAACCCATGGTGCCCAGCCCGCCTGATGTCATCCAGCGATAGGGTTTTTCATGGGTCAGGAACTGCGCCGCCCACATCTGGTGTTGTCCTACATCGGTTGTGATGAAGGTTTTATGTTTTTTGGTTAGCGCGTTTAAGCGGTCGAGCGCATATTGCGGCTTTATGGTCTTTTCGCCCTGTTTGTAGGAGAAGCTTTTTTTTGCGCGCCAGGATTCGATTTTCTGCCACCAGCCGCTTATTCCATCCCCATTAGGGGGAGGGGCAGGGTGGGGCCTTTCTTGTGATGTAGAGCTGGATTGCCCCCCTCCTAACCTCTCCCCTACTGGGGGAGGGAGTTTCTTCCATAATTTTATCATCTGCTCGATAACCAGCCCGGCATCACCAACGATAGGCACATGGACACGGACATTTTTATTGATGGAGGAGGGGTCAATATCGACATGTATTTTTTTGGAATTAACTGAAAAAGCATCGAGCCTGCCGGTTACGCGGTCGTCAAAACGCGCGCCGATATTTATCATAACATCGCACTGCGCCATGCACATATTCGCTTCCAGGCTGCCGTGCATTCCCAGCATACCTACGAACTGCCTGTCATCACCGGGGAATGCGCCAAGGCCCATGAGTGTGGTAGTGCAGGGGAAGCCGGTTAAATGCACCAGCTCGGTTAGCAGTTCGCAGGCTTTTTCGCCGGAATTGATAACCCCGCCGCCAACATAGAATATCGGCTGCTTAGCAGTTGCCATTAGCGCCACCGCTTTTTCAACCTGGGCCATGTCCGGCTCGGTTTTTGGGTTATAGGATGGGCGCTTGATTTCCAGCTTCTGGCTATAGCTGCCGAGCTGGTTCATTATGTTCTTTGGGATGTCGATGACCACCGGGCCGGGGCGGCCTGTGCGCGCCACATGGAACGCTTCGTGCATTATGTGCGGCAGGTCGGCAATATCACGTACCAGATAATTATGCTTGGTGCAGGAACGGGTGATCCCGGTGGTGTCGGCCTCCTGGAAAGCATCGGAGCCGATAAGGTGGGTTGGAACCTGCCCGGTGATGCACACCAGCGGGATGGAATCAAGCATAGCATCGGTAAGGCCGGTTACGGCGTTGGTAGCGCCGGGCCCGGAAGTTACAAGCACCACGCCGACTTTTCCCGTGGAGCGCGCATAGCCTTCGGCGGCATGGGTGGCGGCCTGCTCATGGCGCACGAGGATGTGGCGCAGTTGGTTCTGCTTGAAAAGAGCATCGTAAACCGGGAGTACCGCGCCGCCGGGATAGCCGAACACCGTATCAACTCCCTCATTTATAAGGGCTTTGACGATTATTTCGGAACCCATCATTTCGCTGGTTGCGGTTTCCTGTGCTGCTGTTTTGGCCTGTTTCATGCGCTACCCGCCCATTCTCAATATTCAATAAAGGGGAGTAAATCTAATGTTTTTAGCTGCTTAAATCAATATATATTCGTTTGATTTAAGTTTTTACCATTATCTTTGTGTGCCACCGGGATTTTTGCCTTTGTCGCGCTGCTCCTGAAATTTCCGGGCATGGCGGGCATCAATTGCGTCTAATACTGCATCACTTGCCATTTCCTGTAGAACGCTAACAATCGCTTGTGCGGATGCCGCTTTATTTTTGTTTGTGGTATTTTCGGAGGGGATTTTATGTATAGCTTCGACTGTCGCATCTGTAGGGCTGACCTGAACATGAGGCTGGCTTTTAGCATCGGCAAGAATATCAAGGGCGGTTTGCACATGTAATTCAGTGATAGATTCACGGGTTGAATATTGGGCAACTTTTCTGGGATCACCATCTTTTATAGCATCCATTAAATGGTCGGTTTGTTTTGGTTCGTTCATAAATATCCCTATCTGTATAAATCTGGTTTATGTGAATCAGGAATTAGTGGGTTCCTGCGTGTTATACCATATCTGTTACCAGTTGTATTTTTATTGCCAAATTCTTTTGCTGCTTCAGGAGCAGCTTGAGTTAGTATTTTAAGTATTACGCTGCTGCTTGGAGATTTACCCAACTGGTCAATATCCGTAGCTAATTTGAAATGTGATGGTTTTATAGAATTATTGCCATGGTTTTGAATCGCACTCTGTACGTCAATTATAGACTGGCTTTTAATAGCTTCGTCAATCGAGTCTTGCGGTTTCATAATATTTTACCTCGATATTTGTTGGGGGTGTTTCGGACTAAAGCGTTCTTCAATTTTATTGTTTACGAACTTACGCGTATTTTCAGAAATACCTTCCGGGATATTCGCGGCTAAATTTTCCAGCACTGGTTTGTCGGCATTATTTATTAAATCGACAACTATTTTTTTCTGCACACTAGAGAAATCAATTATGGTTCTGTCGTAATTTTTAATTGCAGCTATAAAATGATGCTGTTTTATATCGCTCGCAGGGGCTTTTCGCACTATTTCCCTGCTGGCATTGTTTATGGCTTCCAGTAATTCATCGCGGTTTGATTCATGCCTGTCGCGGTTGAATGCCCCATTAATAGCTGTGGGGCTAGCTTCAGCTTCTAAATGTTTATATATTGCACGGGAGTATTCTTGTGCTTCGCTGAGTGGTGTTTTTGTCCTGTGAAGCTTCTTGAAGGCCATTTCGAGGTGGCCGGAGGTTATGGTTTCCTGCGTTCCTTTTTCTATAACTGTTTGTAAGCCATTATTGCCACCGGCTTTAATTGCCCTTGCCAGTTCGTCATTTAGTTCTTCTTGTTGCATAAGAGCCTTATCTGCTATAACCGTTGGGCAGGATTATCCTGCTGCCTTTGTTTCCTATTATTTCCTGTATAGGGCTTTTGCGATCTATAGCTTGTGACTCAGATAATATAGCTTCTGCCGCTTTTTTAATTTCATCAGTTCCGGCAAGTGTTTTTACGTCCTCAGTCGCCTTACCAATTAAGTAATCATTGATGGGTTTTGCCTGTTTAATCATAAATGCAGAACCGGGTGCAGCCGCTTCTTTCTCAGTCATTAATGCGGAAACAGCTACATGCAGTGGTTCAATAGAAGCCTTATCAACTTCTACCAGCCTTTGCACCATGCCATAGTTGTTTTTCCTTAGAGCTTCCAATAATTGTTTTGATAATTCTTCCTGTGATTCACCCATAGATCCTCTTTAGTGGTAAAGTTGTTGTTGGATTTGAGAAGCAGGCATGGCTGTTTGTACATGCGGGGTTTGTTCTTCTGGTTTTGCCTTTAGTTTTTCTGCCAGCTTTTCTTCTATTATTACGGCGATATCATTGAAATGCGCTTCGCGTGCCATGGCAGATGCGGTTTTTCCGTGATTGTCTTTGGATGATAAATGCCCTGAATTTACGCCTTTCATGTTAACCAGTGCTTCGACTATGGCTTTGTTGGCAGTAATTTCTTTCTGCCCATCCTTATTGATTATAATGTGGACTGCTTCGTGCAATGGCGTGCTTAAACCCCATACCCCGCTGGTTTTCTTAAATGCCATGTTGGCATTTGCGCCTTCCTTATTAATGAGGGCAAGGGCAACTTCGGCGTTATTTTCAGAGATAGCATGGTGAAGAGGGGTTTTTCCGCTTGTGGTAAATTTATCGTCACAGAATAATTCCCTTGCGCTATGGGTTCTTATCAGTTCAAACGCATGTGCTGAATCATGCTTGACTATCGCTTCCATTAATTCTTTTGCAATTTTTGGGTCTATGCTTTTAGCCATTGTATTTTTCCATCATTTCAGGTTACCAGCTTAATTTAACAAATCTGGGAAAGAGTAGTGTTAAGATATTGTTACAAATATATTATTTAGGCAAAACAATGGGTTGTTATGTTGCCGGACCCCGCTATCATGGCAATTGCATTTGCTATTTTCCCAGCTTGTCATGCCGCCGCAGGGCGGCATCCGGTATTAAGCCCCAGACCCCGCAACAAGTGCGGGGTGACAGTTGCAGGAGGCTGGGGGCGGTTATGGGAATCGGGGTGGCGGTTATGGGGGTGCAAGTTAACTATAAACTCGCTTCACGCGGCGGCCGATGCGAGTGAAGATTTCATAGCCGATTGTGCCGCATTGCTGGGCTATGTCATCCACTGTCTGTTTGCTGTTTATGAATTCGGCGGTGCTGTTTGCGTTTATCTGCGCTTCCGGGATGGATGATACATCAATAGCCACCATATCCATAGATACGCGTCCGATAAGCGGGACTTTATGTTCGCCGATATAAGCATGGCCCTTATTGCCCAGCATACGGAAATAACCATCGGCGTAACCAAGCGCGGTTATGGCGATGCGGCTTCCTTTTCTGGCGGGTGCGGTTGCGCCGTAGCCGACTGTTTCATCGCGGTCCAGCGTGCGTATCTGCAGGATGGGTGCTTTGAGCGTGGCTACATGCTGCATCGGGTTCCTGGGGCTTATGCCATACAGGGCGCAACCGGTGCGGGCTATATCGAAATGAAAATCCGGTGACAGGAACACGCCTGCGGAATTGGCGAGGCTGTATTTCGCTCCTGGAAAATATTTTATTGCCGCATGGAAACGTGAAAGCTGTTCGGCGTTTTTTTCATGGGCTGGCGTATCAGCACATGCGAGGTGGGATATTATGAGTGGCGGGTTGTGAGTGGCAAGTGGTGAGAGTGCGGGATTTTTCAGGTCGGATTCGCTTAGCCCCAGCCGCGTCATGCCGGTATCGACATGGATTATTGCAGTAAGTTTTGGATTAGCGTTTAAGATTTTCGTGAATTGCCCAAGCTGGGATAAATCATTCAGCACAGGCGCTATATTATGCGCTATATATTCGCTTTCTTCGCCTGCGAACACGCCCTGGAATACACCAATATTTGCATCGGGCAGGACAACTCGTAGTTCTACAGCCTCGGCAAGGGTTGCTACAAAAAAGTCACGGCAATTTTCTTTATACAAGGCAAGACTTACATCAGCAACGCCAAGGCCGTAAGCGTTGGCCTTGACCACTGCCGCAATAGAATTTTTTGCATGGCGGGATTTGAGGAGTTTATAATTAGCAGTGAGTGCCGCTAGATTAATGGTGAGGGTGGGATAGGGAAACAGCATATTCTTATGAATGGCTAGTAGTTAGTAGATTGTAGTTAGTAATTTGTAGATTGTAGTTAGTAACCTTCCGCCAGATTATCAAACTGGGTCAGGCTGGCATCGAAGCGGAGTTTTACATCACCAATTGCGCCCTGGCGGTGCTTGGCCACGATTACTTCCGCCACGTTCATGGCGCGGTCCATATCCAGCATCCAGGTTGCATGTTCGGGGGTGCCTTCTTTGGGCTGCTCACGCGATAGGTAATATTCCTCGCGGTAGATGAACATAACTACGTCTGCATCCTGCTCGATGGAGCCTGATTCGCGCAGGTCGGAAAGAAGCGGGCGCTTATTCTCACGCTGCTCAACCGCACGGGAAAGCTGGGAGAGGGCGATTACCGGAATATCCAGTTCCTTGGCGATGGCCTTTAACCCCTGCGTTATTTCGGAAACTTCCTGCACGCGGTTGTTTTGTGATGCGGCAGAGCTTCCGCGAACCAGTTGCAGGTAATCCACCACCAGAACCTTCAAATTATTCATGCGGTGCAGGCGACGGGCGCGGGTGCGCAGCGCTGCGATTGACAGCGCCGGGGTGTCGTCGATGAAAAACGGCATTTGCGACATTTCATTGCTCACCCGCACAAGATGCGCGAATTCTTCGGGCGATATTTTGCCATTCAGGATATTATAGGAATTAAGCTTGCTGGCGCTGGAGAGCATACGTGTTGAAAGCTGTTCGCCTGACATTTCGAGCGAGAAAAAGCCGATGCTTCCGGCCTCCCTGGTGGAAATTCCGTCAGAGCGCGCCTTTTTGAGGAGGCTAAGGCCAGCATTATAGGCTATGTTCACCGCTAAAGCCGTTTTACCCATTGATGGTCTTCCGGCGAGTATCAAAAGATCGGAGCGCTTGAGGCCGCCCAGCATTTTATCGAGATCCTGAAGGCCGGTTGTGATGCCCACGAGATGGTTCTGGTGGCGAAGCGCGTGGTCGGTCTGTTCGATCGCCTTTACCACCGAATGGCGCAGCGCCCGGAAGCCGCTGTCGCCTGTGCCTTCTATCGACATGTTAAAAAGTTTCTGCTCGGCTTCTTCTATCTGGCTGGTGGCTGGAATATCTATCTGGTGGACATAGGCGGTATTCACCATATCCTCGCCAATCGCGATAAGCTGGCGTTTAAGCGCCAGGTCGCAGATCATCGAGCTGTAATCGCTGATATTTATCACTGAAACTGCCGCTGCCGCGAGCTTTACAAGGTAAGCCCCGCCGCCTATGTCGGCCAGGGCTTCATCCTGGTCAAAATAATGGCGCAGCGTAACCGGGTTTGCGATAAGGCCTTTATCGCTGAATTTCTGGATGGCTTCAAAGATGCGCGAATGCAGCGGTTCATAAAAATGCTCGGAACGCAGCTTGTCGCCGATATATTGCAGAGATTCGTTGTTTACCAGTAAAACACCAAGCAGCGCCTGTTCTGCCTCGATGTTGCAAGGGGCCTGGCGGTAGGCTGGTTCGTTCAGCTTTTCCAGAAGGGATGTGTCAGTTTCTTTGGGAAGTACGGCTGCCATAGGATTACTTGTTGGTTTTTATTTAGGGCGTGTTCCCTAAGTTAGCTTTTTAAGGTCGACATGCCTTAGTTTTATACCAACAAAAAGAAAGTAACAACAGATTCGTGGATAGTAATTTGTAATTAGTAGTTCGTAATTGCCATTGCGGACGCAGAGAAGCAATCCAGTTTATGAAGAATGGATTGCCGTGGATCCATGGCAATTGCATTTGATATTTTTCCAGCTTGTCATGCCGCCGGATGGCGGTATCCGGTATTATGTCTAAGCCCCAGACCCCGCTATGCAGCGGGGCGACAGGTGGAGTGCGGGGGGCAGTTCTTGTCATACTATGAGGCGCGAAGCGGCTGTACAGGATCTGTATCAATAGGTTCGAGAACCTGCGCAAATTCTTGCGAATTTCGCAGGGCAACGACACATCCAGCAAATGGATTGCCACGGGCTTACGCCCTCGCAATGACAGAATGCTAGAGCATTTTCCATTTAATCGTGCGTGTTGTTATCCTTCGTCTCATGTACTATTGTACACTTCGCCTCGGATGCCTAACGCACAACTAAAGCGAAAACGCTCTAATTAGAGGTGGTAGCTACATTAACCGGGCAATTGCCGACTATTGCGTGCGGCGTGCTGGTAAGGTCGATAAATATTATCAACGCAGCCATTACGAAAAAAAGTTTTTTCTGGGTTTTTTCAGGCAGCTCATTGCTGGCATTGGTATTTGCGAAATCATCATATGTAATATTCATAACATACCTCTACAAGATTCGTTTACCAGCGTATTGTAGCAGAATATCGGAAAATAACAATGGTAAATACGGCGCTTTGGGGTGTTATGGCCTAACAGGCGGAAGATTAGTGGTTTTCCTATTTTTCAGGAAAATATCATAGCTTATGAACGAAATTAATAACAGTTGGAAAAATACCCATAATATAGGGTTGAACTGCGCCCCGTATGAATCTACAAACATTGCAAGAAGGTTGAAATTAATAAGGCCGCCCACGAAAAGATAACGCGGCTGGAGAATATTATATTTAGCAAGGTAGGCTATAGGGATAATAAGAAGTACGATGCTGTGTATATGCAGCCAGGGGCTGAAAAGGCAGCTAAGCGCTATAACCAGGCCAAAGCCCAGATCCTGCAACTCTTGTGTTTTTGCTCTCATTCTGAAGGCGATAAAAATGGCTGCTATAATACTTCCTGCCCATAGCATGCTGCTGTATATATTGATAGCGGATAGATTTTTCTCACCTGCAAAAAATAATAACAGCGCCCTTATGTTACCCATTATATTCAATTTTACACCGAGCTTATCGGTTTCCCTTGAGGCTGCCAGTATTACATCAAGATAGGATTGCCATATTGAAAACCCGAAAAATAATGAGCATATAATTATAATGGCAAGCGCTGCGCCAATAGTGCTTATCCATAAATTCCTCCCATTAATTATAAGAACATAAAGTACCGGAGCCAGAATTAACTGGGGCTTAAAGGCCACCATTACTATAAGCAATCCGGCCAGGGCGTGGTGTTTATATTTTGCCAGCAACTGATAACCAAGGATACCAATTGTCATTAATATTGTGGTTTGCCCCTGCATTATGCTTGTAACCCAGGGGTAGCAGAAAATAATCAAGGATGCGGCAATCAACGCTGAGGATGGCTTTGCCCATATGCCAATAAAATATAAGGGGCTGTCCCAGATAACTAGTTAATGTTATCTATGGATGGTATGAGAAAGAGCAGAATAAGTAAAGAGAAACAACAACGATTAATGGAGCATTTTGTAGCAGGAACAACTGCCAGAT
>JBDHUC010000030.1:0-24272 GCA_039808985.1 Alphaproteobacteria bacterium | reverse complement strand
TGTAATAGCTTATCATCGGACAATCTATTACCTCATTCATCTATTCATCCATTCATCTTTCTCCCCCCCCCTTGCGCTAAAAAAAAATTGTATTATATGCAATTTAAGGGCGCAGGAAACATCACCTGCAGCCGTATCACATAATGGATAATTTATTTTTTCTGTATAATTCTCGTTTTACAAAATTCACTACGGGGGCTTATTTATGTTAAAATTCCGCTTTTTAACCGTTGCTTTGATCATCGCTTTTTCCAGCATACAGATGCAGGCCGCCACCCCGGCATATGCCCAGGGGCGCCCCGAAAGCTTTGCGGACCTGGTAGAGAAACTCTCCCCCGCCGTTGTCAACGTTTCCACCACCCAGAAAATCAAAACTGCCGGTAAATTCAAGGGTGTTCCCTTTAATTTTCCCGGCAATCCGGATATGGACCCGTTTAAGGATTTCTTCGAGCATTTTGGCATACCGCAGAATGCCCAGCCGCAGGAGCAGGATGTGGTATCGCTCGGCTCAGGCTTCATAATCAGCGCAGACGGCTATATAATCACCAACAACCACGTGGTAGATGACGCCGAAGAAATAAACGTGACCCTGCCCGACCACAGCAAATACAAGGCAAAAATAATAGGCCGCGACAAAAAAACCGATTTAGCGCTTTTGAAAGTTGATCCTAAAAAAGACCTGCCTTTCGTATCGCTTGGCGATTCCGATGCGATGCGTGTGGGCGATTGGGTGATAGCCATAGGAAACCCGTTTGGCCTTGGCGGCTCGGTGACACAGGGCATAATTTCTGCGCGCCAGCGCAGTATAAACTCCGGGCCGTTTGATGATTTCCTGCAAACCGACGCTTCGATAAACCGTGGCAATTCCGGTGGGCCGTTATTCAACACCAAAGGCGAGGTAATCGGCATAAACACAGCTATTTTTTCACCCAGTTCAGGCGGTGGTTCCGTGGGTATCGGCTTTGCCATACCAACCTCGCTTGCCAAGCCGGTTATATCCCAGCTTAAGGAATTCGGGCGCACCCATCGTGCCTGGCTTGGGGTAAAAATCCAGGAAGTTTCCGATGAGATTGCCGACAGCCTGGGCATGGAAAAAGCCATTGGCGCGCTGGTGCTTGATGTTGCCAAGGACAGCCCCGCCGACAAGGCCGGGATAGTCGCAGGTGACGTTATAACCAGCTTTGACGGCAAAGAAATAAGCGAGATGCGCTTCCTTCCGCGCATAGTCGCCGAAACCAAAATTGGCAAAACCGTGACGGTTACTTTCTGGCATAAGGGCGCTTCCAAAACCAGCTCCATAACCACCAGGGAGCTGGACGAAAAAAGCGATATAGCAGATGAAGACGGCAAGCCGGAAAAATCTTCCAAAGCAGCCAGGGACAATGACAGCGAAACCATGCTGGGCATGGATGTAGCGCCATTAACCCCGCAACTTCGCGCCCAGCTCAGGCTTAATAATAAGAAAACCGGGCTGGTGATACTTGATATAAAGCACGGCGAAGCAGCCAAACAGGGGCTTCAGGTCGGCGATATCATAGTTGATGTCAATAACGAGCCGGTTAAAACTGTTGCTGATTTAAGGAAAGCCTTTGAAAATGCCCGTAAATCCAACCGTAAATATGTGCTCGTAAAAATATCGCGCAAGGATGATGACGCCTTCATAACCCTGCCGGTTGATGAGGCAAAGAAGTAGCATTTGTCACCCCTGCAAAAGTTCAAAGGCCCGGTTCCTGATACCCGGCTTTTTATATATAATTAATTACAAGTTAATTATAATTAGGTACAATGATAATATAAATTAATGAAAATGGCCTAATATGAAGCAGACAAAACGCGCCCTATACATAATTTTATTATTATTTTTCAGCAATTTAATGGCAGGAAGCGGTTTTGCGGCCACAACCGGGCTCCATAGCCAGCGTGTAGATTTCGCCAATAATTTTGCTAATATTGTTCTATCCGTAATCAGCGACCAGAAAAAATCATATGACAAGCGCAAGGAAGTGCTTGCCGATGCTTTCAGCAAATCTGTGGATATTGACTGGATAGCAAAGTTTGTTATCGGGCGCAACTGGAACAGCGCAACCGATGACCAGCGCGAAAAATACGTAAGCCTTTACCGCGAATTCCTCACCAAAACCTATGTCGAGAATTTTGCGCAGAACCCGGACAAAAGCATCAGCGGTATCAAAATCCTGAATGTGAACGACAAATCAGAAGATAACTTCACGGTAGCCACCGAAATGAAGCTCACAAACCAGGACATCCTGAATGTAAGCTACCTTGTCCATGAAAAAGACGGGCATTACAAGGTGCATGACATCGCCATAGAGAATGTAAGCCTTATAAACTCACACCGTGGCGAGTTCACAGCCCTGGCTGCTTCTCAGGGGCTGGATGGGGTAATAAAAAAGCTCGAGCAACTGGTAAGCGGCCAATCAACCACAGCGCTTTCAATGAAATAATAGCGCTTGTCATAAGAACCTGGGAATATTTATAAGAAAAACCGGCATTCCATCTTGCTTTATACACAATTTTTGTGTATTTTCTATAAATGAATAGCAGCGAGATTATTAAAATGCTGAAGAAAGATGGCTGGGAGCATGCACGCACCACCGGCAGCCACTGACATTTTAAGCATTCTGTAAAAAAAGGGATTGTTACAGTTCCACACCCTAAGAGAGATATACCAAAAGGAACTTTAAACAATATTTTAAAACAAGCCGGGTTAAAATGGGTTTAGTTATGACAAATTATATTGCAGTGATTCATAAGGAAAAAAAGTCTGACTTCGGGGTAAGCTTCCCTGATTTCCCAGGTTGCATTACAGCAGGAAGAACCGTTGACGAAGCAAAGGATATGGCACAGGAAGCATTAGAAGGCCATATAAAGTTTATGCTGGATGAAGGTTTAATTTTACCTGCGCCAAGCAGCCTGGAAGATATTTTGAAAAATACAGGCAATAAAAATGCAGCCGCATATTTTATTGTAGGAATAAAACTCCACAGGAAAGAGCCTGTACGTTTCAATGCGAGCATGGATTCAGACTTGCTATATTTAATTGACGAGAAAGCAAAACAATTCGGAATGACACGCTCAGGATTTATTGCGGAAGCGGCCAGGAAAGAATTAGGGTTAAGGAAGTAACCTACCGCACCATGTCCACCGCGCTTTGCAGCATGGTGTCGTCAACATTGATCAGCTTGCTGTTTGCTTGATAGGCATGTTGCGCGAATACTATATCGGTAAATTGCGTAGACAAATCCACATTTGATTGCTCAAGCGCCCCGGTTTGTATCTTTCCTCCATTTTCGCCATCAGCCTGCACAAATAATAGCTGGCTGCTGCGCGCCGATTCATAGAACACATCCCCGGTTGCCGAATCAAGCATGTTGGGGTCAAGGAAGCTGGCAAGCGGTATCTTATACAATCTCTGGGTCGTTCCGTTACTGTAATTACCAGTTACATAACCGTCTTTATCTATGTCTACATTATCAAGCTTGCCAATCACATGCCCGTCCTGCCCCACACTTGTAACATGGTAAATAGCATCAAACTGGCTCATTCCATCTGCCCGCCCGATAAGCACCGCCCCGGTCGTACCAAAAGGCACTCCAGCAGTTCCCCAGTTAAAGCTTATCTGGTTGGTCGAACCGTCATTTTGCCAGCTTATTCCAACCGGCTGCGAAATCCCCCCCGCAACTGATGCCAGGGTTCCGTCGCCGTTAAAATTTATAGTTCCGGTTGCCAGTTGCGGGTTGCCGCCGGAAATATCCGCTGCCTTACCATAGATTTCCACTGCCCAGCTATTATTAGCGAGCTTTAAAAACCCTACCTGCACTTCCCGTGGATTACCGCTGCTGTCAGCTATTTCAACGGTCCTGCTGAATTGCGGTATTACCGTTCCCGATGCCATATTATGCAATGGGTCAGCGGGATTATACACACCCGAATATGCCACCTGCGAAGATTTGAGGTTCGCCTGCAATGCAATACTGCTGGTAGCTGTAAAATCAGTATCGGCCTTTGGGATATTGATAGTGACAAGGCTGCCCAGCCCCGTTCCTCCCGCCACATTGCCGCCTGAAAGGGCTGAGGACAGATTACCCTGTGCATCAAGCTTCCATCCCTGCAGGTAATAACCGGCATTATTAACAAGGTCGCCATTATGGTCGGGCGAGAAAGCGCCAGCTCGCGTATAATATGGTTTTTCCATGCCGGTTGCGGTCGGGCTTACCACAAACAACCCGTTACCAGAGATCGCAAGGTCAGTGGTCGAGTCAGTGCGCATCACCTGCCCCTGCGTATTCACCGCATGCCGGTCAACCACCCTGGCGCCGTTATAGGAATGGAACGGAACCGATCCGTCGTTTTGCACGAGCTGTTCAAAAACCGGCGTGCCCTGCTTGAATCCTTCCGTGGTCATATTGGCGATGTTATGGGAAATATATCCCATGCGTTCACCATATGATTTTACGCCGTTTATCCCGGCATTCATGCTTGAATATAGACCCATATAATTTCCCCGAAATTTTATATGGTCAACTGGATAAGCAATCTTTATGCCATGGTAATATTTATGCCAAAATTGCAAATTGAGATGGCAATTTACTTCCTGCCAATTCTCTTAATTTCCCACTCCAGCATGATTCCGGTTTTTTCAAATACCCGTTTTATAACTTCTTCTCCAAGGCCTTCCAGGTCAGCGGCGCTTGCGTTTCCGTTATTGATAAGGAAGTTGCAGTGCATTGTCGAAATCTGCGCATCGCCGCGTGCAAGCCCACGGCAACCGGCCTGGTCAATAAGTTCCCATGCCTTATGCCCGGGTGGGTTTTTGAAAGTGCTGCCCCCGGTGCGGGTTCGTATCGGCTGGGTTTCTTCGCGTTTGCGGCTTATTTCTTCGATTTTTGCGGCAATCTCGTCGCTGTCACCATTCTGCCCGCGCAGCGCAGCACTGGTCACTATCGCTTCGGCTGATAAATTACTATTGCGGTATACAAACCCGATCTCGGCATTGCTCAGGCGGCGTATATCGCCGTTGCGTTTGACAATTTCCGCCTCCACCAGCACCTGCGAAATATCACTTCCATACGCACCACCGTTCATGCGTACAGCACCACCGATAGTCCCCGGTATACCGCTTAGGAATTCCAGCCCGGCAATAGCATTTTCGGCGGCAAACAGCGAAACATTGATGTCGAGCATCCCCGCCCCCACTTCTAACCTGCACTCATCACCTATCACCCTGCACTCAGCAAATCCCCGCCCCAGCTTTATAACAACCCCATCCACCCCGCCGTCACGTATAATCACATTCGAGCCAACGCCAAGCACAGTAACCGGAACTTCTGGAGGAAGCTGCTTAAGGAAATTCGAAAGATCCTGCGTATTTTCCGGCTTGAATAAATATTGTGCATTGCCACCCACCCTCAGCCAGTTGGTTTTGGAGAGATCGACATTTTGCCTAAGCTTAGGGTTAAGGTGCCAGGATTCGGGATTCGGGGAAGTTGTCATTTCAACCTGCAACCTGAATCCTGACCGCTGAATCCTCCAATTCCTTAGGCAGGGCATACGCCCATTTGCTGATAGACCCGGCGCCAAGGCAAACCACCATATCGCCAGCGTTAGCTACATCCCTAACCAATACCGCAAGCTCCTCCGGCGAAGGCAGGCGCAGCACATGGCGGTGTCCGGCCCCGCGCAATCCCTCAGCCAGCGCATCAGCGGAAACTCCCTCGATCGGCTCTTCCCCGGCGGCATAAATATCAGCAACTATAACCATATCAGCATCATTAAAGCAGGTGCAGAATTCAGCGAACAAATCATGCACGCGTGTGTAGCGGTGCGGTTGCACCACCGCGATAACCTTGCCGCCATGATGAGCCTGCGCGTCACGCGCCGCTTTAAGCGTTGCAGCAATTTCCACCGGGTGATGGCCGTAATCATCAATAATTGTTATGCCATTTGCCACCCCGGTCTTGGTGAAGCGGCGCTTTACACCCTCGAATTTTTTAAGCGCGCCAACCAGCGTTTCATCCTTAAGCCCCAGTTCCTGGGCGATGGCAATTGCCGCCAGCGCATTGCGCACATTATGCTTCCCATGCATCGAAAGCAGTACATCTTTTATCACATGCGCCTTTTCCCCACCACGCTCTGCAATTTCAACATCGAATTTTTCGCCGTCTGCGGTCGAGCTGATATTGGTTGCGCGAATATCGGCCTGCGGGTTGGTTCCATAAGTTATGAAACGGCGGTCATGCACCTTGGCCGCCAGCGCCTGCACTTCCGGGTGGTCGGTGCAAAGCACCGCAAACCCGTAAAACGGCAGGTTGGTGAGGAACGACTGGTAAGCCGCCTTGGCCGCATCAAACGAGCCATAATGGTCGAGATGCTCCGGGTCGATATTGGTAACTATCGCAATAGTTGCCGGTAGCTTGGTAAAACTCCCGTCCGATTCGTCAGCCTCCACCACCATCCACTCGCCAGCCCCCAGATAAGCATTAGTTCCCCGCGCATTTATAATGCCCCCATTAATTACAGTCGGCTTCATCTGCGCTGCCTCTAAAATCGCAGCGGTCAGCGCCGTGGTTGTTGTTTTCCCGTGCGTCCCGGCAACAGCGATGGATATTTTCAGGCGCATCAGCTCCGCCAGCATTTCTGCGCGTTTAACCACCGGGATCCTTGCCGCCCGCGCCGCCATCAGTTCCGGGTTATCAGCCTTGATAGCCGATGAAACAACCACCACCGAGGCTTCCGTAACATGCTCCTGCGTATGGCCGATAAATACCGGGATTCCGTATTTGGTAAGCCTTTCGGTGTTATAACTCGCCGCCGAGTCCGAGCCCTGCACCTTATAGCCAAGGTTATGCAGCACCTCGGCAATGCCACTCATCCCAATACCACCAATACCGATAAAATGGATAATTCCAACGCTTAGTGGCATGTGGTGGGAAATAGGCAGCGGCTTCATATTCTGTATACCATTGAAATAAAAGAAAAATAATATGTAATAAATTCTTAACAAGAATATCGGGGATTTCCCTGTTATATTATCTCGCAACACCAAGCGCAACAAACATTATACGGATTTGATGTTTATGTCTTTAATAGTCCCGGATGAAATGCAGGCAATAATAGAATCAATAGCAATAAAAGATAGTATTTTAAAGAAATACACTCCTGAAGCGATGGAAAAAACCATAGGGCAATTAGTTGCCAGCGACAAAGACCATAACAATAAACTTTCCCCTGAGGAAGCCGGGGAATATCTGAAAAAAATTTCAAAGCCAACTCCCACAGCGGGCGGCATAGAAGATGTAATTTTTGACATACATAACGACACACTATGCAGGAACGCTGGAATGGCCAATGTCGAGAGCAGCAGGAGCAAAGAAGAATTAGAAAGAATCCGCGCGGATGCGGTTGGCGAGTTGCAATTTTTGCGCGATGTAGCCTCAATTGCAAAAGCACCTTTAAAAACGGCACAGGAAAAAGACCAGCTAAAAGAAAAAGAAGATAAAATAATTTATTCCTACTCCGAAATAGTTTCCCGTAACCTGATGCAGGTAGCCGGGAAAATGCCATATGGCGATGCAACGGCAACAACGCTTACCAGGGAAATATTGGAAAAAGCCAAATCATCATTACAGGGCAATCCAAAACTGCTCAAAGAAATACATGATATGCCTGATTTTTCCGAGCTGGGCAAACTGGATGCCAATCACGTCTGCAAATCATTAACCAACAAAGGCCTGGGCATACAGGCTTAACCATACCTGGCAATCCATTGAATCTCAAAGATATTTTTTGATATTAAATTTGTCACAGAATTTTAACAATAACTTAGGCAATTTATATGTCATATTAAATCCTGCATTATCACACAATAAAACATCATTAATTATCAAGGACTTTTATGGCTAAATTATCAGAGCAGGAAGTAGAAAACATCAAAGCTTTTGTTGACAAAATGGTTACGACATTGAAGCAGGATATTAGCGCCAGTTTTACTCCTGATAGGCTTGAAGCAAAAATAAACGCTGTTACAGAAAGCGATAAAAATAAGAACAATAAAATTGACCCTGTAGAGGCCACTGGCCTTATTCACTCTTTCATATCAACAAGCCCTTCCGGCCAGGCAATGCTAAGCAGTTTATGTGAGCACGCGGCAATTGATGACCAAAAGGGAAAAAACGCAAAGCAATTTTTGGCAGCCAATGCTGAAAAATCCGTTAGCGGCATCAATTTTATTAAAGCAATCGCAGAAGCAACCCAAAAGGGTGTAAAGACTCCCGAATCTGCGATTGAATCTTATAGGTTCATGGAATTATCCGTTCCTAGCCAAGAAGTAAGGTCCTATGTTGATAAAGCTAATAAAGAAGTCGCACTCGCAATATCTGAACAAATAGGTGGGATATTGAAGAAGAATAAAGTACTAACTGATAAAGCTGTAAACTTTCCCGATACTTCTGAACTCGGAACACTGGATGCCAATCAATTTTGTATAGGCATAAATAATATAGGGATTGGCAAAACCATTTAAAGGCATTCCTTTTTATTCCATAAATATCTGATTTATACCGCATATATAAATAAATCAGCCACCAACTTTTTTAATTATGCCACTAACCACTAACCACTTACCACTAACTACTTACCACTAACATCTCCCCATCCACTATCCCCGCCAGCTTTTCCGCTGCGTTCAACGAACCAAGCTTCTTGGCGTTTTCTGCTGCCTTGGTGAGCGTATCCGGCGCGGTTATGAACGCCTCCAGCCTTGCTGCGAGCGATGCCGCCGTAAAACCATTCTGGTTCATAACCCAGCCGCCGCCCACATCCTCAAAAGCGTTGGCATTATAATACTGGTGGTTATCCATTGATGTCGGCAGCGGCACGAGTATCGCAGGCCTTCCTGCCACCGCCAGCTCAAAAATTGTCGATGCGCCTGAACGCGCGATAACCAGATGCGCCCCCGCCAGCCGTGTTGGCAGATCGACAAAGAACGCGGCGACATCGGCATTGATCCCCAACTCTCGGTATGCTGTTCGTGTTGCTTCAACATCGGCTTCGCGGCATTGCTGGTCAATGCGGATACGTGCGCGCAAACTTTCCGGCAAAAGCGCAATAGCCGCAGGCACCACCTGGCTGAAGATAGTCGCTCCCTGGCTTCCGCCGGTAACCAGGATATTCACCTTGCCATCCTGCTGCAAACCCACATATGGCAGGTTACGCAACGCACGTACACTAGCGCGGACAGGATTTCCCGTAACAATTATTTTCGCCTTGTCTTTTTCTTCCATCATCAGCGTGTTTGGGAATGATGTGGCGATATGGCCTACTTTTCCTGCAAGCAGCCTGTTGGCGCGGCCAAGAACAGAATTCTGCTCATGGATAATAGTAGGTATATGCAGGAGCGAAGCGGCAAACAATGTCGGGAATGACGGATATCCGCCAAAGCCGATAACAACCGATGGTTTCAGGCGGCGCAGCAGAAGCCATGCCTGCGCCATTCCCGCGACAAGCCCGAATATGCCGAATATTTTTTTTACTGGCGTTCCCGCAACCGTTCCAGTGCGGATAGTGCGCGTTTCCACCTGCGACAGTGCCCCGGTTTTGAAATTGGCAAAGCGCTTGTCGGTAACCAGCACGATCTTGTGCGAACCCGCAAGCAGCACTTCCGCGAGCGCCTCCGCCGGGAACACATGCCCGCCCGTCCCCCCGGTCGCGAGCACTATCAGTTTTTGGTTGTCGTTTTGCATCATGGCTAACTGATACTAATCTTCTATCATATTTGCAAGGTCGCGATAGCCACTTAAAATACGCAAAATTCTCACCGATTCTTCGGTTGAGTCATAAATAATTTGATAACTATACAAACTCCAGAAACGAACAGGTTTTTTAGTTATATCTTCTCGTTTATGCCCGATATTCGGGTTATGCGCCAATCTCTCAAACTCCGCATATAATTCTATTTCTACACGGTCAGCAGCAAGGGAATTATCTAACGCGATATATCTCCATATTTCCTGCAAATCCAACTGAGCTTGCGAGGTTAGAATATATGTTCTAGTCACTGCAATTATTACGGAAATTATGAATTGGGATTATTTGAAAATTGCAGTTTAAAAGCTGTCATTTTATTTTTTGATTCTTCCGCAGTTATAATTTCTCCGTTTTCCGCTTGGTCAAGGCCAATCTGAATTTCCTGATTTAATTTTTTTATCCGCATACTATGAAATTCATCGCGTTCCGCAAGCAGGCGCAAAGCATCACCAACCAACTCGCTGGCACTGCAATATGTGCCGCTTTCAAGCTTGGCATTTACAAAACTTTCAAATTCCGGCGCTATATTTATATTCATAAGTTATCCTTATTTCTTGATATTGTAACAAAAAAACATGCTAATAACAAGAATCGGTTACAGCTTGTTTTATTATTTATTTTTCATCGTTTTTACAATCCCATATACACTAATCATTGCCCACGCGGTTTCAAGTATAAATGCGGGCAGGTTCCAGTTTATTGATAATGAAAAAAGCAACAACAACGACCCGGCAAGATTGAGCAGCAAATAACTCATCTGGTTGTGCGCAACGATTTCCTTCTGCAATAAAAAATAGGCAAGCAGGAAACACACCACCCCGACATTACCTAATATATCCCCCAGCAGTTCCATAATTTCCTTTCTTGTCATACCAGCGAAGGCTGGTATCCAGAGTTGTAAACTCCTAACCTGAGTCTCTTTGGCTCATTAACATACTAATTTGCCTGAATATATTTAGATTGCAACAACTGTAACAAAATCTTCACATTATATACCTAACATTATGATATTATGCATAATTAACCTTCAAGAAAGAAATTTAAATGGATAAGGAAATAGAAACCAGAAGCACTGTAGAAGAGCCTAATAAACGCATTACCGAACTGGAAAAGTCTATTCTCCAAGCTTTGAGGTTAGAGAAAGACAAAATAGATATGGTTAGCGACAACCCAATTATTGCTTCTAAAAGCAATGCTTATCATCAATTATTGGGGATGGCAGATAGTCGCCTACGTAAGGATGCCCTAAGCCCTAACTTCGATACTGTAATGGCAGCTAAGAGCGCTATGGTTCTAGCTGGTATGCATTATGCATTTGAGAAAAACAATGTGGGCATTATCGGCAGCGTTGGTGTTGAATTTGCGGCAGGCGTTACTAGCCAGGATAAAAAACTTATGAATTATGTTAATAGCTTATTTGATGCAAAAGAATTCCCCACTTGCAACGCTAAATTTGAAAAAGGCACTGTCAGCACAGAGGTTGTAATGCAGGATATGAAAACTTTCTTTAAAGATCAATTTGGCATTGAGTTTGAAAAAGCTATGGCCGCCCGGAAACTGGAAGATTTGCAAAGAAGAATCGGCTGATTTCATTATCCTGTGGGGGCGCAGCCATAGCACAGGATATTTTCCAATCATAAACAGATCCTGCGCTCTCGCTATGCTCGCCGCAGGATGACCAACTACCTCTTGCCAAACCTCTTGCGCGTCAAAGCCAGCATCATCCCCATCCCCAGCGCTATCGCCACAACTGATGAGCCGCCATAACTCAAAAACGGCAGCGTCATGCCCTTGGCAGGAAATAAATTCACCGCCACACCCATATTGATAACCGCCTGCATCCCGAACTGGGTTACGATTCCCGCCACCGCCAGAACAATGAACAGGTCGTTTTCCTTCCACACCCGGCTTAATGCACGCAGCACCACAAAGGCGAACAGGCATAAAATAACAAGGCACACCATCGCCCCGAACTCCTCACCCGCCACTGCGAAAATAAAATCGGTATGCGAATCCGGCAGGAATTGTTTTACCTCGCCCTCACCCGGACCACGCCCGAAAATCCCGCCATTGCGGAAAGCCTCCAGCGATTTAGCGATCTGGTAATTATCACCAGCCGCCGGATCGAGGAAGCTGTTTACACGTTTAGCGACATGCGGGAACATGTGGTATGCGCCCACCGCACCCGCAATCCCCATAACTATTATTATTATCACCCACAGCATAGGAAGCCCCGCGAGGAAAAGCTGGAACGCCCACATTATGCTCACCGTAATGGTCATACCAAGGTCAGGTTGCACCAGCAACAGCAATACCACCAGCACATAAAGCCCGATAGCCACGCGGTAACCGGGAAAATCAACACGCCGCTGGCTTTCCGAGCATATCCAGGCGATAACCACCGCAAAAAACGGCTTCATGAATTCCGAGGGCTGCACCGAAATCCCCAGCAAATTTATCCAGCGGTGCGCGCCTTTGGTCTGCTCTGAAAACAGCGGCACCAGCATCATCAGGAAAATGCTTGCCGCCAGCCCAAGTGTCGCCAGCCTCCTGATCATTACCGGCGGGAACATCGAGGTTATAATCATTACGACAACGCCGATGAACAGGAAAATATAATGCTTATGCACGAAATAAAATGGCGGCAGCTCCAGCCTTTTGGCAACCGGAGGGCTGCCAGCAACAACAAGCACCAGGCCAATCGCCATTATAAGCAGCAGCACCAGCAGGTTGACTTTATCTATAGTCCACCACCAGCGCCCCACCGTGCTTGTATTCGTGCGGTCAAGACGCATTTTTGCCGCCCATTCCCATACTGTCACTCATTCCTATACTGTCATCCCGGCGAATGCCGGGATCCGGGATTAAATACTCAGTGGCTATATGCAGCCCCAGACCCCGCAACAAGTGCGGGGTGACAAAGGGAAGAATTGGAAGATAAATTATCATAACCTCTCCACCAAATCACAGAACACATCACCGCGATGCTCGAAACTTTTGAACTGGTCAAATGATGCACAGGCTGGCGATAGCAGCACCACTTTCCCCCTCTCCCCCTGGGAGAGGATCGGGGTGAGGGCAGAAAAAGCCATCTCCGCAGCTTTCGCAACCGCCACATCCAGCGTTCCGCACTGCGTATAGGGAACTTTTCCCTCCAGCGTTTTTGCAAATTCTTCTGCCGCTTCGCCGATCAAAAACGCGTGCGCGATATTGGGGAAATATTCTGCCAGGCTTGAAATCCCGCCTTCTTTGGGCTTGCCGCCCGCTATCCAGATAATGTTTTTGTAAGGCGCTAATGCATTGGCTGTCGCGTCCGCATTGGTCGCCTTGCTGTCATTGATAAAACGCACTCCGTTTATGGTCGCAACCAGTTGCAGGCGGTGGCGCAGCCCACCAAAATTTTTCATCGCCGCGTATATTTTTTCGGGACTCACCCCTACAGCGCGACACGCCGCATATGCCGCCGCAGCGTTCTGCCAGTTATGGCGGCCAGTAAGCGCCACTATAGGATTCAGGTTCCAGGATTCAGGATGCTGTGTATCATGCAAAATCCCATCCTGAACATAAACACCATCACTTAAGTCATTGTGGCTCGACACAGCAACAATTTTACTCCCCTGATCCCCGAATCCCGAATCCAAAATCCCTTTTGTATATTCATCATCCACCGCGATAACCGCAACATCCCCCGTTGCCTGCCTCTCGAAAATATGTTTTTTGGCAGCTATATATCCTTCCATGTCGCCGTGCCGGTCAATATGGTCGGGCGTAATGTTGAGCAGCACCGCAACATTGAAGCGCACCGTGCGCACCAGGTCTAGCTGGTAAGATGACATCTCGATAACATAAACCCCATCGCTTCCCAGCGGTTCCAGAGCCAAGGCAGGTGTCCCTAAATTGCCGCCGACCTGAACATCCACCCCCGCCTCGCTCAGGATATGCCCAATCAAAGTTGTAGTGGTTGATTTTCCGTTAGTTCCGGTAATGCCGACAAGCTTCGCCTGTGGGCATGCGCGCGCGAGCAGTTCCACCTCGCCGACAACCGGGACATTATGTTTTTTCGCAAGCTCCACAACAGCGTGCGGCCTGGGGTGTGTAAGCGGGACTCCGGGGCTTAGCACCAGTGCTTTTAACCCTGCCCAGTCCCACTTCGAAAATGGATGACAGATGACAGATGACGGAAATTTATCTGTCATCCGTAATCCGCCATCCGTCATCCGGTCATCCCACGCATAAACTTCCGCGCCGCCAGCAACCAGTGAAGCAACTGCTGCCTCGCCTGCCTTGCCCAGCCCAAAAACACCAACCTTCTGCCCTTTATATTCCGCTACCGTAATCATTTTCTCCCCGTCATCCTGTGGATTGCCGCAGGCAATAGCACAGGATCTCACCCTTATTGATACAGATCCTGCGCTCTCGCTATGCTCGCCGCAGGATGACCCAACCTCGTCATTCTGTGAAATGCGTAGCATTTGCACAGAACCTCCCTCAATTATAAACAGTTCCTGCGCAACCACTTCGTGGTTCGCAGGATGACACAATTATCGTATCTTCAGCGTCGCCAGCCCAAGCAGCGCAAAGATGCATGCTACAATCCAGAAACGTATCACCACCTTCGATTCCGACCAGCCGATCTTTTCGAAATGATGGTGTATCGGCGCCATTTTAAACACGCGCTTGCCCCGCGTCTTGAACGACACCACCTGTATAATCACCGACATAGCTTCCACCACAAACAACCCGCCGATGATCGCCAGCACAATCTCATGTTTGCAGATGACACTCACCGCACCGAGCGCCCCGCCCAGCGACAGGCTTCCGGTGTCGCCCATAAACACTTCAGCAGGCTGCGCGTTGAACCATAAAAACCCAAGGCTCGCGCCAACAAGCGCTGCGCAGAAAACCGCAAGTTCACCCGCGCCCGTCACAAAATTAAGCTGCAAATATGCAGAGAAATCCACGCGCCCGATAAGGTAGGAAATAAGCGCAAAGCACCCGGCAACAATCATAATTGGAACAATAGCCAGACCGTCCAAACCATCAGTCAGGTTCACCGCGTTTGATGCACCGATCATAACCACCATCACAAACGGGATATAAAAAATCCCGGCATCGATCAGGACATTTTTAAAGAACGGCACCGAAATATGGCTTGAAAGCGCAGGCGTTGCCACCATCTGTATCATTATCGCCGCTGCCAGCGAAAACACTGCCTGCCACAACATTTTTTTACGCGATGAAAGCCCTTTGCTGTTTTTCTTGGTTAGTTTTAAATAATCGTCAAAAAACCCGATAAGACCGAAACTGAGCATCACAAACAGCACAATCCACATATACTGGTTCTTAAGGTCCGACCAGATGAGCGTCGAAACCGTAACCGAAATAAGTATCATAAGCCCCCCCATTGTCGGAGTGCCTTTTTTGGTGACAAGGTGGCTTTCCGGCCCGTCAAGGCGGATCGGCTGGCCCTCTGCCTGCTTGGATTTAAGCCATGCGATAACCTTGGGGCCGATATAAAAACTAAGCAGCAATGCCGTAAAAACCGCGCCACCACTGCGGAAAGTAATATAACGCAAAATATTGAACAGCGAGTTATGCTCGGCGAGCAAATTATACAGCATCTTTAAATTTTTCCTTTTCTAACAAATCACCAGCTAGCTTGTACATTTTACTGCCGTGCGAACCTTTTATAAGTATCACATCACCAGCTTCAAAAACACCCCCCAGAAGCGCAAAAAGCGAAGCCGCATCTGCCGCGTGCGCACCGCGCATATTTTCAGGCAAAGCGCCATGCAGGTTCTTCATCAGTTTCCCCGCACAATAGATTTTATCGAATCCCTGCGCCTGCAAATCAACGGCTAAATCTGAATGCATTTTTGCTGAAGTTTCACCCAGCTCAAGCATATCGCCGAGCAATGCGATTTTGCGTCCTTTTTTTCCCTGCGCCTGCCATACTACACCAGTTTTGGTAAAAGCTGCGCGCATGCTGGCCGGGCTTGCGTTATAGCTGTCATTTATAAGCAATGCCGCGCCGCCTTTTGCAGCAATCCGCACTACCCGCCCCCTGCCCTCAACTTCTGAAAAATCCGCAAGCGCCACCGCCGATTTTTCCACATCCAGCCCCAGCGCATAGACGCAGGCCAGCACCGATAACGAAATAATAGCCCAGTGCCGCCCGGTTGCCGCGATTAGGTAATCAATTTTTTTGCCCATGATGCTTGCCGAAACCTCACAGCCGGAAACCGTCGGCTTATATTCCAGCAGGCGGCAATCAGCCTTTGCATCCGCACCGAAGGTGAGCTTATTAGCTACGTCAGCAAAATAGCCTTGATCAGCATTGATTATTGCTATCCCCTCTCCATTAGGGGGAGGGCTAGGGTGGAGGCTTTCCAACCCCTCAAAAATCTCACCCTTGGCTTTTGCTATATCATCAATTGACGCAAAAAATTCCATATGCACCGCTTCGACATTAGAAATAATTGCGATGTGTGGGCGCACCATTTTAGTTAAATGGGAAATTTCCCCGGCATGGTTCATGCCCATTTCGAACACGCCGAACTCAGCGTCCAGCGGCAGGTTGGCAAGGTTTAACGGGGTTCCGATATGGTTATTGTAATTGCCGCTGGTAGCATATGTTTTTCCGTGAACTGACAGCGCAAGACGCAGCATTTCCTTGGTCGATGTTTTGCCCACGCTTCCGGTAACGCCAACCACTTTCGCCTTGCTGCGCGCGCGGTTATATTTCGCCAGGGCGTCCAGCGCCGCGTAACAGTTTTTAACCACCAGTTGGTTGCCGCCAACATCCAGCTTATGCTCGACCATAGCCCCGATAGCACCTGCCGCAAAGGCCTGCGCCACATATTCATGCCCATCCACCCGTTCGCCTTTCAGCGCAACAAATAAATCGCCCGGCTGCACCTTGCGGCTGTCAATCTCCACCCGCCACGCGCACCACGGCTCACCACCGCTTCCGCCGGTAGCCTTCACCAATTCTGCAAGCGGCCACAACGCACTCATAAAACACCCAGTTTCCGCGCAGCATCACGCGCCACCTCACCATCATCAAACGGCAGGCTTTTATCACCTATTATCTGCATTTTTTCATGCCCCTTGCCCGCAATCACCAAAACATCGCCTTTTTGCAATTCTTTCATGGCAAGATAAATGGCTTGCGCACGGTCCGCAACCTCTTTGCATGATATTTTTCCGGCGCATCCTTCCATAACCGCAGCGCGGATCGAAGCAGGATCTTCGCTGCGCGGGTTATCGTCAGTTACAATAACGCAATCGGCAAGTTCCGCCGCTATTTTGCCCATCATTGGGCGTTTTCCGGGGTCGCGGTCGCCCCCGCAACCAAACACCACATGCAGCCTGCCGCTGGTATGTGGGCGCAGCGTAGCCAGTATATTTCCCAGCGCCAGCGGCGTATGCGCGTAATCAACAAACACAGTCGCGCCATTTTTAAGCGTGACCACCTGTTCCAGCCGCCCGGAAACGCCTTTTAACTTCCCAATATCAGCAATGGTTTTTTCCAGGTCAGCGCCACAGCCAGCAGCAAGCCCCAGCGCTGCCAGAATATTCATCACCTGGAACTCGCCAAACAGCGGCACCGATACTTCATATTTCCTGCCATAAAGCGTAAGTAAAACCTCCTGCCCATACTGGCTTGGAGTTATGGAATTTATAGCGAACTGCTCCCCATTTTTCCCGAATGATATTATATTATGTCCGCGCCCTTCGCAGATTTTTTTAAGCTCTGCAAATCTTTTATCGTCGGCATTTAAAACGGCAGTAGCACCCGCAGGCAGCAGCTCAGAAAATAACCGCGCCTTGGCAGCGAAATACGCTTCCTCGGTTTTGTGGTAATCAAGATGGTCGCGGGCGATGTTGGTAAACGCCGCGGCTTTCAATTTCACGCCATCTAAGCGGTATTGCGCCAACCCATGGCTGGATGCTTCCATCGCAACACTATCAATCCCAGATTTTTTCATCTCCGCAAGCATGGAAGCAAGCGAGATAGGGTCAGGCGTGGTAAGCGAGCCGGGATACAGGTTTTCGCCGCTGCCGGAAATCACCCCGATAGTTCCAATAGATGCTGATTTTTTACCCGCAAGAAACGCAAGCTGGCGGAAAAAATCAGCGGTTGATGTCTTGCCATCAGTTCCGGTTACAGCCACGATATTTTCCGGTTGCGCGCCGTAAAACGCCGCCGCCATTTTCGCCAGCGCGAGGCGTGGATTCTCAACGCATATGCTACTGTCCTGAATCCTGAATACTGAATCCTGCCCCCTGACTATCGCCGCCGCCCCATTTCGTTCCGCATCCGGAATAAAATTCGCGCCGTCAACTTTTTCGCCTTTGATTGCAACAAAAACAAACCCCGGTTTGACCTTGGAAGAATCGGTGGTGATGCCGGTGATTTCAGGGTCCGGGATTCGGGATTCAGGATTCAGGGATACTCCAAGCAATTCGCTTAATTTCATTGCAAACTCATTCGCACAAACTCGCTGGCATGCGGCAAGCGCGAAGCGATGGATACCGAGAAAAGTTGAGCGTACACTTTAGTACGTGACTTTTTGAGGAGGCTCCATCGCAAGCAGATTGCCCATGCCAGTAGAGTTTTAATAAGATACAGCACTGATATACCTCTTATCCATCATAGGGCTGGCATACGATGCCGGTTTTTGTTTTTTTTCGTTCTTATCATTTTCCACCCAGTATTTCCCCGCATCGTCTTCTGGCACATTATAGCGTGGTTTTATTCCCAGCATCGGCCCCATCTGGGCGATGACCTTGGCAACCACCGGAGCTGAGATCCACGCACCCGTTGCAAAACCATATGTTGATTTATCGCCCTTTGGTTCATCTATCATAACTAACACAAGATATTCAGGGTCATCAACCGGAAATGCGGCAATGAATGAAACCAGCTTGGCGTTAGGGTTGTATTTCCCGCCCGATTGCACCTTCTCCGCCGTCCCGGTTTTCCCGCCCACGCGGTATCCGGCGATATTGGCGCTTGCCCCGGTTCCGCGCTCGACCACCAGGCGCATAAGCCTGCGTACATTTTCCGAGGTTTTTTCGCTTATCACCCTCTCGCCCCTGGCCTTGTTCCTGTTGCCATCCTTTAACATCGTAAGATGCTCCAGCGTGCCGCCATTTACCAGCGTTGAAATACCCTGCACCAGGTGCAGCGGCGTAACCGAAATACCATGCCCATAGGAAATGGTTGCAACATTTATGTCTTTCCATTCGTCAGGGAATTGCGGCGCTGCTTTTTCCGGGAAGTCAATATCCACAGGCTTCAGCATCCCGATCTTATCTAGAAATTCGCGCTGTTTTTTCCCGCCGACATCAAGCGCCATTTTCGCAGTGCCAATGTTTGAAGAATAAGCGTAAATTTCCGGCACTGTAAGGAAACGCGCTTCAGGGTGCGCATCATGTATTGTAAATTTCCCAAGCTTGAACGGCCTGGTTGCATCATATCCGCCGCGTATGCTGGTAGCGCCCGAATCCATGCCCAAAGCCATGGTAAAGGTCTTAAAGGTCGAACCCATTTCATATGTGCCAAGTGTTGCGCGGTTAAATCTTGCCGAGCCATCATCCTTCACCTTGGAATTAGGGTCAAAATCAGGAAGCGAAACCATGGATAGCAATTCCCCTGATTTTATATCCAGTATAACCCCGGTTGCTCCTATCGCGTTAAATTCATTTACCGTTTTGAGCATTTCGCTTCTAAGCATGGATTGCAGGCGCACGTCCACCGACAGCGTTACCGGTTCGCTATTTAGCGTAGGTTCGCGCAGGCGGCTGTCAAGCTGGCGCTCAATTCCTGCCAGCCCTTTATTATCCTGCCCTACATAGCCAAGCATATGCGAAAGCACGCTGCCATAAGGATAAACCCTGCGTTCTTCCGGCTGGAAATAAAGCCCTGGTATGCCAAGCGCATTCACCTGATATTGTTCCTTAGGCGTAAGATTGCGCTTTATCCACACAAATGACTTGCCGCTTTTTAAGCGTTTAAGCAGCAGCTTTTCATCCATTACCAGCGTCTGGGCAAGACGGTGCGCCGCATCAGGAGCATCTTTTATTTCCTTAGGGTTTACGAATACCGATGCCGTCATCAGGCTGGTTGCAACCAGCACTCCGTTGCGATCGACAATATCACCACGCGCAAGCGGCGTTTCAGCGCTCTTAAGCTCAACCTCCTCGCCCTCATTTTCATTATCATCATCGAAGATTTTTACCGTCATGGCCTTTGGATTTTTTATGACCGCAACCTCGATCATGCGGACACTTATGCTGGAAAAACATAATACAAAGAAAAACCCTATGCATAACATGCGTACGCGGCTCTGCTCGATTATCCTTTTACCAGTACTTTCATTAATGATGATTTTTGTGGATTTATGCACTGCTCCACTCATCTCTGCGCAGGGCTACTATGGTAACTTGCAGGAATAGTCCGCATATCACCGCTATCGGCAATAGCAACCGCCTGCTTATGGAATGAGATGGCCTCAATTTCAGCCACCTGGTCAACAGTCAGGTTTTTTCCCTTGAGATATTTATCCGCAAGCTTGCGCAAATTTTCCGGGCGGTTGAGATAGGCCCATTCAGCGGCTTCCACATGCAGCATTTCTTTTTCCTGTGCCATTTCCAGGCTGGCCTGCGCTACCTGCGCTTTAAGCGACTGCACCTCATATTTCACGCGGTAAAGCATGAAGGCCGCACCAACTATCAACACGGCCCAGAATGCAAGGAGATATAAACGGTTCATTGCACTGCCTCCTCGCATCTCGTCATCATCCGCATGGTTGCGCTACGGGCGCGGGGATTATTTTCCAGTTCCGCATTGGAGGCTTTAAGCTTTTCCGGCTTGGGCAGGAAAAAAGCGGGAGCATCCGCAAGGACGGGCTTATTGCTAAGCTCCGGCGTATGGCGCGAATGCTCCCCAAGCTTACCACAACGGGAGTGGGTAAAACGTTTGACGATACGGTCTTCCAGCGAATGGAAACTGACCACCACCAGCCTGCCGCCTTTTCCGAGCAGTTTCTCGGAAGCAGCAAGGCCGGATTCTATCGCCTCGAATTCTTTGTTTATGAATATGCGCAGCCCTTGGAAACTACGGGTTGCCGGGTGTGTTTTTCCTGGTTTTCCCGGAATCGCAGCGCGGATAATTTCTGCAAGCTGCAAGGTATGGGTTATCGGCTCTACTTCCCTTGCGGCAACGATTGCACGCGCCACTCGCCGCGCCATTTTTTCCTCGCCATAATAGTAAAAAATATCAGCCAGCTCATCAACGCCTGCATTATTTACTATATCCTCTGCATTTGTTCCTTCCTGCGACATGCGCATGTCAAGTTTTCCATCGCTGCGGAAAGAAAAACCGCGCTCTGCAATGTCAAGCTGCATCGAGGAAACACCAAGGTCGAGCACAATTCCGTCAACTGTATTCACCCCGCGTGATGCAAGCAGGCTGCACATATCAGCAAAATTACCAAGTATCCAAACAAAGCGATTTGGGAATTCCTGCATAAGTATTTCAGCGAATTTGCGTGTATCCGGGTCGCGGTCGATAGCATAAACATAACAGTCGGCGGATTTGAGAATAGCGCGGCTATAGCCGCCTGCTCCGAAAGTACCGTCGATATAAATCCCACCATCTTTCGGGGCGAGCCAGCCTAGCATTTCATTCAGCATAACCGGCGCGTGTGAAGCTTCCGTCTTTATCCCTGAATCCCCAGTCCCGAATCCTGCCCCTTGTGATCTCATGACGCAGGCCCTTTCATTACACTCGTCATCCCCGCCTTGCGCGGGGATCCAGCGCAAAAATCACCGGCAGAATATATGTTTCTGGATTCCCGCATGCGCGGGAATGACAAAAAGGAAAATCTCATGACGCAGGCCCTTTCATCATGAAGCGTTTTTCCTTCACCAGCGAGCGCGCGCGTTTTGCATAAGCGGCAAATGCCTTCGGTTCCCATATTTCAAAAACTTCGCCTTTACCCACGAAGGTCGCTTCCTCTTTCAGGCCCACCGCTTCCATCAATTGCTCGGTAAGCAATATCCTGCCGTCGGAGTCAAATGAAAGCTGCACCGATTCCCCGAACAACGAGTTTACAAACGCATCGCGTTCTTCCGAATAAGGGTCGAGGGCTTCCATGCGTTCGTTCAGTTTTATTATCCGGCTCATGCCGCACGCCTCGATGCAATTATTGATCGGCGACTGATAGGCAACGACACCCTGAAAATCGTTAGCCAGAACTTTTGACGCGAGCACAGCGCGAAACTGCGCAGGCACAGAAACCCTACCCTTTTTATCTATGCGGTTATGGAATGTTGATAAAAAAATCATTACAAACAATCAGTTAAGGTTTATTTATGGGATTTCATGGGTTTTTATGGGATTTCATGGGAATTTATACTTCTTTCATGGGACAGTCAACTATTTTCATGGGAAAAAGATGGTTGCGCCGGGTTTAATAAACAGCAAAAAATGCAACCAAGGGCGCGCATGCGCACCGGTCAAAAATCAATAAATACAATGGGACTAAACAGCTCGGCAATGCCATCCTGTGAGGCGCGCAGCCGTAGAAACGTCATCCTGTGAGGCGCGGAGCAACTGCACAGGATCTCCACCAACAATCCTGAGATCCTGCGCAATGCTTATGCATTCGCAGGACGACACCCACACTAGAGTGTTTTCGCTGGATAACAACGTGCACGATTAAATGGAAACACCCTAAACCCTGCTATGGGCCTGCGGCTCTTCGCCTTTTATCCTGTCGGCAAAAGCGGCATTCTGCTCAACAATTAATGGCTTACGTTCAATTTTACTTGGCTCTACAGCATTCAGCGCTGAATTCCGTTCATTCCTGATGTTGTCAGCAAAGCTTTTGGAGTTTTTATCACCATCATCACCGAAAGGGTTTGGGGCTACCGGATTAAGTTCATATACTGTATCGGCAACTTTGCCTTTTCTGTTAAAGCTCTCCGCCACGAACCTGCTGAATACATAGGTAACAGAGGCTGTTATTATTGTCCCAAGCGCATCGAATGCCAGCAGGTTAGCCCATCTGTTAACTTTGACCCTGTTATCACCAGGGCGGAATGACATCCATTTATTTGTTACCCGTTCACCAACTGCGTCATTGAGTTGTTTGGTGAATTTAGGCCCCATTGCAGCAAGCGCAACAAAAGCTGTCGCCCATGAAGCCATGCGCCCGCTAATAACGCTTGCCCAACTCTGCTTAGGCTCCTGCTTAATTGCCTGACCATCCGGCGGGGTAGTCCCAAGCATTTTATCGATCTTCGCGGCGTTAGACTGCCTGTGGTCTTCAAGCCATTTTATAGGCCCCATCAGAGGATGACTGCCCATCCCCAGAATGAACGTAAAGCCAAGATTTTTGGCCATACCTTCCACATCTTCCGGGGAGGAATTTTTCATTACTGTCCTGGCAAGGGTTTTATGAATCCACTCGCCAACATTTTTATTCATGGTCCTGAGCCAATTGAAATTCTTGTTGGTGCCATGCAACGCCTGATAACCGGTAGCCGCCGACGATATCCACACACCACCCCAGGCAATCGGGGCAAATACCAGGAAATCATAAAGCTTATTGCCAAAAGTACGCTTGGGCTTTTTTTCCGCCTCAATAGCCTTCGCATCCATATTTTCCTTGGAATCTACAGGCTTAGCGTCTTTTTTGTTTTCGTCAGAATTATCCATATTATGAGGATAACAAACCCTGCCGCAAAAATCATGTTACAATTTAATGAACATATTGAAAAATTAAGGATTTGCAGACCATCTGCCGTAATATTGTCATATTTGCGGAAAATCACCATAAATACATGGCTTTATTGTGCTTTATACAAAAAGATGGAAAAAGCCCGTAGCGTAAGCTTAGGGCGTTTTGGCCGGTGCAAAAAGATGAATATTCGCTACACTGGGCCAAAGAGCAACGATTGCGAAGGACCGGAGCGTAAGCGTAGCAACGCTACGTGCGCACCGGAAGCCTGAGCAAGCTAAGCGGTTTTGGCCGGTGTAGTAGAATATGTCATTCTAAAAATAAGGGAGCAGATTCTATGAACGAGGAACGACGCGTATTATAATACGCAAGTGACGAGTGAAGACGAAGATGCCTCTTATTTTTAGAATGGAGCGGGTGAAGGGAATCGAACCCTCGTATGCAGCTTGGGAAGCTGCCGTTCTACCATTGAACTACACCCGCACATGCAATGCAAATAAGCGCTAGTTAGTATATTGTCAACGCATTACCTGTGGTAATGCCGGGTGAAGGGCAGATTATTTATAAGAAAATTCATTAGGACGAAGCGGAGCATGGCAATTGCATTTGATATTTTCCCAGCTTGTCATGCCGCCGGATGGCGGTATCCGGTATTAAGCCCCAGACCCCGCAATAAATGCGGGGCGACAGGTG
>JBDHUC010000029.1:0-26406 GCA_039808985.1 Alphaproteobacteria bacterium | reverse complement strand
GATTTGAACAGATGACCTACGGCTTACAAGGCGCCGCTGCGAGCTACTGCGAGCAGATAATTTAAGAGCAACCGCAAATTAGGGAATGGTGCCGCTTATCTGATTTGAACAGATGACCTACGGCTTACAAGGCGCCGCTGCGAGCTACTGCGAGCAGATAATTTAAGAGCAACCGCAAATTAGGGAATGGTGCCGCTTATCTGATTTGAACAGATGACCTACCGCTTACAAGGCGGTTGCTCTACCCCTGAGCTAAAGCGGCATAATAAACTCTTTTTTGTCAAGACGAGTTTGTAAATGTAAGGATGCACTTATATAATTATTTTAAGTGGGCTGTAAATACGTATTCTTTAATTATTGCATAAAAAAAACCGGACCGTTAAGGTCCGGTTGAGGCTTACAGGGAGGTAATCAGGCTTAAGCCTGAAATGAACATTACAGTTTTATGTATCATTCTGTGCCAATATACATATTACGTAAATGGTTAGTAGTGCCAAAAAAACAGCTCAGATATGCAAAAAATGCATAGCTAAGAGGCCCGGCCAAGTCCGTATTCGGCTAGCTTCCTAAGTAGGAACTCTTTGAAAACATTGATTCTTTTGGAGTGGCGCATCTCTGATGAATAAAGAAGGTAAACATCGGTTTTGGGGCCGCTTATTTCCGGCAAAAGCTTTGAGATATTTTTGCTCTGCACCATATAGTCAGGAAGGCCTGCAATGCCGATCCCGCTTTTTACTGCGCGGAGCATACCAAACAGGCTGTTTATTTTAAATGGCGGCTTCACAGGGTTATCAATTGTTTTGAATGTTTTTAATATCCAGTTCACTTCGGCAAATGGCTGTTTCTGGTCTTCGGCGAATAATACAAGCCGGTGTTGTTCGAGATCCTGCGGTTTTTTGGGGACGCCATATATACGCAGGTAATCGTTGGAAGCATAGATTGAGTTGTTTAATACCGTAAGTTTTTTCTGGATAAGGTCTGGTTGTTTGGCTGGGAACAAGCGTATGGCGACATCGGCTTCACGCATGGTCAGATCCAATTCCCGGTCATCAACCAGTATTGTAATATCAATTTCAGGGTACGTTTCGCTGAATTCGCGCATGCGCTGCGTTAACCAGGTTGTGCCGATGGCGACAGGGGCAGTTATTTTAAGTGGTCCACGTGGGCGTTCCTTGCTTTCAAGCAGGGCATTTTCGGCAGTGGAAAGGCGGGTGAGCACATCACTTACAGTGCGAAATAATATATCTCCCTGCTCGGTGAGCATAAGCCCACGGGCATGACGAGTAAAAAGCGATACCTGGAGGTTTTCTTCAAGTGCGCTTATCTGGCGGCTGATAGCCGATTGGCTAAGGTTTAGAACTTCCCCAGCACGGGTGAAGCTGTGCGCGGTTGCGACAGTATGAAAAACCCGGAGCTTATCCCAATCCATCATGATGTTTCTAGAGCAGATCGTCTAATGATACATCAAGCACACGGGAAATAGCAGAATCATAAGTTGCTATATCGTAATTCATCTCAGCATCAGCGCGAAGTTTTTTGTAATCCTTAAGAGGAATCACCGCAAAGATTTTACCTTTTTCTTCAATTGTCCTGATTTTCCGCATATTTACCTCAATATATCTTTGCCGTTGGGCAACTTCTAAAAATGGCTTTTTTAATGTGCTTCGCCCCAGTTTTTACCAACTCCTATCTCTACCGTCAATGGCACTGAGAGTTCGGCTGCATGTTCCATAGCTTTTTTGATTATGGGCTTGGCGTTTTCGACGGCATTTTCTGCGACCTCAAACACCAGCTCGTCATGCACCTGCAAAAGCATTTTTACTTCCGGCATTGCTTCCAGTTTACGGTCTATTGCTATCATAGCGCGTTTTATGATGTCGGCGGCGGTTCCCTGAAGTGGCGCGTTGATAGCGGCGCGCTCATGGAACTGGCGGCGGGCGGCATTTTTATCGAGTATGTAAGGCACATGGCAGCGGCGGCCGAATAAGGTTTCGACATAGCCATGCTCACGCGCGAAAGCTTTGCATTCCTCCATATAGGCGCGGATTCCGGGATATTGCGTGAAATAACGCTCGATATAAGCCCCGGCTTCTGAGCGCCCTATGCCAAGGCGGGTGGCAAGGCCATGGGCGCTTATGCCGTAAATTATGCCGAAATTTATGGTTTTGGCGCGGCGGCGCAATTCGCCGTCAACTTCCGAAACCGGCACGCCAAACATCTGGCTTGCAGTTATGGCATGTATATCATCGCCGTTCTTAAATGCCTCCTTCAGGGTGGGGATGTCGGCGACATGGGCAAGCAGGCGCAGCTCTATCTGCGAGTAATCGGCGGCCAGTAATAATGATCCAGCATTGGCTACGAATGTATGGCGGATTTTTTTTCCTTCGATGCTGCGGATGGGGATATTCTGTAAATTCGGGTCGTTGGAACTTAGGCGGCCGGTTGAGGCGATGGCCATTGCGAAGTTGGTATGCACCCGTCCGGTCTTTGGGTTTACCTGGTTTGCCAGCGAGTCGGTATAGGTGCTTTTCAGCTTAGCAAGCTGCCGCCAGTCGAGGATTTTTTGTGGCAGTGCGTGGCCTTGCTCCGCAAGATCTTCCAATACACCGCTATCTGTTCCATAGGCGCCGGACTTATCGGATTTCTTGCCGCCTTCAAGTTTCATTTCATCGAACAGAATTTCACCAAGCTGCTTAGGCGATGCAACATTGAATTCGCGTCCGGCAAGCGCATATATTTCGCGTTCATATTCGCCCATGCGGCCTGCAAAATCCTTAGAGAGTGCAGCAAGCTGCGGCAGATCAACCTTGATTCCGCGCAGTTCCATGCGCTCAAGTACAGCAACCAATGGCCGTTCAATAGTTTCATATAAAGCGAGTAGTTTTTCCTGTGCGAGTTTTGGTTTTAAATTCTGCCACAGGCGCAGGGTTATATCAGCATCTTCAGCGGCATAGGCGGTTGCTTTTTCAATTTCCACTTCATCGAAACGCAGTTTGTTTTTTCCGGTTCCGGTCACTTCACTATAGCTTATTGGTTTTATGCCCAGGTAACGCTCGGAAATCTCGTCCATTCCATGGCCGTGCAATCCGGCATACAGCACGTAAGAAAGCAGCATAGTGTCATCAAATGCTGTTATATTTATTCCATGCTGCTGCATTATTAGCATGTCGTATTTTATATTCTGCCCTATCTTCAAAACGCTTTCATCTTCGAGAAGGGGTTTTAGCGCGGCAATGGCTTGGGGCAGAGGAATTTGGTCGGGGTTCAGGATTCGGGGTTCAGGATTCGGGGGAGGATAAGAAAATAAGTCAAGATTAGAAGTTTCTTTCTTATTCTTGCTTTCTGAATCCTGAATCTTGAATCCTGAATCCTTATGTCCAAGCGGTACATAGCACGCGCTTCCGGCTTCAATGCTTAATGAGAAGCCCACCAGTTCGGCTTTAAGAGGATCAAGCGAGGTTGTTTCGGTATCGAAGGCAACTATACCGGATTTTTGCGCTGCCTTTACCCATTTTTGCAGCTCATCAATGCTGGAAATAACTTCATAATTTGTCTTGGGGCGGCTTTGGGCCTCTGGTTTTGGCGCTGTTTCATGTACTGCTTGCTGCTTTACACCAGAGGCTTTCTCCATTTTTGCAAGCAAGGCTTTAAACCCATATTCGCGCAGGAAAGGCAGCAGGATGTCATTGTCATATTTTTTAAGTATAAGCTCATCCATCACAAGAGGTAGCGGTACATCTTCTTTAAGCGTTATAAGCTGTTTGGAAAGCCTGGCCATATCGGCGGAATTTATTATGGTTTCGCGTCGTTTTGGCTGTTTTATTTCCTGTGCTTTTTCCAGCAGGGTTTCCAGGTCGCCATAAGTGTTTATAAGTTCGGCGGCAGTTTTTGGGCCTATTCCGGCGATGCCTGGCACATTGTCGGAGCTATCGCCAATGAGTGATAAAACTTCCAGGACCTTATCAGGTTTCACGCCGAATTTCTCAAACACTTCCGGAGCACCGATTATTTTGTTTTTCATCGCATCATACATCTCTATGCCGCTTCCAATAAGCTGCATCAAATCCTTATCCGATGATACGATGGTGACTTCAATGCCCTGCGCTTGCGCCTGCTTTGCGTAAGTTGCGATTATGTCATCGGCCTCATAGTCTTCGAGTTCAATGCAGGGCAGGTTCAATGCACGGGTTGCTTCGCGCACCAAAGGGAACTGAGGTATTAAGTCGTCAGGGGCAGGAGGGCGGTGTGCTTTGTATTCGGGATAGATGCGGTTGCGGAAGGTTATGCGTGATGCATCGAAAATAACCGCAACATGGGTGGGGTTGGAATTTTCCATAAGTTTTATCATCATATTCATAAAACCAACCACAGCGCCTACAGGCACTCCTTTTGGGCTGGTAAGGGGCGGCAAGGCATGGTAGGCGCGGAAAATAAAACCGGAGCCGTCGATGAGGAAAAGTTTTTTGGTGGTCATAAGAATTCAGAGGCCAGGATTCAGAGTTGGCTATGAACATATAACAGTTGCCTTTTGGCAGCAACCATATTAGTTAGTTCTACTCTCTGAACCCTGAATCCTGGCCTCTGAACCCTATGAAGATGACTCCCACAGCTTTCCGAAAACCTGCATCCGGCGGCAAAGCAAAACAACTGGTTATGATCCTGCATGGTTGGGGCGCCGATGGCCCGAACCTCATCGACCTTGCCGATATATTCGCGCGCGCTTTGCCCGATGCGCATTTCATCGCGCCCAACGCCCCCTTCGTGTGTGAAGTGAACCCTTATGGTTTCCAGTGGTTTTCGCTTATGGACAGGCAGCCACAGCATATGCTTGATGGAACGCGCAAGGCGGTTGATATTTTAAATGGATTTATTGATGAGCAGCTAGTTGAGTTGGGGCTTGATAACAGCAAGCTCGCGCTGGTTGGATTTTCGCAGGGGACGATGACCGCGCTGCATCTTGCCATGCGCCGTACGCCCCCTATCGCTTCCGTGGTTGGGTTTTCCGGCGCGCTTATCGGGGCAGATGTTCTGGCCAAGGAAATTGTCGCCCGCCCGCCCGTATGCCTGATTCATGGCAATGCTGACGATGTTGTGCCTTATGCCTCGCTTGTGCATGCAACCGATACCCTTAAAAACCACGGGCTTAATGTCACGCCGCATACGCGCCAGTTCCTGGGGCATAGCATCGACCTTGAGGGAATAACTATAGCCGCAGAGTTCCTTAAGGATAATTTTGGGGTTTAATACTTATTGCAGTGTGTTACTGAAACCAGGCATTTGTGGTCTTATGACAGTAGGGCTACCAGGTGGTTTTAGCTGCTGCCCCTCTTGTACTGGTGATGCAGGACGTATGCCTTTAGGTAGTGGTTCTCCAGCGATTTTTTTTAAATCAGTATCCGGCTGCTTGCTTCCTTGGGCATCTGCACTTTCCTTTTCAAGCAATGCTACTAAATAATTATTACCCTTTTCTTTTGCTATATTATCCATTTCATTTGTTATTGTCTTTGCCAGTTCACCTTTAATACGGTCATCAGTTGCAAAAGAGCTAATAATAGAAAATAATTTTTTAGCAGCCTGGACACGAATTTCATAAGCAAGTTGTCCATGAGGAGTGTTTAGGTCTTCTTCGCCTCTTTTTGGTTCCATTAATCTTTCGGCCATAACTTCTCCTGCTGTTTTCGAATTTTTTAACAGGTTTATTTGATCCTTAATTTCTGGTCCGGCAGCATCGACCATGTTTTGGGTAATAACTTTATATTTCTCAGTTCCAGGCATTATCCCAGCCATTTTTGTAATAACATTTCCAACCATATCCTTGAATGCCTGTTCAAACGGGGTATATGTTCTTTCGGGTTCTGGCACTCCGCTGGCGTCTATTTTTATGGAACGGTACAGTTCAACGCGGTTTTCAATAAGCTGTTCTTTTATTTTTTCTGCAAACTTACCCCTGACGTAGTTGTCAGTTACAAAAGCAGTCTTGATATCCTCTGCTATTAAGTTTGCATCAGGATTAGAAGATGGGCCATCTTTAGGCATAAACTCATAGGCAATTTTTTGTGCTAAATCATCTGTAGTGTCACCAAAGTTTTTTGCTACAACTGGCAGCGCTACTCTAGAAGCAGCTTTAATAAATTTCTTTCTTTCGGCGCTTTCGGGGGCTTTCTTTGGGGCTCCAGCGCGCATTACTCCGTCTACAACTTCAACTACGGTTTTTATCAAGCGGTTATTTCCAGCCCCTATTTCATCAATCATTTCCTTAGTTATTTCAGCCAAAAAATTCTGGTGTTTTAATAAATCAACTGGAATCGGCGTTATCCTGAATCTTTCCGTATCTGCTTCGCCACCTGGCGTAGTCATAAGTGTAAAAGGTTTGTTATTAGGTTCAGCCATTTTCTTTCCTTTTTTATATTATTTTATCTATAGGAAGCTTGAGATCCTTGGCGGCTTGCTGGAATATATGGTGCATGGCCATCTCCTGTAACCCCCGCCACATTCATTTCCTTTCCAGCTTGAATTGCCGCGTTATCCAATGCTATAGCCTGCTCCAACTTGTCTTTATTTTTCCTTATGGCTCTTTTAAGCTCATCGCCCAATCCCATTTTTACTAACGCTTCAGGTGTATAGCTTTTATACTCTTTGATTGCCTTAGCAGTTTTAATTGCTGACTGGTCTTTTGATGATTGGTCAAAAAGCTTGTCTACAACTTTTTCAACGCCCTTCTTTGGATTATTCAAGTCAATATCTTTGGCATTATTTGCCAGGAATGTAGCTAAGTCACGGGTAACTTCCTGCCTGTTTGGAATGTTTTTATCAGCTAGAAGTTCGTTGGCTATATCAGCTATCGCTCTTTCCAGATGGCTTTGCTGTTGCTGTACAGGTGCAGGAGCCGGAGCTGGTTGAACTGGAGCCGGAGATGGGGTAGCTGCCGCCGCTGCCACAGGAGCAGGAGATGCGGCTGGAGCTGATGGCGCAGGCGCAGTAGCAATACCAGGCTTTGTCTTATCTTGCCCAGGCTTTATTTTTTTAGGTGAATCATGAGCTTTTACCTCAATTTTAGGAGCAACAGGATTTCTCACTTCTACTTGCCCTGGCACTGGATCCTTATCCCCTTTTTTAGGTGCTGGCTGCACAGGTGTGCTAGGAGCGCCTGGTTGCTGCTGGGTAGTGCCTCCATCTTTGCCCGGTAATGATTCGTGTTTCGGCAGAACAGGAAGATCTTTTGTGTCATAGGCAGGAGGCGCATCAGGTTTTGCAGTAGCTGTTGTTCTTTCTATTGAGGCTATGGCTGCAGCTACAGCAGCTTCTGCTGGGGCAAGGGGCTTGTCGGCTTTAGGTGTTGGCGGCGGAGGCGGAGGGCTTATAGCTGGTGCTGGTTGTTGGGCAGGACTCGCTATTTCTTCCGCTGGCTTCGTAGTAATAGCTGGAGCCACTTTTTTTAGCGGCTCAGCACCTTTGGTATTAGCAAGAGTTTCCGGCTCCGGCGCGTCTTTATCCGCAACTCCTTTTTCTTTAAGCACCCTGGTTCGTATACCGGTTGATATTTCCTTTATGGTATCCTGGCTTAAGCCAATGTCTGCGCCAGCAAGGTTTTTTTCGGTTGAAGCAGCTATGCCGTTAGCAGTTTCCCTGGTTACAGAAGCTTTAAGCCCATCAATCCAACCATCAACCCCGCTTAATAACCACTTAAAAAATCCTATAACAGCATTCATGAAGGATGCGCCGCCGAGGAAAGGAAGGCTGCCGGTGTTTTCTTCAACGGCATCACCAACGGCTTTTGCTATTTTCACCCTTCTGGTTTCATCGGGTATCGCTTTATCAAATGAATCTGCGCCAAGAGCTTTTATTGCTTTATCATACTGAGCTCTGGTTGCCTCGTCTTTAGCAAGAAGTTCAAGCCTTTTATCAAGCTCCGAAATGTTTAATTCTAACGAAAAAGACGTTCCGCTTGGGCTTTTAGCTTTAAACTTAGCGGCGCGGTCCTTGATCAAATCATTAGCTATCTGAAGATATTGGGCGTCAGTTATTGCGGAAGCATCAATTTCATCACCGCCTAACAGGGCTATTTCAGCTATCGCGCCATTTTTCTTAAGGCGGATAGCCAACTGCTCAGGCAGGGAATTATATACCTTATCCTGCGCTTCTTTCGCTGCTGACTCTTTTTTCTGGTCGTCTGCCATATTATTCTCTTAAAGTACCGCTTATAATATTAGTTTATGATACAACATTACCGTAAAACCGCTTACAAGTGTTGTTAAGATTTTATGACAATCTATATATAAATATAAGGATTTTGGCGGATTTTAGCGTGGTTATCGCTAAGCTATTAATAATTAATAATATAAATAAATTGATTATTAACAGAAAATGGGCAAAAATGCAAGCCAGCGGGGTAAAATATGACAATTGTGAACATAAAAATCAATGGCCGTGAATATCATCTTGCCTGTGATGACGGGCAGGAGGAGCATCTGCGTCTGCTGGCTGACGATGTGGATGAGCGCGTGCGCGACCTTACCTCGCGTATGGGCGGCAATACCGGCGAGGTTATGGGTTTTTTGCTGGCGGCAATCACTATGGCTGATGAAATTATTGATAATAAAAGAGAAATTGAGAAATTAAGCGCCGCGGCCCGCTATGTTCCTGCTGCTTCTGAGTCTGGCGCTACTTCCGAAACAGTTTACACCGAAGATGCCATGGCAGTAACCCTCGATGAAATAGCCGAGCGCATTGAAAGGATTGCGGAGCGTATTGAAATCCGCTAGACTGCGCCCGAACGGTTCTGCCCGGTTCGTTAGGTACATTGTCCCTTGGACCAATACCTTTTGTTCGGGAGCTGTCACTGGCCGGGGTGTTGCCCCTGCATACACGGCGCCCACCTTTACAGACGGGTCGAATGCGGCTTGTTTCAACCGACGGCCAGTAGGCGGTTCCGTTCGTTCTCATTTTAAACCTGTGCTCAGGCGCCGCGCATAATTTATGGCTGATAAACAAACGCTTCGTGAAAAAATAATAGCAGCGCGCATGGAAATAAAGCCGCAGGAATCTGATTTGGCGGCTTGCTCTTTATCCGGGCATTTGCTGAACGTGATTCCGGCAGGGGCAAGCGTTGCTGGATATTGTGCGATACGCGGTGAAATAGATGTTGGGGTTGCGCTTGCAAAATTACAGGAAAATGGCAGCAAAACCGCGCTTCCTGTAATTGATGAATACAGTAGGATACTTAAATTACTTGAATGCTCGCCGGATATGCCGCTTATAGCAGGCAGGTACGGTATTTTTTGTCCTCAGCCGCATTTGCCGGTAATAATTCCGGATGTTATGATTATTCCGCTGGTGGCATTCGATGATAAGGGCTATAGGATAGGCTATGGCAGCGGCTATTATGATGCAACTATTTCCCACCTGCGCTCCATAAATAAAAATATTATGTTTATCGGCGCGGCTTATGCCATGCAGCGGGTGGAGAATATTGAAGCAGAGCCGCATGACGAAAAAATGGATATGGTGGTGACGGAAGAAGGAAATGTCATCCTGCAGGGCGCGTAGCGTTAGCGCAGGATATCATGCAATTATGAAAGATCCTGTGCAACGTCTTAAGCCGTTCACAGTATGACAGGAAAAAAATGAAAGTATTATTTCTTGGTGATGTAGTGGGGCGTAGCGGGCGTGATGCCGTGGTAAAAAACGTGCCGCAGTTTCGCCGAGAAATGTTGCTTGATGCTGTTATAGTTAATGGCGATAATGCTGCAGGCGGGTTTGGAATTACTCCGCAGATTGCTAAAGATTTTTTTGCAAACGGCGTTGATGTAATAACCGGAGGCGACCATATATGGGACCAGCACAAGGATATAGTCCCATATCTTTCGCAGGAAAAAAGATTGCTGCGTCCGGAAAATTTCCCGGTGAAAACAGCAGGCAGCGGGCATTATTTATTATCGTTTGCGGATGGGCGCAAGCTGCTGGTTCTGCATCTGCTGGGGCAGGTATTCCACAAGGAGCATACGCGCTGCCCATTTGCAACTGCTGATGAAATATTGGAAAAATACCGGCTGGGAAATTGCTCTATATTGGTTGATATACATGCCGAAGCAACATCAGAAAAAATGGCGATGGGAAAATACCTGGATGGACGCGTGAGCGTTGTGGTTGGGAGCCATACGCATGTGCCGACTGCGGATGCCCGTATCCTGCCAAAAGGAACGGCCTACCAGACCGATGCCGGGATGTGTGGTGATTATGATTCGGTGATTGGATTTGAAGCAAGTGCGCCGCTGGAACGCTTCCTGACTAAAATCTCGAAGGTAAAAATGGAAGCCGCGCAGGGGGTAGCAACTATTTGCGGATTATATGTGGAAATTGATGATAAAACCGGGCTGGCGACAGAGTGCCGGGCGCTATCATCCCGGTCTTGACCAGATTCCAGCGCGCTCTGTTATATCAGCAACTCACTTCGGATAATGATAATCAAAGCTTTCTGGATTGGAAAATTTTGGCGACACTTCTTCTTCGCCGCGCCTGCGCTTATGGAGGCAGCGTGAAATATAGCGCGCTGTTACATAGCTGCTTGAAAGCTCCTCAACGAAACAATCAAAAATTTTTAAATCATTTTCGCCGGGAATGAATTTTTTATTATGCTTGTAGCCATAGGCAATTATCATCGCGTTCATCAGCATGTCGAAAGCTATTTCAATAGGCTGTTTTTTGATAACGCGCTTGCTTCTTCTGGAAAACATATCAAGAATCCCCATCAAACCACCAGCTTGATTGCTGGTGGCGGGGCAGTTCGTAAAACCCATAATACAAGGTTTGCGCATGTCTTTGGTTTTCACCTGAACATACACATGCGCCTCCCCGCCATGCGAGGAGTGCGATTACGGTCACACAAACCGGTATTATGAAAGGCTACGACACCCCAAAGCCGGGTTTTCCAACTTCATTAACAAATTAGCATTATAAATCAGGGCGGTCAATTTCTTCTTGTTATCCTATTAACCAAAGCATGGCAATTGCATTTGGTTTTCGCTGGATCTTGGGATTATTGAGCGGATCCTGTGCAGTCGCTGCGCGCCTCACAAGATGATAAGAACCCCGCTGCATAGCGTAGTCTGGGGCTTAGACCTAATGCCGGATACGCCATACGGCGGCATGACAGGATGGAGAAAATATCAAATGCAATTGCCATGTGCGGGGATGACAGCTATTGGCAGGGTTACATTATAAATCCATAACCACAGCGCTATTAGCTGCTATGCGGCTATATCTACCTGTGCGGGTGAAAGCCTGAAGCGGGTCGGAGTTATTTAGAATTTCGCCGGTTCCTGATTCCTTATTGCCGCCAAAGCCCATGCCGAAAGCTGGGGTTCCGGTGCCTTTGGCCGAGTTTATAAGTGTGTGACCAGCACCATTTTCGCGAGCGAATATTTCTGCTTCCTCTTTATTCTGGGTGTAAATGCCACCTACCAGGCCAGCATTTTCAGGAGCGTTGATAAGCGCTATGGCTTCGCTGAAATTTTCATATTTAGTGATGAACAAAAGCGGAGCAAAAGTTTCTTTGTGCATTACTTGCGATTGCTTTGGCATAAGCGCCAGCGCTGGCTCTACAAAAAATACATTTTTGGCATCAGCATTAATCCTTGCGCCGAATAATATTTCCCCGCCTTCAACAATAGCCTGTTTCTTGGATGATTCAAAGCGCTGGAAGCTATCTTCATCAATCAGAACAGCATAGCCGTAATCATTAGAAATCCCAGAGAGTGGATTTTTGACTGCATCGGAAGCCAGGAAGCTTTTTATATTTTGTTCCAGTTGCGAAACAACCGCTGCATATACTTTGCTGTGGACTATAAGTCGTCTGGTATTAGTGCAACGTTGCCCACTGGTGGCAAGGTATGAATTCATTATAGAATTTACTGCAAATTCGAGGTGTGCATTCGTTACCTTATCGGAAATTATAACCCCGTTATTGCCGCCTAGCTCCAGTATTGGCGGAACATCATTATTTTGTTTTTGCGCAAGCGCTGCCTTTATCCCTTGTCCCATGGCGACGCTTCCGGTTGCGCTTATCATATCGACCTGCTCATGCGCAACTAGCCTTGCGCCAATGTCGCGGCCGCCTATGATTGGATGGAGCAGGCTGGAAAACTCTCCGGCTATTTCGTTAAAAATCTCTTTGATGGCGATTGCAACTACCGGTGTTTTTTCTGAAGGTTTCCATAAAACCGCATTGGCTGCAAGCAGGGCAGGGGCTATCGTCCAGAAGGCAACAGCAAGCGGGAAGTTAAAAGAAGTTATAAGCCCGACCACGCCAACAGGTGGACGTTCCTTGCAGCGAGCCATGCCGCCAAACTCAGGCAAGGTAGAGTTTGCAATTGTTTTTTTGATTATATCGGCAGCGCCGTCAACTTCTGCTGCCGCTTCTTTTGCAGTTTTCCCAGCATCATAAACTATCACGCCTATCAGTTTATCGCGGTTCTGGATTATTGCATCGCTGAAAGCAATAAGCAGTTTTTCACGCATGGCGCGTGGGTTGTTCTGCCATTTTTCCTGAGCGGCCATAGCAGAAGTTATTTTATAGGCAAGGGTCTGCCCATTATCCATAGCGATTTGCGCAATAACTTCCCCATCGCATGGGGAGGTTACGACCAGCTTTTCATATTTATCAGTTTTTGTCACCGACCATCCATGTTTTGCGGATAAAATTATGATGCGCCTCTACCAGGCGGACAGTGCCGGTTTTGGAGCGCATGACTATAGAATGGGTGGTGGCCCCGCCTTCGAAACGGCGCACGCCGTTGAGCATTGAACCATCGGTCACGCCGGTTGCCGCAAACATCACATCGCCTTTTGCCAGCTCTTCGAGATTATATTTGCGGTTAAAATCATCAATGCCCATGCGTTTGGCGCGTTCGCGTTCCTCGTCGGCGGTAAACAGGAGGCGGCCCTGCATCTGCCCACCTATAGAGCGTAGCGCGGCTGCTGCAAGAACTCCCTCAGGGGCGCCTCCGATACCCATATACATATCGACCCCGGTTCCAGGGCGGGAGGTTGCAATAACGCCTGCAACATCGCCATCGGTTATAAGCTGGATGCGAGCCCCGGCTTCGCGAACCCCTGCGATTATTTCCTTGTGGCGGTCACGTTGCAGGATAACCACTACCAGATCGGAAACCTCACATTTTTTTGCCTTGGCAAGGTTTTTTAAATTCTGCTTTGGGGAATTATCGAGGTCAACAACGCCTTCGGGAAGCCCGCCGCCTACTGCTATCTTGCTCATGTAAACATCGGGTGCGTGGAGGAAGCCCCCTTTTTCTGCCATAGCGATAACAGTAAGCGAGTTAGCGCCGCCATGTGCGCATATTGTTGTGCCTTCCAGCGGGTCCAGGGCTATATCTATTTTCGGGCCTGTGCCTGCGGCGTTGCCTACTTTTTCGCCGATATAGAGCATGGGAGCTTTGTCGCGCTCACCTTCGCCTATTACGATGGTGCCATCAATTGAAAGGCTGTTAAGCGCCTCGCGCATTGCATTAACCGCAGCCAGGTCGGCATCTTTTTCCTTGCCTTTGCCCATCCAGTCGAAACTGGCAAGGGCTGCCGCTTCGGTAACGCGTACTGCCTCCAGCGCAAGGTTACGGTCTGACCAGAAGCTCTCATTGTTAATTGCCTGTTTTGTTGCCTTGCTCATATAATTCCTTATTTGCGATAATTTAACTTGGTTTATGGCTTGGTTTGTAATGCAGATTCAACGTAAATCCAAGGATTATCTATACATGTAGCGCAAGGTTTGCCATTTGCTGTATTTTATGCCATTAAATTAACAGGATAAAATTTAAGTGGAAATACATATGACTATATTTTTCCTGGCTTTAGGATTATGGGGGATTTTTGTAATTTTAGCTCCTGTAGGAATATGGAATGCTAAAGAACGTATAGCCCATCTTGAAAGGCAGGTGGCTGACTTAAGGGCGCTGCTTAAGTTGCAAAACTCTCCAAATCCTGTAGTCAGGGAGCAATATCCTGTAGAGCAGAAAATAATAAAGCCGGAGATTATAAGGCCAGATATTATAAAACCTGAGATTGTGATGCCGGAAGAGGTGGTTGAGGAAGCGCCATGGGAAAATAAGGCTGCTAAAACTGCTGCAAACTATCAAAAAGTGAAGCTGGCAAATGAATTCTCTATTCCTGATTGGTTAAGCAGCGCCCTTACTGGTGGCAAGCTGTTTGTGACTTTGGGAATACTGCTTTTGTTCATCGGCATAGGGATGCTTTTCAAATATGTAGCACATTTCATGGCATTCCCTATTGAGGCGCGCTTTGTGGCAGTAGCTTTGTGCGCTTTTGTTATGATCGCTTTTGGAAGATCGCAGGTAAGCAAGCGCCGTGATTATGGGCTTTATATGCAGGGCGGTGGCCTTGGGATGCTGTTTTTAACTGTATACACGGCATTTAAGTTTTATGGGTTGCTGCCTGCTGATATAGCCTTTGCGCTGCTTGTAGCTATTGGCGCCTCAACATTTGCCCTATCTATAGCTTCCGACTCAATGGCGCTTTCGGTCCTTGCGGTAACCGGTGCATTTTCTGCGCCCGTCCTTGCGTCTACAGGCCATGGCAGCCACATAGCACTGTTTAGCTATTACCTTGTTATAAACCTGGTTATATTTGCAATAGCATGGAAAAAATCATGGCGGCTTTTAAATACCATAGGCTTCCTGTTTACTTTTTCCTTGGGCTCGCTATGGGGAATAAACTATTACCGCCCTGAATATTACGGCAGCGTGCAGATATTCCTGATTGCGTACTTCCTGCTTTATGTAGCAATAGGCATAATGTATGCCTCGCGGAAGGACCCTGAGTTTTCCAATCCGATAGATTCGGCTTCCATATTTGGCGTGCCGCTTATAGGCTATGGTTTGCAGCTTTCACTGGTGCAGGAAATTGTAAATGGAAAAACCATAAGCACATTAGCACTAGGCATATTTTATGCTGTTTTATTTATGGCTTTTAAGCCTAGCAGGAACTCAGGGCTTAAATTTTTAAGCCGGATTTTCATGTCGTTTTCCATATTGTTTTTTACGATGGTCATACAGTTTAATTACGGAAGCCATACAACCGCTATGCTATGGTCGATGGAAGGGGTATGTCTTTTATGGCTGGCAGGCAAGATTAATGACAGGCTTAACCTATATGCTGGTATAGCAGTGCTTGCCTTTTCCAATATTTTTATGCTGGAATCATTTAAGATGCAGGGACAGGGGGAGATATTTTTAAATAGTTTTTTCCTTTCATGTGCGGTAATGACAGTAACGCATATTGCTGCCAGCTATTTTATAAGCAGGCAGAATCTGTTGGCGCGTAATAATAAGGATTCCATAACTAACATATACTCATTTACCGGTATGCTATGGTGGTTCATACCAGGTATGGGCGAGATTAACTCGCATTATGCATATAGCTCTCTAAGCTCAAGCTATTTGACGTTTTATTCACTATCTTCGCTTATATTTTACCAGCTATTCCTGTTTGTGCGTATAGCGCATACCGATTTGCCTGTGCGTGGTATTCTAGCTGCTATAGGATTGCTGGCTTTAAACGGAATTCTCAAGACTGGCATTCATCAATATCATCCGTTTATGGAGTATGGATGGATAGCCTTGCCGCTTGCATTTGCGGTGCATTATTACTGGCTATGGAGTGCCAGGAGTAATAACAGTAAATTACATGGCTTGTCTTTCCTGGGGCTGGTTTCATTGGTGGGGCTTGAGGCCGGATATCGCCTTTATATAATTAATTTCATTGATTCTTATATGGTTTGTGGCTGGCTGCTGGCTGTTATTGGGGGGATATTGCTACTTTCCCTGCCGGAAAAAAAACAATTCTGGCCTACGGATATATTAAATAAATATTGCCGTATGCAGGTGGGTAACCAGCTTATATATGCTGCATTTGCATTTTGCCTTTACAGCTTTACCTTATCAAGTGCTTCGCCACAGGAAAAATACATACCTATTTTCAATATAATCGATCTGGTGGAATTTGCGACCATAGTGTCCATGTTTGCCTTTTACAAGGCGTCTACTCCTTATGATAGCAGGGTTGGGCCTGTGGTTTATATGATGGCTGTTTTAAGCTTTGCTTTCATAAATTGTGTTATGCTGCGGATTATAAGCGTTAAGACCGGGCTTTATTATTTCTCGAATGAAATGTTTGCCAGCATGCTTACGCAGACATCGCTTACAATATTGTGGACACTGGCGTCTATGGCGGCAATGGTGATTTCTTCGCGCTATAAATTCCGCAGGGGCTGGCTTATGGGGGCTGGGCTGCTTGGAATTGTGGTTGTGAAATTATTTGTGCGTGACCTGGATGGAAGCGGGACGCTTGAGCGCATAGTTTCATTCATGGGAGTTGGCGTTTTAAGCCTGGTGCTTGGGTATGTTTCACCGATGCCTCCTAAGTTGGAAGAGCAAAGATAGGTTGCGCGAGCTAGAAAAAGCATTAAATATTGGGGGACTGGTCTTTCCCATTCTTATCGTTTTCAACGCGCTTTTTCCAATTGGCATCATGGGCAATTCGGCTATATTTGCTTGCATTTGCATGGTGTCCGTCATCGTCAAGATCCAGAGCCTTATCAATTTTTGATTTAAGAGGCAGGAGTATTTTTTCGCTGGTGAATTTATCAAGCTGTTCTGCCTTGCGCGGGAAGATGGCGCGTCCGCCCACTGTAATTCCCGCTGTAAGCGCTGCTCCACCAATTTTCCCGGCAGCAATGTGTATTATAGGCGCTTTGTTACCCATAAGGCGCTGGGAGGCAATATTCAAAACCACTGACGAAGCTGTCCATACTAATGCCTGTGATATGTGCTGCACCTCATAATTATATATTCTTTCAACGCGTGAATTATATTCTTCTGACCCTATGCTGTAGCCGTGGCGCTGCGCCCATGCCGCAGTATCATGCTTTGCACCTTTTAGGAATGCCTTATGAAATATTGGTTCAGCAAGTTCTGAAACTCTGCTCATAAACCCGGGGAAAATGCGCTGTATTCCAATAGTAACCGGGACCGAACCAAAATCACCTATTATTTCTGCCGTCCAGCAATTTGCAAGCTGGCTCTTGTTGCCCAGGTGTTTTTGAACTGCATTGCCCACATACGGGTCGATAAAATCGGTTGCTGTACAAACTGCCGTATGGTTAAGCGTATAGGCTATATCCTCAGCACGTTGTTTTTTTGTTTTTGCACGTTCTTTTGCAAGAGGGGATGTTTTTTTTATGTCGTCAGCCATTTATTTTTTGCTTACCCTTAATTTTCCGAATATCCCATCTTTTTCATCATTTGGTCCGGCAGCGAAATAAAGAGAGTCGGCATCGCCCAGGCTTTCACCATTGCCAAACAATATTCCCCATATCTTCTCTATTTTTACGGCTTTGCCGTTATTGCCGCGCAAGACATCGGAGAATGTGCGTGCCTGTGCATCAAATGCTGCGATTGTTCCGCTTCCGAAATTGCTGACCAGAAGTTTGCCGGAAAGCGCGCCAAAATTATCAGGCGCATAGGCAAGTCCCCATGGAGCGCTTAGCTTGCCCCCATCATTCCATGTGGCTACCAGTTTTCCGTCTTCTGAAAATTCGGCAAGCCTTCCCTGGCCTGGCTTGGAAGTGTCTTCTTCTCCTGCAAATATTTCACCTTTTGCGCAGGTCTTTTTGGTGATTTCTGCTTTAGGGCAGGCCTGGGTTTTTGCATAGGTTACGAATATATGATTTTCTCCATTTGGGGTTGTCAGGGCCTGTATATTAAACGGGGCGTATTCGCCTGCGTCTACTTTGCTGTTGTTATTACTGTCAAATGGCATATCGAATTTTATTGGAAGTGGCTGGAACTTCCCGTCAAACACTTCTATACCTGCATCCCTGCCAAAATTGGCAGCATAAATCCGGTCATAGCCGTGGCTTAGGGCAATGCCGAAAAACTGCGCTCCTCTGGCTGATTCATCAATTACTGTAACAGCGTCATCCGGGCGGTCGAAGCTTCCGTCATCAAGCTTGCGTTCGGTCCATGCAGAAATAATGCCGCCATCACTTGAGAATAAAAATTTAGCGGGTGCGGTTATTGCCGGTGCGTTTTTTATCTCCTGGGTTATTACAAAATTTTCCTTGCTATCGTTATATACTGTGCTGGTTGCGAATTGCTCATCGCCGCCAACCGGGAGTTTTACTGTTTTCAGTTTGTCCTGATACAGGGCATGTAATTTAGGATCAGTTGACGATGTTACATCGCCAACATATTCATAGCTTATATTCTTTGCAGTAACCCAGAAATGGCCGCCAGCGCCTTTAGGCCTTATCGCAATCCCCCATGCGTTTATAAAATCCTTGGTTGTTTCAAATTCCGGGCCGTATTTTGCCTTGTTGGCCACGAAAACAGCCTGCTCATATTTATTGGCATTGTTTTCAGAGGCTGATGCTTGCAGGGGGATTGCGGTAATTAGGGCAAGGAGCAGGGATGAGGAGGTTTTCATGGTCTTGAAATGCCTTTAAATTATGGTTTATTTATTAAACAAACATTGTGGTATGTTAATATTGTTAATGAGAATCATTCTTAATTGCAAGTGATATTAAAGGAGGTGCAAATAAAAATATTGACGTAATATCAAAAGATGTTAAAAATGGAGCTTAATAATACTGCCGCCGTTTCCCTTATCGGCATATCTTTTACGCAGCATAATTTCCCTGAATTTCTATACTGAATCCTTTGTATATTATGATTTAACCCCCTAACATTGATTAATCCATGAAACTCCAAGACCTTAAGCTGAAAACCCCGGATCAATTACTAAAACTGGCGGAGGAAGAGCAGATCGAGCACGCCAGCACGATGCTCAAGCAGGAAATGATCTTTGCCATCCTGAAAAAACAGGCGGAGAAGGGCGAGGCTATACTTGGTGAGGGGGTGGTTGAAGTTTTGCAGGATGGTTTTGGCTTTCTGCGTTCGCCGCTTGCCAATTACCTGGCCGGGCCGGATGATATTTATGTTTCCCCAAGCCAGATACGCCGTTTTGCGTTGCGCACTGGGGATACTGTTGAGGGTGAGATCCGTGCGCCAAAAGACGGAGAGCGCTATTTCGCACTGCTTAAGGTGAATAAGATAAATTATGATGACCCAGAGCAGATCCGCCACCGCATAAATTTTGACAATCTTATACCCCTCTATCCTGAACGGCGTATAAAGCTTGAGGTTGAGGACCGTCCCGATAAAAAAGACCTTTCCATGCGCGTTGCTGATATTGTTGCGCCTATCGGGTTTGGGCAACGTGCGCTTATAACTGCGCAGCCGCGCACCGGTAAGACCGTTTTCCTGCAGAATATTGCCCATTCCATAACTGCTAACCATCCTGATGCTTTTCTTATCGTGCTCCTGATTGATGAGCGTCCGGAAGAAGTTACCGACATGCAGCGCACGGTAAAAGGCGAGGTGGTGTCATCTACTTTCGATGAACCTGCAACCCGTCACGTACAGCTTGCCGAAATGGTAATTGAAAAAGCCAAGAAACTGGTTGAGCATAAGAAAGATGTGGTGATATTGCTGGATTCTATTACCCGTCTTGCCCGAGCTTACAACACTGTGATACCATCATCTGGTAAAGTTCTTACCGGGGGCGTTGATGCAAACGCCCTGCAGCGCCCTAAGCGCTTCTTCGGTGCGGCGCGTAATATAGAGCATGGCGGATCGCTTACAATTATTGCAACCGCGCTTATAGATACTGGTTCGCGCATGGATGAGGTTATTTTCGAGGAATTCAAGGGAACAGGTAACTCAGAAACTGTCCTTGACCGCAAGATTGCCGATAAGCGTACCTTCCCGGCCATGGACATCACCAAATCCGGCACCCGCAAGGAAGACCTGCTTGTTGATAAGGCGACCCTTACCAAAATGTGGGTTATGCGTAAGATACTTGCGCCTATGGGGGCTATGGACGGTATAGAATTCCTGCTTGAAAAGCTTGGCGAAACCAAAAATAACGGTGAATTCTTCGATAAAATGAATTCATAAGCTTATTGGGATTTGACAAATCCATAGATATATAATTAAACGAGTTGCGCGCTGAGCTGACCAAGTGGGCGGCATAGCAGGTGACAGTCCAGCCAGCGCTTGAGCGAAATGACTTAAACCACTTGCTGTAAGGCGGTGGAAATTGTGTGGAAGAGTGGCCGAGTGCCAGCCTGGCGGCGCTTGAGCGAAATGACTTAAGCCACTTGCTGTAAGGCGGTGGAAATTGTGTGGAAGAGTGGCCGAGTGGTTTAAGGCAGCAGTCTTGAAAACTGCCGTACTCGCAAGGGTACCGTGAGTTCGAATCTCACCTCTTCCGCCACACATTGAGTTACAGAGACTCTCTTTCCTCTGATGCGGTTGCTGTAAGTGCCGCTGTGTGCCTTGTTCAGCGAGGTAGGCTGTTCACTTGCCGCTGTGCGGATGGGGTTTGTAATGGCCTGCAGAGAGGCGTTTCTCTCTGAGGCTGTTCACTTCGAAAAAATGGTGACGTTAAAAAATCCATTCAAAATCAATGGGCGCAAACAGCACTGTTTGTAACTTTATGTGGGTAGCAGATGCATATGCGAATAATCTCTGCGGTGACCTACACAATGCCAAAATACTCGCGCTGCTCGTTCCAGTCGCTTGGCATTTTGCTGACATCAGCAAGGTTCATATGCTTGGGCTGTTTGCCATCGAGAATCAGGTCAATAATATCGGGTGCAAGCAAGGTTACCCTCATGACACGCGAAACATATGAGCGCGGTAGATTTACCTTATCTGCGATGATGTCGTGGTTGAGGGTTGGGTCTGCCGCCAGCATTTCCTTCCACTCGAACGCACGACCAAGGGCTTTAAGGAGCGATTCTTTGTTGGCAGGTGATTGATATTCACTGGGGATGGCATCGGGCGCAATGATGTATTTGCGGCCACCGTGGCGTTTGAAGCTGATGGGGATATGCACCGTGATAGTGCCATCGTTATTAGTGACGGAGCGCTGATTTTCCGTAATCAGTTTAATGTTTCTAGGCCCGCCTTTTACAAGTGAGTTGCTCATATACATCCATAATGCCGTTAGGTTGATAGGTAATGGTTACGCCGCTCAGACTCACCTGAATCCGTTTGACGATCAGGTGCATGATACGGTTCTGCTCAAGCGGAAAGAGCTGTTCCCAAATTGCATCAAATTGCGCAAGGGTTTTGCGCACTTCTTCGACGGTGATGTTGGGTTCATGCATCTGCGCACGCTGGTGTGTGCGGTGAATCACTTCTGGTGCCACAAAAAACTGGCGCAGCTGGCCGATAATGATGGGTTCGATTTGCTCAGCGGCGACCGAGCGCACATCCACCGATTGGTAGCCATGTTTGATGGCGCGCGTGCTGACGTAATAGCGGTAACGTCGCCGCTTACTCTTGCCCCCATCAGACGGAGTCATCGCCCAGCCTGCGGAATCGAAGATAATGCCGCGCAATAGATACGGAGCATTCTTTGGTTTGGTATCGAGCGTGCGCGGTTTTGCATGGCGGCGCTGCTCAATCAATGCCTGCACATCATCCCACATTTTATCTGAAATTATTGCCTCATGCTCGCCTTGATGATGTTCGCCCTTGTGGCTGATGATGCCTTTAAAAATGGGATTGCGCAGGATGCGTATCACCACATTCGCATCTATTTTACCGCCTTGCTTCTTGTTACCTGTTTGGGTTGTCCAGCTTTTGCTGCGGTAGCAACGCTCATCCAGTTCATGCAGCAGCCGAATGGTGGAACCATGCCGCAGGAATCGTTCATAAATGAAGGTGATGATTTTTGCTTCCTGCCGATTCACCACCAATTTACGCTCCACCACATCATACCCCAGCGGTGGCGTGCCGCCCATCCACATGCCTTTGCGTTTGGAGGCAGCGAATTTATCACGAATGCGCTCACCCACCAACTCACGTTCAAACTGCGCAAATGACAGCAGCATGTTGAGTGTGAGTCGCCCCATCGAGGTGGTGGTGTTGAAGTTTTCGGTGACGGACACGAATGTCACGCCGTGCTTATCAAAAATCTCCACCAGCTTGCTAAAATCAAACAGGGCGCGCGTGAGGCGGTCCATTTTATAGACGACGATGACATCTACCAGCCCTTGTTCTACGTCCGCAAGCAGGCGTTTTAAACCCGGACGCTCCAGATTGCCGCCCGACCAACCACCATCATCATACCGCTTGTTTACCAGCACCCAGCCCTGTGATTGTTGGGCGTGGATGTAATGCATGGCGGCATCATATTGCGCATCCAGCGAATTATACTCCATCTCCAACCCTTCCTCATTGGATTTACGGGTGTAGATGGCACAGTTCTTTTTGATAAGCGGCTGGGTCATCCCTTCCTCCTGAGCCCAAAAAACATCGGGCCATTCCAATGCACACCGGCAATATGTGAGGCGACAGCGGTGAGCGACTTCCACACCCTGCCGTTATATTCAAACCCATCTTTTATCACTTTCACGCGGTGTTCAACCCCACCATGCTCGCGTACTAACACAGCACCAATGGGCGGCTTTCCAGTATCACGGGGTTTGAGAGGACTGCCCGTGGTGAGATTTTCACGCAGCTGCTGAAGGCGGCGTTCAGTTTCATGGCTGATGCCACCATAGGTGAGTGTTTGAATACGGTGGGCAAGTCGTGATTCCAGGTAAGTGCGGTTCATGGTGGGTGGTTCCCCGTCCATCAGCTTTTTCCACTTATCACGCAGTTCGCTGGCATTCATTGTTTTGAGTGCGGCAAGCTCCGCTATCACATTGTTTTTCATGCGCTATCTCCACCATCAATTGTAGCGGCATGAACGCTCTGGTCAGGCGAAGAGTCCAGCAGAATGTCTCTTAATCTGCGATTTTTCTTGGTATGCTTGGCTTTGAGGCGCAGCAGCCCCGCCGATAAAATGTCGGCAATTTCCTCAATGCGTTGTATTGCCGTCATATCATCAGGAGAACGCGCCATATCACTCCTCCATTTTGCTACCAGAAAGTTTGGCTATAGCCTTGAGTGCGACATACACCTGATCGTAATGCGCGGGTGCAATTTTGGCGATTAAGCGGATGAAGCGTATAGTGGGTGTCGGCACAGACTCAGGAGAATAATAACGGTCGCGCTGGGGGAAAAAGAGAGTGATCGACACATCAAACGCCTCCGCAAATTGAAATAGCTTTCCCACCGAGAGACGATTAAGACCATGCTCATATTTTTGTACTTGCTGCGGCGACATATGCATTTCGTCAGCGAGTGCCTTTTGAGTAAGCCCTGTGGTGGTGCGAAGGATTTTAAGTTGTCGCGCCGCATACTGGTTGATGTCATTTTCATCAATCATGGCTGCCTCCATCCACTTTGCAGTTGGGATAAACCCATTCAGGGATGCATATACCGCCTTCGCAGCATCCGCTGATCCAATTGATGATTAGCCAGTCAAAGAACGCTGCAAAAAGCAGCATGAAGAAGCTGGCGATAATGAAGTGGAAGGCTTGCTGCCATGTCAGCCGAGCCAGCCATTTTTGCAATTTTTCTTTTATAGCCATCGGTGAATAACCTCCCATAAAGTTGCCTATGGGTAGGATTCGGTAGCAGATAATGCAATTTATTGTCTATAGAAAAATTGCAATCAAAGAAAAAATTTCGCTGAAATAACAGCGGTTTATTGCCGCTTCGGCAAAGAATCGGGCTTAAGCGCGTTTGATGTGCAGGATGGGGTGTGCTGCAAGAATTTTGACATCCATCATCAGCGTTCCGCCTTGCGGATGCAGGATGTAATGACCCTGCTTGCCGCCCTTGGAAACCCAAGCCAGCAAGCGCTCTCCGCGCTTCTTGGTATCGAGGGTGATGACGCATTCGCGGTCAAGGAAAAGCCGCTCATTGGCCTGCGGCATACCATCAAAATACAGCAGATCGTTTGCGCCGTGATACGGCACAAGGTCGGAAGTCTTTATTTTCAGCGCTTCTGCGGTTGCGGGAAGTCCTGAGATGGCGTCCACGGTCTCACGCTGTTTGTCAGGAATTTCCTTGATGAAGGTCTTGTATTTAATAAAGCCGGTGATGGGTGTGCTGGGCAGGTCAAGCTCAGGCGCGTCCAGTGCTTCTTGGGCGCAGCTGAGCGCATTGGCAAGCAATGCACGATACTTCTCAAACCCCTCAGTTTCGCCCGTCTCAATGCGATTCAGGGTGGAGGCCGGAATGCCGATCATATCGGCCAGCCGCTTTTGCGTGAGATTCCGCCGTCTGCGGAGATATGCAATGTTGTTTGTGGTCATAGGCTGCTTTTACCGCAGCGGCAAAATCGCGTCAAGTGCTTAATGGGAAAATTGCATTGACAGAAAATTGCATTTAGTGCGAATTAGTGATCATGAAATTGCATCATTGGCTCAAATTAGTGGGAATGAAGCAGTCCGAACTCGCATCGATGGTCGGATGTTCTGTCTCGACCATTAATCGGCACATCAAGCATGGCCGCATTTTAGACCCAGACGTGGTGGTACGCATTTACTTTATCACGATGGGTGCTGTCCGCCCCGATGATTACTACGACCTCGAAAATGTTCCCCCCGATGTGCAGGCATTGCTCGATCCACGATTCGCGCTCCGTAAACGCTTCCTGCCAGCGAAAGAAAAAGCGGATGCAGCATGAACGACGAGCGCCAGCCACTCTCCCCCCGTAGGAAAAACCAGAGCATGGAGCTGGTGTTCGACGGCATGCGGTTTCAGCTGACGGTTGGTTTTTATCCAAATGGGCGCATTGGTGAAGTCTGGCTGAATGGCCCACGCCCCGATAGCGCGCTCTACCACATAACGCAGGATGCGTGCGTACTGATCTCGCATCTGCTGCAGCGTTTTGTATCTCCCCACACGCTGTTTGATTCGCTGCCGCGCGCGCCGGATGGATCGCCTGCCTCAGTGATCGGTGCGATCATCGAGCTGCTCATGTCGCTTCCCGAAGTGGAGGCATTATGACCAAGCATTTCTATATGCCGTTTTTCACCGAGGCCTATCTCGCCGATACGCAGCACCTGTCGCTCGAAGAGCAAGGCGCATACATGCGGCTGCTTTGCTTTATGTGGATGCGCGGCGGCTATCTGCGCGACGATGATAAAGAGCTGTCCCGGTTGCTCGGTTTGCATGTGAATAAGTGGAAGAAGATACGTGAGACCCTGGGGGCATTTTTACAAAAACACCCCCCACACTTGCTCACGCAGAAGCGTTTAATCCATGAATACCAAAAGGCCGAGGGAAAGCGCGAGAGCAAACGACAAAACGCCAATACCAGATGGCAAGGTGAATCGAGTAAAAACAATCAGATAACAAATGCGGATGCATCACCGCCGCATATGCAAAGCGTATGCGAACCGTCCCTGTTTGCACATGCGGGTGCAGATGCAAGCCACATCAGTTCGCACCTGCTATCTATATCTATATCCAAATTTAAAAATAATAGATCAGATGGGCGGCAGGGAAACTGTGGAAAACTTAAGCCCCCGTTCAGTGAAGATGATGCCAGTGTGTTTACCAATCGGCTGGTCAGTATCTTCAACCGGCACAAGCTGCAACCACCCAATGATTACGAGGTGATCCGCCAATGGATCGATAGCGGCCTCGATCCGTTCCAACACATCCTTCCTGTCATCGCCGAGCTGCTTGCCCGCAACATGCAGACGCATAGCAATCCGCCACGCAGCTGGCGGTATTTTGCCAAGGAAGTCTATGCGATGGGGATGCGCTGATGGGCAAGAAACAACGCAAGCCGCGTCAGCAACAGATTGCCATTCAACTGGAGGCGGATCGCGGCACGCCCGAATTTCAGGCCAAAGTGCGGCTGGAGACGGTGTATCTCGACCGCAAGAACACGGCAACGCGGGTGCGCGACAAACGCCCGATTGATAAATACCACCGCCTCTACAAGATCGATGAGGAAAGCGGCATCGGCGAACACCATCGCCGTGGCATCAGTGACGCGCAGTACCGCGCCGCCGACCGCATTGCTTGCAACTACGAGAAAGCGCAGCCGCGCATGTCGCGTGAGCTGGTGCCGATGGTTTTTGACAAAGGTATCAACGTGGGTGCGTACCCGCTGGAGATTCAGATCGAGGCGCTGAACCTTCACGAGCGACTCCTGCGTAACCTTAATCATGAGTCGCGGCGCATGGTGCAGGAGATATGTTGCCACGGCGAAGGGCTGAACGAATATGAAGCCGCGCGCGGCTGGCGCAAAGGCTATGGCATCATCCGCCTGCGTGAAGCACTGGACGAACTGGTGGAGTCATTCAGACGTTTGCGCGAACCTCGCCGTTGACAGCAGGTGCACCTAGATGGTATGTGTTTATACATCATCCAAGAATTGTTTCTACGCAACCTGCTC
>JBDHUC010000028.1:0-26584 GCA_039808985.1 Alphaproteobacteria bacterium | reverse complement strand
TCGCCTAAATCGTAGAACTAAGCGTTATTCCAAGTCGATTGAAATGCTCAGATATTCTGTATATCTCTGGATGAAAAAAGATTGGGTGTTAAATACCATCTATCTATAGTTGACAATGCCAAAAAAATCATTATTAACGCATACCGTATGTTGATTGAGGTTGCATTGTGAAATAACTAGATATAGTAATATCAGTTAAATATATTATTGATATTAATATGTAAGGTACGGTAGAGAGTGAAACAAGTAACCGCGCGGTTTTTATTGCTGCTATCTTGCACTATTCTGGCATCAAGCTGCAGTGCTGGCAAAAGCATTTCCGACAAAAACGTAGATCCTATAGATCGCGATGCATCGCTGACTCGCGATGATTTCAGGACAATGCGTGATGTTAACAGTATGCAAAAGCCAGAAGTAACAGCTAACCTAAGTAATGTTGTTGAGCCGCCTATACCTAAGCTTGCTGAAATTATTGCCGCCCCACCTAAGCCAAAGATTGGTGAAACCCAATTGGTTTCCCTTGCCGTTACTGATGATGTCCCGCTTAAGGATGTACTTATCGAGGTGGCTCGCCTTGCTAATGTGGATATTGATGTCGATGCCAGCATAACAGGCGGTGTTTCCCTGCGCGCAACCGACAGGCCGTTTAACGAAGTCATAGACCGCATAGCTGATATGGCTGGGCTTCGCTATGAAATGAAAAATGGTGTTCTCCGAATTGAGCGTGACACACCTTATATAAAGATTTACTCCCTTGATTTGCTTAATACTGACCGTAGCGCCAATGGCAGTATCAGTGTTGGCGGTGGCGGAGCTTCAAGCTCTGCAGGCGGCTCTGCCTCTGGGTCTTCAGGTTCTTCTGGTGGTGGTAGTTCAAGTTCCAGCATTACGGCAAAAACCGATGGCGATTTTTGGGCGAAATTTGAAAGCAGTATCGCTCAGATACTGGCCTATAGTCCTGCCCAGCGTACCTCCAGCACAACCATTTCAGCACAACCTGCTCCACCAGCTTCCACTGCCCCTGGTGGCGCATCCTCTGCTCCTGGAGCCGAAGCTCCTTTGCAGTTGAAGCCTACTGCTGGTGCTGTTATGTCGCCGCAACCACCAGCGCCATCACCAGCGGCCCCACAGTCTGCTGCTGGCCAGGCCGCAGGCGGCAACTCCTCTTTCTATGTAGTGAATCGTCAGGCCTCAACCATGACCGTTTCAGGCACCGCAAAACAGCATGAAATGATAAGCAAGTTTTTGGCTAAAATTGTTGAGAATACCTCTTCACAGGTTTTGATAGAAGCAAAAGTAGTTGAAGTTGATTTGAGTGACGAATATCAAAGTGGTATTAACTGGGCGAATTTTGGTGGAGTAAGCTTTAATTTCGCTGGTGATTTAACCAAGAGTCTTACCTCTGGCTCTGGTAATGACATTCCTACTCTTAGCGTAGTTAAAAACGACATTCTGAAAAAAGGCGTTGATTTATCGGCTGCGGTTAAACTGCTCAATGAATTTGGAACTACAAGGGCTCTCTCCAGCCCGCGCCTTAATGCAGTAAATAATCAGCAGGCGGTTTTAAGTTTTGCAGAAAATGTAAAATATTTTAATGTCAAATTAACAACAAGCGATGCGGTAAGGGATGCGCAGGGAGTTATAACCACTCCGGCCAAAGTTGACGTGAACAGCACGCCGATGGAGCAGCCAATTGGGATTGTCCTGAATTTGCAGCCATCAATAAACAGCACAACTCAGGAAGTTACGCTTAGCGTACGGCCTACTATCACCAGGTTGGTTAAGTTTGTTCCTGACCCGGGATATGAAGTTGCCAAGGCAACGGCTATTGCCATGCTTGGTGCCAACTCTACTCCTGGCATCGCTTTGGCCTCTACCCATAGCGATAACCCTCAGGTGGAAACCAGGGAGCTTGATTCTATAGTTAAAATTAAAAGTGGACAGACCCTGGTTATTGGCGGCTTGCTTGAAGATAAAATTATCAATAATGATGCTGGAGTCCCTTATGCCAGCGAGGTTCCACTGTTTGGAAATTTATTCAAGGCTGTTGATAAGCGCAACACCAAGAAGGAGCTGGTTATCTTCATACGCGCGACTATAGTTGGAAGCAATGGCAGCGCAGATCCTTATGATAAGGGATTGTATGAAAAGTTTATTCAGGATCCGCGTCCGCTAAAATTCTAAATAAAAATCTATAGAGGTTTTTCAATGTTCACCAATATTCGCTATATTATGATAACCGCATTGCGCGACTGGCTTTTTATTGGCCTGCTTCTGGGAATACTTGTTGCCACTGCGATTTCTGCAACTCTTGGCAGCACAGCATTTATAGAAGAAAAAGAAATGACGCTTACTTTTGCATCGGCCTCCGCACGCTTAATACTGATGACCGGGCTTATAGTTTTTGTCTGCTTCCATATACGTAATGCCTTTGACACCAAGGAAATTGACGTTATTCTTTCTCGTCCTATTTCGCGCTCAAACCTTGTTTTTTCTTATTGGCTTGGCTTTTCATTCGTTGGCTTATTGCTAGCCATCCCGGTTATAGCCATCATTGCTTTTATCGGCGTGAATAATTTTGCTGGATTTACAGGATGGGCCGTAAGCCTTATACTGGAAGTAGGGATGGTGGTTGCGCTGGCGTTGTTTTCCGCTTTTACCATGCGTAGCGCCGTAACATCTGTTCTTGGCTGCATGGGATTTTACGTGCTTTCAAGGATGATGGCATTTTTCGTTTTTACTTCCAATTCCGGGATGTTCAACCAGCCGAAATTCATCATACTGAAAATAGCATTGCAGGGCATTTCAACTCTGCTTCCAAGGCTTGATTTCTTTGGGAAAAGTGAATGGCTGGTATATGGCTTTACCAGCCCCCAGGAATGGCATGTTTATTTGATTCAATCATTAATTTTTATACCGTTGCTATTAGTGGCAACCATGATTGATTTCCGCCGCAAGCAGTTTTAGCTATGTTAGAAACCATAAGAAATTCTTTTCGTTTATGCCTGATATTGGCAGTGCTTGTGCTTATGCAGCTTGCTTACTGGTATAAAACAAAGGACATCGTTCCTGAAATGGGCATCGTGCCTGATGTGCCGGGAAGGCAAGCCCTTCATGCGCTTACTTTTGGTGATGACCAGTTTTATTTTCGTATACTTGCATTTAATATCCAAAATGCCGGTGATACTTTTGGCCGTTCCACCTCATTGCGCTATTATGATTTCAATAAGCTTTACATGTGGTTTAACCTGCTTGACGAGCTTGATCCGAAATCAAATATGATACCGGCTATGGCAACTTATTATTTTAGCCAGACTCAGAATACTGCGGATGTGCGTTATGTGGTCGATTATCTCTATACCCATTCCATACGCGATGTTGGCGCTAAATGGTGGTGGCTGGTGCAATCAATTTACCTCGCCATGCATAAGCTTAACGATAACGATTTGGCGCTTAAGGTTTCAAAGCCGCTGGTTGATAAGAGTGTTCCTGTATGGGCGCAGCAGATGGCGGCGGTGGTGCGCGAGAAGCGTGGTGAAATGCAGGACGCCTATAATATAATGCAGACTATTAAGGAACATGCGGAAGCCAGGGATATTAAGGATATGGACCTTAAATATATGACTTATTTTATCAAAGAGCGCCTGCACAGGCTGGAAAAAATACAAGATTCAAAAGATAAAAATACCAATAGTAAATAACTATATGTTTTGTGAATTTTTACCGGCGCGGACTATAATAAGTTTAAGCGGCGATGATACTGTTGATTTCCTGCAGGGACTTATAAGCAACGACGCCCGTATCCTTATGGAAAACAAACCTGTTTATGCCGCGCTTCTTTCGCCGCAGGGGAGGTTCCTGCATGATTTTTTTCTTATCGCAGGACAGGGAAAAATATTTATTGATGTTCAGTCAGACAGGGCAAAAGATTTATTCTCAAGGCTCAGGCTGTATAAGCTGCGTTCAAAAGTTGAAATTTTAATGGAGGATGGGCTTTTGGTAGCGGCATTATGGGGAAAAGAGTTGGCTTTGCCAGCGCAATCAAGCTGCAAAATTTATCCTGATCCGCGCTTGCCAGAAATGGGTTATCGCCTGATTGGGACGGAATCCGCTATTAAAGATTTCGTAGAATCTGGTAAATATAAAGAGGCAGGTGCAGGACAATACGAAAATTTACGTATTTCTCTGGCCGTACCTGATACTAAAGATATGATAGTAGAAAAATCCCTGTTGCTGGAGTGCGGTTTTGAGCAGTTGCATGGAGTGGATTTTTCTAAAGGATGTTATATAGGGCAGGAGGTTACGGCGCGCAGTAAATTCAGGGGACAGGTACGCAAATCATTCTATAAAATCAAGTCAGATTCAGCTTTGCCTGGTTTTGGAGAAAAAATAATAGCCGGAGATAAAACTATTGGCGAAACCCGCTCATCGCAAGGTAATATAGGCCTCGCATTGTTATATAATGAAGAATATGAGTCCGCGAAAAAAAGCGGCGAACCATTCACCTGCTCGGATATTCAGCTTGAAATTGCCCATGCGCCCTGGATAAATAATTCTAAATAGCCCCTTTTAATTTTTTTAAAATAGTCTATATTAATAGACATGATAAAAGATATTACTATCTCAAAATTAAGATCATCTCTGGCAGATATTCAATCTGCTGAGAACGCGGCAGGAAATGGCGTAGCTTCAGGTTCGCTTGCTGGAAAATTCCTGGTTGCTTCGCCCTCGTTGCAGGAGTCATGCTTTACCCGAGCTGTCATCTATATGTGTATGCATAATGAATCAGGCGCTATGGGTATTATAGTAAATTATCCTGTGGAGAATGTCAGCATTGACGATATAATGGAGCAGTTGAGCATGGAAAGCGGCGGCGCTGGCTTGCCGGTGCATTTTGGCGGCCCGGTTGAAAGTAATCGCGGCTTTATAATCCATAGCGATGAATTTACGGCTAATGGCGCTATTTTCAGCCATGAAGGTTTAACCGTTACTTCAAATGCCGATGTGTTGCAGGCCATAGCTAAAGGTATCGGCCCTAAAAAAGGGATGCTGGCTCTTGGTTATGCAGGGTGGACAGCAGGGCAGCTTGAAGCAGAAATGGAAAGCGGAAGCTGGATTGTAACTGCAGCCACAAAACAATTGCTTTTTGATACGGAAAACGAAATGAAGTGGGGGCTTTCCATAGCTTCTCTTGGTTTTGATGTTGGTAATTTCTCAAATACCGTTGGCCATGCCTGATTAATCTGTTTTCAGATAACTTACGCCGTACCTTTATACCATTACCTTTACGTAGCTTCCCGGCGCATCTTCAATTGGCTTTAATTTGCCTTCGCCTATAATACGGGCAGGGATCTTTTCGCTGGTCAGTTTTGTCTGCCATTTTTCCCAGTCCGGCCACCATGACCCAGGATATTCCTTGGCATTTGCCAGCCATTCATCTGCTGATTTTGGCAGGTTTTCATTAATCCAATGGCAGTATTTCTGCTTGCCAGGCGGGTTTATAACGCCTGCAATATGGCCAGATGCCGCAAGCACAAAACGAATATCACCCCCAAATATCTGTGTTGCAGCATAGGTGGATTTCCATGGGGCTATATGGTCTTCGCGTGTGGAAAGCATATAAGTCGGAGTAGTTATGGTCCTAAGGTCTATAGGTACGCCGCCAATATTGAGAGCGCCTGGCTTGATAAGCTTGTTGCTTTGGTACATGTTGCGCAGGTAAAAGCTGTGCATTGTGGCTGGCATACGCGTTGAGTCGGAATTCCAGTAAAGCAGGTCGAATGGGAAAGGATCTTTACCCAGAAGGTAATTATTCACCACAAAAGACCAGATTAAATCATTGGCTCGCAGCATGTTAAAGGTCATGGCCATTTCGCTGCCTTCAAGATAACCTTGTTGTGACATGCGCGTTTCCAGCAGCTTAAGCTGTTCTTCGTCAATGAACACTGAAAGTTCGCCAGCTTCAGAAAAATCAATCATTGTGGTTAAATAAGTTGCCGATTTAACCCTGTGCTGCTGTTTCTTTGCATGCAGCCAGGCAAGCGTTATAGATAAAAGGGTTCCGCCCAGACAGTAGGCAAATACGCTGATTTCCTTTTCCCCGGTAGCTTTTTCAATGGCATCAAGTGCCGCCAGGGGGCCTTCCATCATGTAATTATCAAAACCTTTTTTGCTTAGCGATTCATCAGGGTTTACCCATGAAATAACGAAAACAGTATGCCCTTGGTCGATAAGCCATTTAACGCATGAATTTTCTGGTTGCAGGTCAAGTATATAATATTTGTTTATCCATGCTGGCATCACTAAAATCGGAGTTTTGTACACTTCCTTGGTGGTCGCCTCGTATTGTATCAATTCAATAAGATCGTTGCGGAAAACAACTTTTCCTTTGGTTACAGCCAGGTTTTTGCCAACGGTAAATGCTGTGTTATCGGTCATGCTGATACGCAGGCTTCCTTTGCCGCGTTCTATGTCTTCCAATAGATTTTCCAGCCCCTTAACCAGGTTATCCCCATTGCTGTCAATTGTGGCTTTAAGGACTTCCGGATTAGTCATCAGGAAATTACTTGGCGACATAGCATCTATAAACTGTCTGGTATAAAAGTCTATTTTACGGGCATCGTGAGATTCCAGGCCTTCAACATCATTGACTGAGCTTTGTATCCAACGAGCTGATAATAAATAAGATTGTTTAAGAAAATCAAAAACCGCATTCTGTTCCCACGCCGCATCTTTAAAGCGTTTATCACGGCTGTCAGGCGCTATAACTGGCTCTTGCTCCTCTCCCAGGAGCTTCTGGGTGGTTTTTTGCCATAAAAACATATAATCCTGCCAGAGATTAAATTGCTTTTCCACCATTCCTACCGGGTCGCTCATGAGGCGAGTGAATAATTCGGCGAAGGCATTGCCTATATTAAGGGGGTCAACCGGGGTATTTGTGGCGTCAATGGCTTGTCTTGAAAGAAATTCCTGCATTATGAGCTGGCATTTTTCTGCCGCTTTTGCCATATTCCCAGCAAATTCAGCGGGATCATGGGTGAAACTCCCTGTTTTTTCTTGGGAATTTCCTTGTTTGTCGCTACTTGAACTGTTGTTTGCCATATGGACTAATGTCTAAAACTCTTACTTAAAAAACAGGTAGTAATAACAAATAGGTAATTGCATATGCAAACCCTCTGTTATATACCTTATCTAAACATGTTGTGCATTTGCCCGCAACTAATTAAACTATAAAATTACATATTGGAACCTGAATTATGGAAAAAAAGATGAAAGATAAATTATTATTAACAAAGGCGAATATAACTTTATCGCGCAGTCTTTACGTAAGTGTTTCAGCAATCATGTTGCTTTCAGGATGCGCAGCATCAACTAATTTATGGGAATCAATAAACGGCGAAAGGGAAGTCGATTACGAAGGTGGTGGGCACCGCAGGCCAGTGCTTAATCCCCGTAATGCTGCCGCTGTTTCTCCAAATAAAATGCCGCCAATGGTTACAAGCGTTACGCCACAAAAAACAGAAGTGGCAATTGATAATCCATACGACCAATATGGCGCAAGCATACAACAGCAGGCTGATATATCGGTTGATAAGTCTTCTGCCGTGCATGATGCTGATAAGTCTGAAGATGGTAATTTCTTCACCCGCTTATTTACCTATGATGAGCCGGCGCCGGAGCCAGTAAAGCCGGTTATCCAGGAAACCACCGTGGTGCCGCAATATGTAGCTCCGGTACGCAAGCAGATTATTGGCAATCCATACATCCCAAGGGGGGCTGCTCCTGTTGTCGAGCCGCAAGTGAAAAACATTGCAAGCGAACCAAAGCCGCAACCAGTTAATGTTGTAGCAAAATCAGAGCCTGTTAAATCTACTGCTCCTGAAATTGCAAAATCGGTAAATAGCTCAGTAAATACCCCGGTAAATACAGTTGAGCCAGTTAAGGTTAATGCAAGCGATTCTTCTGCGCAGGCGCCGGAAGCGAAGCCTGCTGAAGAAACATTGCTTGGCAGCATTGGTTCAAAATTGAATTTCTTTGGTTCTGGTGAAAAGAAAGAGGCTTCTGAACCTTATCCGCAGATTTCTTCTGTTCCAGAAAAACCGGCTGAGTTTGAGGCGGTTAAAAATTCGCAGCAGCAGAATTTAGATGAACTTAAGTCTGATCATGGCGCTGCGCAGCAGGAAAAGATTTCGCTGGATCGTGAGGTTTCGGGAGCTGTCCCAACTAATGTATCATCTACCAATATTTCGTCTTCTGATGGCTCTTCCGTATCTTCTAATGAGCCGCCAATGCCTCCTGTTACTATTGTGCATAGTTCGCCTTCGGTACAATCACCTGCAGAAACAAAATCAAATTCTGCATTTGATAATGTAATGAAATCATTGTCAGGAAAATCAGATAATAAAATTGACGAAAAAATAGCATCGCTTCCTGTTCCTTCCTCTGATGACAAGAAGGAAGAAAATAACAAGGATGCTGCCCAGGCACCTGCCTCTGCTACTGCTTTTGAACAGAATTCCAAGGATTCAGGCCAGACATCTTCTTCTTCGGATAACGCAGGGTTCTTTGGTAATTGGTTTTCTTTTTCATCAAGCCAGCCTGCTGTTGATAAGGAACAGACTGTAGCGCCGCTTGTATCGCTGGATGCAGTTAACATATCTGCGCCTGCTGAAGCCCCTGCACAAAATGTTTCAGCCCCATCTGCTGATACACAGCCGCCAGCAGCCGCGCCAGCGGCGGCATCCTTGCCATCTACCGACCTTATTAAAACGCTTCCCGCATCACGCTACGAAGCACGCAGAAGCCAAACACACTAGTTATAATTGATATAATTTATGCAAGAAGATTTTTACCGGATAGGGCGTCTGCCGCCTTATGTGTTCGCGGAAGTAAATAAAATTAAATCTGCAGCGCGCGCTGCTGGCCATGACATTATAGATTTCGGCATGGGAAACCCAGATTCGCAGCCGCCGCAGCATGTGATTGATAAACTCCGCGAAACGCTGAAAGACCCGAAGGTTCACCGCTATTCTTTGTCACGTGGGATACACGGGCTGCGTAAAGCCCAGGCCGCTTATTATGCAAGGCGTTTTGGAGTGGAGTTGAATCCTGATACTGAGATAGTAGTCACTATAGGTTCCAAGGAAGGGCTTGCCAACCTTGCGCAGGCGATAACCGGCCCCGGTGACAGGTTCGTAGTTCCTGATCCCAGCTACCCTATCCATGTATGGGGTTTTGTAATTGCGGGCGCGGAAGTGGTTGCTATCCCCAACTCAACCGGCGAAGATTTTTTCGCAGCGCTTAAGGCTGTGTTCGATGATGGAAAGCGTAAGCCGGTGGCGCTTATTGTAAATTATCCATGCAACCCGACTGCTGCCTCGGCAAGCCTTGAATTTTATGAACGGGTAATAGATATCTGCAGGCATTATGGCGTTTATGTTTTGTCAGACTTGGCTTATTGCGAGCTGTATTATAACGGTAACCCGCCGCCTTCAATTTTGCAGGTAAAGGGTGCTAAAGACATTGCGGTTGAATTCACAACAGTAAGCAAGACCTATTCTATGGCAGGATGGCGCATTGGCTTTGCAGTTGGCAATAAAACACTTATTGCTGCGCTTACCAAGATAAAATCCTACCTTGATTATGGAACGTTCCTGCCGGTTCAGGTTGCTGCCGCTGCTGCTCTTAACGGCCCGCAGGAATATGTTGATAATTTGCGTACCATGTATAAATCACGTCGCGATATTCTTGCTGAAGGTATGATTGATGCGGGTTGGAAGGTAACCATTCCCGATGCATCCATGTTCCTGTGGGCAGAAATCCCTGATGCCTATAAAGCTATCGGCTGCCTTGAATTTTCCAAGTTATTATTGCAGCATGCTGATGTTGCGGTTGCACCCGGAATTGGCTTTGGCCCAGGTGGGGAAGGCTATGTACGCATTGCGCTGGTTGAGAATAAAAACCGCATCCGTCAGGCCGTGCGTAATATAAAGCAATTCCTTGTATCAGACCCGCAGGAAAAAATCCGTAGCCTGGAGAAAGTGGGATGAGTCAGGCGGGTGATAATTCCCCGCTGCATATAGCGATTGCCGGGCTGGGTACAGTCGGTTGCGGTACTATTGAAATCCTGCAAAAGCATTATGCTGAGCTTTCCGTACGCTGTGGCCGTACGCTGAAAATTTCTGCTGTTTCTGCCTCAAGCAAAAATAAAAAGCGCAACGTGGATATAAGCGGTTTTCGCTTCGTTGAGGATAGCCTGTCACTTGCCAGTGACCCTGAAATTGATGTGATAGTAGAAGCCATCGGCGGCTCAGAAGGCATCGCCAGGAAACTGGTGGAAACCGCACTTTCAAATGGAAAATCGGTTGTTACCGCCAATAAAGCCCTTATCGCCCATCATGGCATCGAGCTTGCAAAGATTGCAGAAAAAACCGGGGCGGTTCTCGCGTTTGAAGCAGCGGTGGCTGGTGGCATCCCCATTATAAAAACCCTGCGTGACGGGCTGGCTGCCAATAAACTTTCGAGAATAATGGGTATATTGAATGGGACATGTAATTATATATTGACCAGCATGTGGGAAACCAGGCGTGATTTTTCGGAAGTGCTTAAAGAAGCGCAGGAGCTTGGCTATGCCGAGGCTGATCCGAGTTTTGATGTGGACGGAATAGATGCTGCGCATAAGGTTTCGATACTTACCAGCCTTGCCTATGGCTGCGCTCCGGCGATGAAAAATATTTATATAGAGGGAATATCGCGTATTTCCCTGCGTGATATGCGCTTTGCCGATGAATTGGGATATACCATAAAATTACTTGGCATTTCCACGCAAAATGATGGCAGTATTTGTCAGCGTGTACATCCTTGTATGGTTTCTAAAGGCTCGATGCTCGGTACTGTCCATGGCGTTTACAATGCGGTATTCATTGAAAGTGATTTTGCGGGGCGTGTATTCCTGGAAGGGCGCGGGGCAGGGGCAAAACCAACAGGTTCATCAGTGGTTGCTGATATAATGGATATTGCGCGTGGTGCAAAATATAAGCCATTCACTGTGCCGGTCGCATCTTTTTCAAAAGCTGATTTTGCTGGCATGGATAGCCTGTATGGCTCATATTACCTGCGTCTTGGCGTTACTGATAAATCCGGCGTTCTTGCCGAAGTTACACGTATATTCAAGGAATATAATATTTCCCTGCGTACATTCCTTCAGCATTCCCATGCGCCGGGTGAGAATGTGCAGCTAGTGCTTACTACCCACGAAACGCAGGAAGCGAACATGCTTAAGGCAATCAAGTCTATCGCCCGGCTTGATTCGGTTTGCGAGGAGCCGTTTATGATCAGGATAGAGGAAGTTTAGGGCGTATCGAAATTCAAAAAAGATAACTTAGCGAAAATGCCGGTTTACGAGAACCGTAGCGGAGCGTACAAAGCAAATCCACATGTGGGATTTGCTCTTTGTAAAGTACAAAATCCCGTATACGGATTTTGTATGTAGGTGAGCTTTGGGCGCGCAGAAAACTGGCATTTGCAGCAAGTTAGGGTTTGAAGGTCGACACGGCCTAGTTTAAGCCGCTGCTTCCAGCGGGTTGCGCCTGTCAAAGATCAAATCCTCGGCTGCCTCAACCTCATGCTTTGGTATTTTATGCAGCGGCATGATCTTGGAAACATGGATAATAGCCGCAGTCATCCCGCGTTTTTGCGCATGGTCGAGATACACGGAATTAAGCACATGCCTTGCAGCGGGATTAAGTCCAAATGAGATATTGGATAGCCCCAGCACAATCTGCACTTCCGGCAGTTCCTTTGAAATGCGTTCAATAGCTTCCAGCGTCCACAGCCCAAGCTTGCGGTCGTCTTCATTGCCGGTGCAGATGGTAAAGGTCAGCGGGTCGATCATCAGGTCCGAAGGCGGCAGTCCGTGTTTATTGCAGCAGAAATCATAAAGCCTATGTGCAATTTCCAGTTTCCTTTCAACGGTTTTTGCCATTCCTTGCTCGTCAATGGTAAGAGCTATCATCGCCGCTCCGAATTTCTTGGCAAGTGCCATGCGTTTGACTGCTGGTTCTTCCCCATCTTCAAAATTCAGGGAGTTAATTATCGGCTTGCCGCCATAAAGCTTGAGTGATGCCTCCAGCACATTCAATTCAGTTGAATCCAGAACCAGCGGCGCGGTAATTGACCCGCGCAGGCGGGTTATCATTTCGCTCATATCACGCACTTCATCGCGCCCGACAAAAGCTGTGCAGATGTCGAGCGTATGCGACATTTCGCGCACCTGTTCCTTGGCCATATCCACGCAGGTTTCCCAATCTTCACGCTCCTGCGCCTCGCGGAATTTTTTAGAGCCGTTGGCATTGCAGCGTTCGCCGATTGCAAGTATCGCATTTTCCTGGCGTAGTTCCACCTGATTAAATAAAGACGCCACTGATGGTACGAAATGGAAACTGCGTTTTGTTGGAGCTGGTCTGTGTTTACCACCAGATTTATTAGATTCCTGTCGTTCAAGCATTGAATTTATCGCGGCAATATGTTCCTCATTGGTACCGCAGCAGCCGCCAACAATATTTATTCCATCCTCTTTCAGGAAGCGTTCCAGCCATTTTGCCATTTCATCCGGCGATAATGGAAAATGCACCTTGCCGCAATGCAGCTCAGGAAGTCCTGCATTGGGCAGAACCGAGATCTTGCGCGGCCAGTTGCGCGAAATATAGCGTATATGCTCTGACATTTCCTGTGGCCCGGTTGCGCAGTTAAGCCCCATTACGTCAACATCGAGCGCATTGATTATGGTGGTGGCTGCTGCTATGTCGGTGCCAACCAGCATCGTGCCGGTGGTTTCCATTGTAACCTGCGCCATGATTGGAAGTTTTACTCCAGATTTCGTGAAAGCAATCTTTGCGGCATTTACAGCCGCTTTTATCTGCAAAACATCCTGTGCGGTTTCAATCAGAATAGCATCAGCCTGTCCAGCGATTAAGCCTTCCACCTGCGTAGTAAATGATTTCTCAAGCTCATCATAACTTATATGCCCAAGGCTTGGAAGTTTTGTTCCGGGGCCAATTGAACCAACTACAAAACGCTTGCGTCCGTCATGCGCGAATTCGGCAATTGCTTCATGTGCAAGCTCGCAGGCGCGGCGGTTTATTTCCAGCGTTTTATCTTCCAGCCCGAATTCTCCAAGCGTTAAAACCGAACCGCCGAATGTATTGGTTTCCACCGCGTCAGCCCCGGCGGCAAAATATTTTTTATGCACATCGCGGATAAAATCCGGGCGGGAAAGATTCAGGATTTCCGAGCAGTTTTCCTGCCCCCAGTAATCTTCTTCCACTTTCAGGTCAGCGCCCTGTATCTGCGTCCCCATCGCGCCGTCAAGTAGCAGTATGTTTTTTTCTATGAATTCCAGGAAGTTGCTCATTTTAAAACTTGTTTTCTATAAATGTTTTACGAAGTGATAACCCTTTATAGTATAACCTTCTTAGAAATAAAAGTGGTGGGTATCATAAATATTATACTGGTTTGAGAAAGTAATTCCCCAGGGAAGGCTGGCTTGGTTATAACCAGGCGTTTTTTCTGAATTTTCTATGTAAGAGGTGCAACGGTAGTTTTTGGGAAGCATCTTTTTAAGTTCAGTTACGGACATATTTTTAATCAAATAAATCTGAGTGTGTGCCGGTATCTACCAAATATAAAACATTATCACTAATATAATAAATCAACAACCAGTCTGGCTCTATTTTGCATTCACGGGTTCCTTTGTAATTTCCTATTAAAGGATGGTCTTTTAATTTCTCAGGCAAAGGTTGCTCTGCCCTTAAAAATTCCACTACTTTTTCAGCTTTTGCTAAATCTTTTCCTCGCTTTTTTGCAAGCTTCATAGATTTATCAAAACGATTGGTGAAAACTATATCCAGCATTAGCGATAACGATCAAAAACTGACTTTGTGCTTTTATGCGCTTTCAATTTTCCTGATTTTACTTTTTTTTCCAATTTTTGTGCTTCAACTATTGCTGCTTTTAATTGCTTATTCGGGTTTTTAATATTTTCTGAATCCTTAAATAATTGTTTTATAACATATTCTCTTATATTGAGACCGTTAAGCAATGCCATCGCTTTTATAATATTGTGCTGTTCTGGCGTTATCTCTATACTTAAACGGCTCATAAAAAACTCCTATGAAAAATTGATGTACAAATGTACATTAGCACAAATGTACATTAAATGAAATGATAATATGGCTAAATCAACCTCTCAATTTATCTGTAGCGCATGTGGGGCGGTGCATTCCAAATGGTCGGGGCGTTGCGACGATTGTGGGCAATGGAACACCATAACCGAGCAGGTTATAGAGATTACCCCCAAGGGGCTTTCAGCGGGTGGCAAGGGCAAAAAAATTGATTTCGTGCCGATGGATGCAGGCGCGGAAGACGCAAAAAGGCAATCAACCGGGATAAGTGAGCTGGACCGCGTGCTGGGTGGTGGCCTGGTGGCCGGAAGCGCTGTTCTTATCGGCGGTGACCCAGGTATCGGAAAATCCACTTTGTTATTGCAGGCGGTAGTTTCTCTGGCTGAAAAAGGGCTTGGCTGCGCCTATATCTCAGGCGAGGAATCGGTGGCGCAGGTTTCATTGCGCGCGCGCAGGTTAGGGCTGCATAGTAGGAATGTCCTTATGGCATCGGCCACCTCAGTTCGGGATATTATAGCGAGTATTGATAAGGAACCGCCGCAAATACTGATTATAGACTCCATCCAGACTATGTTTATTGATAATATTGAGGCTGCGCCGGGGACGGTTTCGCAGGTTCGCGCCGCCAGCCATGAACTTATAAAGCTTGCGAAAAAGCGCGGTATCACATTGTTCCTGGTAGGGCATGTAACCAAGGATGGCCAAATAGCGGGGCCGCGTGTTCTGGAGCATATGGTTGATACCGTTTTGTATTTCGAAGGGGAGCGCGGACACCAGTTCCGCATCCTGCGCTCGGTAAAAAATCGTTTCGGTGGAACTGATGAAATCGGTGTGTTCGATATGCAGGAGGGAGGGCTTAAGGAAGTTTCCAACCCCTCGGCATTGTTTTTATCCAATCGCGAAACGGCAATAAGCGGCTCCTGCGTTTTTGCCGGAATGGAGGGAACGCGGCCTTTATTGGTTGAAATTCAGGCGCTGGTTGCCCCTTCCTATATGTCGTCGCCCCGCCGCGCTGTGGTGGGCTGGGATTCGAACCGGCTTGCCATGATCCTTGCGGTGTTGGAAACCCGCTGTAATATCCGCTTTTCCGATAAGGAAGTTTACCTGAATGTGGCCGGGGGAATAAGGATTTCCGAGCCTGCGGCTGATATGGCCGTTGCTGCCGCGCTTCTTAGCGCGCTTTATGATGCTCCTTTGCCGGAACATTCTGTAATATTTGGAGAAATCGGGCTTTCTGGCGAAGTGCGCAGCGTTTCGCGCATGGACGCCAGGCTCAAGGAATCGGAAAAACTTGGCTTTAACATTGCTTATATGCCGAATCATTCACTTAAGCATTTGACGCTTTCGGTAAAATCTGTAGAAACAGTGAATAATCTGGCAAGGCAACTTTTTGGGGCAGCAACCGTTAAGTGAGGGAACATGATAAACGCTCAATTAAATTATTTTGATATGGCTGTTCTTGGGATAATGTTTCTTTCCTGCCTGTTTGCTTTTTTCCGTGGTTTTGTAAAAGAAGTTTTGTCCCTTTTAGGGTGGATAGCTGCCGGTGCTGTTACCATATATTTTTTCAAGCCGGTTGCCGAAACATTACGCCCCAATTTTTCCAATGAAAAAATAGCTGCGATCTGCGCTATTTTATTATTATATTTCGGCTCTCTTATAGTATTTTCCATTTTCAACCGCATAATTATCAAAATACTTAAATCGGGAAGCGGTATAGGCTGGTTTGATAATTTCCTGGGGCTTGGTTTTGGCGCGCTTCGTGGCGCCCTTATTATTTCCCTGGGATATTTTCTCCTCTCTCTTGCAATATCTGAGGGAAATAGCCCGGACTGGTTGCGAAATGCAAAAACGCGGCCCTATGTGGAAAAGGGAGCCATACTGCTTGCAAAAATAGCGCCAAAATATCTGGATGAGATTTCCAGCTTGCAAAATAAGGCCAAAACAGAAGTCCAGAATTCATCTGGTTATATTGATCGTGCCAATATCCCTTCTATAGATTCAGGAACAGTCAACAGGATTGGCGATGAAGTTAAAGAAGGCGGTAAAAATGGCGCAGGTAATTTCGAGCAATTTCTTAAGGATTTGGGTAAAAAATAATGATACCATTTGATAATGACCATTTACATGAAGAATGCGGGATATTCGGGATATTCGGCCATCCTGAGGCTTCTGCTCTAACTGCGCTTGGCCTGCATGCGCTGCAGCATCGTGGCCAGGAGGCGGCCGGGATAGTTTCTTTTGATGGCAATCACTTCTATACCCATCGTGCCCTTGGCCTGGTTGGCGATAATTTCAACTCGGCAGATGTTATAGGCAAGCTTAAGGGCCATGTTTCTATTGGCCATAACCGCTATTCAACTACCGGCGAAACCTTGCTGCGCAATGTGCAGCCCTTGTTTGGTGATTTCAGCTTTGGCGGGCTTGGTGTCGCTCATAACGGCAACCTCACCAATGCCATGACATTGCGTAAACAACTTATAGATATTGGCTGCCTGTTCCAATCTACGTCGGATACAGAAGTTATAATACATCTTATAGCCCTTTCCAAACATGCTTCAGTAGAGGATCGTCTGTATGATGCGCTGACAAGGGTAGAGGGGGCCTATTCTCTGGTTGTAATAAGCGATGAAATGCTTATCGGGGTACGCGATCCCCTTGGCGTGCGGCCATTGGTTATGGGGATGCTTGGCGACAGTTATATACTGGCTTCCGAAACCTGTGCGCTGGATATTGTTGGTGCAAAATATGTGCGCGATATTGAGCCGGGCGAGATCGTAATTATAACCGCTGAAGGAGTACGCTCTGTAAGGCCATTCGCCAAGGTTCCTAAACGTTTCTGTGTGTTTGAATATGTTTATTTCTCCCGCCCTGATTCCATAAGTGAGGGGCATAACGTATATGAAACCCGCAAACGCATTGGTGCATGGCTGGCGCGTGAAACCAAAGTCGATGCTGATGTGGTGGTCCCGGTTCCTGATTCCGGTATTCCCGGCGCCATAGGATATGCGGCAGAATCCGGCATCCCTTTTGAGCTTGGTATCATCCGTAACCATTATGTCGGGCGAACTTTTATTGAGCCTTCTGATCAGGTACGCCATCTGGGCGTTAAATTAAAACATAATGGCAACCGGGCGATACTGGCGGGGAAACGGGTTATACTGGTCGATGATAGTATCGTGCGCGGAACGACCTCCAAAAAAATTGTTTCCATGGTGCGTGAAGCAGGGGCAACGGAAGTTCATATGCGTATAGCCAGCCCTCCAACCACCCATTCCTGTTTTTACGGAGTTGATACCCCAACCCGTGACCAGCTTCTTGCTGCCAATCATGACGTTGCCTCTATGGCAAAAATAATCGGCGTTGACAGCCTGGCGTTTATCTCACTGGATGGGATGTATCAGGCGGTTGCAAAAATAAACCGTGACAATGCCTCACCGCAATTCTGCGATGCATGTTTCTCGGGTGATTACCCGATCCCGCTTACCGATGCTGATATGATAGCCAACGGTTCGCAAAAAGACCTGTTCTCAGAAATAATGGATGTTTAGGTGGAACTTGCGAACCGCATCGCCCTTATAACCGGCGCGACACGAGGGCTCGGTTTCGCAGTTGCCAAGCGTTTTGCTCGCGAAGGTGCGCATGTAATTGCGACTGGGCGCAATACCAAAGCTCTTGAAGAACTTGATGATGAAATAAAAGCGCAGGGCGGGGTGGCAACACTGGTGCAGCTTGATTTGCTGGAAACTGACAAAATAGAATTGCTCGCCCAGTCAATAGCCCAGCGTTTTGGAAAGCTTGATATACTGGTCGGCAATGCTGGTATTCTTGGGGAGCTATCGCCCATGTCCCACACCGATTCTAAGGATTGGGACAAGGTAATGGCGGTGAATGTCACAGCTAATTTCCATTTGATCCGCTGTTTCGATAATCTGCTTAAGCTATCCGATTCTCCCCGCGCCATGTTCGTAAGCTCAGGAGTTACAAGCGGTGCGCATGCTTACTGGGGAGCTTATGCGGTCAGTAAATCGGCGCTGGAAAAAATGGTGGAAACCTATGCCGCTGAAAATGCAAAAACCGCGCTGCGTGTTAACCTTATAGACCCCGGCGCAGTGCGTACGAAAATGCGCGCCAAAGCATTCCCCGGAGAAGACCCTATGACGCTTCTGCACCCCGATGAAATCACTGATGTTTTTGTGCGTCTGGCAAGTGAAAAATTAAAAGATAACGGCAAAAAATTTTATGCATCAAACTGATAAAATAAATTTAAAAAGCGAATGCAGAGCCGCCTCAAGAGAGCTTTTTTCATTATTATTGTTAGAAAGTACACTGAGCGAAGCGAAGGACTTTCTAACAGAGGTCTTATATGTCCCTTGTTAAATCAACAGCAACCATTGGCGGGTATACACTGCTTTCGCGGGTGCTGGGGTTTATACGTGACATTACAATAGCTTCAAGCATTGGCGCAAGCTATCTGTCTGATGCTTTTTTTGTGGCTTTCCGGCTTCCTAATTACCTGCGCCGCCTGTTTGCCGAGGGTGCTTTCAATGCTGCGTTTGTTCCGCAGTTTGAGGGAATACTGGCGCATGAAGGAAAAGAGAATGCCAGGCATTTCTCAAGCGAAGTAATGTCCTACCTGGTGTTTATATTATTGATTGTTACGGGAATATTCATATTGCTTATGCCATGGCTGATGGTTGGCTTCGCGCCGGGTTTTATGGATGATCCCAAAAAATTTGATTTAACTGTGGTGCTTACCCGTATCACTATGCCCTATATCATATTCATTTCACTGGTATCATTGCTTGGCGGTATACTAAATACCGGCGGAAAATTCGCAGCGGTTGCCGCAACGCCTATTATTATGAATCTATGCCTGATAATTATCCCTTATTTTATTTCCGATTATACCCCGACCTATGCCCATGCACTGGCGATAGCGGTTATGGTTTCGGGAATAGCACAGTGGTTATGGCTGGTACGTTTTTGCAAACGCCAGAATATGTTGCCGCGCCTTACCAGGCCGCGTCTGACGCCTCAGGTTAAAAAACTGCTTAAGTTAATTGCTCCAGCAGCGCTTGGGGCAGGGGTGGTACAGCTAAATCTGGTTATGGATACAATTATCGCCACATGGTTCGGCAGCGGTGTTTCATATATCTATTACGCCGACCGCATAAGCGAGTTGCCACTTGCAGTTATAGGCATTGCGGTGGGCACGGCGCTGCTTCCCATGCTTTCACGGCAGATACGCGAAGGCAAGCGCGAGGAAAGTTTTAAAAGCCAGAACCACGCCATGGAGCTAAGTTTGTTTTTAAGCCTTCCGGCGGCAGTAGCCCTGTTTACTATAGCTGAACCTATAATCAGCGTTATGTATGAGCGCGGGGAATTTTCCGGCGCTGATACAATCGCAACTTTCCACACGCTTATGGCGTTTGCTGTGGGATTACCGGCTTTTGTCCTGGTAAAAATCCTTGCCCCATCATTTTATGCCAACCATGATACTAAAACACCATTTAAGATTGCCTCTATCTGTATCGTGGTGAATTTTACCTTCAATGTTATCCTTATGTTCCCGCTTGAGTATGTAGGCATGGCGCTTGCGACATCAATAGCCAGTTGGCTGAATGTAATGCTCATGGCGCGTACATTAAAGGCGCGGGGATGGCTGGTAATAGAAAAACAATTATTCACGCAAATTGCAAAAATGCTTTTTTCATGTGCATTAATGGCGCTGGCGTTATGGCTTATCACTCCACACTTAATGCCTTATATGGAACGCAATGCCGCGACATTTGGACGTTTTGCTGCGCTTATAGCGCTTGCTTGCGCTGGCGGGGCAGTTTATTTATTGCTGAGTTTTATCATGAATATTTTAAATTCACGCACTGTAGTTATGCAGCGTATAAAAAGGGGGAAAAAATAAATCAATACCTGGACTGTTCACCGCTGCTGGTTCCGCGTTTCCATGCGTTGAATACTTTTTCCGCTTCAGTCGGTATAAGCCTGCCCTCAAATTTCTGGGTTGGCACATTCCTCTCTGAATCTGGCAATACCGGCTGCTTGTATGTTGTTTGCGCATCCTGGTGGATTAGACGTTGCCCGGCTGAATTAATTACAGGTAGCTGCTCGTAATTATTGGTTATATGTATAATTTTAACCGGATCGGGTGTCTTGCTATCGAGAGCCGGATTGCCGGGATTGGTATTATCGCGCTTGCGTAGCATCCTTGCCCAATCTGCTGTAATTAATCCGGCAGGGTGTGGTATGTCCCTGCTTATAATGGTAAAGCCTTCAGGCAGGCAAAAAACGGGTTCCTGGCTGCCTTCTTTTTTCTGCATATCAGCATATTTTTTCACGGCATTTTTTACAGCATTTATTGATGCAATACCCGTGGGATCTTTACTGGTGTCAGCATATCCATAAGAAAATACTTTTTCGTTATTATCCAGCACTACCGCTGCGTGCTTTCCTATCTTATCCAATATTTCCTTACGCTTTTCTTCGTCAAGATTATCAATGGAGGTCATTTGCTGTGAGCGTGGTAATTTAAACATTTCATATTGTAACTTATCGGAAAATTCTGCTGCTTCGGCTTGGGCGCGTGTATTAACATAAGAAATTCTGGATATACCGCTTCCATTGGCAACAGCAAGGCACATCGGGCAGCATTCGCATGAGGTATAAAGAACTGCATTTTTCAAATCAGAACTTCCCTTGCGTTTTGCCGCATCGCGGTAGGCTTCCATTTCGGCATGTGCGGAAGGGTCGTTATTAGGAACGACATGGTTTGCACCAATACCTATAACTTTTGGTTTGCCTATCCCCTTGCCATTGGCATCCAACCCTCCTTCAAATTCTACTATTACAGCTCCAAAAGGTCCGCCATTCTTCTGTTCAATATTGGCCTGCGAAATAAATACTGAAACCGCAAGAAAAAAAGAATCGCCAACCTGTTTTCCCTGTGCATACATTTTATCTATATGCGCGTTCGCAGCCTGAACGAATTTATCAGTAGCAATTGTTGGATACTTGAATTTTTCTTCAAATAAGGTCATAAATCAAATAATTCCTAGGTTATAGCTAAAGCATTCTATAATATTTAATTATTATTAATATAGGAATTTGCAATTAATTTCCTTATTTATTTTAAAGGGTTACTATGACAAGGCTACTATACTCCACCTTTTCCAGCAAGGAAGAAGCGATTTCCGTAGCCCATAAGCTGCTTGCCGAGAAGCTTGTCGCCTGCGCCAATGTGCTGGATAATTCGACCTCAGTATATAATTGGGAAGGCGCGACCAGGGAAGAAAACGAAGCTATTTTATTTGCCAAAACCAGTGCGTCTAATGCTGAAAAAGCAATAAGCAGGATCAAGGAGTTACATAGCTATGAACTGCCATGTATTTTAGCGCTTCCAGTTGAGGGTGGTTTTTCTCCGTTTATTGATTGGGTGGAACGGGAAACCGCTAATCCATAGTCATTACTGCGCGCGCGCCGGAAACTGCGCTGCGGTAATTTCTGGCTTCAACAACAGGTTGGCGAATTCCTGAATATATTTGTTTTTCTGCTTCAACCAGTAATATTCCTCCACCGAACCCGCCAAAAAAACCGCCAAGGAAACCACAGAAAAACCTGCCGATAGACTCAAGTTTATTAGCTATCTTCCAGCAGAATCTTATGCGCACAGGCGGCATAAATAGCGCTGATTTCCTTTTGGTTACTGTGAATTGCTGCTCGCCAAGCAGGTCGCATAGCTGGGTTATGCTGAATGGCCTCCCATAACCAAACGGGCTTTTAGCCGCGCGCGACCACATTCCCCGGCGATTAGGGACAACCGCCAGTAATTTGCCATTCGGAGTCAGGACCCGCCATATTTCCTGTATAAGCCATGAAAGCTGTTCGCTATTTTCAATGCTATGCACCAGCAAAACACGGTTTATACTGCTTTCGGCAAATGGCAGCTCACTATCATGCGCTATAACTACAAGATTGTCGCCATCATGCGGCCAGTAAGCAGCTCCTTGCTGCGCTGGCATACAGGCGACCAGGGGCGTTGATTGCCCAATATAAGGCGTCAGGTAAGGAGTAGCGTAACCAATGCCTAACATAGCATCGCCAGTAGCTGATGGCCACATCCTGATTATAGCATCTGCAATAAGCCCACGCACCGATTCACCAAATGCGGTCGAGTAAAAATAGCGCAGGTTCACTATGTCAGGTGTGTACATTTGCTTTTGTTTGGCTTAGAAATATATTAGCCAAGCATAACGCCAATAATGCTCAAAAATCAACGAACTTCTCAGTAAGATTCAATATAATATGTTAAAATTCTTAAGATTATCAATCTTTTGCCTGTTTATTTGCCTTGTTTCCATAACTTTATCCATACCGGTTATGGCCATGACCCAGGAAGAAACCGATGCGGCAAAACGGGCCTTTTCGGCCATTGATGACAAACAATGGGCAGAGGCATTGGTGCAGGCAAATAATAGCAATGAAAAAGCTCTGCAAACCCTGGTTAAATGGCAGTATATGCTTGATCCTGATTCAGGGGCCAGCTTCTCTGAAATAAGCCAGTTTATTATTGCCCATCCCGATTGGCCGGAGCAGAAAAAACTTAAGATACGCGCCGAGCTTTCCTTGCCTGACAGTAATATTGAAGCCGATGAAATTATAAAATGGTTTGGAAGCGAAACCCCGATTACTGGGGTTGGGAAAATTGCCCTTGCTACAGCATTAAATAAAAATGGGAAAAAAAATGATGAAAAAATAGAATTCCTGGTTCGCTCCGCATGGCGGGAAGGGGATTTCAGCGAATCGCAGGAACTTGCTATTATTGCTATTTATTACAATATAATCCGCAGGGAAGATGATATAGCCCGTGCTGACCGGCTTTTATGGGAGGGAAAAGAAAATTCCGCGCAGCGTATATTCATAAAATTTGATGATGGCCATAAGAAATTATATAAAGCCCGTATTGCTTTGCAGGATGACAAAAAAAATGCACTTAAGCTTGTGTCCCAGGTTCCTTCTTCCCTAAAAAAAGATGTAGGCCTCGTGTATGATTTAATAGCTTATCAGTTCCGGCATAATGGCAGCGATTCTGTTATAAATAGCCTTTTATTATCTACCCCTAAAAAAATTCCCTATCCGGAAAAATGGTGGAAATATAGAGAGTCAAAAATACGCGAGGCTTTAATAGATGGCAATATATCCCTTGCTTCGCGACTGCTTGAAAATAATGCGCAGGAAGAGGGGCAAACCGCGGCTGATGCTAACTGGCTTAAAGGACGCCTGTTGCTTAAATATAAAAACCAGCCCAAGGAAGCCTACCAGGTATTTACCAGAATGTTCTCCAGCGTAAAATACCCGGTCAGCAAGTCGCGGGCGGCTTACTGGGCGGCAAAGGCAGCGCAGCAGTCAGGGGATGTACAGGAGGCAAAAAACTGGTTTAATAAAGCAATATCCTATCCAACCACTTTTTATGGCCAGTTGGCAGCGCTTATAAATAATGGGACGGCGCCGCTAAAAATTCCTTCTCCTCCGGCAATTGATTCTAATATCCGTGAAGAGTTTAATTCTCGCAGTACAGTACGCGCAGCTAATTTATGCATATTATTTGGCGATTTTGCTCTGGCAGGAAAGCTGATAAATAATCTGGTTGCTGATTCAGATAGCGATAGCGAAACACTTTTGGCAAGCGAGCTTGGGGTGAAGGCAGGGAGAGTTTCACTGAGCGTTAAAGCCGCAAAAAAAGCCATGCAGGCTAATATAGCATTGATAGATACCGGCTATCCAACTCCTTCTACGCCTGAGAATATATTACTGCCAAGAAATCTGGCTCTTGCGATAACCAGGCAGGAAAGCGAGTTTGACAATATGGCAAAAAGTCCTTCCGGCGCGTTGGGTATGATGCAGTTGCTTCCATCGACCGCGCGTGAGGTCGCCCGTAAAAACGACATTGGGTATGATGCGCAGAAGCTGTATGACCCTGAATATAATATGCAGCTAGGCAGCATTTACCTGCAAAAGCTGATTGATAATTATGATGGCTCGGTAATTATGGGAATCGCCGCTTATAATGGCGGACCAGGGAATGTATATAAATGGGTGCAGAAATTTGGAAGGCCTGAAGGCAATATTGAAAGTGCTGTTGACTGGATAGAAAACATACCTTTCAGCGAAACCAGAAATTATGTGCAGCGCGTGCTGGAAAATTTGCAGGTTTACCGCTATATTGAATCGCAGAAACAGGAAGATGGTAATTCCACTTCCAAATTATTGCTGGGGCAGGACCTGGTTCCCTGATGGCCGTCAGGCGTCCATATTATGGTAAGTGTCCAGGTTCATAGTGCCTTCTGATTTGTCAACCAGCATGGTGATAAGCGAATCACCGGTAATATTGACGGTGGTGCGCACCATATCAAGTATACGGTCAACGCCAGCTATTATGGCAATCCCTTCCAGCGGCAATCCTACGGATGTAAACACCATACCCATCATGATAAGCGAGCCGCCTGGAATTCCAGCGGCACCGATCGAGCCAAGCGTTGCAGTAAGTACCAGTATTAGATAATGATGGAAGTCCAGCGGTATATTATAGGACTGAGAGAAGAAGAGGGCGGTAATACCCAGGTAAATAGCGGTGCCGTCCATGTTTATGGAAGCGCCAAGCGGGAGTACAAAAGAAGTGCTGCTTTGTGATACGCCAATTTTTTCATTCACTACGCGCATGGCTGTTGAAAGTGTTGCCTTGCTGCTGCTCGTGGAAAAAGCAAGCAATTGTGGCTCTGCCATTTTACGGTAAAAAGGGATTGGCGACATGCGCGCAAAAATAATAACCATAAGCCCAAATAGAAGATATTGGGTAAAAAGTGCGCCCAGAACAGTGCAAACCAGCTTTAATAGCGCCAGCAATATTTCAATTCCCTGAGTGCCTACAACCCATGAGGTAAGCGCAAATACGCCGTATGGGGAAAACTGGATTACGGTTTCAATCATCTTGAAAACAACATGTGCCGCTGATTTGCAAATATCAATCAGGTTTTGGACCTTATGGCCAAGCTTGTTAAGTATAACGGCGGTAAAAATAGCAAATACAACTACCTGTAATATATTATCATCTGCCATTGCCTTGAAAATATTGGTAGGTACTATATCAACAAATATCTGTATAAGGCTTGTTTTTGCCGGGGGAGCGCTTGCCTTTGCCGCAGTAACATGCGATTCAAGCGAGGTAAGGTTTACACCAACCCCTGGCTGGAAAATCGTACCAAATGCAAGCCCTATGCATACCGCAATGGCACCAGTCATTAAAAATGCTGCAACAGATTTAAGGCCAACGCGCTTGAACGATTCGGCGTTAGTCATGCTGGTTATGCCGTTAATAAGGGAAAAGAATATAAGCGGGACCACAACCATTTTTATCATGTTGATAAAAACAGTGCCGATTGGTTTTATATATTCTGTTAAAATCGTTTTCCCATCGGTTCCCAGAGGGCTGTTTGGCCCTATCTTACCCATCGCCATTCCAAAAGCTATTCCCAGCAAAAGACCAAGTAAAACCCTGAACCATAAATGAGAAATGATAGATCCAGTAGGCGCGGGGGCCGAAAACGGCTGTTTTGGTGATGCCATGCTTATATCCTTTTACTGTTTTTGTAGCATAATCTTATGTATTTACTTCCTGTAAATTCTTAACGAGAGGCTACCTTTATAATAGAAAAGTCCGATACGTCAATCATAGGTTTTTCATGGGTTCAACATGAGATAATAGGGAAAAATATTAAACAAATGCTTGTATAAGTAAAAAATCAGTATATAATTCCCACTCATTTTTGGTGAGAATCAATGAATTTATTGATTGCCTTATTCCATTAATTACCTTATTCCGTTGATTTGTTATTATAAAGCCAGAGTTTATCCATCTCTGCATTTGTTTTATGGTAACGCGGGGTGGAGCAGCCCGCCACCGTCTTGGTACAAGACGGAGAAAACAAAAGGAGCTCCGGGCTTTGTCAGCCCGTTATTATTGGTAACGCGGGGTGGAGCAGCCCGGTAGCTCGTTAGGCTCATAACCTAAAGGTCGTCAGTTCAAATCTGGCCCCCGCAACCATTCTGGCTTTAAATGGGTCACCCAAAGCTAGGCTAACAACACCTTCCGTATTATGCCGCAGTTCCGCATTTAAGTATCCGTTTTGGGTCGGTAGTAGGCGTATTTGCCATATAAGCCGCTTTAACCAATGCCGTGCCTGTGTAATATCGTTATAAAGCGTTTTGCTTAGGCCGTGTGGACATTCATTTTATCCATAAGCAGATTGCGGCAATGATGAGGAAGGCGAAGAAGCTGAGAGCGGTTTTATCGTATTGGGTTGCGATTCGGCGAAATTGCTTGAGTTTATTGA
>JBDHUC010000027.1:0-29962 GCA_039808985.1 Alphaproteobacteria bacterium | reverse complement strand
ACAAACCCGCTATTTTATTAGCGAAAGCTGATAAAACTGTTGTTAAAATAAGTCCAGACTATGCGAAAATTCCCAGCCACACACGCTAAACAAACAAAATGTTAAATGAAAAAAGGGGATACAAAGCTAAGCAACATTCCTGTAGTTTTTTATAATATTCTTTATCCAATCGCGGCCACTCTGGTTATCTACATAGTGGATAAGGGCAACCACAACCCGCTGGTCAAAATAACTACCAGAATTATCCAGGAGGAATTTATTGGCAGCTTCAATAGACATGGCATTACGCCATGAGCGTGGGCTTATCATGCCTATAAATGCATTGGCAACTGCTATGATACGGGCCGTAATAAGGATATTATCGCCTTTCAAGCCTAAAGGCCCGGAACCGTTCCATCTTTCCTGCCATTCTTTAAGAGTTTCTGAAACCGGGCCATCAAAAGAAACTTTGCTTAATAGCTCCGCCGCCGCATCCATTGAATTTCTTATAATAGTTTTTTCTTCATCGCTTAACTGCTCTGTTTTAGTCAGGAGTTCCGTAGGAACTACTATTTTACCTATATTCATCAGGCTGGCGGCAGTCCTGGTGGTTTCAACCGTTACGCTGTCCAGCTCCATATCTGATGCTATCTGGTTGGCAATCTGCGATACAAGCAGCGAGTGGTTTGCAGCAAACGGGTCACGCTTATCAACAAGGTGAACCAAAGTTTCCACTAGTTGTTTCTGGGTAGAAAGCCTGCGTTCGCGTTCATGATAAACTTCGCTAATATCCTGTTCAACCACTAAAACCCCAGGTGTTTGAGGAGGAAGCGATGAAACTGGTATTTCCTGCAGAGGAATATAGCCGGAGCGTATAATTTTTTCTTCCTCCCCTTCATTCTCATGATGAATGTTATATGAAGGTTTGCCACTATCAAGCACAAGCTGGCATTGCTCGCCTATACGCTGCGCATTAGCTGTTCCCTGTATATCGGCAATATTTTTACCTATTACGCTGGTTGGGTTCATACCAGCCGTTTCAGAAACCTTCTGGTTTGCGAACCAATAAGTCTGCTCGGAATCAACTATATATATGGATTCAGGCTGGTAATCGGTGACGAGTCGCAACAGGTTTTCCTGCGCTCTAGCCTTTGTCGCAGCCAGTTTAAAATAGCTAGATGCCATAAGCGCATGACGGGAATATGAATACCACCACATGGCAATAATAATCAGCACGATTACAGCAATCACCAGTGTAAATGTAGTAACCAGCCCGGCCCGGCGCGCACCACTTTCGGCAAAGGCCTCAGAGGTATCAACCTTGGTAATTAATTTCCAGTTTGTTCCGCTTATATCACGAGAAGTGGCAAGCACCTGCTGTCCTCTGTAATCTTTTAATTCCGAGGAAAAATTATTTGTATCGCGGTTTATAAAAGCTTCAGCGCTGTCTGGCTGGTTTATGTCAAACTGTTTGCCAAGCGGGGCGCTGCCATCTAGCAATGGGGATATATATTCCATCTTTTCTTTTGCAGGGCCTGTGGGGCGCACAAGTATTGACTCCAGGGTTTTTTCAGTAGAGCCAGGCTGTTTCAATAAACCAAACAGGTTATCATCTATTATTTTTATAGCTATAATCTTACCAATTTGTCCCTCGGCGTTATGATCGCCCTGTATTGAATAAACCGGTACGGAAAAACCCATAAATATTGTGCCATCAGAATCTTTCTGCATATCTATAAGGCCTTCAGAGCCCGCCACCTGCTTTTTGGCATTTTCCAGAATGATATTTACCGATGAATTCACCATTGGCGTTCCTACCACCAGTTGGTTGTCAGCTCCCAGAACCATTAAACCACTTTTGCTTTCAGTAGGGATATTGGCTGGTATAGCATCAGTTCCGCTTACTCCCATAAAACCGGCGCGCTGGGCGGTAAAAACCAAAAGATTCCGCAGGTATGATTTTTGCGCTGGTTCCCCATCATCTCCTGAAACTGCTTCTTTAGGAACATTCTGTAATTCGGTAAGGTATAGTTTAAGCGAAGGGTTATCGGCCAGGGTGCGAAGCTCAGAAAAATTACCGGATATAAAATGAGTTACATCAACCTTTCGCCCTTCAGCTATAAGATTCAACTTCCCTTTCCATAGCTGCACATCACGCTGGTAATCATTCTCGTTAAAACGGGATATGAATATCAACCCACCGATTATTATACCAAACACCAATATCACTATTCCATACATCCAAGGCGTGCGCTGGATTTTTGTAACTTCTTCGAAATCATCAGATGCAGGAAGTAGCTTTACCATGTTATTTCTCCTTAAATTTATAAAATATATAGCAAATTTTCTTTGTTATGCCAACGCAATAAGTTCGCAGGCAAGGTTTACATTCGTGGGTGGTAAGTCCACCAGTTGGATTCGTTTACGCCATATATAGGCCGGTAATGATATATTTTCAGCGCGGGCGTTACATGCTTGCTTTGGTTATCGAGAATAAGAAGCTTGTCGTCATCATCATACACGCCCAGAATCGCATGGATGATTCCACCAAGGTTTAAATCCTGTACTATTATAATGCGCAATCTATCATCTGGTATCCCAAGTGCGCGCAAAGAATAATATTTTGAGATAGCGTAATCCTCGCAATCACCACTTATCTCCATAAACTCATATGGAGTTTCCCAGTAGTCATTCATGCCCCAGTTCAACTGGTCAACTATATATGGATGCCTGTTAGACCAATTATTCACCTCATTAATCTGGTCTTCAAAAGACTGGTCTTTTAATTCCTCCAGCATAGCCTTCCATTCCCTTATGGCGCATGGATGGTAACGAATGTTTCCGCAATCATTGTCATCTATTTCCTGCTGCTCAGCAAAACGCGAAATCACACCAGTCCATTTGGGAAAAGAAGACAGGTTTTCAAACTTTGATTCACTCATATTAAAGTATGAATTCGACTGCGCGGAAGCCTGATGGGCCGACAGAAACATGGCCGCAAAAAAACATATGGCGTATATAAAAAATATTTTGTGGTGACGATTCATAAGCTGGCTTTGTATATTATATTCGAGCTATAGCGCATCATTTCACTCTTTGCTATTGTGTTTTTTATATCACAGTCGGAACAAATAATTGGGCAACATATGGTTCCATCAAAAATAAGAAAAAATATTTTTTATACAAATTCGTTGCGAATATGGAATGTTAAAATAAAGAATATCTGCGGTTTTCCATAAAATATAATTTATTCCATATTCGTAATGTTTATTTTTATTACGGCAGTTGATTATGCTCTCTTAATCGAAATCAAACCACATCCAGATTTTCTGTTAAGAGAAAATTAATTATTCACGCGTATTAATGAAACATATTCATTTGCATGGTGTAAATGGATATTATGTAATTACATAAATGGAGTTTATTATGACTGTTGCAAAAAAAGCTACTAAAAAACCAGCCGCTAAAAAAGCTGCCGCTAAAAAGCCTGCTGCTAAAAAAGCTGCTGCTAAAAAGCCTGCTGCTAAAAAAGCTGCTGCTAAAAAGCCAGCCGCTAAAAAAGCTGCTAAAAAGCCTGCTGCTAAAAAAGCTGCTAAAAAACCTGCTGCTAAAAAATCAGCCGCTAAAAAACCAGCAAAAGTTTCCAAGCCAAAAGCTAGCATCAGCTTAGCTGCAAAGTCACTTTCTGGCAAAAAAGTTACCCCAATCCGCCTCTAATTACGGATAGGTAATTTAATAAAATAGGGGGTCTCAATTGAGACTCCCTTTTTTAATTGGTAAGTTTTTTAATTGGTAAGTTTCAAAAGATAATGAAAAAAAGCCCCGCAGGTTTAACCATACGGGGCGTTTTTATTTAAAGTTTTATATTATTAAGCTGGCTTCTTCTCGCGCACAGCAACCCTGTCCGAAATATCTTCGCCGGTTTGCTGGTCCACGACACGCATGGAAAGACGTATCTTCCCGCGATTGTCAATATCAAGAACCTTTACTTTTACCATGTCGCCTTCTTTAACCACATCTTCAACTTTGGCAACCCTGTGGTCGGCCATTTCGCTGATATGCACCAGGCCATCTTTTGCGCCAAAGAAATTCACGAATGCGCCGAAATCGACAATACGGACAACTTTACCGCTATGTATCTGACCTACTTCCGGCTCGGCAACGATTGAATAAATCCAATCATAGGCTTTCTTGCCGGACTCTTCCGATGTGGCAGCTATGCGTACTGTTCCATCATCCTCGATATCAACCTTGGCGCCAGTTACTTCGCATATTTCACGTATGACCTTACCGCCAGATCCGATAACTTCGCGTATCTTATCTTTAGGTATGTTCATAGTAGTAATGCGCGGGGCGGTGCTTCCAACGGAATCACGAGGGGCAGAAAGAGCCTTAGCCATTTCACCGAGAATATGCCTGCGCCCGGCATTAGCCTGGGTCAGGGCAACTTTCATTATCTCTTCGGTAATGCCATCTATCTTTATGTCCATTTGCAGCGCGGTTATCCCCTGTTCGGTTCCGGCAACTTTAAAATCCATATCGCCAAGATGATCTTCATCACCCAGAATATCGGAAAGAACGATAAAACCAGATTTTTCTTTTATTAATCCCATAGCTATACCAGCAACAGGGCGTTTAAGCGGAACACCGGCATCCATTAATGCCAAAGAGCTTCCACACACTGTAGCCATTGAGGATGAACCGTTAGATTCAGTGATTTCCGATACGCAGCGCAATGTGTAAGGGAACTCTTCTTTTGCAGGCAGCATAGGATGTATTGCACGCCATGCCAGCTTGCCATGGCCTATTTCGCGGCGGCCTGGGCTGCCCATACGGCCAACTTCGCCGGTTGAATATGGCGGGAAGTTGTAATGCAGCATAAAGATTTCACGATATTCTCCTTCAAGCGCATCAATAACCTGCTCATCCTGGCTTGTACCAAGAGTCGCAACCACAACAGCCTGTGTTTCTCCACGGGTGAAAAGCGCGGAGCCATGAGTCATCGGAAGGACACCAACTTCGCCTATAATCTGGCGTATATCGGAAGGGCCACGTCCGTCTATACGCTTCTGGCTCTGTACATAACCGGTGCGGACAATATCCTGCTCCAGTTTCTTTATCTGGTTGCCGATAGTTTTATCATCATAACCATCTTCAATCGCATCTTTTCCAAGAGCAGCCTTAACGGATTTCTTTATTTCATCAAGACGGGTTGAACGCTCCTGCTTGCCGATAATTTTATAAGCCGCACGTAAATCATTTTCTGCAGCCGCACGTACGCGATTCTCAAGAACTTCATCATTTGGTTTCTGGAAGTCCCAAGGCTCTTTAGCAGCAGCTTCTGCCAGTTCAATAATCAGGTTGATAACAGCCTGCATTTCCTTATGGCCGTAATTAACTGCGCCAAGCATAACCTCTTCGGAAAGTTCCTGCGCCTCGGATTCAACCATCAACACAGAGCGCGCTGTTCCGGCAACAACCAGGTCGAGCTTGCTGTCCAGCAGTTCTGCATTGGTAGGGTTGAGTAAATATTCGCCATTTACATAACCTACGCGGCAACCGCCAACAGGACCCATGAAAGGAACGCCAGAAAGGGTAAGGGCTGCCGAAGCGCCAACGAGAGCCACCATGTCCGGATCGTTTTGCAGGTCATGCGAAAGGAGGGTGCATACAACCTGGGTTTCATTGTAAAAACCATTAGGGAAAAGTGGGCGGATAGGGCGGTCTATAAGACGCGATGTTAAAACCTCTTTCTCGGTAGGGCGGCCTTCACGCTTGAAAAATCCACCGGGAATCTTACCAGCAGCGAACGCTTTTTCCTGGTAATTCACGGTAAGAGGGAAGAAATCAACATCAGCCTTAGGGCTTTTAGCAGAAACTACAGTGCAAAGCACAACGGTATTTCCATAAGTTGCAAGAACTGCGCCATCAGCCTGACGGGCGATTTTACCTGTTTCAAGGGTAAGCGTGCGGCCACCCCATTCAATTGATTTCTTCGTTACATTAAACATGTTATATATCTCTCTCTTCCTGTTTACATTATTTGAGTAGTCAATTGCCAGCGATAGACGGCCAGTATTACTGACGCTAACCGCTGGCCGCTGAAAACTATTTCCTGATTCCTAATTTCTTGATAAGCGCCTCATAACGCGCAAAATCGTTTCTCTTTACATAATCAAGCAGGCGGCGGCGGCGGCCAACCAGTATCAGCAAACCACGGCGGGAATGATGATCGTTCTTATGCTCGGCGAAATGCTCGGTAAGGTGGTTTATACGCGCTGTAAGCAAAGCCACCTGCACCTCAGGCGATCCAGTATCGTCTTTTTTGGTTGCAAATTGTTTTATTGTTGCCTGTTTTTCGTTCTTTACTGCCTTATTCGACATCGTAGCTACTCCTTCATTACATTATAAATTAAACACACGCACCGGTTTTATCACCCCTGCTTCCCACCTGCAAATAGCAACAGCCTTTCCGTTTTCACGGGCCAGAATTGTAATACTGGCTCCGTTTCCAGAGTTAATATCTGGAATATCAACGACTTGGCCACGCCGCAAGCGTATTGCCTGAGTGGAATCAATATCCCGCGCCAAGATGTCGTCCAGCGCGGATTCCACAGGTTGCAAAAAATCAACTCCGCCCTTATGCACCATATCAGCTAAGTTTTCCAGCGAAATCGCACTTGTTTCATTAAATTTACCTACGGTTAAACGCCTGAGGCTGGATATATATCCATAACTGCCTAGATCCCGCCCCATATCACGCGCCAGGGAACGTATATAGGTTCCTTTGCCGCAATGGCATAGAAACGCTGTATATCCCTGGGTATGATTTTGAATTTCCAGCGATTTAACAAATATTTCGCGTGGCTTAATTTCTACAGCCTGCTCATTTCGCGCAAGCTCATAAGCCCTCTTCCCATCCAGCTTTATGGCCGAATAATCTGGCGGAACCTGGTTGATACAGCCTGTAAATTTATTGAGGATAGCATCAATTCCCTCCCTGGATGGCCTTTTTGGCGATTCAAACAGTATTTCTCCTGCGCTGTCATCAGTTGTGCGTTCCTGCCCCCATGTAACAGTAAAAGCATAGGATTTTGAGGTATCCATCATATATGATACTGTTTTAGTGGCTTCGCCAAGGGCAAGCGGCAAAACACCGGATGCTAATGGGTCCAGCGTTCCGGCATGGCCTATTTTAGCTGGACGCAATAAGCGCTTAACCTTTGCCACAGCATGGGCAGAACTGATGCCAGTCGGCTTATCAAGTATTATCCAGCCGTTCATGGAGAAGATTTTTTTAAGATTTCATTTTTTACTTCATAAGAATTTTCCTTGTAATCAAAAGCAACAATCCCAAAACTCGTAACTGATATTATTACCCCTGAAACAACTATTAATTTAGCTATTGGATTTAAAAAAGAATATACTTTTTGCAAGTTTTCTGACCATGCTATATACAAAATTAGCCCAATTATTGTACCAGCAATTGCGCCTCCAAAGTGTCCTAAATAATCGACTCTTGAACCAATTTGTGGAACTAATGCAGGTATTAATATCCTAAACATTCCACATTGTATACTAGTACACTTATTTTTATCCGGCAATTTTATGGCAACTATCATGGCGCAAGCAAGAATTGCCATAACGGCCCCTGAAGCCCCTACTGATAATCTCCCACCGCTTCCCATATCAAATGATAGCAATGAACCACCAAAAGCACCACTAAAGAAAATCGCCAATAACCATAATGATCCGACTATTTCTTCAAGAATTATTCCTCCAAAAAATAATACAATACTGTTTAAAAATATATGCATGAAATTGGCATGTAGTAATGGGGCCGTAAAAAAACGATACCATTCATTGCGTTCTAAAATGATCTCCTTGTTAAGACCGCCGAATATAAACAAAGAAGGGATATTTAAAGTGAATATATTTTCTGAAGGCACAACAGCGAAAATTAATTCAAGAATATATATGGAGACTAATGTTATCAATAAATAACGAGTAGCCTTAGCATCTTTGAAAGAAAAGTTATTTGCAAACCTACCATAATTTATAACAGGAATTTCCTTAGCCAATTTTTTTTCACGTTTTTTTCTTAGGCGGACTATTATTAATAATCCAATAAGAGGCGAAAAAAGTATTAAAACAATTATGGAGATGAAAAATACTATAAATAAATTACTAATCATGTCACTATATTTTGTCTATATTTGCTTTATCAATATCCCGCGCTACATCTGGCTTTTTCAGGAGATTATTTATACGCTCGGCCTCATCATAGGAATCATCAAGCGCAAAAAATAACTTAGGAACATGGCGAAGCTTTACGCGTTTGGAAACCAGATGGCGAAGCTCCGGCGAGGATATTTTAAGCGCATTTATCAGCTCTTCTTTTTTTTCACCAGCAAGCGGCATTACATAAGCGGTTGCATTTTTTAAATCCGGGCTTAAGCGAACTTCCGAAACGGTTATCGAAGCGCCGAGCAAATCCATGGAATGAACTTCCCCTCGCATGAATATATCGGCAAGCGCATGGCGGATTTCCTCGCCAACGCGAAGATTGCGCTGCCCACCGCCGGATTTTTTATCAGAAAAAAGATTATGAAGCTTAGCCATCTTACCTAAACCGTGCGAGCGGTTTCCTCAACTTCAAAGGCTTCTATCTGGTCACCTACGCGGATGTCTTCGTAATTTTCAAAGGCCATACCACATTCAAGCCCGCTTTTAACTTCTTTAACTTCATCCTTGAAGCGTTTTAAAGTTTTAAGTGTTCCTTCATGGATAACCACGTTATCACGCAACAGGCGGACTTTCGCGCCGCGCTTGATAAGACCATCAGTTACCATGCAACCAGCGATTTTACCAGCTTTGCTGATATTGAAAACTTCCCGTATCTGCGCATAGCCAAGGAAATTTTCGCGCAGGCTTGGAGAAAGCATCCCGGAAAGAGCTGCCTTAACATCATCAACAACGTTATAAATAATCGAATAATAGCGGATGTTTATTTTTTCACGCGCGGCCAGTTCCTTGGCTTTCGGCGCGGCACGCACGTTAAAGGCAATAATCATGGCGCCTGTTGCCTTGGCAAGGGTAATGTCGGATTCGGAAATACCGCCAACGCCGCTATACAAAATACGAACCATAACTTCATCACCGGAATATTTAGCAATGGAGCCAGCAATAGCTTCAACAGAACCCTGAACATCAGCTTTTATTATAACCGGCAATTCCTTAGCGTTGGTTCCTGCTGCTTCGCCAAATAAATTTTCCAGCGAGCGCGTGGAAAGAACCACGTTTTTCTCACGGATGCGGCGCTCACGATATTCGGCAATATCACGCGCGGTTTTCTCATTTTCAACAACCGAGAAGGTATCTCCGGCTTCCGGCGCAAGGCTCAATCCCAGTATAACAACCGGCATCCCGGGAATAGCCTCCTTCAGGTTATTGCCTTTGTCATCAACCAGTGTGCGGACTTTACCATAAGCCGCGCCAGCAACAACAATATCACCAACCCTGAGCGTCCCCTTCTGCACAAGGATAGTAGTGACCACGCCTTTGCCCTGATCCAGTTTTGCTTCAACCACAACGCCAGCAGCGGCGCGGTTTGGATTAGCCTTTAATTCCAGAACCTCTGCCTGAAGCAATAAAGTTTCAACCAGTTTATCTAAGTTCTTCCCGGTTTTTGCAGAAACATCCACTACCATCGTATCGCCACCAAATTCTTCAGGAACAAGATCATACTGCATAAGCTCCTGTTTAACCCGGCTTGAATCAGCTCCTGGCTTATCAATTTTATTGACCGCAACTACAATCGGAACACCTGCTGCTTTCGCATGGCTTATAGCCTCCTTGGTCTGTTCCATAATGCCGTCATCAGCAGCTACAACCAGCACCACTATATCGGTTATCTTTGCACCGCGCGCGCGCATTGCTGTAAATGCCTCGTGGCCGGGAGTATCAAGGAATGTAACTTTCTGGCCGCCTTCAACTTCAACCTGGTAAGCTCCTATATGCTGCGTTATGCCGCCAGCCTCCTTTGCCGCAACATCAGTGCGGCGCAGGGCATCTAGCAACGATGTTTTACCGTGATCAACATGCCCCATGATCGTAACGATAGGTGGGCGAGGCAATAAATTTCCCTTGTCTTCGCCGTCATCGTCTTTGAGGATATTTTCAACATCGCCTTCAGTAACGCGTTTGAATTTGTGGCCAAATTCGCTTACCACAAGTTCCGCCGTATCAGCATCCACCGATTGGGTAGCCGTTGCCATGATGCCAAGTTTCATAAGTGTTTTTATGACGTCAACTGTGCGCTCAGCCATGCGGTTCGCCAGCTCGCCAACGCTTATGGTTTCCGGGATAACCACATCGCGTATTACTTTTTCGGTTTCAGCAGCGCCACCCATAGCTTTCTTAATGGCTTTTTCACGGGCGCGGCGGATCGAAGCCATGGAACGCATGCGCTGGTCTTCAATACTTGATAATGCCTGGTTTATGGTAATTTTTCCCGATGAACGGCGATCTTCACCGCCGCGCAATTTGAGCTTTCCGCCTTTTTCTTTTTGTTCAACTTCTTCGGCAGGTGATACATGATGTGACGCTTTAGTTGATTTAGCGGAAGCTGACTGGCCAGCCTGGAGCTTGGCTTCATTTACCACAGGTTCCTGTTTTATCGGGGTTACGATCCCTGAAGGTGAGGCTATAACTTTTTCAACTTTAACTTCTTTTTTAGGCTCAACAGTTGGCGCATCGCCTTTTAAAGCACGCTGGCGTTTTTCTTCTTCCAGACGCTTGGCTGCAAGTTCTGCTTCCAGCTTCATTTGCTCTTCGGCTAGTTTAAGGGCTTTTAAGCGGCTCTGGCGCTCTTCATTAGTAAGATGGCGCATTGATTCATCATCAACCCCAGCAGGCACATTCTGCGCAACGGCGGAATTGGCAATATTCTGCTTTACCTCTACCATGCCCCCGCCAGTTGACCCTTGCGCAAAGGTTCTGGTTTTACGAACCTCAACCGTAACCGATTTTGAACGGCCATGGGTAAAATTCTGCTTTACCTTGCCGCTTTCAACCGTTTTGGTAAGCTGCAAACGTCCAGGATTTGCGACTTTGAGAGTATCTTTTTTTGCGTTATCGTTACTGTCGGTCATAAGTTTAGTTACTAGTTATTTGTTTCTGGTTATTTAGTATATAGCTACCAATTTCCAGAATAGTAACCTGATAATAAAATTAAAAATACCCAAATTTTTAATTTACCAGCAACTAGTCCGGAAACCGGCAACTTTTATTTATTCCCATGAAGCGCGGGCAGCCATAATCAGGCTTCCGGCATCTTCTGAGTTTAACGCGCCATTTGGCAGTATATCCTGCAATTCCGCAGTTGACAAATCAGCCAGGTCATCAAGCGTCAGAACCTTGTTCGCGCCAAAATGCTCCAGCCATTCCGGTTTAAGCAGCGGATGGTTATTAACAAAGTCAAGAAGCGATGCTTCAATGCCCATTTCCTTAAGCTTGACTTCGCGGTTATGCTGCTGGGTTTTAAGCCAGTTCTGCGCGCGGTTATGCAGTTCTTCAGCGACATTATCATCAAAGCCTTCAATGGTTGCAAGATCTCCAACCGGTATGAAAGCAACTTCCTCAATAGAGGTAAAGCCTTCGGTAACAAGAAGATGGGCAATAACCTCCTCAACATCCAACGCCTCAACAAAAAGCTGCGACAGGTTGTTAAATTCTTCAGCGCGGCGCTCGGATTCAACCGCTTCAGTAAGAATATCTATGCTCCAGCCAACCAGTTGTGAAGCAAGGCGCACATTCTGCCCACGGCGGCCAATAGCCAGAGAAAGCTGGTCGTCAGGCACTACCACCTCGATGCGAGATTTATTTTCGTCGATAACAACCTTGGTAACTTCCGCTGATGAAAGCGCATTCACCACAAAAGTCGCAGGATCCGGCGACCATTCTATAATGTCAATTTTTTCGCCCTGCAACTCACCAACCACTGCCTGCACGCGTGAACCACGGACACCAACGCAGGAAAGAACCGGGTTAACGCTGGCATCGCGCGAGATAACCGCTATTTTTGCGCGTGAACCAGGGTCACGAGCCACCGCTTTAATGGTGATGATGCCGTCATAAATTTCAGGGACTTCCTGCGCAAACAGACTGGCAAGAAAATCGGGATGGGTACGCGACAGGAAAATCTGCGGCCCGGTTTTTTCACGGCGTACATCGGCAATATAAGCACGGATGCGGTCGCCGGTGCGGAACAGCTCCCTTGGTATCAGGTCGTCACGGCGGATCATGGCTTCGGTGCGACCAAAATCAACCACAACATTGCCATATTCAACACGCTTTACAACGCCGCTGATAATTTCACCGACTTTATCCTTGAACTCGTTAAACTGCTTATCGCGCTCAGCATCGCGCACTTTCTGAAGCACAACCTGTTTAGCTGTCTGGGCAGCAACGCGGCCAAAATCAATCGGCGGAAGTATATCTTTAACTTCATCACCAATGGCCAGTTCCTTATTGATCTTTTTAGCCTGTGCCAAAGTCAATTCGGTGGTTTCGTTCTCAACAGTTTCAACAACAGTGCGCACACGATACAACTTGATTTCGCCGGATTTTTTATCAATTTCCGCGCGGATATTATGCTCATGCCCATATTTACGGCGGCCAGCAACCTGTACAGCCTGCTCCATAGCTTCAATTACCGCTTCTTTCGGCAAACCTTTTTCACGCGCAACTGCATCTGCAATCTGCAATAATTCGCTGCTTCCGTAAATCGGCTGGGTGGCACTCATCGTATTATCCTTTCGTTTTTTGTTTCTTCAGATCTTTTGCGACCAATTCCTCGGTCATAACCAGTTTTGCTGTGCGCATATGGGTATATGGCAATTCCACCTCCACCCCATCCACAACCAGCGATATTTTATCTCCTTCAATCCCTTGCAGCACGCCGCGAAAGCGCTTGCGCCCACCCACCGGGATTATGGTTTCCGCCTTTATTTCACAGCCTGCGAAACGCTTATAATCCTCACGTTTGGTAAGCGGACGGTCTATTCCCGGCGAGCAGACCTCAAGGTTATACGCTCCTGAGATAGGCTCATCCACATCTAAAAGCGCGGAAACCGTGTTAGTTATCTCCGTGCAATCGTCAAACCCCATCATTACGCCGTCCCTGCGCTCGGCCATGACGCTTAATGTCTTACGTTTCGCGCCATCAGACAATTTCACCTGCACGATATTATAGCCCATTGCCTCAAGCGATGGCTCTATAATTTCAGTAATGCGCGAAATAATATCCATAGCAACCTTTATGATGAATTGATAAATGGATGAATTGATTAATAATATTAATCTATTTATCTATTAATCGAATCATCGAGTAAAATCCCAACAAAAAAGGCGGGCAACCGGCCCACCTTTAATTTTGTTACAATACATGTTTTTATTAATATTTCAAGGGTTTTAATATCATGACGTTTTTTTCAACAATCCCAGCACCTTCTCAGCAGCCAGCGGGATATTGGTTCCGGGGCCGAAGATGGCAGCAACGCCTGATTTTTCCAGTGTTTCATAATCCTGCGCGGGGATTACGCCACCGCAAACCACCACTATATCGCTCCTACCCGCTGCTTTGAGGGCAGAAATCAGTTGCGGAACCAGGGTTTTATGCCCGGCAGCATGGGAGGACACGCCTACTATATGAACGTCATTCTCCACCGCCTGCCTTGCCACTTCCTCCGGGGTTGCGAAAAGCGATCCGACATCCACATCAAACCCCATATCGGCAAAGGCAGTTGCGATAACTTTAGCGCCACGGTCATGCCCGTCCTGCCCCATTTTAGCAACCAGAATACGCGGCCTGCGCCCCTCGCCTTTGGCAAACTCAGTTACTTTATCACGGATTGGTTTTAAGCTGTCATCTGCATCATACACGGCGCCATATACTCCTGAAATTGTGCGAATACTCGCGTTATACCGGCCATAAACCTTTTCCAGCGCAGAGGAAATCTCGCCAACCGTTGCCCTTGCCTTAGCCGCTTCCACTGCCAGCTCCAGCAGGTTTCCGCTTTTTGTTTCTGCTGCCTTTGTGAGCTCTGCCAATGTTTTTTCGCACAGCGCGTTATCGCGGCTGGCACGGATTTTCTTAAGCCGTTCTATCTGCGAATCACGGACTTTGGCATTATCAACATCCAAAATATCAATCGGGTCTTCTTTTTTTAGCTGGTATTTATTAACGCCAACTATCACTTCCTCCACCCTGTCAATACGCGCCTGTTTACGTGCCGCCGATTCCTCGATTTTCTGTTTTGGTATTCCTGCTTCTATTGCCTTCGTCATACCTCCGGCAGCATTAGCTTCAGCGATTAATTCCTCGGCATGCTTAACCAGGCTTGCGGTCAGCGATTCTATATAATAACTGCCGCCCAGCGGGTCCACCACTTTAGTTATTGCGGTTTCATGCTGGATGATTAGCTGGGTGTTGCGGGCGATACGCGCCGAAAAATCAGTTGGCAGCGCGATAGCTTCATCAAGCGCATTGGTATGCAAAGATTGTGTGCCACCCAGAACCGAAGCCATGGCCTCTATAGTTGTACGTATAACATTGTTATAAGGGTCTTTTTCGGTAAGGGATACGCCGGAGGTCTGGCAATGGGTGCGCAATGCCGATGATACAGGATTTTTAGGACTGTATTTGGCCATGGTTTTTGCCCAGAGCAACCGCGCCGCCCTAAGCTTTGCAATCTCCATAAAGAAATTCATGCCTATTGCAAAAAAGAAGGAAAGGCGCGGGGCAAAATCATCAACATTCAGGCCCTTCCCAAGCGCGGCTTTTACATATTCCTCGCCATCTGCAATGGTATAAGCCAGCTCCTGAACCGCCGTTGCCCCTGCTTCATGCATGTGATAACCGGATATGGAAATGGAGTTGAATTTCGGCATATTTCTGGCGGTATATTCTATAATGTCAGCTACAATCCGCATGGATGGTTCCGGCGGATAAATATAAGTGTTGCGCACCATGAATTCTTTAAGAATATCATTTTGGATTGTACCTTGCAGATCGGACAGCTTAACCCCCTGCTCCAGCCCGGCTACGATATAGCTGGCCAGAATCGGCAGCACTGCGCCGTTCATGGTCATAGACACGCTCATTTCGCCAAGCGGGATTGAATCGAACAGGATCTTCATATCCTCCACCGAATCAATGGCAACACCGGCTTTACCTACATCACCAACCACACGCGGATGGTCAGAATCATATCCCCTGTGCGTTGCCAGATCGAAGGCTACAGACAAGCCTTTCTGCCCACCTGCAAGGTTGCGGCGGTAAAATGCATTCGATTCCTCGGCAGTGGAAAATCCGGCATATTGCCGCACTGTCCATGGGCGAACGCTATACATGGTTGCGCGTGGGCCACGCACGTATGGCACAACCCCAGGCAGAGTATCTACATATTCCAGTCCTTCAAGATCAGCCTCTGTGTATAGAGGTTTTATGCTGATTCCTTCCGGAGAATCCCAGGTAAGGTTATCCAGCGGGACGGCATTTCCCGATTTATCAATTCCTAAATCCTTTTGCGCCAGCTTCTGCCAATCTGAAATTGTTTTTTTAGGGAATTGAGTCATAAGCTGGCCTTTTGTTTGTTAATTTATTTATTAATTGCGAATTTAATATTTTCACGGCGGAATACATCCAAAATAGTAAGCATAACATCGCTTTGCGGAGTATTACGCCCTTCATGGACATCTGCGATCCAGAATGTCAGCATGAATACCATGCCTATTTCGCTGAATTCTCTTAACCAGCAGGTAGGGGCCGGATTTTTTATACAGCGCGGATGAGCCTTTGCGGCGTTTAGCATATGATTAATTGCTACTTTTGCATCAGTATCAAATTCCAAAGTTAATTTTATTTCGACGCGAGCCTGCTCATTACTGTGCGACCAATTAGTCACACGGGAAGAAGTCAGCTCTTCATTTGGTATTAGAAGTTCGCGCCCATCCGATGTTTCCACCAGTACATAACGTATATTCATCTCCCTTATATGGCCTGAGCTGCCAGCAATTTCTATAAGGTCGCCAATGCGTATGGATTTTTCCAGAAGCAAGGTGATACCGCTTACGAAATTCGCGGTTACTTTCTGCAAGCCAAGACCGATACCAACACCAAGTGCACCACCAAATACTGCAAAGGCCGTAAGATCAACTCCCATTACAGAAAGCCCGATTAACAGGGCCATAAAATAAATAAATATCTTGAAGAATTTTACAGTCAGTTCGCGGGCGTTATAGCTAAGCGCAGAGCTGCGGCGCAGGTAGCTCTCAAGGGTGCGGGAAAGCAGACCAGCTATCCACAGAACAACAACAAGGATTATTATGCCGTTTATGAGGTTGAGCATGCTTACCTTAAAGTTGCCAAGCTCAAAAGATACGGATTTCAGGTAAGCAGTGGTTATATTCATGAAACCGCTGACATTTAATACGGCGATAATCATTATAACCAACGCGATAAACCAGGCTATAAAACGGGAGCGCACAATAAGCATAACCATTTTAGCCACAATATAAAAACTAAACATCTCAAGCGCGGCATCAGTAAGCTCGCTATTTTTGCTATACTCTATCGCCATCGGCTTAGCCAGGTTCAGAAACACAATTGACAAGAACGGGCTAAGCAGCTTCAGGGGCTTGGTAACAAACTCCTTATCAATCTTCTGGAGGGGATTGGACTGTAAATATATTTTAGTACGGTAGCGCACAGCATACGCAAGAAGATGCGCAAGCATGACTGCAATAATCACCAGCATCAGTTCGAGGTAAAAATAATTATTCTGCAATGCCGCCTGAAACTCCTCGCGAGTAGCGAAAAGCTTATTTACTATTGGGGTTGCAGTGCTTGTGGCCATAATGAATTATTTATGTTAAATACTTTCATTCATACCTAGGTTCTGTGACATTCAAAAAGATAACTTAGCGAAAATGCCGGTTTACGAGAACCGTAGCGGAGCGTACGTTAGAGTACGTGAGCAACGGAAGCGCAGAAAACTGGCATTTGCAGCAAGTTAGGGTTTGAATGTCACAGAACCTAATATATTTGCCGTTAAAGGGCAAGGGATAAGCCGATAATAATACAATTAATAACTTATTAATAACGAGCAGTTATAATTGATATTATGGCAATAAAAAGCAAAAGACAGCCGAATAAAAATCACGGATTTTCGCTTATCGAGATTTCCGTTGTTTTACTTATTTTTGGTTTGATGATTGGGGGCATAATGTCAGCCATTACCCAGGAAACACGCCTTGCCAAGCAAACAGAATTAAAAATAAAAATGGATGCTATCGAGAAAGCAATAGGCGCTTACGTTAAAAAAAATAATTATCTTCCCTGCCCTGCGGATGGGACATATGCTTTATCAGTTGCAAATTTCGGTTTACCAGGCGGCACTGCCGGCGGCGGAACCTGCAGCAATGGCGCAACTTATGATGGCAACGGAAACAGAACAGCAAATACAACACCGCCTACAGTGAATTTTTATCTCGGTAATATTGCAGGAGGTGTTGTTCCTGTCCGGGCCCTTGGCCTGCCTGATGAATATGGTATAGACCCATGGGGCGGGAAATTCAGCTATGCTGTAGACAAAAGATTTACTGCAGCAAATGCATTTACTACTTACCCGCTAGTAAGCACCACAGGTGGAATTACAGTTTCCGATGATGGTGGCAATGCAATAATAAGCAATGGAATAGCTGTGGTTTTCAGCCATGGCCAGAATGGCCACGGCTCTTTCCAGCTTTCCGGAACTATCAAAAACGCTGGCTCAACCAATGCTCATGAGCTTGTAAACTGCCATTGCACCAATGCAGCAGTGGCTGGCATCTATAGCGGAAGTTTCTTTACCAGCCTTACAACAGCTACCAGCAGCAGCGATTTACGCACGGTTTTTGATGATACGCTGCGTTATTATACCCGCGCCAACTTCCTGACAAATAACGACACCGCAACAGAATCCAAATAAATCAATAACTTATTCGCTTTCTGGCCATATTCGGGAACCGCCAATTGTTTTCACATAAATGTAACAGAATTATCATATTCTCAATGGGTTCGTTGTGATAATCTTTGAGTATGAAACAATCAGCAAGGCAAGTCGCAAACATAAATAAGCATTCACAAATGCTTATTGATATAGGGAAGCAAAAAAATGTTAGCCCTGAAGGTATTGATGTACTTAAAAACATAATGCTTAATGAAAGCGCGGCAGATCCTGCTAAGCCAAATCCTAAAAGCAGCGCGCTTGGCCTTTTCCAGTTTACAAAAGGCACATGGGATGCTTTGGTAAGCAAATATCCGGAATTAGAATCAAAGCCCGGTGATGATGGCAGGCTGGATGTTGATAAACATATAATCGGCGCGATTTATTTCACAAGAGATAATGAAAAAAAACTTACTCAATCATTGGGGCGAAAACCTGATGCTGGAGAAATTTACCTTGCGCATTTTCTTGGAGCAGGCGGCAATGGCGATGGGTATGGGGCAATAGAAGTTATAAAATCAGCAGAAGAAAACCATAAAAAACCTATTACAAAAATTCTAAGCGAAAAGGTGCTTAGTTCAAATAAGGGAGTATATTTGCCGCTTAAGAACGGTGATAAGGTTTATATCAAGGATTTTTACGCCGGGGATATGATAAACTGGGCGAATGGGAAAATGGGTGTTCAAAAAAAATATGACACTGAAATAGATTTCCGTGAAAAAAGAAAAGGAATACTGGATTCACAGGGCAGCTTAGTGATGGTGGCTATCGCTATGGCAGTAGCTGTTGTAGCTTTTGTAGCAAGTGAGATAAGTGACATTTTTTCGGGTGACGACAAAAGCCCTCCTCCTACTCCTTCAAGGCCACGTGCGCGTTCGCGTGCTTAAAACTGACATAATTAATGGCGAGGATGGTCATGCGAGTGAATAGCCAACTCGTGTGACGATTTAAGTTTTTTTCCAGCAAGGTTGCGCAATCCCACATAGAATACCGGGGTTAAAAACAGTCCGAAGAATGTAACGCCGAGCATCCCTGAGAATACAGCGACCCCCATGGCATGGCGCATTTCCGAACCAGCTCCTATTGAAGTAAGCAATGGTATAACCCCCATGATGAAAGCAAAAGATGTCATGAGGATTGGGCGGAGCCGCATCCGCGTAGCTTCCACGGCAGCATCAAAAGGCGTGCTACCGCCTATTTCAAGCTCACGGGCGAATTCCACTATCAGAATCGCGTTTTTGCAGGCCAGCCCCACCAATACCATAAGCCCTATCTGGGTAAATATGTTATTATCACCGCCTGAGAGCCACACACCTGTAATAGCGCACAGCAGGCACATAGGGACGATAAGGATCACAGCCATCGGCAAAACAAGGCTTTCATATTGCGCGGCCAGCACAAGAAACACCAGCAATACGCATAAAGGAAACACCAGGACAGCAGTATTACCAGCAAGTATCTGCTGGTAACTTAAATCAGTCCATTCATAACTCATTCCCTTGGGGATGGTTTCACGGATAATTTTTTCCATGGCTTCCTGCGCCTGCCCGTTGGAAACCCCGGGCGCAGGGCCACTATTTATATCGGCGGTACGGTAGGCATTATAGCGCATGGCGCGGTCCGGGCCATAACTTTGCGAAACGGTAAGAACGCTGCCAAGCGGCACCATCTCACCGGACAAATTACGCACTTTCAATTTTGTTATATCTTCAGCATGGGCACGGAAAGGCGCGTCCGCCTGCGCAATAACCTGATAGGTGCGGCCAAATTTATTAAAGTCGTTGATATACAGAGAGCCCAAATAAATCTGCATGGTATTGAATATATCAGCGATAGGCAGGCCAAGCTGCTTGGCGCGAGTGCGGTTTAGATCAACGTAAAGCTGCGGGACATTTATCTGGAAACCGCTATAGGTCTGGTGTGGATCAAGCTGCGGGGTCTGGTAGGCACGGCCTAAAATTGCATCTTTCACTGCAGCGAGCGCCTCATCGCCCATATCGCCACGGTCTTCCAACTGGAGCTTGAAGCCTCCTGACGTTCCCAGCCCCATTACCGGAGGCGGGGGAAGAACCAGCACAAAAGCATCCTGAATTGCCCCAAACTGGGCATTTACAGACTGGGCAATCCCATTAGCAGACAACTCTGGCGAGCTACGTTCCTCGAATGATTTAAGGGGCAGGAATACAATCCCGGCATTGGAGCTGTTAGTAAAACCGTTGATTGAAAGGCCAGGAAAGGCAACAGCATTGGCAACCCCCGGGTTTTTCAGCGCAATATCCGACATGCGGCGGATAACATCTTCCGTACGGTCAAGGGAAGAGCCATCAGGAAGCTGGGCAAAACCTATCAGATATTGTTTATCCTGCGAGGGGATATAGCCGGTTGGAACATGGTAAAATCCATAAGCGGTAAATGCTATAAGGACAAGATATATGCCCAGGGCAAGTTTTTTGCGCCCCAGAACTTTTACCACTTTATTAGAATAATTTTCTGAACTGGTTTTAAACGCACGGTTAAACCCTGCAAAGAACCAGCCGAATTTATCCTCCATGAAACGTGTTAAACGGTCAGACGGTTCATCATGGCTGCGCAGCAGGATGGCGGCCATGGCCGGGGAAAGGGTGAGAGAGTTAAATGCAGAGATGACTGTTGATATGGCTATAGTCAGCGCGAACTGACGGTAAAACTCCCCGGTCAAGCCACTGATAAACGCTATGGGCACGAATACGGCAATGAGCGTAAGGGCGATAGCGATAATCGGCCCGCTTACCTCGCGCATCGCCTGGTAAGTAGCATCTTTCGGGGAGAGGCCGGATTCAATGTTGCGTTCTACATTTTCGACAACGACGATAGCATCATCAACCACAATACCTATGGCTAATACTAATCCGAATAATGTAAGGGCATTTATGGAAAAGCCCATTACAAGCAGGAAAGCAAAAGTACCGACAATTGAAACCGGAACCGCAAGCAGGGGAATTATTGAAGCCCTCCATGTCTGTAAGAATAAAACCACTACTAAAACAACGAGGGCAATAGCTTCAAGAAGCGTGTGGATTACGGCCTTGATGGAATCACGAACGAAAGAAGTTGGATCATAAACAATGGTATAATCAACATCCTCAGGAAAATCCTTTTTAAGCTCCTCCATAGTTTCGCGGACTTTGTCAGACACTTCCAAAGCATTTGAACCCGGGGCCTGAAAAACACCTATAGCAACAGCCGGTTTATTATCAAGCAGGGAGCGCATGGCATATTGCGCGCCACCAAGCTCTATACGAGCTACATCGCGCAGGCGGGTTACTGCTCCTGTAGCATCTGCTTTAATTATTATATCGCCGAATTCCTGTTCGGTCTGCAATCTTCCCTGTGTGTTGACGTTTAGCTGCAGGTCAACATCTTTTCCTGATGGTGATGCGCCAATTACACCCGCTGCAACCTGCAGATTCTGCTCGCGTATTGAAGCAACAACATCCTGGGCACTAAGGCCACGGGCAGCAATTTTATCCGGATCAAGCCACAGGCGCATGGCATAATCACTGCCGCCAAAAATCTGTGCTTGCCCGATTCCGGAAATACGCTGGATACGGTCTTTAATATTGAGGGTGGTATAGTTGCTTAAATAAAGAACATCGTAGCTTTTTTTGGGCGAAAGTATATGCACCACCATTGTAAGATCTGATGAGCTTTTTATAGTAGTAACCCCGAACTGGCGCACGATGTCAGGAAGGCGCGGCAATGCCTGGTTCACCCTATTTTGCACAAGCTGCTGCGCCTTGTCCGGGTCTGTGCCGATTTTAAAAGTTATAGTCAGGTTCATCTGCCCATCGGATGTTCCCTGAGAAAACATATAGAGCATATTCTCTACGCCGTTTATCTGCTCTTCCAGCGGCGCAGCAACCGTATCAGCTATAACTTTTGGGTTAGCGCCCGGATACATAGCATGGACCACAACCGAAGGCGGAACCACCTCCGGGTATTCCGAGATCGGCATACTCCAAAGCGATATAGCCCCGGCAAGGAAAATAAGCAGGGAAAGTACAGCGGCAAAAATCGGGCGATCGATAAAGAAACGGGAGATATTCATGATTATCCCTTGGCTTCAGGAGCTGAGGCTGCCGGGGCTGGCGGCTCAGGTGTCATAGGCACCATTTCAGGCGTTACCGGCTGCCCAGGCATCATCACACGTTGCAAGCCATTTACAATTATTTTTTCGCCAGGCTTAAGCCCGTCATCAACGACCCTTAAATTATCAGCAATGCCGCCTAGTTTGATATAGCGGCGTTCGGTTTTATTTTCAGCCCCGACTACAATTACAAATTTTTTGCTCTGGTCAGTTCCTACAGCCCTGTCGGTTATAAGCATAGATTTAACTGCGGCGGGGCTTCCCATTTTTATACGGGCAAAAAGCCCTGGAACAAGCATGCCATCGGCATTATCGAATACCGCCCTCACCCGTACTGTACCAGAAACATTATTTACACGATTGTCGAATGATTCAACATGTCCTTCTTTTTCTGAACCTCCCATTTCCAGAACCACAGGTATGGTTTCCGCATCCTTATTAGAGGTTACACCAGCTTTGGCATATTTAAGGAAAGTTACCTCATCAATCTCAAAATCAGCATAAATAGGGGTGCTTGAAACTATGGTTGTAAGCAGCGGGGCCTGCCCCATTCCTGCTTCTACAAGGTTGCCTACAGTCACTTCCGCGCGGCTTGCACGTCCGGAAATAGGGGATGTTATATGGGTATATTCCAGATCGAGGCCCGCTTTAACATAAGCTGCCTTGGCAACTGCCGCCGCATTCTTGCGCTGGTCGTAATCACGCTGTGGTATGGATTTTGATGCAACAAGGGATTTGGCGCGTTCAAGGTCGGAATGCGCCAGTACCCACTGCGAACTTGCCGACTGATAAGCCGCCTGATATGGGCGTGGATCAATTACAAACAGCAAATCACCCTTATTCACTATAGCGCCATCGGAAAAATGTATGGATTCTATAGTGCCAGTGACGCGTGGCTTTATATCCACCTGGTCAATAGCAACTAATTTTCCTGAAAATTCGCTCCATTGGCGGATTTCACGCTCAACAACTTCAGCCACGCTTACCGGGGGCGCACCGCCCATCTGGCCGTATCCGCCACCATGTCCGAAAAAATGACTATAAACGTAATAAGCAGCAGCGGCGCAAATTACTATAATAACAGCTTTTTTACCAACCTTTACCGCCATATAATCTCCTGATTTATACTATGGCGGCTAGGAATATCACATCCTGCCAAGCAGTCAAGAAAAGCTCATATACTTGCCAGACCAGCGTACCCCCTGCCTAGCTGAGCTGAAATCTGGTATATTTTTACGCTTACATTTGCCTGCAACCCACCAAAATCCAATGTTTGTTGTGCAGGGCTATAAACAGCAGAAGGGCTGGAAAGCCCGGTAAAACTGCGGATAACGTTACTTCCGTTCATGATCTCAACGTCATAAATTTCAGAGGCTTCATTAAGGGGCACATCTACAAAATCCCGCCAATCACCGCCGCTACGCGTACGGCGCACCCAATTTATAGTTAAATTACCGCTTCCATCGCGCACACCGGTTATATGAACCGGGCTATATGGCTTTAAGGCAACAGCTTTATAACTAAAGTCCTGGGCGCTTACCGAAGCAAGGCTGCTGCCAATAGTCACAGGCTTATATTTACGCATAAGGCCAATTATATTACTGGCTATTATTTGTTTTTCGAGTGCTCCATCAAGCAATACAAAACGCTCGCCGGATATATGGCTGTCAATTGCCCACTCTGTCCCCAGCCTTCCACGCAGCAGCCCACTTAATGTATACTGTCCATCACTTATCAGGGTTGCAGTCTTAAATTGGATTATTTCATCACCAAGCAGGGCAGCATTAGCACCATTTAGCACTGCAAGCTCTGTCACACTTTGTAATTGCCGGTTACCTACCAGTATTACAGTCACAGTATTTTTCTCATCAAATACCACAGATGGCGCACTAGACAGGATATTAAAAGATGCACCTATGCAGGCCGGGTTATTTATTGAATAAAAATAGGAATAGTTATCGCCATTGTCATCAGAGCGATAAATAGCTGCGCCTCCCCAACTACCAGAATAGCCTGTAGCTGCGCTTCGTAATACTGGTTTATCAATGTCGTCAGAAGGAAAAACCGGTAGGTCAAGCAACTCAAGCCTGGTAAGTGGAACACCATTATTTTCTTTCAGCGGATTTGCCTGAGTTGCGCCTGCTGTATTATAAAAATCATAAACTGATACGTCTTCTGCAATAGCGTTAACCCTTACTATTCCCGGCGCGCCAATATAGGTCGAAGTTATACGCACACGATGAGAGATAGAATTAATATTAAGGGTAATCACATCGGAAGGATCAAGCTGGGCATATTTTATCGGCAGGTCAAAATTATAGCTGGTTCTCCCCATCCAATCGGAAAACAAGGTAATATCGGCTATATTTTTTGCTATCTGATCGGAAATTACCAATGGAAAATCGAGTGTTTCCACTTCCCGGCTGCTGGTAATTTCCCGCTGCGAATATTGGGTCGATGCCTGATAATTGGCAATTCGGTTAAGATAAACCACATTTATATGTTTTGGCAGCTCAATTTCCTGTGTACGGGTAATTTTACAAATCTCATCCCTTAAATTATTTTTTGAAGGAGCAGGTACAAGGTCAATTTCATCAATTGCCATAGCTATATCACCGCCACGCGGTATGCAGTGTAATATATTATCGCTTTCCACCGTATCAAAGAAATATGCCGAGCGTAATATCTGTATGGCATCTTTTATGGTCTGCTGGCTGTTTATAACATACCCTTCCAATACTTCACTTATCCGGCTTACATCAATATCCATGGCTTCCAGACCGGACCTTTTAGCAAGATCAAGTACTATTGCCGCAAGGTTGGATATTCCTAATTTTCCCTGTAGCCAATGCCCGGTTTTCCATACCTCGCCATCATTCCATACGCCGGTAAGATCTGGCCAATAAGGAAATGGACGTGCATCCCATGCCCATGCAAAAATATGTTCCACCATCGCTGAACCACTCCACTGGGCCTCGGTAGCCGCTATACCGGCACGTTGCGCCCGCATATCAACACGCCCTCGTGAATAATATGGCAGGGCGCTGCTACTGGTACTTGGATCAAAAAAGACATTTGGCTGATTTGTGGCACAATCCACACTTGGAAACCCATATTCAGTAAACCATATTTTCTTAAGCTGCGGCGTCCATGCTGTAGCCGCACCTCCTGGGTTCACATGCGTATTATTCCAGAACCATGATAAATTTTTCCAGGCATATTGCGGCGATAAATTTAATTTAGAAGTGCGCCCAATATCGCTGTAATACCAATCATAACCTTCTCCTGACGTCCATCCTGCTTTTATTTCATCAATATCATAAATTTGGGAATTGCTGTCAGTCAGCGGGAAATAAGCATCAATGCCTATGAAATCTATGTTACTTGATGCCCAGAGTGGGTCCATATGATACCAGCCCCCATCAGTATGGTGGTATTCAGACCAGTCTGCCGCATATGTTACTTTTACTGAGCTTCCCACATTTGATTTTACGGTTGCCGCAAGGTTCACAAACTCATTTACTGCAGGATAGTTTCCCGGCGTATCAGTAAGCTTGGTAAGGCCTTTAAATTCAGAGCCGATGATAAATGCGTCAACTTTGGTTTTTACCAGATCAGCATAGTGATTTATAAAATCATTATAGCCATAAGCCTTAGTAAAAAAGCTATGAACTGCCGATGTATTCCCGGTTAGATTACCGCGCCATGGCTTACCAGCCACATCCATAAATAAAATTGGGTAAAAAACGATTTTATAACCGTGGTTTTTAAGTTCATCAAGATAGCGCAATATACTTGCATCATCTGGCGTCCCGCCATATTGCGGAGCTGCGTTTATTTGAGTTATAAGCCTTGCTGACTGGCGGTCATATCCTGCAACAGACCATACTCCGGGACTGGTAGTAGCTCCCTCATTATATTCCACACCAGGTTTAATGTTACAGGTTGCTATATCCATATTATCGCCAAACCATGCAACTGTAACTGAAATCCAGCCCAGGTTCGGGCATGTATCTTTTAGCTGGTCAAGGGAGAGCAGCGAATTAGCTATACCATTAGCGTTATGCATATTCACAGGGCGCTGGCTGCCCTGTTGCACCCAGTCAACTCCTATTTGTGCGCCGGGAATCTTGGTTTCAATTTGGGTATCATAAACAAATTCACCAGCGGCGGGTATCATAACGACACCGCTTATCATTTCCTCAACGGTCTGATTATTATAATCGGCATATAAAGTTTTCTTTTTTACTTCAAAAGAGAAATTAGGTATGCGGTTTCCATAATCTGCAAGAGGGAAATCTTCAAAAACTACATAGGCAATCCCTCTATATGCCGGGGTTTGATTAATCCCTTCAATTGATTGAATCAATGAATCCGGAAGCTGGGTTTCATCCCCTTTATAAATACGCAATGTATATTGCGATGTATCCAACTGCTTAGCATCCGCCCAGATGCGGACTATATCGCTGACCTCACCCTCACATACAGCTATAGCTATGGTTACTGAATAGCTATATGAGCTTGATGTTTGGCTTATCTTACCGCCACCACCTTTGCCCCCGCCGCCTGCTGAACTTGTGGTTGTGGTTATAGTTTCCTTTATGGGTTGCGACCAGATGATATTGCCGCCAATACGCGCCATACCATAGACAATAGGTATCATCTTTCCGTAAGCTGAGCTTTGCACAGCAAGATCTGCAAGACGGGAGCCATGTATTGGCGATAGTTTGCCGCCTTTGCGGAGGTTGGAATCAATAATTCCACCAGCGATGCGCCCTACCAGAGAGCCTATGCGTGCGCCAAAAGGCAGTCCGGTAACTCCGCCCACTGCAGAACCTGCAGCGCTCAATATGATTGATGCCATTTTTCCTCTAAAATTATAGTTATTATAAATTATGCCCAAGTTCTGTATATGGCAACGATACGCGAACGCCATAAATCATCAATTAAATGCTCAACCACTTGTCTGGCAGGCGCATAGGCATGAATCATGGTAAGCTCGCCTGATATTTCCCCAGCAATTGCCAGATGCTGTGGATTTCCGTCGATATTTAGCAATAATATATCTCCGGATAAAATATTATTTATATCTATTTCCTGCATTACAGATGCGAGGCGATTCCTTAGCCTGTCTGTATCAGGGTAATGAGAATAATTATTTTCATCATACCTGGAATATGGAAGATTAAGTTCCTTAGCCACCCCTATAAGCAATCCAAGACAGTCAACTCCACCACTATGATTATATGATTTTTTTAATCGCCCCTGATGGTGAAAGCGCGTACCTATCCAGCCACGCGCTGTATGCGCTATGTTATTTTCCATAAATTAAATTTATTTATTATTCCTGTTCTGAGGTATCTTTATCTTTTTGTGGCCTGAAATGGGCACGCATTGTAGGACGGGCAAAAAGTGGACGCTGCCCCATACTTTTTGCATAAGCCCAGACTAGTCCTGCCATAACTATAATAGCCATGCCAAACACCCAGATGCTTGCAGCTATGGTTGAATTCCCATACATTCCTATGATAGTTGCAGACACAAACACTGCCACAGCAATAAAAAATCCAAGTATCTGTCCAACTAAAGAAGATGTGCTATGGATTTTAAGGGCTTGCGTTTCCCATTCATGCCTGTGTTTTTGTTCCATCTCAAACATTGTCAGGATCATTTTAGCCGATCCATCCACGACATAATTGTAACTTTCCAGAACTTCAGGATGCGGGAGCATTTCCACTGTGCGGTTCTGCATGCGATCGCGATTTCCGCGGTTATAGTGGCCGCCAGCCTTAGTGGTTTTCTGATCGTTATTTCTGTTCTCTTCTATTTCCATCGCTGCTTTCTTCTAATTTGCCGATTATTGTTTTAATATCACGACCGATACATAACCAATCCTTACGGAGCCCTTCAGCAGAATTCCTATAAGGATATCTGTAAAGTAACGGTGAGCTGGTAATTTTCAACACGGAAAATATGCCAGTAAAAAAATTCCTTATTACCTGCATATTTATTCCTCTTAATAGTTTATATATTATCTTAATAGCATTAACCGGGCATAAGCGTAAGCAGAAAAATAGTCATAATGTATAATTTTTATACATTATGACTATAATTATTTACTACGGGTTCCGGCGGTTTCCAGCATACTGTCCAAACCCGGGACATGTGGCTCCCCCCTGAAATTATATACGTTGTTATACTGGTTTGCACATGTTGACAGGGTTTTATCACAACCTTGGGTCATATTATAGTTATCTCCGGCAGCAATATTATACGGCATTGGTAACACTAAAATTATATGGCCACCATTAATGAATTCCTTAACTTCCATACTCAGACCATTATTTGCGCCGCTGGTAAAAGTTATCTTTCCAAAATTATAAAGCCCACCCGCCTCTGTTCTGCTGCTATCTTTAAATTCCAGGTTTGATATAGCGCTGCTTACGCTACCACTCACAGTATAAAGTGATGGATTTATTGTACAGCGTGAATCAGCGAAGCTTGCGCGACATGAAGGCGAATATAATTCCCCGATTACTTGAGAAAGGCGTTGTGTAAGACCTCTGACTTCTGCAATGAATTGTTGTTTCACCATGGAAACCTCGCCGAGCCAGCCACGGCGCAGCCTCAATTTACCTTGGCTTATGTCATTATAATTAACCAAAAAAATTTCTATTTCAGCAAAATCATAGCGCCCTGCCATAATATCTTCTTCGGTTATATTTCCACTGGTGAGCAAGCCTTCAACATCAAGATTATCGACACTGAGCGATGACGTATTCTGTATGGCACTTGGCGTAAAACCGCTGGCTGCTTTATAGGATACCGTATCTATCACCAGGTCATTATCATGATCTGTGAAACCAAGTATTACCCCATCCGTACGCGTGAGTTTCCAGCAATTGGAAAGGGTTGTTACTTCTCCTGCCAAATGCGCAGCAAGCCCTGCTGTTATTGTCTTCATTGTTACCTCTGGTTAAGTTAAACGCGGATTTCTACTAATGGAATATCGTTCCAGCTACTAACACCATAGGAATCAAGGATTGCAGATAAACGATCGGTATCGAAACGCACCGGAACATCAAATTCAAAATCTGCTGTAACTAAAGATGCATTTGCGGGGGCAGTGTTAAAAGTTAATATTCCACTTGTTGTATCCAGTGTATATGACGATACCGGCTGCAAAACTGAGTTTATATAAGCCGCAATACTTCCTGCAACCGGCTTATTTATAACTCGTGTTTCATATACGCTGCCACTTTCATATGATTTTACCAACTGAAAAACTTTGTTAGTTCCATTGCCGGTTCCAATGAGCTGTGCAGTTGCTTTATAATCGCTCCAGTCTTTGAATCTGAAGCCATTAGCCCTCCCCTTACGCGCGCGAAAAAAGGCTATGAGAGCATCCAGTTGCTCCTGGGTTTTAATTCCGTGAGCTACGTTGTACTTGGCGCGTGCCTGCCCCCAATTTATATTACGCTGTTCATATCCGCCATGGGTAACAACTATATCGGTTGAATATTCCGGCCCACCTGATGAACCATAGGCAATATCAGTGGGAAAGCATACTTCAGTGAATGCCATACAAACTCCAAAAATGTAAAACTATTATGGGAAAATATCGTGAAGAAATCCTGTGGAGAATTCTTGTAGAAAAACTACCAGGTCGTGTAGAACGAGCCTAGATGTCGTATCTCAATAGGTTGTTCACACGATTGTTTTGCTGTATGTGAGTTTTGCCCACCCCACACAGCAAAGGAACAACCGCATGAACGTACATAATAATGCCAGAACCACTCCGCATTTG
>JBDHUC010000026.1:0-31592 GCA_039808985.1 Alphaproteobacteria bacterium | reverse complement strand
TCGCCGCTGCGTCCGGGGTCGCTCTCTTTGCCAGGCAGAGCGGCTTTGATCTTATCCCACTGTGTATCACTCAGATGCTGTTGCATAGCCATAACCTCCCATAGTTATGGACTTAACACAAGTTCCTTAACTATCCGTTGTGAATGTCCACACGGCCTAAGCCTGTTATCCCTTAGCCAGCTTTTTAAGCACCCCGGTTTGAATATTTAAAGCCTGTTCTACTAAAGCTTTCTGTTCTTTCTCATGCACTTTTAAATAGCCAACGGCAGGTGAGGCTGCTTCCGGGCGGCCAGTATAGCTTACCCGAATATTACGGCCAATTTCTTCCAGCACATCGTCAATACGCGGCGAAACGAATGTCCATGCGCCCATATTTTTAGGTTCTTCCTGACACCAGATTATTTCGGCATTTTTGTAGCGTTTTAATTCTGCCGCAAGTTCACGTGCAGGGAAGGGGTAATATTGTTCCATGCGAATTATGGCGACGTCATTTATTTTCTGCACATCGCGGCTTTCAAACAAGTCGTAATAGACCTTGCCGGAGGTGATTATTACGCGGCGGATCTTATCGTCTTTAACCAGCTTTTCCCTATCGGGGATAATGCGCTGGAAATGTGCATCCTTGCCGAAATCCTTGAGCTCGGAAACTGCCAGCCTATGACGCAGCAGCGACTTTGGCGTCATTACAATTAGTGGTTTGCGGAAATTGCGCTTCATCTGGCGGCGTAATGCATGGAAGAAGTTGGCGGGGGTGGTGCAGTTTACCACCTGCATGTTATCCTCAGCACAAAGCTGTAGATAGCGCTCAAGCCGCGCAGAACTGTGTTCCGGACCTTGCCCTTCATAACCATGCGGCAGGAACATAACCAGCCCTGACATGCGCAACCATTTTGCTTCACCAGATGAAATGAACTGGTCGATTATTACCTGCGCGCCGTTAGCAAAATCCCCGAATTGTGCTTCCCATATGGTCAGATAATTGGGGAGTCCCATGCTGTAGCCATATTCAAAACCAAGTATGGCGAACTCGGAAAGCGAGCTGTCGATAACTTCATATGGCTTCTGTGGCATACCAAGGTTATTAAGCGGTACGTAACGCTCTTCGGTTTCCTGGTCCACCAATACTGAATGGCGGTGCGAGAATGTTCCGCGTCCGCAATCCTGTCCGGAAAGACGGACACCTGAGCCTTCCACAAGTAATGAACCAAAGGCCAGGGCTTCACCCATAGACCAATCAAGTCCTACGCCAGTTTCCATCATCACTTTTTTAGCATCAAGCTGGCGCACGATTTTTGAATTCACTTTAATAGATGCAGGATTTTTTGCCAGGGCTAGGCCGATCTTTTTTAATGTTTCAAGGTCAACCCCTGTGTTGCCTTCCGGATGTTCGCCTTTTGCTTTCTCCAGCCCGGCCCATTGACCTTCCAGCCAGTCAGCCTTATTAGGTTTAAAGGTTTTTGCTGCTTCATATTCCGATTCAAAAAACGCACGGTACTGTGCGAATTTTTCCTCGACATTCTCTGCACTGAGAACCCCCTCTGCAACCAGCTTGTCGGAATAGATTTTTGCAGGCAGCGGTTTTTTTGCAATCTCACGATACATTATCGGCTGGGTGAATGACGGCTCGTCCGATTCATTATGTCCGTATTTGCGGTAGCAGAAAATATCCACAACGGCATCGCGCTTGAAAGCCTGGCGGAATTCGGTTGCCATACGGCATACATAGGAAACAGCTTCCGGGTCATCGCCATTTACGTGGAATATAGGAGCCTGTACTGCTTTGGCCACATCGGTCGGGTATGGCGTAAAACGCGAATATTTTGGACTGGTTGTAAAGCCTATCTGGTTATTTACAATAATATGGACCGTGCCGCCGGTGCGGTAGCCACGCAAATCAGCAAGAGCCAGAACTTCAGGCACAGAACCCTGGCCGGAAAAGGCAGCATCACCATGTAGCATCAGGCCCATTACGCTGCTTTTTTCTTCAGTGTCGCCATAAATATCCTGTTTGGCGCGTACTTTGCCCACAACTACCGGATTCACCGCTTCTAAATGTGAAGGGTTGGCAAGGAGCGACAAATGTATCTTGCCATATGGCGTTTCACGGTCTGACGAAGTTCCAAGATGGTATTTCACATCGCCGGATGAAGTAACCCAATCCGGAAAATCCATATTGCCCTGGAATATGGAGAGCAGTTCGGCGTATGGCTTGCCCATTGTTGTGGTAAGCACGTTCATGCGTCCGCGATGCGGCATACCTATAACTATTTCTTTTACGCCTTCCTTTGCTGCGGTATTTATCACCGATTCAAGTCCCGGCAGCAATGCGTCACCGCCTTGCGCAGAAAAACGTTTGGTCCCTGTGTATTTTATCTGTACGAACTGCTCAAAAGCTTCTACTTCCACCAGCGTATTCCATATGGATTTTTTTTCGGTATCGGAAAAGCCAAAGCGGCCATGATCCTGCTCAAAACGTTTCTGTATCCATGCCTTTTGCTCCGGGTGCTGGATATGCATGAATTCCACGCCGATATTGCTGCAATAGGTCTGACGCAATATGGCAACGATTTCTTTAAGCTTGGCTTTTTTAATTCCCAGAGCACCATCAAGGAATATCTCGCGCTCCATATCGGCTTCGGTGAAGCCATAACTTGCTGGGTCCAACTCGGAGTGAGGAGCGTTTATTTCTATTCCCAGAGGATCCAGGGTGGCGAGCAAATGACCACGTACGCGGTATGCGCGAACCATCATTATTGCACGTATGGAGTCATGCGCGAACTTCTCAACGTCAGCGGTATTTGCAGGCGCAGCTTTTTTCCACTTATCGGCTTTAGCGTCAACCGGGTTTTCTTCAACTACCCCGATAACCTGCGATTTTATTTTAGCCCAGCTTGCACCCCTTATGCCGCTTGAAGCTGCGCCATGCATTGTGTCACGGAAAAAATCACGCCAGCTTGCGTCAACCGATTGGGGGTCGCGCATGTAGCGGTCATATAATTCTTCAATAAAAACGCTGTTGCCAGCGAAGAGGGGAGTGGTGTTTTCAAACTGTTCCATAATATCTCTTAGCCAAGAATATAATATTAAGCTGCCTTTTTCTTTAGCAGCTCTGCCATTGTACGCCCAAGGTTCGCAGGTGAATCAGAAACGACAATCCCAGCAGATTTCATTGCTTCGATCTTGTCTTCAGCACCACCTTTGCCACCAGAAACTATTGCTCCGGCATGGCCCATACGCCGTCCTGGAGGGGCGGTGCGGCCTGCAATAAAGCCAACAACAGGCTTTTTGGTTTTGCTGCGTTTCAGGAATTCAGCGGCCTGTTCTTCCGCATCGCCGCCTATTTCACCGATCATAACGATCGCCTGAGTTTCAGGGTCAGCTAGGAATAAATCCAGCACATCTATGAAGTTGGTACCGTTTACAGGGTCGCCTCCTATGCCCACGCAGGTGGATTGGCCAAGTCCTTCGGCTGAAGTTTGCGCCACTGCTTCATAGGTAAGCGTTCCTGAACGGGAAACGATACCGATCGAGCCTTTTTTATGGATATGCCCCGGCATGATGCCGATCTTGCATTCGCCGGGAGTGATAACGCCTGGGCAGTTAGGGCCAACAAGGCGGGTTTTGCTGCCTGAAAGCGAACGTTTTACCTTCACCATATCAAGCACCGGGATGCCTTCAGTGATGCAGATTACCAGCTCAAGCTCAGCGTCAATAGCTTCTAAAATCGCGTCCGCTGCGAATTTAGGCGGCACATAAATTACGGATGCATTAGCCCCGGTTTTCCTGGCAGCTTCTTCAACCGTATCGAAAACCGGAAGGTCGATATGTGTTGTGCCGCCTTTGCCGGGAGTTACGCCGCCAACCATCTTGGTGCCGTAAGCGACCGCCTGCTCAGAGTGGTAGGTTCCTTCGCGGCCGGTAAAGCCCTGACAGATTACTTTGGTATTTTTATTTATTAGAATTGACATGTTACGTTCCTTGGAAATGAAGAATTGAGGAATTGAGGAATTGAAGAGATTAAGGAATTGAAGAATTTGAGAATTAACATTTTAATTTCTCCCTCAAATTGACTAGAATTCCGTATATAGAAGAATAAGCGGACAACCAATTATTTAACTGTTCATTTGTAATATAGCCTAAATCAAAAGCATAGGATGTCCATGTCTCCATTTCACTACATGAACCTATTGCCATAGAAATAAACCTTGCAAATTCTGCTTTGGAATGAGGTTGTTTGGCTAATCCCTCTGCGAGGTTTGCACATATAGATTTACTGGAACGGCGTATCTGGTCAGCAAGAGCAAACTGTTCAATTTTAGGGAATTTAAGGGTTTCTTTGTGAATTTCTAAAGAAATCGTATAAGCGCGCTTGTAGACCTCTAAGTCTTTTGCATGGCGTATAAAATTTTCAACATTCCCCATTTCTTAAATTCTCCAGTTCTTCATTTTCCTAAAAGCTAAGCAGCTTTCTTTTTAACGGCGGCGACGATTTTTTCTGCGGCATCGGCAAGGTTATCGGCAGGAGTTATGGCAAGGCCGCTTGATGCAAGCATTTTCTTGCCCAGTTCCACGTTGGTTCCTTCCAGGCGCACGACCAGCGGCACATGCAGGTTAACTTCACGGGCCGCAGCGATGATGCCTTCGGCGATAATATCGCAACGCATGATGCCGCCAAAAATATTTACAAGTATACCCTCAACATTTGGATCGGATAAAATCAGCTTGAAAGCTTCGCCAACTTTTTCTTTGTTAGCGCCACCGCCAACATCTAAGAAGTTGGCTGGAGCGCTGCCATAAAGCTGGATAATGTCCATGGTTGCCATGGCAAGGCCTGCGCCGTTTACCATGCACCCGATCGAGCCATCCATTTTCACATAAGAAAGGCCGAATTTAGCGGCTTTCTGTTCCATCGGGTCTTCTTCGTCCGGGTCGCGGAGCTCATGGATATTAGGGTGGCGGAAGAGTGCGTTTTCATCGAAATTGAATTTCGCATCAAGCGCCACAAGGTTGCCGCTATCGGTTATAACCAGCGGGTTTATTTCCACCTGCGAAGCATCGGTTTGGATGAACGCGTTATAAATCGAGTTTACAAAGCTTTCAAACTTACCAAATAATTCTTTAGGGATGCCAAGGCCAAATGCCATTTTGCGTGAATGGAAAGGCTGTATGCCGCTTGCCGGGTCAACAGCAAGTTTAATGATTTTTTCGGGATGGGAATGGGCCACTTCTTCAATATCCATACCGCCTTCTGTGGATACAATAAAAGTAACCCATGAAGTTGCGCGGTCAACAACAAGGCTTAAATAAAGCTCTTTGCTTATGTTGGTGCCTTCTTCGATATATACGCGCTTTACAACTTTGCCTTCAGGACCGGTCTGATGGGTGACAAGAGTCATGCCGATCATGTCCTTGGTCAGGCTTTCTACCTCGTCAAGCGATTTTGCGAGCTTTACTCCGCCAGCCTTGCCGCGTCCACCAGCATGTATCTGCGCTTTTACTACCCAGAGCTTTCCACCAAGACCCTGAGCCGCAGCAACAGCTTCCTTCGGCGTATAGGCTACTTGGCCTTTGGGTACGGGAACAGAGTATTTTACTAAAACCTGTTTGGCCTGGTATTCATGTATATTCATATTTTATTCCTATATTCATCCTGCGGGCTGCGCAAGCAGCAGCGCAGGATCTGCTGCTTGGGTTACTGCGGAATATAAATCATTCCACTCTGTACATAAATCTCTAACGGATCCTGTGCTAACGCCTTTCGGCGTTCCACAGGATTAATATTACAATTTAATTCCGCCGCATAAATCCTTTACAGCATTAACTGATTTATCAAACATAGCTTTTTGCGCTGAATTCAGGTTGATTTCAACTATTTTTTCAACGCCGCCAGCACCAATTACTGTTGGGACCCCGACATAAAGGTCTTTTACGCCATACTGTCCGCTTAAATGGGCTGCGCAGGTTATGATGCGTTTTTTATCGTAAAGATAGGCTTCTGCCATGCGGATAGCTGATGCTGCAGGCGCATAAAAGGCCGATCCGGTTTTAAGAAGCCCAACTATTTCAGCGCCGCCATCACGGGTACGCTGCACTATCTGGTCAAGCTTTTCCTGTTTTATCCAGCCCATTTTTACGAACTCTGGAAGAGGGATGCCGGAAATTGTCGTGTAGTCAACAACCGGTACCATGGTGTCGCCATGTCCACCAAGAACGAAGGCATTAATGTCGGAAATTGAAACTTTCATTTCCTCAGCAAGGAAATATGCGAAGCGAGAAGAATCAAGAACACCTGCCATACCCACAACTTTGTTTGCCGGAAGTCCAGATACCTGTTGCATTACCCACACCATTGCATCAAGCGGGTTGGTGATAACTATTACAAATGCTCCAGGCGCATGGGTTTTGATGTTTTCGGCTACGGTTTTTATAATTCCTGTATTAATGTTTACCAGGTCGTCGCGGCTCATGCCCGGCTTGCGCGGAATACCCGCAGTTACTATTATAACGTCGGAGCCTGCTATGTCCTTATAATCATTGCTGCCTTTGATATTTACATCGTTGCCATCGACTGCTGAGCTTTGGGAAATATCCAGCGCCTTACCCTGTGGCATTCCTTCAGCAATATCGAACAGCACAACATCGCCAAGGTTTTTAAGTTCGCAAAGATGTGCGAGGGTGCCGCCTATCATCCCGGCGCCGATAAGGGAAATTTTTTTGCGAGAGGTCATAATATAATCCTTAAATTTTGAATGTGGAGGGTTAGAGCATTTTTTATTTAGGCCTGCACGCTGTTATGTCTGGTGCAGGGCTAAAGCAAAAACGCCCCGGATTTTGTATATTTATAACTTATAAACCTTAAATCAAGGTTAAGGGTAAAGATTATACAGATTTCATTTCAGAATTTATAATTAAGAAATTATAAATTTATTAGTTGGCAGGTTTCAGGTTAGGGGCCGGGGCTGTGCCACTTGCGAGCTGGGATATAAGGTAATCCATTCCTTTGTTGCTTATAACCGAAGTGAATTCGGATCGCTGGGTTGTTATCATGCTTACGCCCTCAACGATAATATCATATACCACGAAGTTGTTTTTGTGGCCTTTGTCGGAACGTATTTTATAATCGACCATTACCGGCTCATTGCCGCCATCATCAGCTTTTATCTGCATGCTTACGGTGAATTCGTCATCGCCATCGCTTTTTGCATCAGTTATTTTGAAGCTGCCGCTGGTATAATCGGTAAAGCGGGTGGCATAATTATGCACCAGGAAAGTTTCGTATTCCTTCATATAGCTTTTTTTCTGCTCATCGCTTGCCTGCCTCCAGAAGCGGCCAAGAACAAATTTCCCAATCCACGCAATATCAACATTCTCACGGAAAAGCTTTTCGATCTTTGACTGCTTTACTTCTTTGCTGAGGCTTTTATTGGAAAGCGTGGAAATAGCCGAATTGCCAAGCGACTCAACATATTTGCTGGCATTTTCCACCGTATCGGCAGAAGCCGGGCTGGAAAGAAAAAGGCTAAAAACTGCGGCTGCACATAGCGCTCCGCGAAACAAGCTGGTAGCAATAGAAAGTTTCATTTATTTAACGTCCTGGGTTTTTGCCGCTTCAATTGATTTCTGGCGGTCCTTGATTGCTGATTTTATCTCTGCAAGACGGCGTTGTGTGTAGCCGCTACGGATGGTTGCATACGGGTCGAGCGAATGAGCATATACGTCATCAATGATTTTCAGGGTGTGATAGCGTGCATCAACCGTTTTTATCCCTACAACAGTATAAAACACGGAGTTTTTAGTATAGCTTATCGGGTCGGTGAAATAATCACCAAGCCTGCCCAGCCCATCACGCACGTTGGATGGTCCCATTATGGGGATAACTATATAAGGCCCGGCATCTGCGCCGTAGATGGCGAAAGTATCACCCATTCCGGTTTCGCGGTTTTTAAGCCCGACTTCGCTGGCTACATCGAACAGGCCGCCGATACCGATTGTTGAGTTGAGCATAAAGCGCCACAAGGTGGCGAAGCTGTTATTAGCATCGGCCTGCAGGATTGAATTCACGAAAGTTACAGGCTCTTTAATGTTATATACGAAATTGGAAACCATAACCTTGCCGCGATCAGGAACAACAGCGTCATAGCCCTGCGCGATTGGTTTCAAAAGCACCACGTCGATAGCGTGGTTGAATTGGAATATGCCGCGGTTTACCGGCTCAATAGGATCATAATCCACATTTGCGTAGTCACCCTTGTTGTTATGTGGGGCTGCACAGGCAGAAAGCATACCGGCGCATACCACAACGCTCAGGATAGTGCTTGCTTTTTTCAGTGGATTTATAAGTATGTTCATATTGCTCCCATGTTATACGGAAATTACGCTAACTATAACACAATCTTACATAATAATCATTAAGCAAGTATAAATTATAAGCGCAATTTAATCATGCTTGTTTAATCTGCTTGACTTGTGCAAGCAATGACGTTTTGTTATTAAAGTTAAATAAGCTAGCTTTGTTGCATAGTTGCCACATAATTACGTCCAAAATAAGAGTTTTTTGTGCCTCCTTCCCCTGAAACCATGCTGGAATCAACTTTTGCCGGAGCGCCGCCCTCCGTATCTTTCGAGTTTTTTCCGCCTAAAACGCCGGAAATGGAGCAGAAATTATGGGAAGCCATAATCCAGCTTGAGAAGCTTTCGCCGGATTTCGTATCGGTGACTTACGGGGCGGGTGGGGGGACTCGTGAGCGCACCCATCACACAGTTAAGCGCATGGTGCAGGAAACCGGCCTTAAACCGGCGGCACACCTTACCTGCGTTGCGGCCAGCAGGCAGGAAGTTGACGATGTCGCCCGCGCTTACTGGGAAGCTGGAGTGCGCCATATAGTAGCCCTGCGCGGCGATCCGCCAAATGGCGCGGCTGGTTATGTTGCGCACCCTGATGGCTATCAATATTCATGCGAGCTGGTGGCAGGGCTTAAACGCATTGCTGATTTTGAAATAACCGTTGCCGCTTTCCCGGAAAAACACCCCGATTCTAAAAGTTTTGAAGCGGATATTGATTACCTGAAAAAAAAGATTGATGCCGGGGCGACCCGCGCCATTACCCAGTATTTTTTTGATGTCGAACATTATTTCCGCTTCATGGAAAGAGTACGTGCTGCGGGAATTAATATTCCTATAGTGCCGGGGATACTGCCGGTTGGAAATGTAGCGCAGGTAAAAAAATTCAGCGCCATGTGTGGTGCGAGCGTTCCTGAATGGTTGGCAAAATTATTTGACGGGCTGGATAACGACCCGGCGATGCGTAACCTGGTTGCTGTTTTTGTTGCCAGCGAACAATGCCGTAAGCTAATGGAATTTGGTTGTAGTAACCTGCATTTCTATACTCTCAACCGCGCCGACCTGACCGCGGCAGTGTGCCGGATACTTGGGATTAAGTAGTAGCGCCATATATAAGAAATGGTGATGTTTGCGAGGATGTCAGCACGGGCTGTTAGTTGGTAATTGTGACCCAAAGGTGAAGCAATCCAGCTTTAAATAGAGAATGGATTGCCACGGGCTTATGCCCTCGCAATGACGGCATTTGAGCAAAGACCCATCATTTCACTCGGAATAACAGGGGATATAAACAAAAAAGGGATGGCAAGCGGCCATCCCTGATTTGGTTTTTATTATTAATATTAGCGGCCCTGTGCTGCTGTATTTGGAATTGAAGGCAGATCCTGTTGTATTTTTACGTCAGTACTGTTCTGTTGTGCTGCAGCAGAGTTAGGGTTTAATGCGCTTCTAAGTATAGAGTCATCGGGAATTAATTTTTTATCCCCAAAATTAAATTTATCCAATATGCTTCCTACAACACCTCTTTCTTCCTGTTTAGGAGCCGGAGTTTCTGCGACTGGTGCCACATCAGTTTTAGGTGCTTCAGATTTTCTCTGGTCTTTAGGTGGTTCCCATAAAGGAGTTTTTCCAGATAGTTCGTTTCGGTGAACTTCGTCGGTGCAATCCTGTTTAAGAGTTAAAGATTTTTCACCTTGTTCAATGATATTAGGAGATTGCCTGACAGCTTGAAGAGTCCTTTTTTCGCCGAAGGCCCATGCTGCAATACCAGCGATTTTGTCAGCTATATCATTGCCCAGGATTTTTTCTTCTTTTTTGCTATTAGCTTTTATTTCGCTTAAACCATGATCCACGCAAGCTTTTGCGGCATCTTGCCCGGCTGGTGTTAAATCTTTGAATTCTGTTTTTGGCTCGGCCATATTCTTCTCCCTATGTTTATTATTTAAGGTTATCCCAAATTCTGCAGCCGGAATCATTCCAGCGAAAATTCCTAAGCACTATATAGCAAATCAATACCCGCCCCAACTGCTTATTGGCCTGGAAATATTAAATTTTTATGACGGAGAATTGGCCTTTTAGCACATATTTGCAGAATTGTCAAATGTATGAATTTATATAAATCAATACATTGTCAAGTTAACGAGTAGTTAATTGACCCGTTCCAGCTTAACCATTACCCGTTCATTCTTTTCGCGGTTGGCGGGTATGGCGTTGCCGTTAATATCGAGGTTCGGGACTTTGGGTTGCGAATCGGCCATGCCTACGGCGCGTATATTTTCCGGCTTGATGCCGTATTCTATGAAAGCCCGGACCATACGGGCGGCACGGGCCGAGGAAAGCTCCCAGTTGGTCGCGTACAGGCCGCTTTTCGGCGCTAAGTCGCTGGTATGGCCTTCAACGCTTATGCGGTAGTCGATGAAATCAATGGCTTTAAGCGAGGCAACTATCTCTGCGATAAGCGGCAGTTTGCTTTCCTCAAGTTCAGCGGTAAATGGCTTAAAAAAAGTGGCGCTGGACATTTCCATTTCAATTGATTTATCATTGTTTTTCATGGTTATATCACGGAAGGCCTTGTTGTTTTCCACTACCCCGGTCAGGCTTTTCATAACCCCATCAAAAGGCGTGGTAACATCTACAGTCCCAAATTTTCCGCCCATACCGCTGCTCAGCATGGTTATGCGCTCCTTGCGTGGCTCGGAAACCGAAACGAATATCACGAAAAATGACATGAGCAGGGTTATCATATCGGCGTAGCTCATAAGCCATGAATCGACATTTTCCTCAGGTTCAACTTTACGCGGTGGGAACATGTTATATGCTCCTGTGGTTTTTGTCATACCAGCGCAGGCTGGTATCCATGTTTAGCAACTGGTTGATAATTAATTGTCTGGCATAGATACCGTCCTTCGGCGGTATGACAGGGAGAAATTGGTCTATAAATACGGGGAACATGCTATTTTCCTAAATCTCTGCTTTTTTCAGGTAATCATCGAGGTTGAAATGCTGCGAAGGATCAAGGAAGCTATTGAGCTTATCCTGCATGAAGCGTGGGTTCTGTTTTTCCGATAGCAGCACCAGCCCTTCGGTCATCATGTAATTGCGGAAGCGCATTACATCCTCTTTCTGCATAAGCTTGTCAGCGGCGGGAAGGCAGAAAAGGCGGGCTACTATGATGCCGTAAAGCGTGGCAAGGAGCGCCACCGAAAGGCCAAGCCCGATACGCGTCATATCACCCTGTATGTTCTGGAGCATGATTATCATGCCCACCAGTGTTCCCACCATACCGAAGGCAGGGGCGGTGGAGGCCATGTTCTTAAGTACGATCACCGGAGAGATGCTGCGCTCGAACTCTGCTTCTACCGCTGTGTTCATCATCGTGCGGATGGAAGCTGGCTGATAGCCGGTGATAACCAGGTCTATCCCATAACGGAGTAGCGGTTCGCGTATCCTGGCACCTACTTCTCCTTCCAGCCCGGCGAAGCCTTTGGCCTGTACGAGATATGCCCATTTTATTAGCCGCATTATCTCGGCATTCAGCCCATCACGCGTGGCTTTAGGTTTTTTTATCATATGGAAAATAGCTTCGAACGCCAATATAACCGAGGAGGCATGGTAGCTCATGAATGCGTTGGCGATTGTGCCGCCGATAACGATAAGGAAGCCCTCAACGCTTATGAAGGACAGGTAATTATCTGTGCCGTGCATAATCGCGCCGATAATCAGCGCAAAGCCGAAAAATGTTCCGGCTATGGTCGCAAGCGACATTGATTTTACAACTTGTTTCATAAGCAACAGATAGGCAGATAATTAGATGATAAGATAATTAAGTTTTTTCTTGCTTAATTACACAATAATCCGATTATCTAATCATCCTTTGGTTAATAAACTGCCAACAAACCACTAAAAACCAATATATTTATGACAAAATCCCTAAGTAATACGCCTAAAATAGGCATAACCCTTGATTACGAGGAGGCGCAAACCTACTCGAAAAAGCCATGGTATGCGCTGCGGGAGAATTATTGCGCGGCTGTGGCTGAACTGGGGGCGTTGCCGCTTCCTCTGCCGCATGAAGTAGATAAAGTTGAACAATATCTGGATCTTATTGATGGGCTTATTATAACCGGCGGTGCTTTTGATGTATCGCCGGAATTATATGGCCAGAGCGAGAAACATAGTACTGTAACCACCAAGGACCGGCGTACAAAATTTGAGTTTGCCATAACAAGGGGGGCTATTGATAGGAAAATGCCGGTGCTTGGGATTTGCGGAGGCGAGCAGCTTTTAAATGTAGTACTCGGCGGGACGCTTATCCAGCACATCCCAGATGCCATTCAAAATGCACTAGAGCATGAGCAGAAAAACCCGCGTGATGAGCCGGGGCATATAATCAATATCGCTTCCGGAACATTACTTGAAAAAATTGTGGGCAAGCGCGAAATGAACGTAAATACCGCGCACCACCAGGCAGTAATGAAAGCCGCATCTGGGATTATAGTTAATGCCACTGCGCCTGACGGGGTGATTGAAGGTATCGAGCTGCAGTCGCACCCGTTTTGCCTTGGCGTACAGTGGCATCCCGAATATCATGTGGATGCTGGCGATAAAAAAATATTCGAGGCTTTTGTGGATGCCTGCAAGCTATATAAACCATCTATTTAAGCATTGCCCCAAGTAAGCCGCGAACGATCTGGCGTCCTAGCTGAGAGCTTGCGGAACGCACAACATTCTTGGTTATCATGGTTGCGATACTGTCCGGCTGCCTGCCGGGCGAGCGCCTTGTTGTCGTATGGGTTATGGTGTTTACAATTGTTCCTGCGCCGCCGCTGGCTACAGCGCCAGCGAGCGCTGCGCTGCCTATGCTTGCAATATTGCCCCATAAGCCCCCGGCATCCTGTGCTGCCTGCGGTGAAGATGCTGGCTGCTGGACGCGATTATTTAGAATCTCATAGGCTGATTCACGGTTCACTTCCTGCTCGTAAATTCCCCGAACCGGGCTTTTGGAAATAATATCCGCACGTTTTTGCGCATCGACTGGCCCGATCAGTGATAGTGGTGGGCGGATAAGGGTTTTCTGCACGATGGTTGGCGAGCCTTTTTCATCAAGCACGGAAACCAGAGCTTCTCCAACCCCCAGATTGGTTATTTCATCCTCGGTTTTAAAGTTGGGATTAGGGCGGAAAGTCTGGGCGGCAGCTTTTACCCCTTTCTGATCCTGCGGGGTGAAAGCACGCAACGCATGTTGCACGCGGTTGGAAAGCTGGCCCAGCACATTGGCAGGAATATCCGCCGGGTTCTGGGTTATGAAATATACGCCAACCCCTTTGGAACGTATAAGGCGCACAAGCTGCTCGATCTTTTCCACCAGGGCTTTCGGCGCATCATTGAAAAGCAGATGGGCTTCATCGAAGAAAAATACCAGCTTGGGTTTTTCCATATCGCCAACTTCCGGCAGGTCTTCAAACAATTCGGAAAGCAACCATAAAAGCAGCATGGAATATAGTTTTGGGGTCTGCATCAATGTTTCGGCGGAGAGGATATTCACCGCACCATGCCCATTGGGCGCAACCTGCATGAGGTGCGCTATGGAAAGAGCTGGTTCACCGAACAGATGTTTGCCGCCCTGGGCTTCAAGCGTTAATAGCGCACGCTGGATGGCCCCAACTGAAGCGGCTGAAATATTGCCGTATTTTGTGGAATAATCGGGTGCATTTTCGCTTATATGGGTGAGTATTGCCCGCAGGTCGTCCATATCCAGAAGCAGTAATCCTTCTGCATCGGCAACCGCAAAGGCGATATTCAAAACACCTTCCTGCGTATCGTTTAGCTCTAAAAGGCGCGAGAGCATGAGTGGTCCCATTTCGGAAATGGTGGTGCGCACCGGGTGGCCTTCCTTTCCAAAAACATCCCAGAATATCACCGGGCAGGGCTGGTAGGTCATAGGGAATGCTATTAATCTGGCGCGCTCAAGCAATGCTGGTTTATCAATTCCTGAGGCGGCAAGGCCGGAAAGATCGCCCTTCACATCGGCGATGAATACGGGAACCCCGGCCTGCGAGAAGCCTTCGGCCAGCCCTTGCAATGTAAGAGTTTTTCCGGTTCCGGTTGCTCCTGCGATAAGCCCGTGGCGGTTAGCGTATTTAAGCAGAAGATTCTGCGGATTTTCTGATTTTCCAAGGTAAATTTTACCGTCCTGTACAACTGGCATTGCCCACTCCCTGTATATAGTTTTTGCCATTAATACTGTACCCGGGCGCTTATTTCTATAGAAAATGCTTCAATAGTTTTTGTTTGATGCTAACAGTAGCAAATGGAAAAAGATAAAAAAGAAACTAAGGGTTCGGCATTTGCGGGGGAACGGCTGGCTAAGCGTATTGCCGGGGCGGGGCTTTGCTCGCGGCGTGAGGCAGAGGAATTGATTGCCAGTGGCCGTGTAAAAGTAAATGGTAAAAAAATAACCAGTGCTGCTCTCAACGTAACTGAAAAAGATGCGGTGGTGGTTGACGGGAAATTACTGCAGCCGCGCGCGGAAGCAAGATTGTGGCTTTACCATAAACCTGCCGGGCTGGTTACTACTCATAAAGATGAGCAGGGACGCAAAACTGTTTTTGAAGCGCTGCCAAAAACCCTGCCACGGGTGATTTCAATCGGCAGGCTGGATTTGAATTCTGAAGGGTTGCTGCTGCTTACCAATGACGGCTCGATTGCCCGAAAGCTGGAGCTGCCGTCAACAGGCTGGATACGGCGTTACCGTGTGCGCGCTTATGGCGGAATTACGCCAGCTATGCTTGAAGGAATGAAAAAAGGTGTGACCATTGATGGTATAAATTACGGAAGCATAGAAGCTGTGCTTGATAGCCAGAAAGGCAATAACAGTTGGCTGACTGTCAGCCTGCGTGAGGGCAAGAACCGGGAAATACGCAGGATATTTGAGCATTATGGCTGTACTGTAAGTCGCCTGCTGCGCCTTTCTTACGGGCCGTTCCAGCTTGGAAGCCTTGCCAAGGGAGAGGTGAAGGAAGTAACTGGCAAGGTTCTTAAATCATTTATAGGAAAAGAGTGAAATGCGTATTATTTCCGGCAAACATAAGGGACGGAAGATCGAGCTTCTTAAAGACACAAACGGCAAGATACGCCCAACTTCTGAATTTGCCAGAGAAGCGATTTTCAATATTTTAAGCCATGGGAAATTTGAAGACGGCTTAAAAGGTAAGAATGTTCTGGATGTTTTTTGCGGAACTGGCGCATTTGGCCTGGAAGCATTATCACGTGGTGCAGGCAGTGTTACTTTTATTGATAGTTCGCGGGAAGCAATAGCTAATGCGCGTTTTAATGCTGAGCGTATGGGAGAACTGGAAAGCTGCGAGTTTATCAATAGTAATGCAACCAAGCTTGGCGCAGCTCGTAAGGAATATTCACTTATTTTTATTGATCCTCCTTATTTTGAAAAATTAATCCCTCCTACTTTATATAGCCTGTATAATAATGGCTGGATAAAAGCTGATGCCTTAATTGTTATAGAGCATGATACGAAGGAGATTGTCGATATACCGGAAATATTTTGTGTATTAGACCAGCGGAAATATGGGCGCGCTAATATACGGCTTTTAACTCTTGCTAATTCTTAAACGACGATTACCGGCAACATTGTAAAAAGTTGCTTTGCGTAAGCAAACTATCTTGCTAATTTGCGGCATGTTCTCATTATCCAGAAGTCAGCAGGCTATTTTTATAATGCTCGGTGCGATGTTCTGCCTTTCGGCAATGAATGTCACCTTGCGGATTTTATGCAAGGATATGCATTTCACGCAGATCGTCGTGCTTCGGCATTTTTGCAGCATAGCGATAGTGCTTATGTGGTCGGTATGGCTTGCGCGTGGGATTCCAGATTTCAGCACCAGGCGCATGTCCGGGCATTTCTGGCGTGCGACATTTGGGATTTGCGCTATGGAAATGTGGTTTTATGCTATAACCATAATGCCGCTTACAATCGCAACCGCGCTTTCATTCAGTACGCCGATTTTTTCTACAATCCTTGCAATTATTTTTCTGGGTGAGAAGGCCGGTATAAGACGTTGGAGTGCGATTATGACCGGATTCGTCGGGATGCTTATAATATTGCGCCCGGATATAAGCGGAATCAGCAATGACGGCTGGATAGTAATTGGTGCATCCATGCTTATGGCTGGAACCGGTGTTATGGTAAAAAGCCTGACTAGCAGCGAGAAGCCAGAAACAATTGTATTTTACATGTCGGTATTCATGCTTGCCTGGTCGTTTCCCCCGGCTATCCCTTTCTGGCAGGCATTTGACTTAAGGCAATTCGGTTTGGCATTTATTATTGCGTTATGCTCAACTGCTGCGCATCTGCTTCTTGCCCGGGCATTTGTGCGCACGGAGCTGGTGGTTCTGATGCCGTTTGATTTCATGCGCCTGGTTTTTACAGCTATTCTGGCCTACCTGTTTTTTGGCGAAATGGTGGATGCCTATACAGTATCAGGAGCTGCGGTTATTGTTATAAGTACTGTATATATTGCACACCGCGAATCAAAGAAGAAGAAACAGCTTGCCATGCTCGAAGATGCCGAGGAAATGCTGCCTTAATAGGTAGCAAGCAATTGATTTATGTTTTTGTAGACATATCCAAATCTGGTTCAACCCTGCCTGAAAGCACATCATCGGCGGTTTTATAATCCAGCTCATTTTCCCATTTGGCGACAACTATGGTAGCAAGGCCATTGCCTATAAGGTTTATGATAGCGCGGCCTGTTGACATGAAACGATCAACGGCAAAAATAAGGGCCAGGCCAACCGCGAGGTTTTCAGGCGGCATCATGTTCATAGAGGTAAGAGTTGCTGCCAGCACTATAAAGGCGCTGCCGGTTACTCCTGCTGCTCCTTTGGAGGTTATAAGCAATACGCCAAGCAGAGTCAGTTCCTGCACGAAAGTGATTTCAGTGTTAGTTGCGTTGGCGATGAATAATGAAGCCATGGTGAAATATATTGATGAGCCATCGAGATTGAAAGAATAGCCTGCGGGTATTACCAGCCCTACCACTTTCTTGGAGCAGCCCATTCCCACAAGTTTTTCCATCATGCGGGGAAGCACCGTTTCTGATGATGATGTGCCAAGCACGATGAATATCTCTTCGCGTATATAGCTTAGGAACTGGCCAATGTTTATTTTGCAGTAAAATTTTATTATGGGTCCGAGTATCCCGAATATAAAAATGGCGCCGGTTGCATAAAACAGGAAGATGAGGAATACAAGGTCTTTAAGCGAGCCGAAACCGAATTTACCAATAGTATAGGCTATAGCCCCAAAAGCGCCAATTGGTGCCAGGGTGGTTACTATATCCACCATTTTGAAAAGCACATGCGAGAAATCCTCGATAAGTGTAATTATATTCTGGCCTTTAGGGCCAAGGCGCGTAAGGGCCATGGAGAATATTATGGCTATAAGTAGCACCTGTAGTATCTCTCCATGTGCAAAAGCCCCAACCATGGTATCTGGTATGATATTAAGGAAAAAATCCACTGTGCTTTGCATATGGGCGTTAGCCATTTTTTCTTTCATGCTGGAAGAATCAAAGCTCGATATTTCAATATTCATGGAGCTGCCGGGCTTGGCGACTTCTGCAACTACAAGGCCAAGAAGCAGAGCTATAGTGGTTACAACCTCAAACCATATAACAGCCTTTGCGCCAACGCGCCCTACCTGTTTCATATTGCCCATTCCTGCTATGCCTGTTACCAGGGTGCAGAAAATAATCGGGGCAATGAGCATTTTTATAAGGTTTATGAACCCATCGCCAAGAGGTTTCATAGCCTGGGCCTTGGCTGGTGCGAGAACACCGAAAACCACGCCTAAAAATATAGCTAAAAGAACCTGGAAAAGCAGGGATTTATAATATGGTTCCGGGGTTTTGCCTTTTGGGTTCCTGGAAATCTTAGGCGAAATCTTGGCATTCATATAAACTCCCGCTTCCTGTATTGGTATTTTTTGATTATTTATTGAAGGAACTTAGCATTTAAGCCAAAATTCTGTAAATGACCAGCAAAAAACGCAAGGTAGGCCACGGGTTTTTACTGTATATGGCTTTGTCAGGACTGGATTTTAAGGGCTATAGCATAAATTTCCTTGCGCGGACGGCCTGTTTGCTCGGCTATTATTGCGGCAGTTTCTTTTACTGAATGGGATTTAAGAAGCAGCATAATCTGGGCTTCAATATCCTGTTTCTTAATGTCCTTTTCTCCTGGTGGGGCAATTACAAGCACTACTTCGCCTTTGGGGGCGCCGTTTTTTTCTATCCAGCCTAATAATTCAGATAGCTTCCCGCGTTTGCTTTCCTCGTAAAGCTTTGTTATTTCACGTACTATTGCGCCATCACGGTCGTATAATACCTCAATCAGCACTTTTATGGACTCTTCAAGCCTACGCGCCGACTCAAAGAATATGAGGGTAGAAGGAACCGCAGTGAGGCTTGCTATATATTTTTTTAACGCTTCAGTTTTTGCCGGTAAAAAACCTCCGAAAAAGAACTGGTCGCTGGGAAGGCCAGACAGGCATAAAGCCGCAAGTACACTGGAAGCCCCGGGAATTGCGGTAACATATATATCCTTGCTTAAAGCTTCGCGTGCAAGCTTGTATCCGGGATCAGACACAAGGGGGGTCCCGGCATCGGAAACCAGCGCGACAATTTTTCCACTATTTATTGCGGCAAATATTTCCGGGCGGCGCTCATCAGCGTTATGGTCGTTATAGGAAAGAAGGGGCTTTTTGATGCCGTAATGGGTAAGCAGGACTAGAGTTACCCTGGTATCTTCGCAGATTATTAAATCGGCAAGCTTTAATATATTTAATGCGCGTAAGCTTATATCCGAGAGGTTGCCTATCGGAGTGGATACTATATATAAACCTGGCGGGGTTATTTGCCTTGATTCATCCTGCACTTGATTTTTCCATTATATTTTCCATTACAATGCACTATTTAGTCCCTTTATATCAATAATAATTGTTGGTAGCTGGCTAAGTTAAGGTATAAAATGTCGTCTTATGAAAAAAAATGCTTTCCGGAATACAACTATTCATGCCAGCCTTAAATCCCTGCCTCTTGACGAGCTATTAAAGGGGATTGCTGGAAATTTTGAAGATAATAAGGCCGAATTATTAGAAATTTGCCGCAATTGGCTTGCCGGTGAGAAGGATTTATTAAAATCAGAATTTCTTGCAACCGGTAAAGTTACTGGCTTGTTGTCCCGTCAAACTAAAATTGTAGATACTCTGCTTTCAGCGCTCTATGCTATTGTGGCTAAGCCGGAAGATAAGGTTTCGGTTGTAGCGGTTGGCGGGTATGGGCGCAGCGAGATGTTTCCCTATTCCGATGTGGACCTGTTATTTATTTATGATCCTGCATATGAAGAGAGGGCCGCGCAAATAGTCGAATCTCTCCTATATATATTATGGGACCTGGGTTTTAAGGTGGGGCAATCGCATCGGACCATAAATGAAGCTATAGGGCTTGCAAGGAACGATATAACAATCCGCACCAACCTGCTGGATTCACGTTGTGTTACCGGAAGCAAGGAATTATTTGCAGAATTTTACAATCGTTTTGATAGCGAAATAATCCAGGGTAAGGTTCCTGAATTTATTGATGCCAAGCTTGCAGAGCGCGATAGCCGCCATATACGTTTCGGGGATTCGCGCTATATGCTTGAGCCTAATGTTAAGGAAGGCAAGGGGGGCTTGCGCGATGCGCATACTTTGTGGTGGCTGGCCAAAGTTGCCTATTCATTGAAAAGTAACATGGAGCTTGTTGAGCGCGGCCTGGTAAGCCGTGAGGAATACCGTGCCTTTGAACAGGCCAGGATTTTCCTGTGCCGGGTGCGTGCTAACCTGCATTATATAGCAGGTCGGCCAGAGGACAGGCTTACTTTCGATTACCAGCACAAGCTTGCCGAAGCCATGGGTTTTTCGCATCCTTCAATAAACCGTTCTATCGAGCGTTTCATGCGCCGGTACTTTGCTGCGGTGCGTACTATCGGAAGCACCACACGGGTTTTCTGCGCATTGCTGGAGGATGGGAAAAAACGCAAGCCACGTCGCTCGCTGGCCAGCCTATGGTATATGCCGTGGAATCTCGGAGGTTTCAAGATAGATGGCGAGCGCCTTAATGTGCGTAGCGAAAATATATTCGAAAAATCCCCGATAATGATGATTGAGCTTTTCAGGGTTGCGCAGCAAAATGAATTGCAGATACATCCGCAGGCGATAAAGCTTATTGCGCATAATCTGCACCGGATCGACCAGGAATTGATGAATGACCCACGGGCAAATTCCCTTTTCCTTGATATATTGCTTTCGGAAAAATTGGCGGAAAATACTTTGCGCAGCATGAGTGATGCAGGGGTTCTTGGTCGCTTTATCCGAGATTTTGGGCGGATTGTTGGGCAGACGCAATTTAATATGTATCACGTTTATACGGTTGATGAGCATACTTTGGTTGCGATCGGGATATTGCATGCCATAGAAAATGGCAAAATGAAAGACGAGTTGCCGCTGGCAAGCGATATAATCCACCGCATCCGCCTGCGCCGTGTGCTTTATGTCGCGCTGTTCTGCCATGACCTTGCTAAAGGCAGGAACGGCGATCACTCTATACTGGGTGAAAAACTTGCTATAAAGCTGGCAACAAGGCTTGGCTTCTCGCATGACGAGGTACAGACTGTGGGATGGCTGGTTCTTCACCATCTTCTTTTCTCAAATGTTGCTACAAGACGTGATTTCAACGATCCGAAAACAATTCAGGATTTTGTGGCTACTGTGCAATCTCCGGAGCGTTTGAAATTATTATTGGCGCTTACGGTCGCTGATATACGCGGCGTAAGCCCGGTTGCGTGGAACAACTGGAAAGCTGTGCTGTTGCGTGAATTATATAACCGATCTGAACAATGTATCGGCACTGGCAAGGTGGAATTAAAGCAGCATCAGGCTAATCATTTCCATGATGATTTGAAGCATATGCTGGTAGGGTGGAGCGAACGCGAAATAGAGAATTATGTGAAGCAGGGAAATTCTAGTTTCTGGGCAAGTGTTGAGCCTGCAAAGCATGCAGTAATTGCCAGGATGGTACGCCAGTCCGAAGGCATGGTGCAGCCTATTTTGTTAGATACGCAGCATAACTATGAACGTTCCGTTACCGAAATAACAATCTGTACGCCTGACCAGCATGGATTGTTCTCCATGGTGGCTGGCGCTATGTCTCTGGCTGGTGCCAATATCATAAGTGCGAAAATATTTACGCTCAATAACGGAATGGCAGTAGAAATTTTCCAATTGCAGGATTTGAACGGAGAAGTTTTTGACCGTTCCGACAAGCTTGCCAAAATGTCTGTATATATTGAGCAGGTCCTTACCGGGGAACTTAATATTGGGCAGGCTTTCGCCAGGCGTGCATCGCCTTACCTTAAGCCGCGCAATAAGTCTGTGCCGCTGCTTGGGCAGGTGCTTATTGATAATGAAGCTAGCAATATTCATAGTGTTATAGAATTTACAGCGCGTGACCGGGCGGGATTGCTTCATGATGTTACAGGTGCTATAGCGGAAATGGGGCTTTCGATAGTAACAGCCCATATTTCAACTTATGGTACGCAAGTGGCCGACGTATTTTATGTTAAGGATAATTTTGGGATGAAACTCCTGCATAATAATAAAATAAAGCAGGTTCAGGAAAAGTTATTCTCGGTTATGGGAAATTGATGTCATCCGCAGGATAGCAAGGCAATTAATACCCTAATATCTTCTTCACAAAAGGAATGGTGATGTTTTTCTGCTGGGCTAGGGAGCTGTCATCAATTTTATCAACCATGATTTTTACATTTTCCAACGTGCGTTCCACCCGCGCTGCAATATAATTTACAACCTCATCATCGACCAGCAATTGCCGGTCGGAGAATAATTTGCGCATCACATTAGTTATAAGCAGGTCATCGGGAGGATTTATCCGCGCGATCTGGCAGGCGCGAAGGCGCGAGGTTAAATCCGGCAGTTTAAATGGCAACTCGGATGGCAACATAGATGATGTGATCAGTAATTTTACGCCAATGTCGCGGCAGTGGTTGAATAAATGGAGAAGTTTTGTTTCGTCCGCGCAATATTCAATATCTTCTATCACCGAGTTTTTCTTTACATAAGCCGGGTCTATATTATGTACGGATATGAATAATGCTTTTTCCTTCCGGCTCCAGATATGCGCCAGATGACTTTTGCCTGAACCTTTTTCACCATATAAATATAAGGCGTGCTGCTGCCAGTTTTTTTTATTCAGTAAAATTTCATAAGCTTCTTCATTGCATTCCGACACAAAAAAATTATCGGCAGAAAATATTGCAGGCAGGGTAAGGGGCAATGGTAATTGCGACATGGATTATTTTTTCTGGTGGTCGGCATTATAATAATCGCTTTTCAGGTAATTGGCGATGGTAAAGCGGATTAGAACCCCGATAACAGCAGTGACGGGAACCGCGATAAGTACCCCTGCAAAGCCAAAAAGGGCGGCGCCTGCAAGTAACCCGAATATTACCCATACCGGGTGTAGCCCAACCTTTTCACCAACCAGTTTTGGCGTGACGAAGTTACCCTCAATTACCTGCCCGATAACAAATACAGCAAGCACCTGCAATACCCCGTCCCAGGTTCCGAACTGGAAAAAAGCTATGGTCAGGCCAACCAGCATACCAAATATAAGACCCACATAAGGCAATATAACTAAAAGCCCGGTGCCAATGCCTATAAGTATTCCGAACTTAAGGCCGACAATGGAGAGGCCGATTGCATAAAAAGCGCCAAGCAGCATGCAAACATTTATCTGGCCGCGAATGAATCCGGCAAGTGTATCGTCTATCAGTGAAAGCTGCTGGCGGATGATTTTTTCATGCTTACGCGGAAGAAGGTTGTATATTTTGAAAGTAATTATATCCCAGTCGCGCAGCAGATAGAAGGCAACCACCGGAGTTATGAGTACAAGCGACAGGATATTTATAGCTGCCATGCCTGATTGGAATATTCCGCCAGCCATATCGCCTACGAATTTTATCATGAAGCCGGAGAAATTGCTGATGGAGTTTTTAATGCTTTCCATATAGCTCTCTGGCAGGGTTCCCATCCAGGCGGAAATTTCTTGTTCGTATTTTCCCTCAAGGCTGGTGAAATATCCTGGCATATCGGCTATAAGCCCGGAAAGCTGGCTGGCGATTGTTGGTATAATCAAAAGCGATAATACAACCAGCACGGTAAAAAAGGAAAGCGTGATAGTTACTGTTGCGAGGTTGCGTGAAAATTTAAGCTTTTCAAGCCTGTCTGCTGCCGGGTCCAGGAAATACGCAATCAGTGCGCCAAGAATAAAAGGCAGCAGGATGCTGCGTATAAGATATAAAAAAACAAAAAACAATATGCCTATTGTAAGCCAGAAAAACAGGGCCCTGTTGGGTGAGAATATTTCAGTTTCTTTCTTAGTCACGCGATACCACCCAATAATCTTTGTTGCGAACGAGTCTTATATTACTGGCTGTGATAGCGCGTGCCAGCGAATCCGGTGTGCCGCGGTAATGTAATATTGTATCTACCTGTTTTGCGGAAATAGCCAGTAATTCTATACGATCAACCATAGGAAGCGATGATAATTTGCTGCGAAGCTGCGTCCATGATGCCATTGTTGAAATGCTGGCAAGCATCATCACCTGGTTGTGTTCTCCGCCCCTTACTTCCTGGTTGGCCGAAAGTTCTTCAGTTTTTTTATGTTGAAGCCCGTATATTATATCACGCGCGGCGCGGGTAAGTAGCATTTCCCTGGTTTCCTGCGGGTCGGCTCGGTAAGTCATTATGTTTATTTCATTATGTCCACGGGAAACGCGGCGTTTGGTAACGGTAAGTACAAGATCCGGCGACTGTACCAGCTTAGCCTGGGTTATGATAATATCGGTTACGCCATAGCGTATGGTAAAAGGTATCAGGTTGGTATAGGTTGAGCTATTAAGGGTATCTACATCAATAATGCTGTTATCCTTCGCATCTCCATATGGCACTATTATGTCGCCAATAGTGTTTTCCAGGCCTACATTTTTCCATACGGCGCGCCAGGGATTGCTGTCATCCCATAAAATGGTTTTTGCGCCTTCCTGGTAGGCGGGTATTATAAGAAAGGCATTTGCTGGTATGGTCTGGTCATTATTGGCTTGTTCACCGACCTTGCTTATCAGTTCGGAAAGCTCATCGCCATCAAAACTAAGCCGAAGCTGCGCATGATAGCGGTTACCGCTTATCTTTTCGTCAAGCACCTCGGTTCCTTTAACCATTTTGCTTATTTTATGGGCATCGAGTCTTGCCATTATATCAGTGGTAAGGCCGGGAGGGGCGAGCTTGTTCAGCAGGTCGGCAAGAGCTTCCGATGCCCCTTTTTCCATAGCCTGCTGACGGGCATCAACCGCATCCTTGCCGGTTACATCCACCTCTATGTCGCTGTTTATTATAGCTTCTCCGGCCCATAACGGTGCGGGGAGCAGCATAAGTATTATAAGTAAATATAATATTTTCATAACTATTATACTTGAATGAGACAGGCGCCTTAAGTATTCATACCTAATTATATGAAACATCGCAAGATAGAAGCGGATAGAAGTAATGGCAATAAATAATGAAGTGGGCGCAAGTTATAAGCAGGCAGGGGTGGATATTGACGCTGGCAATGAGCTGGTAAAGCGTATTAAGCCGCTGGCCAAAGCAACCCGCAGGCTTGGCTCGGTGGATGAGCTTGGGGGGTTTGGGGCGCTTTTTGATGTTAAGAAGGCAGGTTACAGTGACCCCTTGCTGGTTTCGTCTACTGATGGGGTCGGAACCAAGCTTAAAATAGCGCAAGCCGCAGGCAGGCATGATACAATAGGGGTAGACCTGGTGGCAATGTGTGTGAACGACCTTATAGTGCAGGGGGCCGAGCCGCTATTTTTCCTTGATTATTTTGCTACCGGCAAACTTTCGGTTGGCGTTGCCGAGCAGGTGATAAAAGGCATAGCCGATGGCTGCAAGCTTGCCGGGTGCGCGCTTATTGGCGGCGAAACTGCGGAAATGCCAGGTATGTATAAAGATGGTGAGTATGATCTTGCCGGGTTCACTGTTGGTGCTGTTGAGCGCGGAAATGTGCTGCCGCTTAAAACTGTAAAAGCTGGTGATGTGGTGTTAGGGCTTGCATCTTCAGGCGTGCATTCCAATGGTTTTTCGCTGGTGCGCTATATAATGGAGCAGCAAAAACTGGGGTTTGATTCCCCGGCTCCATTTGACAAAGGCAAAACCATGGCTGATGCATTCTTAGTGCCAACCCGTATTTATGTAAAAAATTGCCTTAAAGCAATACGTGCTTTTCCGCAGGGAATTAAGGCTTTCGCGCATATAACCGGTGGTGGTTTGCCGGAGAATTTACCACGTGTCCTGCCAGATTCATTATGTGCAAAAATTGATGGAAAAGCTTGGGAATTGCCGCCGGTTTTTAGCTGGCTTAAAGAGGCTGGAAAAGTCCCGTCCCATGATTTCCTGCGTACATTCAATTGTGGAATAGGGATGGTGGTAATTGTTGCGCGGGAGGAAGCTGACGCGATTGCAGAAATGCTTAAAACTTCCGGTGAAACTGTTTACAAGCTAGGGGGGCTTGCGGCTCGTAATAACGAGGCGGTAGAAATTTCCAATTTTTAATTATGCCGGTAAATAAACATAAAGTAGCAGTTCTCATTTCTGGAAATGGCAGCAACCTTCAGGCATTAATTGATGCTGCGTCTGTACCTGATTACCCGGCAGAAATCACTTTGGTGATTTCTAACAAGCCTGATGCTTATGGGCTTGTACGTGCAAGAAATGCTGGGATTCCAGCTTATGTAATTGGGCATAAATCCTATTCCTCACGCGAGGAATTTGACGAAGCAATACACAAACTGTTGCAAAAATACTCTATTGAATTTGTATGTCTTGCCGGGTTTATGAGAATATTATCGGCAGATTTTGTTAACAAATGGAAAGGCAGGATGATTAATATTCACCCGTCACTGCTGCCTGATTTTAAAGGTGCGAATGCTGTGTCTGATGCACTAAATGCTGGGGTTGCGGAGAGTGGGTGTACGGTTCATCTGGTTACTGAAGAAATGGATGCCGGAGAGATAATTGCCCAGAAAAAAGTTGTAGTATATCCGGGTGATACGCAGGAAATGCTGCATCAGCGCATACATGAGCAGGAGCATTTGCTGTATCCTGAAGCTCTTAATATTTTGTTAAATAATTATTAATCTAATTGATGAATTTTTCTTCACCTGAATTTGAGGGAAGTTTTAATTTACATATTGAGAAAAAATATTGTATATTAGTTGGTAGTTTAGTGAAGCCTGCTGCGGATATCTGCAGCGGTTTTTTTGGTTTTTACTGCTTGATTCAGTGGGTTTATGGGCGAAAAAATGAATGATAATGTAGCTGATACCTCTGATCTAAGTAATGTCTTTAAGGAAGAGTATGCGGTAATACTCTTGCAGGGGCATAATTCGTTCGGCGACATGATCTACAGCTATGTGGAAGTTACCCTTCCCAATATTAAGCGTTTATATGCCGCGCTCAACTCAGGCGATGATTTTACCCCAAGCGATTTCGGCACTATTGTCCATGCTGGCAAGGGAACCCCATCTGAAGCTGTGCGTAATGAAATGGCGGCAAAGCATAATATGCTGCAGGATATTCCTCCATCTGTATTCCAGGCTGGTACTGTTACTTCCCCGATGCAGAAAAAAGCATGGAATGAATTTTAGGCTTTATATTTTAAAGCTAGCGGTCTATTCCTGAATCCATGATTCCTTATCCTAACATAGACCCTATCGCCATCCATATTGGAAATTTTGGGGTGCGCTGGTATTCACTTGCCTATATGGCTGGAATATTATTGGGATGGTGGGTTATAGCCAGGGAAAATATACGCCGTCCGCTGGAGAATCTTACAAAAGCTGCGCTTGACGATATGGTAGTTTGGGCTGTGCTTGGAATTGTGCTTGGTGGCAGGCTCGGCTATGTATTTTTTTATAAACCGGATTATTACCTGCATAACCCGTCGGAAATTTTCAAAGTCTGGGAAGGCGGCATGTCATTCCACGGCGGCCTTATCGGAACCATTGCCGCCTTTTATTTGTTCTGCCGTAAATATAAAATCCGTTTTTTGGCGCTTACTGATCTTCTTGCCTGCGCGGCCCCGATTGGGCTGTTTTTCGGGCGGATAGCCAATTTCATAAATGGCGAGTTATTCGGGCGATTGACTAATGCGCCGCTGGGGATGGTTTTTCCAGCGGGCGGGGACCTTCCGAGGCATCCCAGCCAATTATATGAGGCCAGCCTGGAAGGGGTGGTGTTGTTTTGTATAATGATGCTGCTGCTTAAAAAGACGGATGTGCGTGCCAGGCCTGGTTGTTTAAGCGGCATATTCCTGATATTATATGGTATAGCACGGATAATATGTGAGCATTTTCGAGAGCCGGATGCATTTCTGGGTTTTCTGTATGAAGGTACTACAATGGGGCAGTTGCTCAGCATACCAATGATCATTGTTGGGCTGTATCTCGCTCTTGGGAAGAAAGCATGAGCCTTGAGGATATTATAAAAGACCGGATTCGTGAAAATGGAGCGCTTACGGTTGCCAAGTTCATGGAACTTGCCCTTTCCCATCATGAATATGGTTATTATATGAAGCGCGACCCATTTGGCACTGCTGGCGATTTTATTACGGCTCCGGAAATATCCCAGGTTTTTGGGGAGATTGTTGGTGCATGGCTTGCGCATTGCTGGCAAGAGATTGGCTCGCCGGAAGAGGTGGCGCTGGTTGAACTGGGGGCAGGGCGCGGAACGCTTATGGCTGATATATTGCGGGCGACAAAAAATGTAAAAGGCTTTCATGAAGCAATAAGTGTGCATGTTGTGGAAATAAGTCCGGTGCTTAAACAGAAACAGTGGAAGGCATTAGCAGGAAAACATGAACGGATTGAGTGGCATGAAGATATTTCTATGCTGCCTGAATTGCCGCTGCTTCTGGTTGCTAACGAGTTTTTTGATGCCTTACCAATACGCCAGTTCGTAAATATTAATGGAACAACCAAAGAACGAATGGTTGAGCTGTCTGGCGATGATCTGGTCTTTTCGCCTTCTGGTGAACAAGATACAATAACAGAAAGCTGTGAGCCCGCTCTTGAAATAATGCGTTCCATTTCGCAGCATATCGCAAATTGTGGCGGTGCGGCGCTTATTATTGACTATGGGTATCTGGAAGGCAGCAGGGGGGATACTCTGCAAGCTATGAAAAATCATGAATATCATGACATACTAAAAAATATAGGTAATTGCGATATAACCGCGCATGTGGATTTTCAGGAGCTTGGCAAAGCTGTTCTAAGCGAAAATGTACTGCTGCATAAAGCCGTTCCGCAAGGGGCATTCCTAATGCGCTTAGGCGCCGGTGTGCGTACTACAGCGCTTTGTGAAGCTGCAAGCGGCGAGCAGCAGCAAAAATTGTTATCCGGGCTTAAGCGCCTTGCTGATCCATCGGAAATGGGGGAGTTGTTTAAAGTTATGGCGGTAACTTCAAAGCAGATTAAAAATCCTGATGGGTTTAATTATGTATAATTGCCCCATGCTTTCCTCTCTTCCTGGAATAAGTCACGGTTTTTTTACACGTGGTGGCGGGGTGAGTGAAGGGATTTATGCTTCGCTGAATTGTGGTTATGGATCGGGCGATGCGGCAGAAAAAGTTACGCAGAACCGCAGTCGCGTGGCAGCGGAAATGGGCGCGTCCGGACTTTGTACAGTTCACCAGATACATAGCGCAAAAGCTGTTGTGGCAAATGATCCGTGGGAGCATAGTGATGCTCCGCAGGCCGATGCGCTGGTTACAAATAAACCCAATATTGCCCTGGGAATTCTAACTGCTGATTGTCTGCCGGTGTTATTCGCCGATGTAAAAAATGGGGTGGCAGGCGCGGCCCATTCCGGATGGAAGGGTGCGATAAGCGGAGTTTTGGAAAATACCATCAGCAAAATGTGTGAATTGGGCGCTGAACTTGTACATATAAAAGCCACGATTGGCCCGGCGATTTCACAAAAATCTTATGAGGTCGGGGCGGAGTTCATAAAGCGCTTTACTTCTCAACACAAGGATAATGAACGGTTTTTTGTGAAATCAGAAAATGTGGGGCATTATATGTTCAACCTGCCTGGATATGCATCGCACAGGCTCGAAAGCGCCGGGGTGGCGAAAATAAATATTATTGCACAAGACACTTATTTTAACGATAATGAGTTCTTCAGCTACAGGCGGAGTTGTAAGCGAAATGAGCCAGCTTATGGCCGCCAGATTTCAGTAATTATGTTAAAAAATGGATAGAAAATGACACTGCTTTCGTTTGATGACCGTGATGGTTTTATATGGTTTGATGGTCAAATTGTTCCATGGCGCGATGCCAAGGTGCATGTGCTTACCCATGGCCTGCATTACGGTAGCTGTGTATTTGAAGGTGTGCGCGTTTATAACGGCAAGATTTTTAAGCTGCGTGAGCATACAGAGCGCCTGATAACCTCGGGTAAGCTGCTTGGCTTTGCGATACCATATACAGTTGAGGAACTGGAGAAAGCAACCAAGGAAACTATTGCGAAGCAGGGGGTGGAAAACGGCTATATCCGTCCGGTTGCATGGCGCGGTAGTGAAATGATGGCGATTTCGGCGCAGCAGACGAAGATACATGTCGCGATTGCAAGCTGGCAGTGGCCAAGTTATTTTTCCAAGGAAGCGAAGGAGCGCGGCCTGCGACTGCAAATATCAAAATGGGCGCGGCCTGCGCCAAACTGTGCGCCAACAGCAAGCAAGGCGGCAGGTCTTTATATGATCTGCACACTTTCCAAGCATACTGCCGAGAGTGAAGGGTTTGACGATGCTCTGATGCTGGATTATCGTGGACTGCTTTCGGAGGCAACTGGTGCAAATTTATTCCTTGTTATGGATGGGAAAATCCACACACCGACGCCGGATTGCTTCTTAGACGGTATAACGCGGCGCACGGTGGTGGATCTTGCGCGTGTTCGCGGTATCGAAGTTATTGAGCGCCACATAAAACCAGAAGAGCTTAAAAATACGCAGGAAATATTCTTAACCGGAACGGCAGCGGAAGTAACTCCAATAGGGCAGATAGGTGAACAGAAATTCAGCGTGGGTAATATTACCAGGCAGCTTATGGAAGATTACAGCAAAAAAGTTCTGGAATAATTTTCCTGTATTGACGGCAACTGGTGCTGCTGAGGTGAATCGAACACCCGACCCCGTCATTACCAATGTGATTTTTTCTATAAACACCAGTGAACTTCTATCAACAATTATAAACAAATAAATATCTGATATTTAATAATAATATTGACAATTATTTGAAGATAATTAGTGCATTTCTGCTCTTGATGATGTATCATTGTTCACGAGTTTTGGACTTAATGAGGACTTACGGAGCAATTATGCAGCTTACCAATAGAGCGGTTGATACTTTCAAGCCAAAAGACAAGCCCTATGAAGTATATGATGACACCATAAAAGGGTTTTTATTGCGTGTGCAGCCCAGCGGAACAATGGTTTACTATCTTGCTTACAGAAACAGCGAAGGAAAGAAACACCGTTACCGCATAGGCACTCATGGCACTATTACCGCCGTACAAGCCAGAAACGTGGCGGAAAAGAAATCGGGTGCTGTTGCCTTAAGTGTGGACGTGCATGAAGTCCGCAAAGAAGAACGAATACAGGCTGAAATTGATAAGTCAAAAACCCTCAAAGCCTTTATTGAGGAACGCTATAAGCCTTGGGTAGTAGCACACCGTAAGAGTGGAGAACGCACTATCCAAATGCTGAAAAAGCATTTTAACGATATGATGGAAACCCCATTGGATGAAATAACTCTATGGAACGCGCAGAAATGGTGCTCTGAAAGGCTCAAAGAGAAGCGGAAGCCAGCAACAGTTAATCGCAATATAGCAGCACTCAAAGCCTTGCTAACCAAAGCCGTTGAATGGGATATTATTGAAACAAGCCCCCTAGGCTCAGGACTCATTAAATATTAATGAATTTGTGGTAATGGATTTTGGCAGGAGGATATTTTATGCCAAACACCTATCTACTTTCGGATTCGCAATTTTCGCGCATCAAGCCGTATTT
>JBDHUC010000025.1:0-32606 GCA_039808985.1 Alphaproteobacteria bacterium | reverse complement strand
ATACGGCTTGATGCGCGAAAATTGCGAATCCGAAAGTAGATAGGTGTTTGGCATAAAATATCCTCCTGCCAAAATCCATTACCACAAATTCATTAATATTTAATGAGTCCTGAGCCTAGTAGCTGGCAGTTTAATTCCTAAGTGGTTTTCCGGTTTGCAGCATATGCTCAATGCGTGCAATTGTGCCTTTGGTCTTTACCAGTTCCATAAACCCTGCAAGCTCCAGTTCCAGAAGCTGTTGCTCGGTTATGCTGTCGGAAATATCGGTATCGCCGCCGCTTAGCACTTGTGCCAGCACACGTGACACCACTACGTCATGCGGAGTTGCTTTACCGGAAGCGGCAAGTCCGTCAACGGCCATAAATAGCGCTACTTTGGCGCTTTCACCAGGAAGGTTTATGGTTTGTGGAGTTGGAGGGGTATATCCATCAGCCATGGCGATAGCACGGCTTTTGGCATCGGCCAGTACTCTTGTACGGTTCATGCTTATGGCATCGCTTTCGCGTATTATCTTTAAATCGCGTGCTTCCAAAGCAGAGCCAGCAGTTTTTGCTGTGCCGATCATCTCAAATACCTTGCTTACGGTGGGCATGGCATTTGCCGGGTTATTTACATCCATGTGCCGCATCAGCATTTCCTTGCAGCCGCCCCATGCCGGGATTAGGCCTACGCCTACTTCTACCAGCCCGGGATAGGATTCCATATGTGCCTGAACCGCATTGGAATGCAGCACAATTTCGCAGCCACCGCCAAGCGCCATTCCCGCAAGTGAAGATACAACAGGGAAGGGCGAGTATTTCAAGGCAACCATTGCATGCTGTCCTGCCCTTATTACATCTTCTATCTGTTTCCATGCAGCAATATTTGCTGCCATTAGCATAAATCCGAGATTGGCACCTACTGAAAAATTATCTGCATCATTGCCGATAACCAGTCCGCGGAAATCTTTTTTTACTAAAGAAACCGTCTGTTCGATGAGCGATAAAATATCTGGGTCAACAGAATTCATTTTTGAAGTAAGCTCAAGGCAGGCTATGCCATCACCCAGGTCCCACAGGCTTGCCGAGCCATTTTTCAGGACAGGCTTTTTCGATAATTTAATATCGCCAAGCATAAGCGTGCCAGCAGGCGGGATAACAGGCTTGTATGTGCCGTCAGCCTTCAGGGCCGCGCGCTCGCCGCCTTCATCGGAATACAGGGTTTTTCCCGCGGCCTTGGCGAGAAGGGGCGGGATTTCCTTATCCATGCCGCGCAGGGCTTTTATGAAATTATCAACCCCTATCTTGTCGATCATCTCAAATGGTCCGTATTTCCAGCTATAACCAAGCTTCATCGCGGTATCAACGGCATGTATATCATCAGATATTTCAGGGATTAAAGAGGCGGCGTAATGCAGTGTTCCACCAAGCACGCTTGCGGCATATTGCCCACCAATATCCTGATGGGTAAGCAATGCTCCCAGGCCTGCCTTTGCGGCATCAACGCTTGCCAGTTCAATTTTTGCGGCAACAGGCTTGTACTCGCCGCTTTTAAGGTCGATAACCTCTTTGGTTTTCTTATCGCCCTGTTTATTCATACGGTAAAATCCACCTTTGCCTTTGCGCCCGGTATAGCCATCGGCAATCATTTTTTTGACCAGTTCCGGCTCCTGATAAAGGCTGCGGAAAGCGTCATTTTGTGGAAGGGTCGCAAGCATCGCCTTGGCTATAAGCGGCATCAGGTCTATGCCTATAAGGTCGAACAGGCCAAATATACCTGTGCTTGGCATACCAGCCGGTTTCCCCATTACCGCATCAGCCTGCTGCGGTGAAATGCCAAGGCGCATAGCCTCTATAAGGCCCAGCATCATCCAGTAAACCCCGATACGGTTAGCTATGAATCCAGGAGTGTCTTTACAATGGACTATACTTTTTCCCAGTTTTATATCAGCGAATTGCTCAATTGCAGCAACAGCTTCCGGCTTGCTATGTTCAGTTGCCGCAATTTCCAGCAGGCGCATGAAACGTGGCGGGTTAAAGAAATGGGTTATGATGAAATCCTGCTTGAATTCATCGGGAAATCCATTGGTAAGTGTCTGTAGCGGCAAGGTGGATGTGTTTGAGGAAACAACGCTGCCTTTTTTGCGCACGGAATCAATCTTGCGGTAAACATCTTGCTTAACATCAAGCCTTTCAAGGACTGCTTCAATAATCCAATCGCAATCGGCAAGCATATCCAGATTGTCTTCCAGGTTTCCACAAGTAACCATTTTTGCAACTTTTGGATGGGCAAAGCCCGGAGGTTTTGCAGATAGCTGTTTTTCAACTGCTTTTTCGCATAGGATATTCCTGCTTTCCGCGCCGGGAGGAACTATATCAAGCAATATAACCGGAGTTCCGCTGGCTGCAATATGAGCCGCTATACCGCTGCCCATTACTCCGGAGCCAATAACTGCGATTTTCTTAATATTTGTCATTTCTGGAATCCTTTGTTGATTTGGCTTTGGGGAAAGATAACTTTGTTATTATAACATAATATGCCGTTCATTTAAATTATTTAGTGGCGGTAGTAGCAGGTTCGGAAGTTGTATTTGCGGTAGAGGCAGGAGAATTAGCAGGCAGCAATATATGTGCTTTATAATTTTCTATAAAGCTGCGGGTATTGTTAATATACTGTATTACTTCATCAAAATTTCTTGAGTTAGGATCTATATCAGAAGAAGTAACAAATTCAAAAACCTTGCGATTAGGGCTGTTTACCATTAGTGGGCCAAAATAATCACGTAAATATTGCAATTGCTCCTTGTTATCAGTGAATACATAAGCAAGCGCAAGTTTTATTAAATATTCGCTTTCGTCAAGAGTAACCGGCGCTGTTATATCCGGCCTTGCTTTTAATATATTTTCCACGCTTGCGGTGAGCTTGCTCCAGTCTTTCGCTTTCCAATAAATGCTCAGGCGGATGCGCTCCGTTTCAGGGCTGTTATCCTGCCCAAGTGCCTGCATTGCTATGTCCGGCTTATTCATATCGATCATTGCCTCTGCGGCAAGGCGGTTCCTTGTCAGCCTCAATGCCACCTGGTTTTCCCCATATACGGAATCCTGAAGTGCAAGCAGTGCTTTTTGCGGCTGGTGATTTAAAAGATATATGCCAGCAAGCTTGGCGCCTATCTGGCTGCGTTTTTCTTTTTCAGTCTGCGTTCTCATCTGGTGGTCAAGAAGTCCTGCCGCCTGTTCCAGCAAATCAACAGCAACAAGCCTGTCTGCAAGCCGGTCAACCATTTCGCTTCCTGCCGTTCCATTAGGCATATAGTTGCGATATTCGTAATAAAGCGCAAGGGCTTCCAGCGGCGGCAGTTTATCAGCAACACCTTCATTAAACATAATGATAAACGCTTCTTCCATTTTATGGGCCATTTCAATGGCTGCCGCAGTATTTTTAAATGACTGAACCCCGTCATTCCATATACGCATGGCATTCACATAGTCCTTGCGCTCATTGTAGAGCTCACCAAGCAATGTAAGTACTGTAAGTTCCAGATTGTCACCATGCCAGCTAAGGCGCAGGCGCTCAAGCCGGTCTATTGCCTTGTCTTTTTCTATTCCGGCATCCATATCACGGGCAATGCGCGTAAATTCAGCACGTGCCCTTACGAAGGGATGCTTGTAATCTTCCGCTATTTTATCAAGGTTTTCTGTCGCTTCTTTTTGTTGCCCTGTACTTAGGGATATTTTTGCCATCAGGAAATTTATATATATGTTTATTGAGTCGATAAGGTTGTCCTGGTGCAATGAATCAAATATTTTAAGAGCTATATTATAATCCTTATTGCCGATAGCCCGGTCGGCGGCAACTATCGCCAGGCGTTGACGGAAAACCGGGGGATACTTGCTTATATAATCATCATTCATTGCAAGGTAATCATAGGTCTGGCCAGTATTTCCAAGGAGGTCGGCAAGCACTGCGCGCCAATACTCGATCTCCTTGTTATTATTTAATTCTGTGGAGGAAAAATCCTTCGCCGACTCTACGAAGCGTGTCATAAGGAAATTCGCCGCCCCATGCAGGGAGCTTAGCTTCGCAGTCCTGTAAAAAGCCGGGTTGGAACGGTTTATACCATCAAGCAGTGCGTTAGCCTCTGGGGCAAGACCTTCGCTTAAATATAATTTAGCCAGTTTAAGCCTCGCATTATTAGCATCCTGGGTATTATCAGTTTCTACTATCTGATGGAACAAAGTCTGGATTTGTTTCTGTCTGGTTTCGGTAATATTCTCTTTCCATATTTCATAAGGGAATAGAGTGGGGTTGGCCTGCACGCCATCATTTACATTCTTTATATCGACTTTCGGCAAATCTGGTGAAATGGTTGCGCCCTTAGTTGAAGTTATCCTAAGGCCATTCCTAAGCTGTAAAACGGAAATATCATCGGCTTTTTTAACCAGAGCTATGCCTTGCGTAGTTTCCAATAGGTCAAACTCTATGAATTCACGCTTATGAGTTATGCCTTCACCAATTTTAAATAAAGGTGTTATTATAAGCTCATCGCCAATTATAGGGTCGAGTATTGTGATAGAATCAGCCATTTCCAGAGTTGAAATCAGTATATGCGGTGGGGCAGGCGGCCCGGTGCTGACTTCAACCGGCAGGGAAATTGCTATAGGCTGCTTTTTCTGGGTTATTAATACAGCGACATTATTGCTGTTCTCTTCTCTTAGGACGCTGGTATATACGTTATCGTCAATAGGCATATAAAGTATCGTAGCTTTTGTATTTGCTATAATCTCTGGCTTTCCTACCACTGTTTTTTCCATGTCTTCAAATTCAGACAGGTCCAGATTAAGCTTTTTTTCCAATACTATCCATAAATGGTGATTGCGCTTAAATACGGAAAATGCAGTTCTCTCCGCAAGTGGGAAACGTAGTGTTATACTATCTTCTGCCGCAGAAACGGTTACTTTGTTAATCTGGTCATGCAAAATGCTGTTGGCATCGGTCGGGTGCGCTGAGCCATCATCCGCCTTTTCTATTTGCGGCTTTTTTTCTTCATCCGCATTTCCGGCGGATGGAGCTAGCATGCTGAGGTTTTTTGCCGAATTCATAAATTTTATCCGGTTGTCGGCTACTTGCCTGCGTATTATCTGCGCTGCCTTTTCTGCCGCTGCCTGTTCTTTAGTAAGGGCAGGGGCTTCAGCCTTTGCTGCTTCCTTTATTGCAGTTAATTTAGGCGCTGCCTGCAAAAGGGCAATCCCGCTTATATTTTTATTTGTAATTTTCCTTATATGGTAAGGCTTATCCATGGTTAGGATAATGGTTTTGCCGTCTGGCTTACGCTCGACACTGCTTATGTATGGGTATAATTTGGAAAGTATAGACGCAACATCAGGCTTTGCCTTATGCTCGAAGACTATGGTTATTGCTTTGTTTTTTGCTGTAGCAGTGAAAGCAACGGGTTTTTGAAATTCAAATACAAGCCGCGCAACTTCATTGTTGGCTTCCGGCTTATTGGCATGGGCTGCGCTATTGTCAGCCGCCTGCGCGGATGGCGGCATGAATAACATGCCCACACACAGCAACATCCGCGAATAATTATATATGTAAAAATCCAGACGCATCGCAACCCTAATTTATACCATACCTATCCGCATGGAAGATACTGTTATACCATGTAATGTATTTTACAAGGAGCAATAACGAAAGGTAAAATTATATAAAAGATGGAGATTGGGATTCCGGGCGGATAGTTTTTATTGCAGATTGCCAGTTTGTTTTATCGGTATCCTGGCCAGGCAGCGATTTTACACCTGGTTTGCTTTTTCCATCAGCCGCCAGCGTCATACATTTCGCCCATGGATTATTTTTCATGAGTTCAACCTGTTCCTGAAGCCTGTCGCGGACATTGGAATCTTTCATCGCCAGCACATCTTCACGTCCAAGGAACCCGGACATATATTCAACAAGGTGCCCCTGTGTGCTGGCAGGTTGTTTAGCTATAAGATCGGCAGTGAGTGCAATAATACTGTCATCAACACTCTTGTCGCTTATCACCCCTTTGCCATGCCCTTTTGAGGATATAGTCATTAACACCTCGGCAATCAGATTCGCGCCAACAAAGGTTATTCGTAGCGGAATAGATTTTTTCATGGTTTCATCATTGTTTTTTATCGCAGACTGCATGGAATGGTAACTGTTGGCAGCATGGAAACACGTGCTCACAATATATCCGATCCCCGCAACTGCCAGGGGGTGTTCTTGAACTTGTTCCCACAAGGCTGCCATCCCATGTTTTTTTGGCGCATCCGGGTCTAAAGATTTTTCTTGTATAAGGGAAGCCAATGCTCCAGATGACATAGTAGTTAAACCAAGCGCGACATCCATTTTGCCTTCGTCAACTTTTCTTTTGATTTGCTCTTTATTCCAGCCTGCCGGAGGTTTGGCGTAAATATTATGGCGAAAAGCAGAGGCGATTATGCTTGCGCCTGCAAGACCAAAAAACGCATTCATAATTTCAGAAGGGTAACGGCTTAATAAGTCGTCCGCGGTTTTCAATATCCCCTTTTTTTGATCTCTGGTAATAGCCGCAAGCGAACAGTCTTCCGGCAAATTAAAGGATTGTTTTTTTACTTCATCTTGCATCTTCTTAGCAAGATCATGAATTTCTGTTTGCGCGTTGTCTTGATTCCCATACCCTAAAAGCGTGGCACTTCCAGCCAAATACATTGCTCCGGCTAATACGTCTTCCAGATGCCCTTTTTTATATCCATATGCCGCATAGGCAGCATCCCCTACCAGGAAAGATAATCCGCTGGCTTTTAGGCTGTTTTTCTTGATTTTATTAGCAAAAGAAACAGATTTTTCTTCAGTTCTTTCAATCTGGGCATCGCCTTTAATATATCCATTTTTTTCAAGTTCTTTCAGTAGTTTTTTTTCACTGCTGAAACCACGTATTTCAAGCGCAGGTTTCCTGTCATAAGTCGATGGGATATTTTGCCAGCCGCGCTCAGACAGGTTTTGAGAAATATCAGCTAGTTTCGTGCTGTCAGCATTTGTGCTGGCATGTAAATAGGCGCGAAGCGACCCGCCGTCCGATTTTTCGAACGTGATTTCATCAACTACGCTGCCTTTGCCATAGCGGTAAATGCTCACTATTAATCCTATTCTAAATACTGATTAGGATATGATTATAGACGATAAATCTAATAATTACATGACAATTACATGACAATTAACAGAAAATTCACCTTTTAGCCGTTGCGGACCTTGCTATGGTGCTGGCTGTAGGCGAAATATATCACCACCCCAAGAACCAGGTAAATAAGGTAGAATTGCACGGTTACAGGGTTGGAAAGCAGCCCGTAAATCAAATATCCGCAGAAAAGAATGCCTAAAATAGGGAAATATGGTGTGAAAGGCACCCTGAATGGCCGATCCAGGTTTGGTTCGACCTTGCGCAGGTAAAGCACGGTAAAGCATATAATGGCAAAGGCGGTGAGGGTCCCAAGCGATACCAGGTCGCCCAGTATATCAATAGGAGTGGTTGCTGCGATTAAGCCTATTACCAGCCCAACTACCACAGTGTTTACCCATGGAGTCTGGTATTTATGATGCACTGTGCTGAATATAGGCGGCATCAAACCATCTTTAGCCATGGTATAAAATACACGGGTCTGGCCATACATAAGCACCATCATCACTGAAGTAAGCCCGGCGATCGCCCCGATCTTTACAATGAATGAAAGCCACGGCAGCCCAACCGCATCAACAGCCTTGGCTATAGGGTCAGCAACATTTAAGGTATTGTAAGGGACTATACCGGTAAGCACGGCGGCAACCGCCATATATAATACTGTGCATACAAAAAGCGAACCAAGTATACCTATAGGTACATCGCGCTGCGGGTTTTTTGCTTCCTGCGCGGCTGTGGAAACCGCTTCAAATCCTACATAAGCGAAGAATACAATGCCTGCGCCGCGTAAAATGCCATTCCAGCCATAACCGAAATTATTTTCAGGAGTTGGTTCAGGTATGAAAGGATGCCAGTTGGCAGTATCAACATACTGCGCGCCTACAGCTATAAAAAGCAGCACCACAAAAACCTTGATAAATACGATCAGGTTATTGACTGTGGCTGATTCTTTTACGCCGATGATGAGCAGGGCGGTCATCATACCAACCCCAAGAAGGGCAGGGAGGTTGAAGCCACCGGTAAATATCAGGTCATGACCGTCATTGATAATCTGCAAGGTAGGGGTGGTAAGCGATTTAGGGATGGCAATGCCAAAATTGGCAAGGAAGCTTACAACATAACCAGACCAGCCAACGGCAACTGTCGATGCCGCAACCCCGTATTCAAGGAGCAGGAGCAGTCCCATGCCCCATGCCAGAAGCTCGCCAACACTGGCGTATGCATAAGAATACGCGCTGCCGGAAACAGGTAGCATTGAAGAAAGTTCGGCGTAGCAGATAGCGGCGAATGTGCAGCAAAGGCCTGCTATAACAAATGAGATAATAATCGCCGGGCCAGCATATTGCGCGGCAGCCTGGCCGGTCATTACGAAAATACCCGCACCTATAATGCAGCCAATGCCGAGGCTTATAAGGTTCATGGCAGAGAGAGTGCGTTTGAGTTCGCCTTGTTGTGATTCCGCCTGAATTGCTGCGATGGATTTTTTAACCATAAATCTAGAAAAACTCATAGCACCTCCAAATAATTTTTAATCATTTGGTTCTAGCGGTTTAAGTTATATTTGCAAATGTTTTATTTATAGCCGCCATGTATAGAATTATGCGCATGGCAATTGCATTTGTCTTTTGCAATTACGAGTAAAATGATGAATCTTTGCTCAATTGCTTCACTTGCAGTTCGCAATGACAATAGCTGTTACCATGTATCCGGCGGTATGGCGGCATTGCCTCTACGCGCCTTACATGACGCCAAATAATGAATTATTTGTTAGACTGTTGCGGTTGGCCACCGGCTGTTTCCATCGCAGCTATAATTTTTGCTATTTCAACTTCGGAATTGCCGTCTTCTATCTGTTTCAGGGTTACACCAAACATTTCGGTAACTTTTCTGGTGATTTCCACCGGCGGTTCTTTCCCTCGGCCCGATACTATAACTTCGCCATATTCATCTTTGACGAAATTCTGGATGTTATATCTATTGGCAACTTCCTGCTGAAATTTCTTGGCAAGGGACGGTTTTACCGCAAGATAACACCAGTAAAACCCGCCACGCTCCATAAGGCCACGCACCAGCGTTATAAGCCGGGCCTCGCCTTTTTTAAGCTGATCAGGTTGCGCCTCAGGCACTTAAAATTACCTGCCTATTAATGTTGTGCCAGCGTCTTGTGCACGGTGGAATAGCTTGCTCGTCATGTCGCCCAGCACCGCTCCGGTGGCAGCAGCCCCAGCGTAGGTTATCGCAGCGGCGGTTGAAGAGGACATCCCTGTGCTGGCCAGTCCGCTTGCAATTGCAGCTCCTGCTGGCGCAAGGGCTACTATTGCAACAACTGCCGCCGCACCAAGTAAGGCTGTTCCCCAACTTATATCCTTAAACATAATAACTCTCCTTAAGCCTAATAATTAAAACTGAATTAACTTAAGCCAACACTAACATAAAATACCGGCGATTTATATGACAATTATATGAAATTAATATTACAAACCGGTCATGCGGGCGGAAAACGCTTGATTTTGTGCCTCTGCAGCAAGATGTGGAGCGATATCAGCAAGTTATATAAATTTGTGTTTGGTTAATAAATAATTTTAACAAACAATTAAATATATATTAAAAATACGTTAAGTATCTATTGATTATGTATTAACTTAGCTTTATTCTAAATTAATATTAAAAAGATTTTTTGCGAAAAAATTAAATAATTTTCTTTTGTTTCTTCGCCAAAGGAATGGTCGTAGTGGAATATTTACATTTAAATGTATCTAGTCAGGTCGTGAGTGGAAAATGCAAAAGAACTACCCACCTCCATGAAGATGGCAGCAATAAAGCAATAGAAATTTTTTATGAATTTGACTCACAGCTAGAGTTGTCGGGAGATACACTTACTTCTGGATGGCCATGTATTCGCTATATTGCTTTATGCCTGCAAACTTGGAAAGCCCCTTAAAATTCATGGGGCGATTTCCCGTACCGCGCTGCGCAATATTGATGAGCTGCAATCGGCATGGGGAAAATGGAAGCCTGAAATTTATAAAAAAATAGAAATTATACCTGATTACGTTGATAACAAAATAAGGCGGCAAATTGGTGGTAAAACCATTGCCGCATTTTCTGGAGGAGTAGATGCTACCTTTACCGCGCTTAGGCACACAAAAATACTTCCTGAGAATCTCAGGTATCCACTTAGCAGTGTTCTTATGGTTCATGGGTTCGATGTTGATGTTTATAATTACCGTGATTTCAAGCAGCTAACAAAACGGGTAAGCCCGCTTCTTCAGGACTTAAACCTTGAATTTAAAACTATCCGAACCAATAGCCGCGATTTAAAATTGCAGGACTGGAATGACTCGCATGGGCTTGAACTTGCGGCTTGCCTGCATATGCTTAGCGATGAATTTGAATTCGGCATAATTGGCAGCTCGGGTTCATATGATAATTTCCTCATGCCATGGGGATCCAGCCCGGTAACCGATCATTTGATTTCGGGAAGCCAGCTTTCCATAATACATGATGGGGCAGGGTTTTCGCGCACGGAAAAAGTTGCGGGTATATTAAATTTTCCGGTTGCCTGTAAAACAATAAAGGTTTGCTGGTCAGGAGCCGACCAGAGTGGTAATTGCGGAAAATGCGAAAAATGCGTGCGTACCCAGCTTAATTTTCTTGCTGCCGGGGCATTATCAACTCCTCAGTGTTTCCCAACCCGGTTAAATATGGAGGATATAATAAATGCCCAAAATAACAGGCATACGCCGCTTAGGGATATGCGAAGCCTGCTTGCATATGCGAAGGCCCATAATATAGACGGGGAGTGGCTTTCCATAGTTAAAAAAGGGATAGAAGAACGGGAAGGGAAAACAACGTCTTCAAATACTGTGGCAGCGGCTAGCGGTATAAATCCCATTAAGGGACAATTGGCAAAAATAATTTCTGCCCTTGGATTTGAAGAGGCGGCAAAGAAAAGCTGGAGACTGGCGCGTCGCTCAATAATAAAAGCAATAGCGGAATATCAAACTTTGCTATAGATGTTATTGATGTGTAAAATACATTTACTATAAGCAAAAATTATTCGCGATAAAATGGAATTTCTGCATTTAGAAGTCAGTAATAAGGAAGTTGACGGGACAAGCAGGCGTATAACCCATCTGTATGAAGATGGTGTTTCCCAGAAAATAGAAATATTTTATGAGTTTGACCGTGTAATGCCCTGGTCGCAGAATAGTTTGCTTGACGGGCATGTATTCGCGATTCTCCTTTATGCCTGCTCTCGCGGTAAACCGCTTAAAGTGCATGGGACGCTTTCTAATATTACCATGCGTAACCTTGAGGAACTGCAGCTAATATGGCAGATGTGGAAACCTGATATTTACAGCAGGATAGATATTATTCCGGATAATATTGACAGCACACGCAGAAACGGTCCGGAAAAAGCTATTTCCGCATTTTCAGGCGGCGCGGATGCAATATTTACTGCGCTCAGGCATACTAAAATTCTTCCTGATAAATTCCGCTATCCGCTAAGTTCTGCGCTTATGGTGCATGGCTTCGATGTTGATATTTATAACCACGCCGATTTTAAAAATCTGGTGAAACGGGTAAGGCCATTCCTTGATTACTCAGGGTTGGAGCTTAGGACTATCAGAACCAATAGCCGGGAAATTAAAATCCAGAACTGGGAATATTCGCATGGGCTGGAACTTGCGGCTTGCCTGCATATGTTTGCGGATGAATTTGAATATGGCCTTATCGGAAGTTCCGGACCTTATCTGGGGTTTGTAATGCCGTGGGGCTCAAATCCTGTAACTGACCATTTTATTTCGGGCTCAGGCTTCTCTGTTAAATATGATGGCGGAGGATTCTTTAGAACTGATAAGATGGCTGAAATTTTAAAGCATCCTGTTGCGTGCCAGGTGCTTAAGGTTTGTTATAGCGGTGTTGACCAAAGCATAAATTGTGGAAAATGTGAAAAATGCGTGCGTAGCCAGCTTAATTTTCTTGCTGCCGGGGCAAAATCAATTCCCCCGTGTTTCGAAGGTGGTTTTGATATTAACTGTATAAATGAGATGAAAATAAGCCATCTCGGCCAACTGGTGGAGCTGCGAAGAATAGCAAAGCAAGCCGGGAGAAATAATGTAAGCGGTGAGTGGCTGACACTGCTTAATGAGCGTATTATACAGTGGGATTCTTCTCCCCCGGACTTGCATAGCGAAGCAACTGAAGCTGGTTTTACTAAAAGCTCCCTGGCGAAAGTAATTACCAAACTAGGATTGGAAGAGCCAACCAAGAAGCTGTGGAGGAATATAAGGCGCAATATTCTTGGGGCCAGGCATAATTAAAAAAATGGTGGCTGATTATGCCCCAATTTTTTCCTGCTTATTCACAAAATCCACAATTATAGGAACCACATTTTCGCGGAATTTGCGGCCATTGAAAATACCATAATGCCCAACGCCTTTCTGCATGTAATGCTTGCGCATATTGGCAGGCAGGCTCTTGCATAATTTCTGCGCAGCTTCGGTCTGGCCGACGCCGGAAATATCATCCAGTTCGCCTTCCAGAGTAAGCAGGCCGGTTTTGGTTATAGCTTCAGGTTTAACTTTTTTGCCTTTATATATAAATTCCCCTTTAGGCAGTAACTGGCGCTGGAATACCTGGTCGATACAATCCAGGTAAAACTCTGCTGGCAGATCGGAAACCGACAGATATTCATCATAGAATTTTTTATGGGCACGTGCGCTTTCGCCATCGCCTTCCACCAGATGTTTGAACAAATCCTTGTGCGCGGTTATATGGCGATCAAGGTTTAATGTCATGAAGCCGGTCAGTTGCAGGAAGCCGGGATATACACGGCGCATGAAGCCGGAATAATTAACTGGCACGCGGGTTATAACATTCTTCTCAAACCATGATAAAGGTTTTTCAGTTGCTGATAGATTTACTTTGGTAGGGTTGACACGCGTATCTATTGGCCCACCTATAAGCGTCATTGAGCGCGGCGCAAGCTTGTCTTTAGCCTCATTCATTACCGCTGCCGCAACCAATACCGGCACTGATGGCTGGCATACCGCCATGAGATGTACGTCTGGCCCAAGTTCACGGGTGAATTCTATAGTATAGGCAATATAATCCTCTAGGCGGAATTCACCTTTAGAAGTAGGTATATGGCGGGCATCAAGCCAGTCAGTTATATACACATCCAGAAAAGGTAGCAGGGCTTCTACGGTGCCGCGCAGCAGGGTTGCATGATGGCCAGACATAGGAGCGACCAGCAGCATTTTTGGCTGTATAATTTTACCGTGTTTTTTGAAATGCAGCAGGCGGCAGAATGGTTTTTCAGCTACCACTTCTTCATAGATTGTTGTCTGTTTGCCATCAACTATAGTATGGGCGATCCCGAATTCAGGCTTGGCATAGCGGTGGGTCATGCGCTCAAGTACCTCGGCTCCAGCCGCTATATGTTTGCTATATCCGGTGTAAGACAATGGGCTTAGAGGGTGCCTGTGAAGCATTGCTGCCGCGCTGGCTATTATATTCAAAGGAGTTATCGCGGCATATTGCATCTCATGCAGGTGATAGAGTGGGCTGTTTTCATTAAGCATTGCGAAAATCCTTTCAGGCTTATAATAGCATAATTTCGGTGTATCATGCATTATATGGTTGTTCTAATGAATAAATGATTAAATTGTCACTATAATTATCAGGTAAAAATCATATGCAGTAGTTTGTTGTATTTTTCTATTAAGCTGTTATTAACTTCCAATATGAAGTGATGGTTTTGGCAATATACTGTTTTTGCTAATTTTTTTTATTGTTTAATGGTAGGGTTAAATGTTAAAAAATCCTTTTATCCAGCTTGCCGAGAAAACGCTCCGCGCAATTGCAGATACGCTCGATAAATTTGATGAATCCGGAGATTTAGAGCTGGATTATCAGGAAGGAGCAATTACAATTACCCTGGATTCCGGCAAACAATTTATTGTTAACAGGCATGCCCCAACCCAGCAGATATGGCTTTCATCACCGATTAGCGGAGGTTTACATTTTTCATATGATGAGGTAGAAAAAAGCTGGAAACTGTCAGATGGGAATAAGCTTTTTGATATATTATCTGCTGAGCTTAAAAAATTGGCTAATATAGAAATTGTATTTTAATGAGACACTCAAAAGACATTCCCTTGCGCCCCAAAGGAAAAATCAAAAGCCTGAGGCCTTTGCTGCGCTATTTAAAACCTTATAAATTACAGGTTATAGGCGCTGGTTTTGCTTTATTATTTGCTTCCAGCGCGGTTCTTGGTATGGGCGCAGGGCTTCGTTACCTTGTCGATAATGGTTTAAGCAAAGGCAATACTGATTTGCTCAACCAGGCGTTTTTTATTTTGCTTGCGGTTACATTGCTTTTAGCTATTGCCTCTTACGCCAGGTTTTATCTGGTATCATGGCTCGGTGAAAGAGTTGTTGCCGATATAAGGGCCGATGTTTACCGGCATCTTGTTTCTATGGATATAGGGTATTTTGAAACTACCAGGACCGGAGAGCTGCTATCGCGCCTTACTACCGACACAACACTTCTACAGACAGTTATAGGCGGTTCGGTTTCAGTTGCGGTGCGTAATAGCATTTTATTTTTCGGTGGATTCATATTGCTTATGGTTACCAGCGCCCAGCTTACCGGATACCTGTTCTTTATGGTGCCTGTAGTTGTGATTCCTATAATAATACTGGGGCGCAAAGTTCGTTCACTTGGGCGTGAAGCACAGGAAAAGATTGCCGATATAAGCGTTCATGCCGAAGAGTCTTTGAATTCAATACGTACCATTCAGTCATTTACCCTTGAAGATTATGAAAACAAGCGCTTTTCCAGGCATGTGGAAAATGCAATGAATGCCGCTAATTCCAGGATCAGGATGCGTGCTTTCTTAACGGCATTGGTGATATGCCTTGTATTTGGAGCTATTGCAACCGTGCTATGGCTTGGCGGCCATGATGTACTTACCGGGACAATCAGTAGTGGGCAGTTATCTGCGTTCGTATTTTATTCAGTAGTCGTTGCCGGGGCTGTGGGAGCAATTTCTGAGGTAGTGGCTGATTTGCAGCGCGCTGCCGGAGCTGGCGAGCGCCTATGCGAATTGCTTGCTGTTGCGCCGAATATTATATCGCCAGAAGACAGGGAACAGATAATTATAGATGAAGCGAATATTCATTTCGATGACGTAACATTCTGCTATCCTACCCGCCTTGAAAGACCTGCCATCGAAAATTTCTCGCTTGATGTCGCTGCCGGAAAAACCATTGCCCTGGTTGGGCCTTCCGGCGCCGGAAAAACTACTATATTCCAGCTTCTTTTGCGCTTTTATGACCCTGTGTCTGGCCGTATACGCTTAAACGGAATTGACATAAAAGAAATTCCCCTTATGCGCCTGCGTGGCGCAATAGGACTGGTTCCGCAAGACCCAATTATTTTTTCCAGCAGCGCGCGTGAAAATATCCGCCTTGGAAATATAGATGCCACAGATGATGAAATTACCGAAGCAGCGCACAAAGCTTCGGCGCTGGAATTTCTACAGAAGCTTCCGCAGGGGCTTGACACTTATCTTGGTGAAAAAGGGGTGCAGCTTTCTGGCGGGCAACGTCAGCGCATCGCCATAGCCCGCGCAATCATCCGTGATCCGAAAATACTGCTGCTCGATGAAGCAACCAGCGCCCTGGATTCAGAAAATGAATACCATATCCAGCAAGCACTTGATCAACTTATGCAGGGGCGGACAACTTTTGTTATTGCCCATCGCCTTTCCACTATAACCAAGGCCGACCAGATAATACTTCTGAATGAAGGCCGTATAGAAGCCGTTGGAACCCACCGTGAACTGCTTCAGAAAAATACCCTGTACGCACGGCTTGCCGAATTGCAGTTTAAAAATGCCTCTTAAATCTACTGGTTTTCTTTGAAATCTTCCTGACGGAATTTATATTGAAGGCCTATTAATGCGGCTTTCATGGCGCGTATGCCAAGCAGCGAACTGCCAATAACGAATGGGATCCATATAGCTGCATGCAGCCAGAAGGGCGGCTCGTACATTACCTCAACTATAGTTGCAAATATTGCTGTGAATGAGCCGATAATGCAGATGCAGAAAAATGCAGGGCCATCGCCCTGTTCATGCTCTTTATAGGAAAGGCCGCAATTCCTGCATGAATCGGCAATTTTAAAAAAGCTTGAATAAAGCGGACCAACACCGCAGCGCGGGCAACGGGCGCGCAGCGCTACATAAGATACTGACGGGGCATGTTCTTCTATCAATGATGGTTACGCACTTTAGCTTTAGGCTGCTTCCTGTTTTTATTTTCCATAACCCGGAAAGCAAAAAATATAACTGCAACTATTGACAGCAGGAAAGCAATCAGCAGGTTGGTGCCAGTAAATACCGAGCTTAGAACCGGCATAGCCACATTCGCAAAATCCAGATATACGAATACGAACAGGAACAGCCATACCACATCTACGAAATGCCAGTACCATGCTGCAAATTCAAAGCCAAGATGATGTTGTGGCGAGAACTGGCCTTTTTTAGCGCGGATAAGGCATATTGCCAGGAATATAGTTCCAACTATAACGTGGAAACCATGGAAACCAGTAGCCATAAAGAAATTGGAGGCATAAACACCTTCCTTAAATCCAAAGGCGGCATGCGCATATTCATAAGCTTGCAAAGAAGTAAAGCTTAATCCGAGTATAACCGTATACCACAGTGCGGTAACAGCGGTTTTCTGGTCGCGGTGTAATATCGCATGGTGTGCCCAGGTAACTGTCGTGCCAGAAAGCAGGAGTATAAGGGTGTTAAGGAAAGGAAGATGCATTGGGTCAAACGGGGTTATACCCGCAGGCGGCCATGTTCCTGCTGCTATTTTCCATACATCTTCCAGTGGAAGCTTAGGCATTGTGCTGGCGTTAAAGAATGACCAGAAAAACGCCGAAAAAAATAACACTTCAGAAAATATGAACAATGCCATTCCAAAGCGAAGGCCACGGCTTACTTCTTTAGTATGCGCCTTGTCATGCATTCCTTCCCTGATAACATCACGCCACCACACGAACATTGTGTAAAGAACGGCAGCAAGGCTTACAAGAAGTAATATAACCCCACCAGGTTTCTGGTGCATGAACATTGCGCCGCCCATGGTAAGGCCCAGCAGGGAAAAAGCGCCCATTGCTGGCCATGGGCTGGGGTTTACCAGATGGTACGGATGCGCTGCGTGAGTTTCTGCGTGGGAATCGTGATTTTGCATGTTTGGCTCTTTAGGTAGGCTATTGGATTACTAATGAATGTCTAGTGTTTAGCAAATTATCCTATGCTTTGTAAAATCATTTTTTTACCGGAAAAAACGTATAGGATAGTGTTATGGTCTTAACATCGTCCATATCAGGGTCATCAAGCATTGCCGGGTCGATAAAGAAAGAAACCGGCATATTAACCTTCTGCCCCGGCTCCAGTGTCTGCTCGGTAAAGCAGAAACACTGGATTTTATTGAAATATATACCAGCTTTGAATGGAACCACGTTATAGGCTGCCTGTCCGCTGACCGCATGATTTTCCCGGTTATGGGCAACAAAATAAGTAAGTCCCTGTTCCCCTATCTTTACTTTATGAGAGCGCTCACCTGGCCTGAAATCCCAATTCAGGGCAGGGTCGGTGTCGGTATTGAACTCTACGGTTATAACCCTATTGGATATAGTTTTTGGAGTGGTTTGTGCCTCCTGTGTCGTGCCGCCATAGCCAGTAACCTTGCAAAACATCCGGTAAAGCGGCACAGAAGCATAAGCCAGCATTAGCATTCCTGCCGAAACCGCCAAAAGATTTCCAGCCATTTTGGTATTTTTATTCATAATATGCTTTTAGTTGAATTATGTCCTAAAAACCAGCGAAACATTATAGGCAGCATCGCCCATGCCACTTCACTTACAGCTACGAATAATATAACTTCCTGCGGGAAATGAATAAGGGCGATGCTTACGCCAAGGGCCACGTTATTAAAACCCGAGCAGGTGGCAAAGCTTACCCTTGTGGCGTAGCCCTGGTTCCTTGCAAAAAGCCATCCGCAGGCAAGGAATAGCGCATAGCATGTAATGGTTATAATACTGGGAAATACAAGCTCTGCTGTGTGCCCTAATATAAAATCACGCTGCTTGGCTATAACCAGCGCTATAACGAAAGCAACCAGTATTATAGAAATAAATTTTACATTATCATACATTAATTTACCAAGATTTTGGCAGTTCCTGGTGAAAAAATAAAAAACCATAGGCGTGAATACGCAAAAAGCCAGGGTGCGGAATAATGGCAGGGGTGAGGGGGCGATATGCGCATCTGCAAGCACCAGTGAGCATTGCAGAGGAATAAGGAAGGGTGCAAGCAGTGTGCTTGAAATAACAATAGCGAATGCCGGGGGCACACTGCCGCCAAACATATTAGCAAAGGCGGGGCTGGAAACCGCAGTAGGCAGTAGCGCCAGCAGGAATATGGAAGCTGTATATGCCGGGAAAAATTGCCTGGCAATAACAAGCAGGATTATGGGCAGGCACACAAAGCGGAGCACGTAAAAAGCGCAGATATTGGGCCAGCGTATTTGCGAAAATCCTCCATCTTTTAGCTTAAAGCATGATGCGTAGGTAAGTATGGCAAGGGCGATCGCTGAAGAAGCATCTGGCACAGAAGCAAGGGCAGGGGAAGCCAATCCCGCAAGGCAGGAAATAAGCAATACAATACCAAAATGAGTTTCTATAAAATGGCGCATATTTCCCTGTATAAGGAAAATTATGCTTTAGTGATAGCGATAATATCCTACCCCGCCATATACATAAGGCGGAGGGTAATAGCCATAATCGCGGTAGTAATTGCGCTGGCGCGTAAGGTCTATCTGCATAAGGCAGTTGGCAAACATATCAGTTTTCGGGCGTATGCCATAGCTGGCGCAGGTATTATAATCCGCCTCCTGCTGGATACGCTTATTCTCAGCAAGCTGCTCTGGCGTGGCGCAGGCGGTTAATAATATGCAGGTTATAGCGAATAATTTTTTCATAAATACCAATATAATACGCTATATGTTAAATAGCCATATGTATTTATAATCCATATCACTACAAATCTATGAACAGCCGCTTGTTGAGCCGCATGTGTCGCATTTCATACAGGTTCCGTTGCGTACCAGCGTGAAATTATTGCACTCCATGCAGGCGTCACCTTCATAGCCCTTGGCTTTTGCCTCGCGGATTTTTTCGCTGGTTGCGCTCCTTGTTTGCACGGAAACACCAACCTTCACATTTACGTTATCCTGCTGTGTCTGTAGGTAAGCAACCGCCTGTGTTTCATCAGCCAGCGCAAGATTGCCAGAAACAGCAGGAGAGGAAACCGCGCTTGCCGCATTGGAGCTTCCCTGGTTGTTTGATACAACATAGAGCTTGTTGCCGCGTACAAAGCCATTGCTGGTTACTTTTGAAAACAGGTTGGGAAGCTCCGGCTCATCGCTTGGGCGGGTTGAATCGCCTGCGCCACGCCCAACCGAGTCGGAAAGTGTATCGGATATTTCGACATGCGCCAGGTCATTGCGGCCAAGATAGGAAATTGCCAACTCGCGGAATATATAATCGAGTATGGAAGTTGACATTTTTATCGCTTCATTACCTTCCACCATGCCTGATGGCTCAAAACGGGTGAAGGTGAATGCATCGACGAATTCCTCAAGCGGGACACCATATTGCAGTCCTATGGAAACAGCGATCGCAAAATTATTCATAAGCGATCGGAAAGCCGCGCCTTCCTTGTGCATATCAACGAAAATCTCGCCTATATGGCCATTTTCATATTCACCGGTGCGCAGATATACTTTGTGCCCACCAACGCTTGCTTTCTGAGTATAGCCTTTGCGGCGCTCAGGAAGTTTGCTGCGCCTTGACTCGTAAACGATACGCTCAACAATTCGCTCGGCAACTTTCTGTGGCTGGCGAAGCGCGCGATATTGCTCCTGCGCCATATCATCTTCCTCATCCTCAAGTTCGGCAACGATAGACGAATTAAGCGGCTGTGAAAGTTTTGAGCCATCGCGGTAAAGAGCGTTGGCTTTCAGGCAGAGCTTCCATGAAAGAAGGTAAGCTTCCTTGCATTCCTCAACAGTTGCTGTGTTGGGCATATTGATGGTTTTGGAAATTGCCCCGGAAATATATGGCTGCACCGCTGCCATCATGCGGATATGTGATTCGGCGGAAAGGAAACGCGTGCCTTTTTTGCCACATGGGTTGGCACAGTCAAATACTGGAAGATGCTCATCTTTCAAATGTGGCGCTCCTTCAAGAGTCATTGTACCGCAGCAATACTCATTAGCTGCTTCAATCTCGGCTTTGGAAAAGCCAAGGGCAGAGAGCATATCGAAAGAAAAATCATTAAGCTGCTCATCTGAAAAGCCAAGTTTTTCTTTGCAGAACTGTTCTCCTAGAGAATATTTGTTGAAGGCAAATTTAAGCTCGAAAGCTGAAGACAATGATTTTTCAATGGTTGCCAGCGCATTGTCGTCAAAGCCCTTGGCGCGTAATGCTTCATGGCTTATAGCATTGCTTCCTTTAAGGGTACCACGTCCAACAGCGTAATTGGTTATATCGGTTATCTGTTTTTCGGTATAGCCAAGATAGCGTAAGGCAGGCGGAACCTGCTGGTTTATAATTTTGAAATATCCGCCGCCTGCGAGCTTTTTAAATTTAACCAGCGCAAAATCAGGCTCGATCCCGGTGGTATCGCAATCCATGACCAGCCCGATAGTTCCGGTTGGCGCTATGCAGGTAGCCTGCGCGTTACGGAAGCCATATTTTTCACCGAGCATTATAGCTGTATCCCACGCTTTTTTTGCAGCTTTCACAAGATTTTTATCTTCACAGCTATCAACATCCAGCGGCACAGGAAGGATTGACAGTTCCTCATAGCCGGAAGTTTCAGCAAGCGCTGCGCGGCGATGGTTCTTCATCACCCGCATCATGTCTTTCTTGTTTTCTGAATAACCATCGAAGGCGCCCAGCTCTTTTGCCATCTCTGCGGAAGTGGCATAAGAAGTCCCGGTCATTATTGCGGTAATAGCCCCGGCAATGGCGCGGCCTTCAGCGCTGTCATAAGCGATGCCGGTTGCCATGAGCAGGCCGCCGATATTGGCAAAACCAAGGCCAAGCGTGCGGAATTCATAAGAAAGCTTTGCTATCTCCTTGGATGGGAACTGCGCCATTGCCACGGAAATTTCCAGCACCATTGTCCATAAGCGGCAGGCATATTCGAATGCCTTAATATCAAAAGAACCATTTTCTTTTTTGAATTTTAGCAGGTTTATGGAAGCAAGGTTGCATGCAGTATCATCCAGGAACATATATTCCGAGCAGGGGTTGGAAGCGCGGATGCGGCCTGACTGTGGACAGGTATGCCATTCATTGATGGTGGTGTCATATTGCAGGCCGGGATCAGCGCAGGCCCAGGCGGCATAAGCCACATCATCCCATAATGACCTGGCGGAGATGGTCTTGCTTACCTTGCCGTCCTTGCGGTTGGTAAGGTTCCATTTGCCGTCAGTGGCAACTGCTTCTAAAAATCCGTTGGTTACGCGCACGGAATTATTGGAGTTCTGGCCGGAAACGGTAAGGTAAGCTTCCGAATCCCAGTCAGTATTATATTCCGGAAAGTCGATTTTGGTGTAGCCTTGCTGCGCGAATTGCACCACCCTCATTATATAATTCTCAGGAACCAGAGCTTTTTTAGCTTCACGCATTGCTTTTTTAAGGGCCGGGTTGTCAGACGGGTTAAAGCGCGACTCAGAAGTCCCTAAATTGCATGCTTCCATAACCGCTTTCAAATGCCTGGCGCAGGTTTTTGAGCCAGTCACTATTGCCGCAACTTTTTGTTCCTCCAGAACCTTCCAGCGCACGAATTCTTCAATATCTGGGTGGTCGATATCAACAACCACCATTTTTGCGGCGCGGCGGGTAGTTCCGCCGGACTTGATTGCTCCCGCTGCCCGGTCGCCTATTTTAAGGAAACTCATAAGCCCTGAAGATTTGCCGCCGCCTGATAGCTTTTCCCCGACACCGCGCAGGTCTGAGAAATTAGAGCCGGTGCCGGAGCCGTATTTGAAAAGCCGCGCCTCACGTTCCCACAGATTCATAATTCCGCCTTCATTCACCAGGTCGTCAGATACGCTTTGGATAAAGCAGGCATGTGGTTGCGGACGCTCGTAAGAGCTTTTAGAACGGGTCAGCTTTTTGCTTTCCGGGTCAACATAGTAATGTCCCTGGCTTGGGCCATCAATACCATACGCCCAATGCAGCCCGGTATTGAACCATTGCGGGGAATTAGGCGCTGCCATCTGGCAGGCGAGCATGAATCGCATTTCATTATAGAAAATCCTGGCATCTTCTTCGGTATCGAAATAGCCACCTTTCCATCCCCAGTAGGTCCATGCACCGGCTAAGCGGTCAAATACCTGTTTGGAAGATGTTTCGCCAACGAATCGCTCTTTTTCAGGAAGTTTTGCAAGCGCATCTTCATCCGGCACGCTACGCCACAGCCAGCTTGGTACGGTTTCTTCCTCAATTTTTTTAAGCGCTGCCGCAACGCCAGCCTTACGGAAATATTTTTGCGCCAGTACATCGCCAGCCACCTGTGACCATGCTTCCGGCACCTCGGTTCCCAAAGCCTCGAATACTGCCGAGCCGTTGGGGTTTTTCATAACCACATCTACTTTCTTGAAAGCTATGGCATCATATACATTACTACTATCATTTGCTTTGGCGGATTTGGTGAAATGTCTTTCGATGCGCATATTGTGGCTCCCCTGAGAAGTATAATAAATTATAGATTTGCAGTTTCTTGGCACAGTATAACGAGGGGCAAAAAGCCAGGGCAAAAATAATTTTTGCACTGTAATTTTAACGCAGGGTTATCTGTTAAATTTTTTCTAAAACCAATGTGAGAACTCTAAACATTACGAAATTGTAATGCAACTATATAAATTGCTTTTTTACTATATATTGTGCTTGACACAAAATTTTATACCACATAATGCGGTTTTTTGAAAAAAACGTTGGCTGTGAAAGCTGTGGATAAGTTTTCAGTTTCGAGCTAAATCATATACTTGTGCAAAGCATAAATGTGCATAAGAATGGGAATAGATGTAAAGTCATTAAGTTAGCGGAATGACTTTTAAAATAGATTTTATCTATATGTTGTGTCTATCAACACAATATGGGCAGGTGACATGCTCATCAAAACATGGTTGCGCACGATCTTCTGGAAGCAGTGCATGCCCACAGGCATTGCACATGCTGGCAGTAGTGGTGGGGACCAGACCATGGCCAACGGCAACGCGCTTGTCAAAAACATAACACTCGCCCTCCCAGTTGCTTTGTTCCTGGGGAGTTTCTTCCAGATATTTAAGGATGCCGCCTTTTAAATGGTAGACTTCCTCAAATCCCTGATCAAGCATCCAGGCCGCGAATTTTTCACAGCGTATGCCGCCAGTGCAGAATGTAGCGATCCTGGCTTTTTTCTTGCTAAGCAGGTTCATATCAACGAAATCAGGCAATTGCTTGAAATTCTGTATATTAGGAATAATTGCGCCTTTGAAAGTCCCAAGATGGGTTTCATAACTGTTGCGTGAATCGAGTATAACGGTGTCAGGGTCTGAGATAAGGTCATCCCACTCACGCGGGTTAAGATGAATGCCGGTTTTAAACGGGTCATTCGGGCGGCCAAGCGATATAATTTCTTTTTTTAGGCGGACTTTGGTGCGTATAAAGGGAGGTTTTTCGCTGAAGCTTTCTTTATGCTCGAATTTTCCGCCTATAATTTCAGACCCTATATAATCAAGCATTGAATCAATAGCCTCACGCGAGCCGCCAACAGTCCCGTTTATACCTTCATGGGCAATCAATATTGAACCTTTGATGTCCCTTTCTTTAAGAAAATCAAGCAGGGGAAAGCGTTTTTCCTCAAAATTTGGGAAATCAAAAAAATGATAAAATGCAGCGATAACGAATGTCATATAATTAAACCCGAATTTTAAATCCTATCTGAAACCTTTAAGCATATTTTTTAAATCTTCGGGCTTTTTAACAGATTCTTTTATAGATTTCACTGTATCTTTTATCTTCTCAGGATTTTTAAGCGCATCATTGGCAACGCTCGCTAAATCCGGAGTAAATTTAAGTTTTTCAAAGGTTCCTTCAACTATTACGGGAATATCCAGCCCGGTTTTGTCCTTTCCTCCTTGCCCCTGCAGGGTCGCAACTACTGTTGGCGTTAGCAGGTATTTTACATAACGGTTGGGTAAATCCACTGTGCCTGCGCCTTTTAATCGCAAAAGTGGCGCTTTCATAACCAGGTCATCATTTTTAACAATTCCCTGCGCGATGGTATAAGTTCCGCCCAGCTCTGAAAACTGGGTTTTTTCCGAAGAAGTGTCAACCCCTGTGACCATGGCTTTGGCATTGGAAATAACCTGGGCGATATTTACGCCCTTGATTGTGCCATCATTTACCTTGATCTGCCCTTTGCCATTTAACGAGGAAACAATATCGCGCTGTGAATTGCCGTGTGCTGTAATGCTGCTGCTTAGATTTGCAACCCCTGTAAGGCGGTCGTTACTTGCAAAATCCTTGAGCAATTGCTCAATCTGTACATTATTTGCATCCATATTAAAGGAAATGGCGCCGCCAGTATTGGCCGTTGCTGCAAGTTTTGCGCTGCCGCTATAAAGTTCCACATGCGGTATATCCAGTGCCAAAGCCCCATTTTCAAGTTTCAGGTTTAGCTGTGTTTTGCCAAGCGTTGTCGCCTGATAGAGAATCTCCTTTATATCTAATGCCAGATTGACATTTGCTGCCTTGAGAGCTGAAAAATCAATTGGTTTTGTGTCCCATCCTGTTGCATCTGCCGCCTGGGCGCTGTTTATCAATTGTATCGAAACCTGTTTGTCCTGCTTTGGCAAATAATGGTTCAGGTTTATTTTGTCGCTTGCCAGCTTGCCGCCAATAGAAGGTACGGAGCCTGCAAAATTAGCTTTTATATCACCTTGTAATACGGCATCGTCAAAAGTGATTTTGGTTTTGCCCAGGGCGCATTGGCTGGTGGTGCAGTTGGCAGCACCCTGCACAGCCAGGGCAAGCTTAGTATCGCCGTTCCATTCCATCTTTTTGCCACTCCAGCCAGAAATGGCTATGAGTGAAGGTATATCAAGATCCAGATTACCGGCAGCCCCCTGCATATTGCCTTTTCCATCGAATTTAAGCTTAAGCAACGAACCGATGCTTGCATCAATCTTAATCGGGCTGTCACCTTTTTCCTGCGATAGCTTCCACGGCTCCTTTACATTAAAAGCGATGTTCAGCTTTTCTTTGTTTACGGTTAGTGCAGCAATAATATCCAACGGCGATTCAGACGACTGGAAATTCACATCAAGATTAACATCCGAGGCATTATATAGTTTGCCAGATGTTACATCACGATAAGTGAAGTTGCCGCCATTGATCTTTATTTTACCAAGCGGAGGTATAACGCCTGCGCTTTTTTTCGGGGCAGGGGAAGTGTCTTTATCTTCAGTTGTGGCTGCGGTTTTTTCTTTTTTTCCGAACTCCCAGTTGCCTACCTTATTCTTATTTATTTCAAGATGGATTGTTGGCTTATTGATTGTGAACTGCTTTATCTGAACTTCGCCATGCAATAGCGGCATCAGGGCGATTTCGGCAGTAAGATCACCGATTTCTGCCATATATTTATCGCTGAAACCCTCAGGGTTGGAAAGCGTTACCTGCCCAAGCTTTACCCCTATATCTGGCCACATGCTGGCTTTTATCTCGCCGCCTATTACCAAATCGCGCCCGGTCATTTCGCGGACCTTGTCGCTTGCCAGTTTCTTTACGCTGTCCAGCGGTATAAAAAATGGCGCTGCTACTAAAGCGGCAACAAGCAATATGAATAATATGGCAATCCATTTTAGCAAACGCTTCATAATAATATTTCCTTTGAATTGGCTGCGAAAAAAATTAGTAGCAAGTGATGATATAGGGTGGCATAGTAAAAAAAATCTTTATCAGAATGAGGTACGAATGGTTATAAATATCAATCCTAACCGCATTAACAGCCAGGCAGCAGGTGCGGGAAGACGCGATGGCGGCAGGCGCGAATCCACTGTTGGCGATGAACGTATTATTGTACCATCAAAGGCTGATGTCAATAATATCCCGGCACCAGAATCATTGCAGACTATGATTCGCAGTGCTGTAAATTCTCTTCGCTCCGGAGTGTTCTGGGACCGGGGAACTATTTTGAATCTTCTGGTTTGAGCCGGTTATGACATTGAATTTTGAAGATCCATTATTGCTTACCAGGCAGCTTGACGATGATGAGCGCATGGTACAGGAAAGCGCGCGCTCCTATTCCAGGGGAAAATTGATGCCGCGTGTCCTTGAGGCTAACCGCCATGCGCGCTTCGACCTGGAAATTATGCGTGAAATGGGAGAGCTTGGCCTGTTTGGCGCAACTATCAAAGGATATGGTTGTGCTGGTGTAAGCAATGTAGCTTATGGATTAATATGTAAAGAGATCGAATGGGTCGATTCTGGCTATCGCAGCGTGCTTTCAGTGCAATCCAGCCTGGTTATGCACCCGATTTACAGTTTTGGAAGCGAGGAGCAAAAGGAAAAATACCTGCCGAAACTGGCAAATGGTGAATTGATAGGTTGCTTCGGGCTTACCGAGCCTAATCATGGTTCTGACCCTTCCAGCATGGAAACCCGCGCTAGAAAAACTGCGGATGGCTATATATTAAATGGCGCAAAAAACTGGATAACCAATTCGCCGATAGCGGATATATTTATCATATGGGCAAAGGTTTATGGTGATAGCGAAATAGCTGACGGAACCATAAAGGGGTTCATTTTAGAAAAAGGAATGAAAGGCTTAAGCGCTCCCAAAATAGAAAGTAAATTCTCCCTGCGCGTATCAGTTACCGGCGAAGTGGTGATGGAGGATGTTGCTGTGCCTGCTGAAAATATCCTGCCGGGCGTTTCTGGAATAAAAGGACCGTTTTCCTGCCTTAATAAAGCGCGTTATGGAATAGGCTGGGGGGCGCTGGGGGCGGCAGAATTCTGCTACGAAGCGGCAAGGGGCTATACAATGGAGCGTATCCAGTTTGGCAAACCGCTGGCCGCAAACCAGCTTATACAGAAAAAACTTGCCGATATGCTGGTGGAAATTGCGCTTGGTCTGCAAGCCTGCCTTCGTGTTGGCAGGCTGATGGATGAGGATAATCTGGACCCTGCAATGATTTCTATAATTAAACGTAATTCTGCGGGTAAGGCCCTGGATATAGCCAGGGTTTCGCGTGATATGCATGGCGGCAACGGAATATCCGATGAGTATCATGTAATCCGCCATGTCATGAATCTGGAAAGCGTAAATACCTATGAAGGAACTCATGATATACATGCGCTTATTTTAGGCCGCGCAATAACTGGCATTGCAGCTTTCTCAGGTTGATATTTACTAAGTTTGGTATTTACCTGTAATTTTCCAGCTCTGCCTCGGTTACCGGATAAACTTTTTCAACACCAAGATCCACGGCCTGTTTTTTCATATCATTATTATTGTCGATGCTCCCAAGAAGCCATAACGCACTGCGGTGGCTGGGCGCTACTTTCAAAATATCTTGCAGGATTTTACGTTGTTTTTCAGTATTTCCATCAGTAAAGCCGCCTAAGCTAACCATGAATGGTGCTATATAGTCTTCGCGCAGAGGGGCTTTGGCAGATATACGGATTACTGCGTCTACCAGGTTGTTTTTTATTTGTGGCTTTAATTTATCAAGTGAAGAAGCCTGATTTAAGCGAAAAGGCAACATATAAAGATAGATTTCCAGCTTGTTTAAGCGCACACCGGCATTTTTGTTTGCAGCCGCATTATGTGCAGCCTCCATAAAATTCTTATACCAGCCCAGGTCATCGCTGGTCATACTGTTAGAATCAGCTTTACCAGCTATTTGCTTTGCATGATATTCAATTCCCTCAATAAGCCTGTCGCCGCCGCGTGTAATATCTTCTGACAGGAAATAGATGATCCCGGCATTATTGGGATTTTCCTCAGTTATCTTTGCCATCCTCTCACCGAAATTAATCGCTTTAAGCTGTTGCCAACTGGTGATTAAAAATAGCAGGGCGCATAAAATGGCAATAGCCGCGAACCATTCTGCTATTGGCTTAATCACACGGTTTTTTGCTTGCCTTCCTGCGCATAGCCCGGCAAATGCAAGCGCTTCAAACGGCATAATTTGCGGCAGGGTAAACCATAAAAGACCTATTGCATTTATCCCAAGCAATACAGGCACACACCACCAGAATAGTGATTTTCGCAGTGGCAGGAATGCAAGTATCGGCAGGAATATAAATATTGCAAACCCTATAATACCCAGGGAAAGAAGAACTGTTAATGGTTGATCATGGGGATGGAAAACATTGGAGTTCAGCCATTCTGAATTTGGTAAATAATCGCCATTCTTAAAAGCATATACACCTTCAACCATTCCATATTTAAACATGTCGTCATTGAAGCTGCCCCATCCATTTCCAGAAATTAATATGGATGGCTCGTGGGAAATCGTTGAAAGCGCTGCCTGATTGAAGGTTGCCCTGGCGGCAATGGCGTTCTCCGCCGATGTAGTCCTTTTTGATAAATACAGGCTGGGCTGGGCCATGGCAAGCCAGAGCAGGGGAAGTAAAAACCCGGCAACAGCCAGCTTTTTCCATGGTTTCAAGGTCAGGAAAATTTTTGCAAATATTGCTGAAAACAATGAATTCTTATATCTGGTTTGCTTAAATATCAGCAACAGCAGTATTATAATATTCGTAGCTATGAATAGCGGCCTCAATATTGTCTGGGCCGCTACATTATCGCCAACAAGCAGTGCAGCTACAAATATAAGCATCATTGCAAAATGCCGAGAAGCTGTCCTTATGCCTGGTGAACATGCGTAATAAATCCATAGCCATCCTGCGATTACAGGCAGGTAATCAGGCCAGTTTGCTGGTGTAAGAGGGTTGCTTATAATGTAGTTGTCTTCCAGAGGAAAAAATATACGCGGGTTGAAATGCAGGCAAATCATTACGCACAAGCTCAGCGCGCCTGCTGAAAATAAAATTTTCCTGTATGTAGTGGATTTTAAAAGCGGCATTGCAGAAAAAGTAAACATAGCAAGCATGAAATTCCAGGCGCCACCTTCTCCGGTCTGTGGAATTCCAAGCCATGAGCGTATAAAATTATCGGCAAACGGTAAATTTATAAGCTGTATCGACGCCCATGCCAGAAGCCCATAAACCAAAGGGTGCACAGGAGATTCCATGGTGAGCCAGTTCTTAATTATACCCGTTGCCAGCCAGCCAGCAATAAATACAGATGATATAAAAAGAGTAAGCATGGCTGGTTCGGTGTTAAGCCAGGTGCCAGACTGGAATGGCTCAAGGCAGAATATGAACAGCCATAATTGCAGGCAAAATAGCACAAGACCGCTAAGTTCAAACCATTTGGCCGGGGATGAAAAAATTATCATGCTGCTTTTTTATATAAGTTTTTCTGTCAAATCTTTCTGGATTGTATTAATCGTTTATATCTCTATAATCCAGTTTTTCATTATGCGCTATTTATATCAAGGACACATAAATTGTTAAAACCTGCTTTAACTACGGAATTTAGTCAGAAACTGAAACCGGTTGTAATATCCGGCAAGGAAGTCCATCCTATAATTGAGGGGGGCAAGGGGATTGGCGCAAGTAACGGCTATAGCGCCGGTGCGTTTGCGGCTGCCGGAGCTGTTGGGACATTTTCCGGAGTTAATGCCCAGTATTATGATGCTGATGGCAATGTCATACCCTATTCCTATAATACAAAAACCCGCAAAGACCGCCATGAAGAGCTGGTTGAGCAAAGTATTATTGGCGGTGTTACCCAGGCGAAAATTGCGCATGATATTTCGGGCGGCAAGGGCCGTATACATGTGAATGTGCTGTGGGAAATGGGTGGCGCAGAGCGTGTTCTTACAGGTATTTTAGAAGGCGCTAAAGGCATGGTGCACGGAGTTACCTGCGGTGCCGGGATGCCATACCGTCTTGGTGATCTGGCGGCAAATTATGGTGTTTATTACCATCCTATTATTTCTTCCGCGCGTGCGTTTAACGCTCTATGGAAACGTTCCTATAACAAAACCGCAAAATGGCTTGGAAGCGTGGTTTATGAAGACCCATGGCTGGCTGGGGGGCATAATGGACTTTCCAATGCCGAAGATCCTAAGATGCCGCAAGACCCGTATCCACGGGTGGCTGAGTTGCGCAAAACCATGAATAGTTTTGGCCTGCAGGAAGTTCCCATAATAATGGCAGGTGGTGCATGGCACCTTAAAGACTGGGAATCCTGGCTTGATAATCCGGAGATCGGCAAAATCGCTTTCCAATTCGGGACACGTCCGCTTCTTACCAGGGAAAGCCCGGTTTCAAAGGAATGGAAAGAGCGTTTGATGGAATTGGAAGAGGGGGATGTATTCTTAAACCAGTTCAGCCCTACTGGTTTTTACTCATCCGGGGTTAATAACAGCTTCATCAAAGAGCTTAGAGGGCGCTCTGAAAGGCAGGTTGAATACCGGCTTGAACATGAAGGCCTGTTTTCCGAGCCATTCCCTGTCGGTGCGCGTGGCCGCCCGGTATTCGTACAGCCAGATGATAAGGCGAGGGCTGATAGCTGGAGGGAGCAGGGCTATTCAGAGGCGATGAAAACCCCTGATTCAACTTTGATTTTTGTTGCACCGCAAAAAGCAAATGAAATACTGGTTGACCAGATTGAATGTATGGGCTGCCTGAGCCATTGCCGTTTTTCCAACTGGAAAGACCATGACGACTATACTACCGGGAAAAAAGCTGATCCACGCAGTTTCTGTATCCAGAAGACGCTGCAGGATATTATCCTGGGAAAACCGACCGATACCCAGCTTATGTTCTCGGGGCATAATGCTTATAAATTTAAAAATGATCCGTTTTATGCTGGGGGATTCGTCCCTACCATCAAAGAGCTGGTAGACAGGATACTAACCGGATACTAGGTTCTGCCGACCTTCAAACCCTAACTTGCTGCAAATACCATACTGGTTTGATTTAGAGCATTTTCCATTTAATCGTGCGTGTTGTTATCCTTCGTCTCATGTACTATTGTACACTTCGCCTCGGATGCCTAACGCACAACTAAAGCGAAAACGCTCTAAGTTTTTCCCTATGTCAGGCTTCGGCTCACGTTACACAAAATCCGCATGCGGGATTTTGTATATACTAAAAAGCAAATCCCACTTGTGGATTTTCTGCGTACGCTCCGCTACGGTTCTCGTAAACCGGCATTTTCGCTAAGTTATCTTTTTGAATTTAGGCAGGACCTAAAATATTTCCTCTCCCGAAGGAGAGGAAATATAATGCCTGCCTATTTTTTATCGGTGGGATCGTGTGGTTTCATGCCGTTTTTCATGCTTTCATGCTTGGCTTTCATTTCTTCCATTTTAGCGTTATGGAAGGCATCCCATTCTTCACGGGTTACTTTGCCATCATGATTTGTGTCGCGTTCATCGAATTTTTTATTGCCAAATGCCGTTGATTCCTCTCTGCTGATGGAGCCATCGCCATTTGTATCCATTTCTTTCCACATTTTTTCCATATGGTCATGCATATGGTCGCGCGGGGCGCCTGCTGCTGCCGCATCGGCAGGCTGGCTTGCTGGTTTTGCCGGGGTTTCAGCTAATGCCGGGAAAGAAAGCGCGGCAAGTAAAATTCCAAGTTTAACTGTGTGTTTCATTAAATCCTCCTGATAATGGTTTGGTGTGCTACAAACGAATCCGCTTTGTTAAAAGCGCAACCATTATAAACAAGCAGTATAAATTTTACATTATTTTTATCATATTATTTAGCTGTACTTGTTATTCTGCTGTTGATTTTTCTTACGGGCTGGATTAGAACCCGCTACTAATTGCAAAATCCACAGGTTGGGTTTTGTGTTATTAATGTTTGGCATATGCTTTGGAGCCAAAGTGTTTTTATGCCGCTTGCGTATTAAGTTTGCGGTCAAGTTTGCGGGTGTAGTTCAATGGTAGAACGTCAGCCTTCCAAGCTGAACACGAGGGTTCGATTCCCTTCACCCGCTCCAATGCCTGCGCTCGAAAATTGTTAAAATTTGAATTTGTAAATATTGTAAATGTAAACAGAACCAAATAACTAAACGTAAGGAAAATAAAATGTCTAAAGAGAAATTTGAAAGAACGAAGCCGCATTGCAATATAGGAACTATTGGGCATGTTGACCATGGCAAGACGAGCTTGACAGCGGCAATTACGAAGGTAATGGCTGAGCAGAACT
>JBDHUC010000024.1:0-34527 GCA_039808985.1 Alphaproteobacteria bacterium | reverse complement strand
TCGCTCCAAAGAACGAAGAACTCGATCCCGTAAATCTTGTGAATATGATGCCATATGCCACCCCCTATCTGGAAAAGACTATAGCACACAATAACGCATGATTAAATCAAAAATGCTCTAAATATTTATTGGAACCTTAAGGAAAGGGCGCAATTTACGTTGTTACCACTGTTTTGGGACAAAGAATATTGCTGGACAGCGCCGCCTGTATTTCCATTATCATAACAACTTGTAGATGAAGCGGCGGTTGCGCTTGTATATGGCAGGGATGCAGTAACATTATTAGCCCATTTTACAAGCGAGCCCTGATCAAGATATTGAGCGATGACAGAGCCAGTTTGCGGTAAACCATCATCTATTTTTTTGTCTATATTGTAAGCATCACTAACAGTCAGGCCACGATTAGATTCCACGTACCATGTATCAATCCAATAGACAGTGGAAATTCCAAAATAATTTACTCCATTGGATTGAGGAGTAGGCCAAATGGTTTGCCCCCATCCACCACTCCATACATAAACATAATTTCCGCCACCAATTTTTGCCTTTGGCATAAAATCACCTACATTAGGGGTCGTAGATAGAGTGATCTCCTGCCCACCTACCGAATTGTAAGTTTGAACAGCAGTTTGCGCTGTTCTAAAGCTACCATCTATCATTCCGGCGCGGCTTAAATCGACCCAGAATACCCCAAGCTCACCAATATTTTGGAATATACCGGCATTGTAACCAGTAACATTGCCTACACCTTCTATAACGCCATTCCCATCACCTTCACCAGGAATCACTCCTCTCGCCGCAAACCCAAATCCTGATGCTGCCGGTTCAGGAATATCACCCGGCAGATAGCCATATTTAAGTTTGAATGTATTTACAGCAGTATTATATTTTTCAATCTGGCTTACCTGTGCCCTAATCTCCGCCGCTTTTATTAAATCCCTCCCCACCAGGACACCACCAACTATCAAGCCAATTATAACCAGTACTATAGATAGTTCAACGAGAGTAAAACCGCTTTTCTTTTGGTAAGGCATTATTTTATCTCTTTCGCTTGCTCTCCTTAGTTTACAGTAAAAACATTAATTTTTAATTATGCCTGTTTTCTTTACTATATATGATTAATGCCTGAAATGGCGGATTCCGGTAAATACCATAGCGATATTGTGTTTATCTGCGGCTTCGATAACTTCCGCGTCGCGCATTGAGCCGCCTGGCTGGATGATAGCTTTAATTCCAGCCTGGGCAGCCATTTCCACATTATCAGCAAAAGGGAAGAAGGCATCGGACGCCAGAACGCAGCCTGTTGTTTCCAGCCCTGCTTCCTTGGCCTTCCAGCAAGCTATACGGGTTGCGTCAATGCGGCTCATCTGCCCTGCCCCGATTCCTACGGTAGCACCATTTTTGGCCAGTACAATAGTGTTGGATTTAACATGTTTGGCGATGGTGAAAGCGAAAACAAGGTCGTCAAGCTGCGCTTTATCGGCTTTAAGTTTGGTTGCTGGCTTAATCTCATCTTTTAATATTATTGCATCGTCTTCCTGGTACAAAAAGCCGCCGGAGATGGTTTTTACCGTCATTTTTACTTCCGGCTTAATTATATTCCCTGAAAGCAGGAGTTTAAGTTTTTTACGGTTTGTGAGGGTTTCCATAGCTTCTTTGTCGGCGTCCGGCGCTATCATTACTTCTAAAAATAACTTACCAAGCGTTTCGCAGAATTCTTTGGTCAGTGGGCGGTTCGTTGCTATGATTCCGCCATACGCAGAAACCGGGTCGCAGGCCAGGGCTTTGCCAAAAGCTTCCACTATGTTTTTTCCTACAGCCACGCCACAGGGGTTGGCGTGCTTTACAATAACTACCGCAGGTTCAGAAAATTCCCGCACCAACTCAAAGGCTGCGCTGGCATCGTTCAGGTTATTATAGCTGAGCTCGCTCCCCTGAACCTGTTTTGCACCTGCAAGCGTACCATTTATATTGCCGCTGGTATAGAAAGCGGCTTTCTGGTGCGGATTTTCACCGTAATGCAGGGATTGTTTCAGGCTTCCGGCAATAGTCAGGTTTTGCGGGAATGGGGTTTCGTTATGGCTATTGAACCATGCGCTGATGGCGGCATCGTATGAGGCGGTTTTGCTATAGGCTCTGGCGGCAAGAAGCTTGCGGGTTTTAAGGCTGGTTGCGCCGTTATTTTCCTTCATTTCCTGCATTACGGTTTCATAATCATCAGGGCTGGTTATTATGGTTACGAATTCATGGTTTTTTGCTGCGCTACGCACCATGCTCGGGCCACCAATGTCAATATTTTCAATGCAGGTTGCAAAATCTGCGCCTTTCCTCACAGTTTCTTCAAATGGGTAGAGATTGATGACCACCAGGTCAATGGTACCAATATCATGGTCGCTTAAAGCTTTTTTATGGGTATCATCGCTACGCACGGCCAATATCCCGCCATGTATTTTAGGATGCAGGGTTTTGACGCGCCCGTCCATTATCTCGGGGAAGCCAGTGTGATCGGAAACCTCGGTAACTTTAATTCCCGCGTCGCGCAGGGCTTTTGCTGTCCCGCCGGTTGAGAGTATTGTAACGTTTTGTGAATCTAAAAATTTGGCGAGATCAAGTAATCCGGTTTTATCGGAAACGGAAATAAGTGCGCGTTTTATAGTCATTTTTTCAATCTTTTAATAGCTTAAGGATAATAATAAAAAGACGCTATAGCATGTTTATAATAATTTATAAGCAAAAACTGAGATATTATCGCTTATTTCTTGATGTAAAATCGTCAAAAACAGGTATTGATGCAAGTATCGCCAGTATAAATGCCAACGGCATGGTTGTTATGAAGCCAAAATTCTTAAAGGAAAATGCCCCAAAAATACCGCCTATTAAAAAAGAAAACAGCAGCATGGAATGTAATTTAAGCCTGTCTGGTTGAAATGCTACAGTGTCTTTTTTCCCAAAAAGCGAATAAAAATAGCGGCCTATTTCTATCCCTATATCGGTTGAAATTCCGGTAACATGAGTTGTCCTTATCCGCGCTCCGGAGATTTTTGTTATAATGGCGTTTTGCAGGCCCATAATAAAACATAATAGTGAAATAGTTGTTTCAACTGATAAGGTAAGCGCAGCATGATTGGCCATACTTAAGCCAAAAACCAGCAATAAGATTGATTCCAGCATTAAAGCAAGCGCGAACTCGCTGGTTGGTTCTCTTGTCCTTGCTATATTTATTATTATGCTGGAAGTGATTGCCCCGCTGATAAATGAAAATAAAAACAGCAATGAAAATAATGCATATTCGATATTATTTAAGGCAATAAAATCGGCTATCGAAGAAACTATGCCGGTCATATGGGAAGTGTAGTAGCCAACAGCAAGAAAACCGCCAGCATTTATGGCGCCAGCAATAAAGGCAAGTATAACGCCAAGCTGGGCATCGGTTTTATTGTTACGGTTCTTACCGGTCAGGTTCCGTATAAAATTTTTTACCATATTATGTACTTGCTATGTTCTTGCCGTAAACTCAGGTACGAGTTTTTTCAGTATCTCCAGCGCGCTTTCAGATGCTCTTTGCCTGCAGGTTTCAAACAATGAAACAAAGGATGTTTTAAGCGTTTCCAGGTCGGTCTGGCGCGGGGATGCAAGGAAAATACCTTTATGCGAGGTTTCCACTATATTTTCCGACAGGTGGAAAAGCTCTTCATATAACTTTTCGCCTGGTCGCAGGCCGGTATAAACAATATCTATGTCGCTGTAAGGCTTTAAACCAGCAAGCTTTATCATTTGCAATGCAAGGTCGAGTATTTTCATCGGTTGCCCCATATCCAGCACGAAAATATATTCCTGTTTATCTTTCATGCCGCGCCCAAGAACCGAGGCTTGCAGCACCAATTCCACTGCTTCACGAACGGTCATGAAATAACGGGTCATTTCCGGGTCGGTAACTGTTATGGGGCCGCCGCGGGATAGCTGCTCATTAAACAGCGGGACCACCGAGCCGGTAGAGCCAAGTACATTACCAAAACGTACGGTAATGAATTTTGTAGTACTGTCAGAATCTTTTTGTTCCTGCCTGCCCAGCGCCTGGCAATAGCTTTCAGCGAGGCGCTTGCTGGCGCCCATGACATTCGTTGGGTTTACAGCCTTGTCGGTTGAGATCATAACCATTGCCTGCGCCTTATGTTTTATGCAGGCTTCTGCGATGTTGCGAGTGCCAAATACATTGGTAAGGATTGTTTCTTCAATATTATACTCGGCAATTGGAACATGTTTTACTGCGGCTGCATGGAAAACAAGTTCAGGCTTATATTTTGTAAAAATATTTTCTATATGCGATTCATCGCGTACATCCCCCAGAACGCAATTAAGCGACAGGAATGGGAAAGATGCGCGCAACTCCCGTTCTATCTGGTAGGAGTTGAATTCGCTTAGTTCCACAATGATTAATTTGCTTGGGTTGTAAGAGGCTATCTGGCGGGAAAGTTCGCCGCCTATAGTACCGCCTGCGCCAGTTACAAGCACGCATTTGCCTTCAACCAGTTCGCGCATCGCCTTGCGGTCAAGCACATGCTGTGAACGGCCCAATAAATCTTCAACCGCAATAGGGCGGATGTTGATTTTTTCACTTATGCCCTGCTTGAATTCACTCAGTTTTGGAAGCCTGGCCAGAGGGATTCCCAGATCATCGGCAATATCTACGAAGCTGCGCATGCCGGATCCGGAAAAATCTTCATCGCTTATTATAATTTTTTGCGGTTTCTGGCCTTTGCGCGATAATTTTTTTACAATAACCGGGATGATTGACGTATCACCATATATATTTACGCGATGTATGGTGCGGCCTTTCTGGGTAGGGTCGTCATCTACAAGCCCAACGACTTCATAGGGCGAGTCGGCATTGCGCTGGCTGTTGCGTATGAACTGTTCGGCGGCATCCCCTGCCCCGATAAGCAATACTGGAATTTTATGGACTTCTTTTAAAGTGAAATTCCAGTTGAGCGTATGATCCTTGAGGGCTCGATAGATAAAACGCGGGCCACCAAGCAACATAAGAAGTATCATCCAGTTTATGAATAAAACCGAACGTGGCAGACCGCTTAAACGATTAAATACGAACATCAATAAGGCAAAAATCAATATTGATAGAGTAACTGCCTTTACGATAGTTGACAGGTCGCGCATCGAGGCATAACGCCATGACCCCCTGTAGAGGCGCATATAGAGGAAGACTATAGCACTGACGGAGGTAAAAATTATCATTCCGGTAAACAGGTAGGAGAATGAGTCCGCAATCTGCTGATCGCCTAAGCGTATATAAACGGCTAAAAGAAAGCTAAGCGCCGCCATGATTATATCATGCACGGTAGCTATAAAATTTCTAAATGAGCGATCGAATTTATAAATGCTCATAGTGCGGTACTATTTATCATACGTGCGAAAAACCATATAGAAGTAAATACCATGGCATAAGCTATAGCCACATTAAATAAAGACATTTGCGGACTAATTAATATTTGTGCCTCTAATAATACCAAAAGCATATTAATGCCAGCAATAGTACGTGTTATCCATTCTGGCGACAGGCTCTTTTTAATAGCGCGGTAACAGAATAACGGCTGTGATTTGGGTTTTTTATTTTTTTCAAGCTTCTCTGAAAAAGGGCGGTTGAAAAAAGTTATTGCACTGTCGGAGAGGAAATAAGCCGGAAGTATTAGGGCGGCTTCCGGGTATCCTGAATCTGCTGCAAGCAATAATAAATATCCGGCAATAAAACCGCAAGGAACGCTTGCTATATCTCCGGCCCAGACTTTTGCCGGATGAAAATTCCACCACAGAAAGCCTGCTCCGGCTGTAGAGAAAATTAATGATTGTATGGAAAGCGGAGAGAAAAATTTTTCTGATAAAATAGTTATGGCGCTCAGGCCGAGGCCAATTGAAATTATCTGTATAGGTAGCATACCCTCTACTTTTTCAAGCTTTTCAAAGCTGTGTATCAGCCATAGCCAGTATGATACGGCCAGTATTTTATCAAAAAATGGGGTTGCAAAGCCTGAAAATATTGGAAAATCAAAAATACTTACGGCTATTATAATAGCGACCATACGTACTATTAATTTTAGCAATCCGGGAAGTGGCGTTATATTATTTAAAAGGGAAAATCCCATTAATAAAAAAATGGAAAGTATAACCCTGTAATCGATCTCAGCCCCCAGAAGCCCTATGATGCAGGAAAACACCAGGGCGATGCCGCCATTGGCAGCGGGTGGCAATTTGCGTTTACCGGTTATAAGTTCGATATTGGGTGAAACCGGGCGGTTATGTATAGTTAATATCACCAGCTTTGTGCCGATAAGTGAAATAAAAAATACGGAAAAAGAGAGGATAATATAATATGTCATCCCCGCCTCCCGAACAAGGTTTCAACATCCTTGCGTTTAAGTTCTATATAGGTTGGGCGGCCATGGTTGCATTGCCCTGAAAGAGGCGTTTGCTCCATTTGCCTGAGCAGGGCATTCATTTCTTCGGTATTAAGTACTCGTCCGGCCCTAACGCTGCCGTGGCAGGCTATGGTTCCCGATAGTTGGTCTATCTTTTCGCGCAGCGCCAGGGTTTCGCCATATTCACTTATATTATCTGAAAGTTCGCGTACCAGCCCCTGGACATCTATTTCACCCAGCATGGCAGGGGTTTCACGCACAATAATAGTTTCACTTCCGAAACTCTCTATGCAAAAACCAAGTTCCAGCAGCTCGTCCTTACGGGCAAGCAAGGCCTCGGCCATGGCTTCGGAAAGATGCACGATTTCTGGTATCAGCAGTTTTTGCCGTGCTATTTCTTTTTTACCCAGGGTTGATTTCATCTGCTCAAGCACAAGGCGTTCATGTGCTGCATGCTGGTCAACTATTACCAGGCCATCGGCTGTTTCGGATATTATATAGGTTTTATGTAGCTGGCACAGCGCAGCTCCAAGAGGATAATTTATATATTCGCTGCGAAATTTCTGGTCCTGTTTATTGGTCGAAGCCAGGTATGGAGCGCTGCTATGGGCCAGAGGCGGCAGCATATCATGCGTCATAAGCGATGTTGCGGCAGCAGGTTGTGGCTCATAAAAGCGCGATGCTGGTTCATTCAATGTTGCAAAAGCCTGTTGCTGTGGTTGCCCATAATTATAAGAAGGATTATAAGAAGGCGCAGGGCTATATGAATAGCTGCTGCCCGTAGTCTGGGCAAAGCGTTCAAGCGCTTGCGCGCCAACAGTATTTGATGCCCTGAAACCAGCTTCTGACAGGGCATTCCTGATGGCGCCCACTATCATTCCCCTTATCAACTGGCTGTCGCGGAAACGAACCTCGGCCTTGGCTGGGTGAACATTAACGTCAACCTCATCGCTGGGCAGGTCGATAAATAAGGCAACAACCGGATAGCGGTTATGAGCCAGAACATCCTGATATGCGCCCTTAACTGCGCCAAGGAGCAGCCGGTCACGCACTGGCCTTCCGCATACGAATAAATACTGCTCGGTTGAAGTTCCACGGTTGAAGGTTGGCAGCGCTGCAAACCCGGTAAGGTTTGCAGAAGAACGGATATGAGAAAGCGGCAATGCATTTTCCGCGAATTCCTTACCCATAACATCGCGCAGGCGCTCCAGCCTTCCCTGCGTTGCCTGCGCCTTAAATATTGTTTTTCCATCGCTCTTTAGAAGAAAGGAAACGTTATGATGTGCCATGGCGAGCCTGTTTAGCATATCAATAGTCTGCGAAACCTCGGTGCGGTCAGTTTTCAGAAATTTAAGGCGGGCGGGTGTTGCGTAGAACAGGTCGCGCACATGAATTGATGTCCCCTGGGCAAGTGTTGCGGGAACCGGGTCACTTATTTCGCCGCCTTCTATGGAAACCTGCCAGGCATTTTCGCTATTTGCTGTGCGGCTGGTAATAGTCATGCGGCTTACTGAGCCTATGGAAGGCAATGCCTCGCCGCGAAACCCAAGAAAACGTATGTCCAGAAGATCGTCAGACGGTAGTTTTGAGGTGGCATGGCGCTGGATAGCCAGCAGCAGTTCCTCGCGGTTCATGCCCTTGCCGTTGTCAGTTACGATAATAAGATTTTTGCCACCTTGCTCAAGAGTAACCTCAATATGGGTACTTCCGGCATCAAGTGCATTTTCCACCAGTTCCTTAACTACCGATGCGGGACGTTCTATAACTTCGCCTGCCGCGATACGGTTTATCAGGGTGGGTGGTAAAATGCGAATCACTGTTCGCCGCCAGCTAAATATTTGCGCGCAAGTACCTTGCTTTCTTCAACCGCAGGCTGGTCAAAAGGATTCACCTCAAACAGGAAGGACATGAAAACAACTTCCAATGTAAAATGCATAATAAGCGCGCCGAAATGTTTTTCATTAAGTCCGCTAAGCTCGATAATCCGGGTTGGGCAGCGGTTATGCACCAGGGTTTCATAAGTGGCTTTTTGCTGCGCTGCCATAACATCGCCAAGGGTTTTACCCTTGATATAAGCAAGCTCCGGGCGGTTGTCTGGGACATCTATGGCATCGCCAGTTCCGGCGCGTTCAAGCACAAGCATAGTGAATATTTTATCTTTGGGACCACTCAGATAAAGCTGTAGCTGGCTATGCTGGTCGGTGCTGCCCATTGCCGGCGCCGGGGTTGTGCCTTTGCCATCCTTGCCCAGGCTTTCGGCCCAGCATTGGCGATGCCAGGCATTAAGCCCTGACAGGCGCTGGCTGTATGGCAGCATCACGTTTATATTACGGCTGCGCTGGTAGAAGCCATATTGAATGGCTGCGCCGAGTGCCGGGGCAAATTCATCCGGGCTTGCAGCATGCGCGAGTTGTACAAGTACTTCACGCGCCCCCTGGCGCAGGGCTTGTATATCTATCCCAGCGATCATTGCAGGCAACAGCCCGACATTGGTCAGGATAGCGAAACGGCCGCCTATGTTGGTTTCATGGTCAAGCACCCGCACATCATATTCACGTCCTAGCTGGCGTAAGGGGTTTTGCCCTTCATATTCCTCTGGTTCCGTTATTATTACCATCTGCGCCGGAAGCGCCGTACGTCCTATGGTTTTTTTTACGCGGCTGATAAGCGTGTAGGTTTGGCAAAGGGTTTCAAGGGTTGTCCCACTTTTGCTGATTACGATTATGAAAGTATTTTCGATCTGGATTTTATTTAATATATCATCCAGCATATCAGGGTCGATATTATCGAGAAAATCGAAGCTGGGGGCTGGGCATGGCGCAAATGCAAGCAAGGCGGCAGCGCTAAGGCCGGAGCCGCCGGAGCCTACGACCAGAACATGGTTGAAACGTTTACGCACTGCCTCAGAAATTGCCTGCAATACCTCAAAATCATCAGCCCGGGCAGTTATATCGAATAATGCGTTGGCGCCCTCGATTTCACGGTTTTTAAGCTTATCAAATCCTGGCTTGAGAGAGGCTGCTATTCCCGCTACCTCTTCAGGGCTTAAACCATGCACCCCGATTTGTTCCTGCATGCAGCAGTCTGTTATTTGGCGATATAGCATCATCATTTTCCATCTGTTGTCTTTTGTGCAGCCATCTGTGGCTTGCCGATCATTATAATTTGTAATTTATCAAGTTTAATCAATCTTTTCGCCATGTCATTAACCTGGCTTACGGTTACTGCTTCTATAAGATTATTACGTTTATCCATATAGTCAATTCCCAGATTTTGTAATTGCATCATGGTAAGGAAATTCACTATGCTTGAATTGCTATCAAGCTTTACGACAAAGGAACCAGTTAAAAAATGCTTGGCATCGGCCAATTCAGCTTCGCTTACCCCATTTTCTGAAAATTGCTTAAGTGTCTGTTTTAACACATCAACTGACTCCCCGGCTTTTTCATTGCGCGTGGCAAGGGCGCCGTAAAATATCTCGGCATGCCTAAGTGGCTCAAGCTGGGTGGAAACCGTATAGGCAAGGCCGCGTTTTTCACGGATTTCATTGTTAAGGCGCGAAGTCAGGGTACCGCCTCCAAGCAGGTAATTCATAACATAGCCGGTTATATAATCCGGGTCGCTGCGTTTAAGTCCTTCCATACCGAACTGTATAATGGTTTGCGGAATATCCTGTTCTATAATTATCTGTTTGTAAGGCTGCGAAAGCTTAATATCCTCAATTTTACTGTCAGGGTTATAAGCGGCAGGCAGGCTGGCAAGGTTTTTATCCAGCAGCGCTGAAAGCTCTGGCCCTGTTATATCGCCAACGACGCTGATTATAATATTGCTGCGCGACAAATAATTCCGGGCGAAGTTCTTAAGGTCATTTTTTGTAATTTTTTCTACCGAAGCAATGGTTCCCATTTCCGGTTTGCTGTAGGGATGGGTTCCGAAAAGATTTTCGGACCATGCGCGTGATAAACGATAGCCAGGTTTTTCCAGTTGCTGCTTTATTGCTGATAATGTCTGGCGTTTGATGCGCGCGAAATCGCTATCATCAAAACGGGGATGAGCAAGCGCAAGGCCCAGATATGAAAATGCAATATCCTTATGTTCGCTTATCATACCAAGCCCGGCATAGAAATTATCGCTGTCGGCGGAGAATGAAAGCTTTACGGCATGTGACTCCAGCGCGCGGGCGAAGTTTTCTGAATCCATATCGCCCGCGCCTTCTGCAAGCATGGCGGTAGTCATTGCGGCGCGGCCTTCCTTGCCATTTTCATCATAGGCTGTGCCGCTGTTTTTAAATGCTATGCTCACAGATACCAGGGGTTGGGAATGTTCTTCAACCAGCCATGCGGTAAATCCGCCTGGAGTTTTTATTTCTTTAACGGTTGTTGCCCAGGCTTCTGTGCTAAAAATAAATACGGCAAGGAAAATTATTTTTTTCATTTTCCATTGTCTTTCTTTGGAGTTTCAACGGGTTTTTGGGTGCCTTCCGGCGGGAGCAACAGCGAAGTTACAGCTTGTTCGCGCTTAAGCGTATCTTTTGCGGCGTCCATAACCTGCTGCGCGGTTATTTTATCAACCAGTTTTGGCCAGTTGCTGAAATAATCAGTGCCAAGACCGATCATCCTTATCCAGCCCATTATATTAGCAACGCCGGAAAGGCCATCGCGGGCATAAATGGTTTCAGCCTTGAGCAAGGTTTTTGCGCGCTCCAGCTCATCAGGTGTCAGGCCATTTTTTAAAAATTCCGCAAGCTGCCTGTCTACAGCTTCTTCAAGCTTTTCAGTTCCCACGCCCTGCTCTGGAACAATATCAATGGAAAATTCTCCTGGCCCACGCGCAAAGCCATTATAATCCACGCTTACAGCCGAGGCTATTTTTTGATCTGCTACCAGCGCATGATAAAGCCTGCTGGCTTTTCCGCCGCCCAGTATTTGCGCTAATACAAACAAAGGCAGGGCTTCTTCACTATTTCCATAGCCCAGGCTTACAGTGGCATAGGTCCTGGATAATTCAGGCTGCGTTACCTGTGGGTGGTGCATGATTATGCGCCTTTCGCCGCGTTGCGGAGGTTCATCATTCCAGATCCGTTTAGGGACTTCGGCCCTCGGTATCGGGCCATAATATTTTTCGGCTAGTGGCCTTACCTCTTCTGGCGTAACGTCACCACTTACTATCAGTATTGCATTATTGGGATGATACCATTTTTTATGAAAGTTAATTACATCCTGCCTGGTCAGGCCGTTCATTTCATGCTGCCAGCCGATGCTAGGCCAGTGATAAGGATGGTTGCGAAACAGCGCGGCGTTTACCTGTTCAGAAAGAAGGGCATCGGGATTATTGTCTATGCGCATGCGGCGCTCTTCGATTATGACCTGCTTTTCCTTTTCCATATCGGAATCAGTCGCGGTAAGATCCCCCATCCTGTCGGCTTCCATTGCCATGGCAAGCGGCAGATTTTCCTTGGAAATATTTACAAAATAAGCCGTAGCATCATAGCCGGTGAAAGCATTTTGTTCGCCGCCGTTACTTGATATGATGCTGCTATATTCGCCGGATTTATATTTTGTTGTTCCAAGGAACATTGCGTGTTCGTGGTAATGTGCTAGGCCGGATTTGCCAGATGGGTCATCGGCAGCCCCTATCTTGAACCATAGCGTATGGTTAACCGCAGGTACGCGGTGGTTAGGTATAACTATTACTTCCAGCCCATTATCCAGGGTAAAGCTTGTAATATCAGGGCTTGGTTCAGCATTAAGCGGGGACGCAAAAAAAATTGCTATAAGCGCAAAGGCTATATTAATTTTTTTGTCCATAGCAGATAGTTACCAGCCGAAGATATTGCCCAGGATTCCGTGATCCTTATCTTTTATTTCAGGGGTCTGCCCATCGGTCACTGGCTTGCTTGAGGCTTTGTTATCCTGGATACGTTTGGCTTCAGCCTTCGCGTCCACCATGGTTTCCTTTTTCTCGGTAGCTCCGGTAAAGCCACTCCACCAGCTTGATTCTTCTTTCTTTTCCTGCGCAGCTATTTTTTGCTGGATAAGCTCATCTCGCACTTTCGGATCGGCCCGGTCAGCCCCGATATTTTTCATGAATTGCGATTCGCTGGAACTGTTGTCACTGCTGGCAGCAGATGATGATTTTTTATTCTTTTTGTTTGCTGCTGAATCAAGGGAAGTTGTTTCTACAGGCATAACAGCGGTATCAGCGCTGCCTTCACTCAGGTCAAAGCTGTTGTCACCGCCTTTTACCGGAGTTCCGGTTATGATGGATTTTACCTGTTTGTCTGCCGGAACTATAATAGGCGATTCCGCAGTGCTGGAAGGCGGGCGTAAATTGAATTGCGGCGGCACAGAAAGCGGCGGACGGGCAACCACCTTGAATTCATCGGGTGCTTTACGGCTAAGGCCCAGAGTTTCTTTAACTGTCCCGTTGCCACATGCGCTAAGGGCAAGCAAGGCGCAGGTTGTAAACAGCATACGTGCAGGAAGTTTCATAAGGCTATTCCCCAGTCTGATTTTTTTTCTCAAAGAACATACTATAAATGCATAAAACTACAACACCTATGAAGACAAAACTATCGGCAATGTTAAAAGCGGGCCAATGCAGGGTTTCAATATGAAAATCAAGGAAATCAACGACTGCGCCAAAGCGGATGCGGTCGCAGATGTTGCCAGCCGCGCCTCCGATGATTGTGCCGATGCCAATAGCGACCACCAAAGAAGAATTACGCCATAACCACAGAGCTAGTATTGATAATATAATAAGCGATATTATTATTATTATCACCGGCTGGTTGTGGCCCGCAAACATACCAAAGCTAACACCGCGGTTCATAACCAGGACAAGGTTGAAAAACGGGAGTATTTCAACATGATTAAGTCCCGAAAGCCCCGGATATTCAAGAATAAGATGCTTGCTTATCTGGTCCAGCGCGAAAACAGCAACTGCGCAGGCAAGTGAAATTATTACAGTGGTTCTTTTTTTCATATATTGCCTGTAATTTGTTTTGCAATTTCACAATCGGATTCAATCTGTTTTTTAAGGGTATCCATGGACTCGAATTTCTTTTCCTCGCGGATAAAATCTATAAATTCAATACATAATCTTTTACCATACATATCCTGCTTCGTATCAAATAAATGAACTTCAAGAAGCGGTGAGCTTATCCCAAATGTTGGTTTAACGCCAAGGTTGGCAACTGCATTATAAATTTTATCATCCCCTTCAATTTGAGCACGCACCGCATATACCCCATAACGCGGCAGGAATAATTTACCAAGCTCTATATTGGCCGTAGGAAAACCCAGCTTATGCCCCCTGCCCTCGCCATGTTTTATGCGCCCGGATATATGATAATTGCGGCCAAGCAATTCCGATATTTTATTCATATCGCCATGTTTAAGCGAATTGCGGATATTGCTTGAGGAAATAGACTCGTTATTATTGTCCTGGATTTGCGGCAAGGCAGTATAATTAAAGCCATATTTTCCTGCCTCCTGTGACATTAAATTTTTATCACCCTGGCGGTTCTGACCGAAATAAAAATTATTTCCGGTTATAATGTGCTTCGCATTAAGCGCGTCCACTATAATATTTTTTATGAAATCATGTGCATTCAGGCTTGTGAGTTTTTCATTGAAACGCAACAGGAAAACGCACTCAACTCCCAGTGATTCTATGGCAAGCATTTTGCTGCGGAAATCATATATCCGCATACCATAACTATTTTTACCCCTTGAAAAAAATTCCCTTGGGTGCGGTTCAAAAGTCATAAGCGCCAGCGGCGCATTATTGGCCTGGGCAATATCTTTTGCCTTCGCTATTATTGCACGGTGGCCAAGATGCAAGCCATCAAAATTCCCGACTGTAATAACGGCATTCTTATAGCCTTTAGGTACGTGGGAAAGGTCGCGGAAAATTTTTACCATTTTTACCGTATTAAGCAGGCTTGGTTTCTGTCTTGGATTCGGTTGTTGCGCGTAAGTTAAGGTAAATAAGGGTCGGGGCTGAAATAAATATCGACGAATAAGTGCCTATTATAACGCCAAAAACCATCGCCGCTGAAAATGAGCGTATCACCTCGCCGCCAAATATGAGCAAGGCGATTGATGCCAGCAAGGTTGTGGCGGCAGTAAGCACGGTGCGCGAAAGGGTGTCGTTTATGCTTATATTCAGCATATCATAAATCGACATTTTTTTGAAACGGCGCATGTTTTCGCGGATGCGGTCATAGATAACCACAGAATCGTTGATGGAATAGCCAACGATAGTAAGTATAGCAGCAATCGCGGTAAGGTTGAACTCCAGTTGGGTTATCGAAAAAAACCCGATGATGAGGATACTGTCATGGACAAGGGCTAGTATCGCTCCTACACCATATTGCCACTCGAAGCGGAACCACACATACAGCATTATGCAGGCGAAGGCAGAAAGCAGCGCATAAATCCCTGATTCTATAAGTTCCTGCCCCACTGTTGGCCCTACATAATCAATTTTCCTGTATTCCACGCCTGAGGGAGCTTCCTGCTGCAATATGGATTTGACTTTATTTATGGTTGCCGCCTGATCGTCGCTTGCGGAAACCTGGATGCGGATCATTATATCTTTGCCGCCAGCTATATCGCCGATATTCTGCAGGGAAATTTCGCCAAATCCCTGGTGCCCCAGCGATTCCCGCAATTTACCCAGGTCTTCTGTCTGGGTAGTATGGATTTCCATAAGTATGCCGCCGGTAAAATCAATACCAAGGTTAAGGCCCTTGGTGAAGAGAAGTCCGATGGATGCCACGCTCAAAAAAATTGATAATGCAAAGCCGATCCAGCGCTTGCCCATGAAATTAAAAGTAGGTTTGTGTGGGAAGAGCGATAGGGTCATTTTTTATCCTTTATTAGATGGCTTCAACCGCGATCACTTCGGGTATGTAGTGCTTGAGCATATTCTCAATGCCGTTTTTAAGCGTAATTGTTGAGCTTGGGCAGCCGGAGCAGGAGCCATGCAATTCGAGCTGTACTATACCATCGGAAAAATTATGGAATATGATGTCGCCGCCATCCTGGGCAACCGCAGGGCGCACACGCGTATCAATCAGTTCGCGTATCTGCTTTACAAGCTCGCTATCGTCAGGATTTCCTGCTTCAATATTGGTTTTTTTCGAAGAAAGCATTACTGGTTTTTTCGCAACAAAAAAATCCATTATCCCGGTAAGCAGGGGGGCTTTAAGCTCGTCCCATCCCCGGCTTTCTTCTTTTGTTACGGTAATGAAATCACTTCCTAAAAATATAGCGCTTACGCCATCTATTTTAAAAAGCTCGACGGCAAGCGGGGAAATCGCAGCATTCTCGTTGCTGGTAAAAAAAGCGGTGCCGGATTCCAGGACTGGAATTCCCGGGATGAATTTTAGGGTTAGTGGATTTGGCGTTGCTTCAGTTTGGATAAACATAATCTTTACCGTGTTTTTATTTGCTATTTATAACATAGCTTATATAGGCTTTATTGAAAGAAATTCAATTGCTATTGCATAGTTTTTAACCACAACAATACCAGGAGATATATATGAAGCGTTTTTTTGCCAGGGCTTTTTTGATAACATCTTGTTTAGTAATAAGTTATAGCGCACACGCTGGCGATACTAAAATGGAGGTCACATCTACTGGGATTTCCAATAATATGCCAATCGCCAAAAAATATGCTTTTTGTATGCCTGACGGGTCAGGAAAAACTACAAACAGTGATAATATAAGCCCAGAAATATCCTGGTCGGGAGCGCCAGCTGGTACCAAATCCTATGCTATAGTAGTTGTTGATCCAGATGTCCCTGCAAAATTTGATGATGCTAATAAGCCTGGTAAAACAATTGATGCTAATTTCCCAAGGCAGAATTTTTACCATTGGGTTTTGTTAAATATCCCGGCAAATATAAACAAGATAGAAGAAGGTAAAGGCAAAGATGCAAAGTTAGGAAATACTCTGGTTAATGATTTTGCCTCTTTTATAAAAGATAAACCAGCACAGACATTTTTAGGATATGATGGCCCCTGCCCGCCATTCAATGATGCACGCTTACACCATTATCATTTTATTGTTTATGCGCTTGATGTTGATTCAATTGCTGCCGCTGAGTTTGCTACAGGAAGGGAAGCTATAAGCTATATTGAAAAACACGCGCTTGCCAAGGGCGAACTTGTAGGAACCTATAGCAATTTTATTAAGTAATAAATTTTCATAATAATAATCCCAAAAATAAAAAACCTGCCAGAGTTGCCTCTGGCAGGTTTTTTTTAACATTAACTTAAGACTACGGTGCTGTGCAACCAGAGCCAGAAGTGTTAAGGCTGTTAACCATCGCAGCCGCACCGAAGATCAGCGCGATACCAAGGCCTACGATGATAGCCATACCCCAGGATACTTTACCCATTAACGCACCAATACCGATTACGATAATAGCGAGGGTAGCAAGACCTTTACCAGCGTTACCGGTAAACCATGTAACAACGGTACAAAGCATGTTACCAACAACGGTATCAGAGCTAGCGAAAGCTAGATCTGGAAGCATAACAACTACTGCACAAAGCATTACCAAAAGAGAGGTCTGCCATGCGGTAGCAAGGCTTTTAGTTTGAGTTTTCATAAAAACGTCCTTATAAACTAAATTGTTAAAAATCACTAACTTATTGTGTGATCGAATAAAAAAATCTACTTTACTTAGAGCCATTATTTTAATGACAATAAAGTAGATAAATTCAGGTTATCTAAATTACTAACATTTGTAAATTAGAGATTTGCGAACATTTTATGACAAAATCCTTAATTATTGGAGGATTTTAAGATTAATACACTGTTTTACATGAATATTTAACAATTTACGTATAAAGATTCCTTTATATTCGCATGTCGATAAAAGCCTCGCGCCTTAAATTGCGCAGATATTTCTCAACTTCCAGCTCAAATTTCTGGCGGTATATGCTTTCCCTGATTTTATCGTTATTAAGGTTAGAGCCTGATATTTCCTTCTTGCCGCACAACATATAAAGCCTGATTCCTTCCGAGCTTGCAAAAGGAACTGATATATTCCCGACTTTAAGGGTTTCGCTAATAGTGCGCAACGCAGGAGGCAGGTCTGAAAGCGCCGCATTTCGCATGTTGACTTCAATATCATAATCGTCAGGATTGCTTATTCCGCCTACGCCTTTATCTTCACAGGTCCCGGGGTTTTTTGAAACTTCCTCGCCAATTTTAAGCAGCACATCCGCTTCTTTTTCAGTGGCGGTGGGCTTAAGCTTTAAAAGTATTTCCTTCATGGTTATATCGTAATCATGATTATCTTTTTTAGGCTCTGCCGCTGGCTTGTTGGCACGGACATGGACAAGCTTTATTATGCTTATGCCGGTGTTGGAGCGCATCGGGGCAGTTATCGCCCCTTCTTTTGTTTTACGCAGCACCTGGGCAATGGTCGGGTCAAGCTGCTCAGGCCTTATCCAGAAAGATTTGGTATCACCACCAGCAGAAAACTGCCTTGCTATTTCTTCAAATGGGGCGCCCTTACGCAATTCACTATATAGTTTATCGGCTAGTTTTCTTACCTCGCCTTCGCGCTGCGGCCTGTCGATTGGAAGGTTTATAACAGCTATTTCCATTTCTTTTATGGAAAGATTTTCAGGCTCGGATATTACCATATGTCCCTGCGCCAGATTAACTTCTTCGTCACTTATTTTTATACGTGGACGTATGGTTTTTGCGAGCAGCTTGTTCCATGATAGCTGTGCGCGTATCTGGTCGTTGAAGATTTTTTCCGGAATATGGCTGGCATTAAGCAGGGCTGCTATTCCGCCAGCAGGCATTCCGCGCTGGGCCTCGATAGTAGCGATTGCCTGAGCTATTTCCTTATCATCAACTTTTATGTTATTTTTTTCAGCTTCCTGAAGCTCCAGCGACTCGTCTATAAGAGTGCGAAGAACCTGGGGTTTTATTTTTGCTATGGTATCGGGCGTATCGGAAATCCTTGTAGTTACCAGTACAAATTTTACACGGTTATTCAAATCAAAGGATGAAATTGCCCTGTCATTTACCACGGCAGCTATGTTAAGGGCGCCACTCAGCGGCTTCTCAGCAGGATTTGTTTCTTTTGCTATAAGCGGATTCAAGGAAGTGGATAATAACAGTGTAAAAGCAAGCGAGGAAATTATGCGCGAATTAAACATGCTGACTAATCCAGGTTTTTGAATGAAACACGAAACATGTATGTTGTAGATGGTTTAATGTCACGGTCAAACGTATAATTTCTACCAAAGCTATTTGTAACATACAGGCATTCATTGCTGAAGGTAAGGCTGGTTGATGCGCTGCTTAAGGAACCAAGCTGCAGGTCTTTGGTGGCGCCTACGCCCCAGCTCCATTGCCTGGTTAAATTAACCCCCAGGCTTCCGCTTATTTCTTCCTTGTTTTGTAACGTAGGGTCATTTTTTAACGACAGATAAGAAGTGCTGAGCGTTACCGGGTAATAATTAAATCCGCCACTTACTTCATTTTGATTAAACGCCAGCGAATCTTTATCCAGCCTTGTGCGGTAGGTTATAGAAAAAGGATCATAATATATCCCGATTTTGCCAACATAATCGGAAAAATCGCTATCAGTATTATTCGTGTAAGGGAAATTACTTATATTATTACGGCTGTAATGCTGCCCAAATAACCAGTCAATATACTGGCTATTGGCAAATTGCGCCTGGCCGCGCACACCGTAGCTGACCTGGGTTCCAGTTTCCACGCGGTCATATCCTGCGTAGCGGTCGGGACTGAACAGGTTGCTGGTATTGAATTCCGGAACCTGCGAATCCTCATTGGGGATTTTATTGGAATTTGAGCTGTTGGGGCTTGCAGCCAGCATTACAATCGGCTCAAGCAGCACATTGCCATTTTCAAACTGGCTTATGAATGGATAGCGCCATAACAGCGATGCCTGAGGTATTATACGCCCGGTCTGGCCATCATATTGAAACCCATCGGAAAGCGGCTGGTCATTAACCCAGTAAATATCGGCGCGTACGGTTGTTGCAAATTCTATTACCTGCCCGTCATCGCTTATATATGGTATTTTCCAGCCTGCCGTATTGGAAATACGCTTGCTTTGCGCACCTTCCTGACGGGTTAGCGACATTAGGTTGCTGTCAAGCGAAAAGCGGCTGTTATAAGCCTGTGGCGCTGATTCCCAATTAAAATCCATAAGTGGAAGGACCAGCGGCGCGGTACGTGCGTTGTCGGCAGCGGTCAAGCCATCGAATTTAAGGGCCTGTACACCTGCATAGCTGCGCGATTTTTCACCAGATATGCCAGACATGAAATCACGTTTTTCAGCATATATTTTTGAAGTGAGCAAGGAATCTTCGCTGAAATCATAACGGCGCAGGTAAGTATCATCGCTGGTGCGGCGGATATTGAAGCCCCAATCAGTATTATCATCAAAATTAAAGTTTCCAAGCGCGTCTAAATGTCCGCGCCAATCCTGGCCTTTTGCTGTAGCACCGCCCGCATCCCTGGTTTGCGGCTTGGTAATACTTCCAGTAAGGTTAAGTGAGCCTTTATCGAAAAGCTGGCGGTATTCCCCGGCAAGTACCGGCCCTTCCAAAGTAGTGTATATAGGGGTAAGGGTTACATCCTTATCCTTGGCGATGCTATAATAGATTGGCTGTTTATAAACAGTGCCCAGATTGGTCGATTGCTTAAATGTTGGCTCCAGCAGGCCGCTTTTATTATCGGCCCCCGGCGTGGGATGGGAAAAATAAGGCGTGTAAAAAACCGGGACACCGTAAAATTCCATAAGCGCATCGTTATAAGTAACTTCCTGTTTCCTGGTGTCGATAACAATATGGTCGGCTTCCAATTGCCAAAGAGGCATTTCACCACCTTCCTTTGATGAGCATACTTTGCATGGTGAATAAACTGCCTGGTGAAGCTCGGTTACATTCTCGTCATGTTTTTTCGCGCTATTTGCTACGAACATCGAGTTGTCAGAAAGGCGTGCTTTGAACTGGCTTACCGCACCTGATTTCATATTATCCTGCAATTCAAGCCTGTCAGCAAACACAACATTGCCTGAAGGTTCAAGTATGCTTACATTGCCGATTGCGGTTACAGTGTTTTTTCCCTGGTCATAAGTTACTTTATCGGCAAGCATGATGGTTTCGCCCTGCACGATCTGCACATCGCCAGTGGCCGTTACCAGGGAATTGTCCTTGTCGTAATCAACATGTTTGGCGGTAAGCAGAACGGGATCTTTGCTTGCGATCTTGCCTTTGGGCTTTACGCTGGTTTTAGTAAAGACCGGGGTGGGGTTTAATCCCACGGAAACGCTTATGGCAAAAGCAGGCTGCGAGAATATGGCAATTGGTATAAGACAGCAGCTTATATGCAAAAGGCTTAAGGCGAGAGAGCCTCCTGACCCCTGACCTCTGACCACCACTTCCTTATTGGCTAGTGGAGTTTTTTCCATAAATTACGTTTTGCCACATACATAAACCCGGTAAATATGGCCAGATAAATTAATACTTTTATACCCATTTCCTTGCGCGATTCCATCTCTGGCTCCGCTGCCCATTGCAGGAATGTAACAACGTCCTTTGTCATTTGCTCAACGCTTGCCTTCGTGCCGTCAGAATAGGTGACCTGGCCTTCGGAAAGAGGCGCTGGCATTAATATATTCCCACCTGGGAAATAAGGATTGTAATGCGTTCCTTCTATCGGGGTGAAATGCTCAGGCGGGTTTTGCCCATAGCCGGTAAGCAATGAGTAAACATAATTTGCGCCATCATGACGGGCTTTGACGATAAGGCTTAAATCAGGGGGAGCTTTACCGTTAAAGCCAGCTCCCGCTGCCTGCTCGTTGGGGAATGGGGCTACAAAATAATCAGATGGTTTGCCTTCACGCTCAAACATATCGCCTGAATCATTCGGGCCATCTTTTACTTTATAGCTGGCAGCGAGTGATTTTACTTCCGCTTCTGAGAAGCCCAGGCTGGTGAGATTCCTAAAAGCAATCCGATTCATGCTATGGCAGGCTGCGCATACTTCTTTGTAAACCTGGTAACCACGCTGCGCCGAAACTTTGTCAACCGTTCCAAATACACCATCAAACTGCCAGTCGATTTTTTTGAGCTTAACTTCGCTGTTGGCAAAAGCCTGGGCGCTGATGCCCAGGGCAATTAATGATACGGTAGCAACAGCAGTTTTTTTCAGGGCAGATTTTTTTACAGATTTATTCATACATTCAGTTTCCGGTTAGTGATGCGCGTTATTGCTGGTTTTTGCTAGTATCGCTTCGCTTATGCTTTTTGGCAAAGGCAAAGTTTTCTCACAGCCGCTTATGAACCATACAGCAGGGAAATAAGAGAAATATATAAGGGTGCAAATGCGCCCGATAATCAGGTAAACGCCTTCAGCAGGCTGTGAACCCATATAGCCCAGCACTATAGCGTTTAAAATAAACACCCAGTAGATTTTGCGAAATAATGGGCGGAAAGTCCCGCTGCGAACTTTGGAACGGTCGATCCAAGGCAATGCAAACATGATAAGGATAGAAGAGAACATGGCAATTACGCCGCCAAGCTTATCAGGGATTGCACGCAATATCGCATAGAATGGCAGGAAATACCATTCAGGCACGATATGCGAAGGGGTCACCATCGGGTTTGCTGGAATATAATTGTCCGGATGTCCGAGGGAGTTTGGCGAAAAGAACACAAACCACGAAAATACCATGAAGAAAATTCCAAAGCCGAAGAAATCCTTATAAGTATAGTAAGGGTGGAACGGAATTGTATCCTGCTTGCCTTTTACGTCGATACCAAGCGGGTTGTTCGAGCCATGCTGGTGAAGTGCCCAGATATGGAGGACTACAACGCCAACAATTAGGAATGGCAGCAGGAAATGCAACGAGTAAAAGCGGTTAAGGGTAGGGTTATCAACAGAAAAACCACCCCAGAGAAGATGCACAATAGATTCGCCAACGCCTGGAATCGCAGAAAATAAATTAGTGATAACGGTCGCGCCCCAGAAGCTCATTTGTCCCCAGGGAAGCACATAGCCCATGAATGCAGTTGCCATCATGAGCAGGAATATAACGAGGCCAAGCCACCAGAGGATTTCGCGTGGCGCTTTGTAGGAGCCGTAATACAGGCCGCGGCAGATATGGATATAAACCACCACGAAGAACATGGAAGCGCCAACAGCATGGGCATAGCGCATCAGCCAGCCGTAATTCACATCGCGCATGATTTTTTCCACGCTGTCAAAAGCAAGGCTTACATGCGCGGTATAATGCATGGACAAAAACAGGCCGGTGATTATCTGCAATACAAGACAGATACCTGCTATAGAGCCGAAATTCCACCAGTAATTCAGGTTGCGCGGAGCCGGATAATTATTGCCGAGGCTATTATTGAGGAAAGAAAAAACAGGCAGGCGGTATTCGATCCAGCCTATGATGCCTGCTTGCTGTGGTTTAGGTTCGTGAGCCATAATTTATTAGCCAATCTTGATACGGTTGTCGGTTATGAAAGCATACTGTGGAACAGCCAGGTTCTTTGGAGCCGGGCCTTTGCGGACACGCCCTGCGGTGTCATAATGCGAGCCATGGCATGGGCAGAACCAGCCGCCGCCATCGCTGCCGCCGTAATCGCCTGCGCCGCCAAGCGGAATGCATCCAAGATGGGTGCATACGCCAACCATAACCAGCCACTGGTCATGGCCTTTTTTTACGCGTTCTTCATCTGTCTGCGGGTCGCGCAGTTCGGACACATTAACTTTGCGCGCCTCTTCAATATCTTCTTTTGTGCGGTGACGAATGAATACCGGAACACCGCGCCATTTAACTTTTATGGTCTGACCTTCCTTAATCGGGGATAAATCAACCTCGATGGAAGATAGCGCCAATACATCGGCTGCCGGGTTCATACTATCTATAAGCGGCCACGCGGCGCTCGCGCCACCGACAGCAGCTAATGCCCCGGCGGTTAGCATCATGAAATCGCGGCGGTTAGTGCCGTTTTGTTCGGTGTGGGTTTCGTTTACTGGCGAAGAAGAATTGGGATGCTGACTCATGAAATAATCTCTAAAACAATCTCTGAAAATATACCTAGAGACGTTTCTATAACAAAAACTTAGGAAGTTTCAACTATTATAGTCATAATGTATAAAAATTATACGTAATGACTATAAAAACCGAGGCCGAAAGCCTGATTTTTCGCCGTGTAGCGAGCGAATAACCAAATAACAATTGTATAATTATTATTTGGAATAAATATAGATTACGATTTTAGCAATGTATTTATATGTGATTTCCATATTAATGCTTACCCCCCAGAAAAACCGTACCTACCCAACTGAATGCATGGCTTATTGCCTGCTGGAATTTTATAAGCAGGCTACCGGCAAGCTCGGTGCAGGCACCAACCGTATCAAGATTGAGCAGACATACGCCAAATCCGGCGGCAAAAGTTAAAATGGTGATTGTTATGATGGTTATAAAACCAAAACGTGGACTCATGCTGATATTATGTTATGGATTTTAATTATTTATAACAAAAAATAGATTTTTGCCAATTGATAAATATGAATATTGCTTTATTCGAGCCTGATATACCGCAAAATACCGGAAGTATAATCCGTCTTTGCGCCTGCATGGGAGTAACATTGCATATAATTGAACCATGTGGGTTCTTACTTGACGATAGACAAGTAAAACGTGTGGCAATGGATTATAATGGCCAGGTTGATATTAACCGCCACACATCGTGGCAGAAGTTTTTAGAAAGTATGGGCAGCATGCGGATAATATTATTAAGCACTAAGGCTCGGGATAATTATACGGATTTTAATTTCCGGGAAGACGATATATTGCTTCTGGGACGAGAATCTTCCGGAGTTCCGCAAGATGTCGCAGATGCATGTGCATCTAAAATTAAAATTAATATGAGCGGCAATGCCCGTTCGCTGAATGTTGCTCTGGCGGCGAGCATGGTACTTGGTGAAGCATTAAGGCAGGTAAGGGTATGATGGAAGATAAAAAACAGAAGGCGCAGCTATGGTTCAAAGAAATTCGCAACCGGATTTGCTCTGAATTTGAAAAACTTGAAGACGGGCTTGTTGGCAGCGATTCACCTGCTGGTAGGTTCGTACGTACACAGTGGCAGCGCGAGGGTGGCGGTGGCGGCGAAATGTCGATAATGCGGGGCCGGGTTTTTGAAAAGGTCGGGGTGAATATTTCCACCGTACACGGCGAATTTTCGGAAATAATGCGCAAAGAAATTCCCGGGGCTGACGCCGACCCGCGCTTCTGGGCCAGCGGCATTTCGCTGGTTGCGCATATGTGTTCGCCTCTGGTTCCGGCTGTGCATATGAACACACGCATGATTGTTATTGGCGATGGCAGCAAGCATTGGTTCGGAGGCGGCGCGGATCTGACCCCTGTATTCCCGCAAGACAAGGATACTGCCGATTTCCATGCGGCATTTGAAATGGCCTGCGACAAATTCGACCCGCAATATTACCCTAAATTCAAAAAATGGTGCGATGAATATTTTTTTCTGAAGCACCGCAATGAAGCCCGTGGCATTGGCGGAATTTTTTATGACTATATAAATACCGGGGACTGGGAAAAGGATTTTGAGTTCACGCAGGAAGTGGGCAAAACTTTTGCTGCTATTTACCCGGAAATAGCGCGCCGCCATATTCAGGAAAAATGGACAGATGAGCAGCGCGAAAAGCAACTGGTTAAACGCGGGCGTTACGTGGAATTCAACCTGCTTTATGACCGGGGAACACGCTTTGGCCTGATGACTGGCGGCAATACCGAGGCTATACTTATGTCCCTCCCGCCGGAAGTTAAGTGGCCTTAGAATATTTCGGCTATTATGCCGCCGTATGGTGACAATCCGATAGACCTTGTCATCCCCGCGTAAAGCGGGGATGACAAGGTAAAGCTGGATTGCTTGCTGGCGCGCATCAATTGCGCTAGTCCTCGCTTCGCTCGTCCATTTTTCGTAAAAACCATAATATTACCAGTCCAGGGGCGGCGAGGAGCACTGATATTATAAAGAAAACCTCCCAGCCGAAGCTGTCGGCTGTCCATCCGGCGGCTGTGGTTAACCATGTGCGGCCCATGGCGGCGAGCGAGGAAAGCAGTGCGTACTGCGTGGCGGTATAGCGCGTGTGGCAAAGTGCGCTGATGAAGGCGACAAAAGCAGAAGCAGTCATGCCGCCGCTTAAATTTTCCAGCGATATTCCCAGCGCCAGTATATTTATATCAGCCCCTACCCGCGCCTGCACAAGGAACATAAGGTTGGTAAGCGCATGGCCGATGCCGCAGATCATCAGAGTTTTCACCGTGCCAAAACGTAATGACATCATGCTGCCCAGCGCCAGGCCTATAAGCGTTGCCGCCAGCCCGTATGATTTTACAACTACAGCTATATCGGTTTTGCTGAAGCCAATTTCGAGCAGGAAAGGATTGGTCATGATGCCCAGGAAAGCATCGCCGAGTTTATACAGCATTATAAATAAAAGTATTAGCAGCCAGTTGCGGCGGGTCATGAAATCGGTAAAAGGCGAAAACACATAGTCATGCAGCCAGTGTTTTGTTGAAAATTTACTAACTTCGCGGCTGGCTTCGGGTTCGGTCATGAATAATATCGGCAGCGCGCATACTGCCATTAATGCCGCCATTATAAAATAAGTCATTTCCCAGCTTACATGGTCAGCCAGTGCCAATGCGCCCGCGCCTGATGCCAGCATCCCGAAACGGTAGCCGAACTGCACCATGCCAGCGCCGATTTTTTGCTGCTCTGGCGTTAAAATCTCCACGCGGTAAGCGTCAATCACGATGTCCTGGCTGGCGGAGCAAATAGCCACAACAAGAGCTGCAATGGCGGTGTTCCATGGGTTTAGCGTAGGATCGGCCAGGCCCAGCATTATTATGGAAGCCACCAGCAAGATTTGCGTGGCGAGTATCCAGCCGCGCCGCCTGCCAAGCAATGCTGAAAGAAGTGGGAAGCCAAACGCGTCAATCACCGGCGCCCACAGGAATTTAAGCGCGTAAGGAGTGGCAACCGAGGCAAAAAGCCCAATGGATGTTTTGTCAATTCCCGCATCTTTTAGCCATGCAGAAAGTGTGGAAGCAGTAAGCGCAAGCGGCAGGCCGCTGGCAAAACCAAGCGCTAGAATGCCCAGCAGGCGCGGCTGAGTATATAGTTTAAGCCACGAGAGCATGGAGAGGTTTCTGGCTTCTTGCCCCGAGCTGGGTTATTATCTCGCCTGCGCATTTATTGCCCAGCTCCGCGCATTTAAGCAGGTCCCAGCCGCGCGACAGGCCGAATAAAAACCCGCTGGCATAGAGATCGCCCGCGCCGGTGGTATCAACTATATCGGTAATTTTTTGCGCAGGGGCTGTTTCCAGCAGCCCTTCGGTTACAACAATGCTTCCCTTTTCTGACCGGGTTATGGCCGCTATTTTGACTTTGCCTTTGATGAAGGCAACAGCCTTGTCAAAATCTTCTGTCTGCGCCAGTGATTTTATTTCCGATTCATTGGCGAAGAGTATATCTATATCGCCCTTTATCAATTCCAGGAATTCCGCGCGGTGACGGTCTACGCAGAAAGTGTCCGACAGTGTGAAAGCAACTTTTTTCCCATATTGTTTCGAAAGAGCAATTGATGAACGAATTGCCGCCTTGGCTTCCTCGGTATCCCATAGGTAGCCCTCAATATATAATATTTTGGAACGGGCTATCAGCGCTTCATCATTATCCAGCTCGGAAACCAGACTGCATGCTCCCAGGTAAGTTACCATGGTGCGCTGGGCATCTGGTGTTACGCAGATCATGCAATGCGCTGTCGCAGCGCCGTCCTGCGCTGGCTTGCTATCAAAATAAACACCGGCGGCGTGAAGGTCGTGGGTAAAAATTGCGCCAAGCTGGTCATTCTTTACCTTGCCGATAAAGGCGGTTTTTGCGCCAAGCGATGCCATGCCTGCCAGTGAATTAGCGACCGAGCCGCCGGAACATTCTGTAGTCTGCCCCAGCTTTTTATAAAGACTGGTGGCCTGACCTTCATCGACCAGGGTCATGCTGCCCTTAACCAGCTTGTTCTCCTTCAGGAAATTATCGTCTGCGAAACTTAAAATATCCACTATAGCGTTGCCGATTCCCAGAACATCAAAACTGCTTGCAAAACCGCCATTAAAATTATTGTTATTTGTCATATATTTTCCTTGCTTTTTCCAAACCTTCTTTGGTGTCAACTCCCAGCGGCACGGTTTCAATAACCGCAACGCCTATATTCATACCCTCTTCCATTGCTCTAAGCTGCTCCAGTTTTTCGCGAAGTTCAAGTGGGCTTGGCGGCAGGGAAACAAATTTTTCCAATGCTTCGCGCCGGTAAGCATAAATGCCTATATGGTGATACAGAGCGCCCTCTCCATAAGGAATGGTTGCGCGGGAAAAATAAAGCGCCTGCCCATTTTTGCCGATTGCCACTTTAACAACCGCCGGATCGGTTTTCTCTTCTTCTTCGGTAATTTCTGCTGCCAGTGTTGCTATATCAATTCTTTTATCACTGAGAACCGAAAACACATGCTTGATTATTTCCGGCTCCAGGCAGGGCATGTCGCCTTGCACATTTATAATAATATCGTGTTTTCTGGCCGGGTCTATCTGGGTAAGGGCTGCAAATATCCGGTCGGAACCAGAAGGCAGGCCAGGGGATGTTATTACTGCTTCACCGCCAGCCCGGGTTACTGCATCGGCGATCTGCTGCCCATCGCAGGCTACCACTACCCGCCCCACATTTGAAGCCTGAGCACGCTTCATCACCTGCACGATCATCGGAAGTCCGCCGATCAAAGCCATCGGTTTATCCGGGAGGCGGGTGGAAGCCATGCGTGCAGGAATTATAATTACAGGATTCATATCAATTTCTTTGTAAATTCGTTATTGAATAGATAACATTGCTATATTATAAGCAAACCTAATATTTAAGTAATTTTTTGGGGAAGTTAATATGTCTGGTAATGGGTTGGAATTTAATAAAGTAGCAGCTTCTGTATTATTGGCCGGTATTATAGCCATGGTTTCGGGCCTGGTAAGCGAAGGGCTGTATGCAAAAGGCGAAGCTGGACACGGCAAGGAAGAAAAACGTGGTTTTTCAATAGAGGTGGCGGATGCTTCGCCTGCCGGAGGAGCTGCCCCGGCTGCTGATGATAAGCCGGTTGATATTGCTCCTTTTATGGCTAAGGCCGATGTAAAGGCTGGTGAAGGGCTGATAAAGAAATGTACTTCCTGCCATACTTTTGACAAGGGCGGGAAAAATGGCGTTGGCCCTAACCAATGGGGCCTGGTTGGCAGCCATTATGGCCATAAGGACGATTATACCTATTCAGCAGCTATTATGGCGGTTAAGGATAAAAAATTAACCGAGCAGGAACTTTCTAATTTCCTGGCTAACCCTAAAAAAGAAGTTCCGGGAAATAAAATGTCTTTCGCCGGTATCTCCAACCCGCAGGATCGCGCCAACCTTATTGCCTATCTAAGCACGCTGAAATAGTTGTTTTAAGGAGAGTAGTATGCTGACAATAATTAGCTGGATTATAGTAGGCGGTTTGTTCCTTGCCGCTAACAACTCTGTTAAGCGCTATAATCTGACATATGCGGCTTATTCTGCTTTTACTATGGCGTTCTTCCTTATTACAGGAATATTCAGGCTGCCGGATGATTTTATTCTCCCTTATTATCAGTATTTTGTGATTGGGCAGGTATTCTGTTTTCTTATCGGCATATATGCCTGGAAATTCATGCTAAGGGATGTTGAACAGAAGGACTCGCTGGGGCGTGGTGAGGAGTTTTACAAACAGATACTTGGCCGGGTGGTCGTTGTTGGAAAAGAGGGGATAAACAGCATTGGCGGCGGCGAAGTAATAGTGGATGGAGAGGCTTTTAAAGCGAAAATATCTCCTGAAAGCGCAGAAACTATTATTGATGGCGGGACAAAAGTTGTTGTGCGCGAAGTAAAAAATGGCACGCTTTTAATAATTCCTAAAAACTAACCTCAGGGGTAAATGTTTTGGAAAATGAAATCATGATATATTGGCTGGGAGCCGGGGTAATTTTCTTTGTGGCGGAAATGGCTATGCCTGGGGTTGGGCTGCTGTTCTTTGGCTGTGGCGCGCTTACGGTTGGAATGCTGCTTGATTTTTCTTTTATAGCGCATGACAACACCCTGCTTCAAGCACTTGTTTTTGTTGTATCTACAGCGCTGTGGACAATTATTTTATGGAAGCCGATGCAGAAATCCAGGATTGGCAAAAACAAATCCCAGTACCATAATATGATTGGTGAAACAGCTATAGTCGGGGAAAAAGGCCTGCATAAAATAAATGGCGGCGAGGTTGTGTGGTCGGGTGCTATTATGAAAGCAAAACTTGATGAGCGCGCTACTGTAGAGCAGATTGAATCTGGCAGGCAGGTTATAATTAAAGAAATTACCGGAAATACACTTATCGTAACTCCTAAATAACCTAGAAAGGTTTTAACATGGAATTTTTCATTGCCCTTGGTATTATTGTGCTTATTGTTATTTTTAACGGGGCCAAAACCGTCCCGCAACAACAGGCATGGATCGTTGAAAATCTTGGTAAATTCGACCGCAAGCTGGAGCCGGGGCTTAATATCATAATACCTTTCATCCAGCGCGTTGCCTATAAACACTCGCTTAAGGAAACCGCAGTTGATGTGCCGGAGCAGGCTGGCATCACCCGCGATAACGTGACGCTGGCGCTTGACGGCGTATTATATGTACGTATCATCGACCCGGTTGCTGCGTCTTACGGCGTGTCTGACCCAATCTATGCGGTACAGCTTCTTGCGCAAACCACGATGCGTTCGGAAATCGGCAAGCTTACACTGGATAAAACCTTTGAAGAGCGCGAAACTTTAAATGCCAATATTGTAGCGGCAATAAACCAGGCGGCGCAAAGCTGGGGCATCCAGTGCATGCGCTATGAAATTAAGAATATCACCCCGCCAAACTCTGTTCTAAAGGCGATGGAACTCCAGATGGCCGCCGACCGCCAGAAACGCGCAACTATCCTTGAATCCGAAGGTAAGCGCCAATCGCAGATAAACGTGGCGGAAGCTGCTAAACAAGAAGCTATATTGAAAGCCGAAGGACAGCAGCAACAGGTTGTACTTAATGCTGAGGCGCGCAAGCGTGAAGTTGTTTTGCAATCCGAAGGTGCGCAGGTTGACCAGATAAACCGTGCCAAGGGTGAGGCTGAGGCGATACTTGCGGTTGCCGAAGCTAATGCCAAGGGTATTTCTATGATCGCCGAGTCCATACAGCGCAACGGCGGCTCGGAAGCGGTTTCCTTCAAAATAGCCGAGCAGTATGTTGCAGCATTCAACCAGCTTGCCAAGACCAGCACAACCGTGCTTATGCCTGCTAATCCAGGCGATGCAGGGTCGATGGTCGCGCAGGCGCTCACCGTATTTGATTCTATCAAAAACAAAAAATCATATGTTGCGCAGGAGCCGGGAAAAGGCCCTTGGGGCGGGGCGTAAATTTTATGATAACGCTTGAACAGTTGCGCTCGCAATATAAGCCACAAATATTGGAAATAGCTGAAAAATACGGAATTACTGATATACGTATATATGGCTCTGTAGCTCGTGGTGAGGCAACTGAAAATAGCGATATAGATTTTTTAGTAAGGCGCGCAAAAAATAGTGATGCCTGGGGTATAGGTGGTTTTTATTATGATATTGAGCGTCTTTTGGGATGTAAGGTTGATGTAGCAACTGATGGTGGTATCAGTAAATATATACGGGATACTGTTATTAATGAGGCAAAGCCATTATGAAGGATAAAGGCGGTGATATAATACGCTTGCGCCATATTATTGACGCTACAAACAGTATCTCTGAATATTATTCAAAAAATGAAAAAACCAAATTATATTCTGATGCAATAGAAAGAAATATAACAATAATTGGTGAAGCGGTGCGTAATATGATGACAGATTACGGATTACGGATGACCAGAATAATCAAAATTATTGCTGCGTCATCTGTCATCTGCCATCTGCCATCCGCAGCAATCGCCGCCCCTTCGCACTGCCTGTCGCTTTATGGCGAGTGTAAATATAAGCCGGGTTTTACCCATTTTGATTATGTAAATCCTGACGCGCCTAAAGGCGGCGCAGTCAAGCTCGCCGAAACCGCAAAAGCCCTTGGAAACCAGAAGCATAGAATCGCTATATTATTTTCTTGAAATATAATTAAGAATACTTAATAATTGTTCAAAGATTAGCAAATTGTGGGTTTTTATGCGTGGGTTACAGCAGGATAGGACTATTACGTTTGGGGTTAATGAAGCTTGGGACGTATTTCAAAAGACTCGCAAAGTTGATGCCCCTGCCAACCTGTTTAGCAGAAAAGTCGAATTGCAAAGAAATCTTGAAGAATATGTAGATACTGTAAGAAAAAATGAAGGAAAAGATCTTACTGGGTACGAACTACCAAAAGACTTTTTAACAAAAAGAGAGTTCAGGGATTACGAGGCCAATGGATTTCCTGTCGCCAGATTAGACAAAGTAGCAGACGGCAAGTGGTATTCTTCTCTTGAAAGAATGCGAGCAAAGGAATTGCGGGGAACTTTTGACGAAGTTCTTAAAAACGTTGAATTGCCGAATCCAAATGCAGAAAAATTACAGATTACTGACGTTGGCAGCAGGTCTAATTTCTTTTTTTCCTTGATGAAAAAAACACACCCTGAACAGGAATGGCAGGCAGTTGATATAAAAAATTATGATTTGCCCGCACATCCTGAACCAAATGGCTATAGCACTATCCATCCATTTGAAAAATTGCCTAAAAGTGATATAATAACTCTTAATTCAGTTCTGCATCATGTTGGTGAACTGGAATATTCACATGGAAAATTTGATGATAAAAAAGTTAGGAAATTTATAGGTACTGTGAAAGATGCACTGCCAGAAAATGGGCTTGTAATCGTAACTGAGGATTTTATTGGAAAAGATAAAGAAAACCCTAGTTATAAAAATTTTGTCAAAGGTGTGGACGAATTATTTTATCCCAAAGGACTCGGAAATCAAAAGCCAAGTGCGGAATGGATAAAAATGTTTACCGACAAAGGATTTGTCTTGGAAAAAGAGGAATATCCTGTACACTTCAATGTGGTTGGGTTTCCTGTAGTGGAAACTCTTTTGGTATTCCGCAAAAAAACGCAATAAAACTATGATAAAAGTTTCTAGGCTTCTGACTTCAGGATTCAGCTTTCTGATTTCTGGCTTCTGCTTTCTTTCATCTGGCGAAGCGTATGCCGCCCCTTCGCACTGCCTGTCGCTTTATGGCGAGTGTAAATATAAGCCGGGTTTTACCCATTTTGATTATGTAAATCCTGACGCGCCTAAAGGCGGCGCAGTCAAGCTCGCCGAAACCGGGACGTTTGACAATTTAAACCCGTTTATCCTTAAAGGCGTAAAAGCGCCGGGGATTGTCGGTATTTTTGATACGCTTATGGTCCAGTCGCAAGACGAGCCGCAAACCATGTACGGGTTGGTGGCAAGCAGCGTTGAGCTTGCCCCGGATAATTCCTGGGCTGAATTTACCATGCGCAAAGAGGCGCGTTTCCATGACGGTTCACCGATTACGCCTGATGATGTGGTTTTTACTTTCAACACCATGAAGGAAAAGGGCGACCCGACCTATAAGATCATGTTCGCGCCGATAGTTAAGGCAGAAAAAACCGCAGAAAACAAAGTGAAATTCACATTCAACGATACCAGGAACAAGGAACTTCCCATGCTGGCTGCCGGGATGCTGATAATTTCCAAGTCCTATTACAGCAAGGTGGATTTTGAAAAAACAACCCTGGAATCGCCGCTGGGCAGCGGGCCTTACATGGTTGAATCGGTCGATCAGGGAAAAAATATCGTTTATAAACGTGTGGCGGATTATTGGGGGGCTAAGCTCCCGGTTAATGCCGGGCAGTATAATTTCGATACTATGCGCTATGATATGTACCGTGACGAAAATGTGACTCTGGAGGCGCTTAAAGCCGGGGGTTATGATTTCCGCCGTGAATATATCGCCCGCAACTGGGCAACTGCCTATGATTCACCTGCAGTTAAGGACGGGCGTATCATAAAGCGTGAAATCCCTGATGGGACGCCGCAGGGAATGCAGGCTTTTATTTTCAATACCCGCCAGCCTAAATTTTCCGACCGCCGAGTGCGCGAGGCAATCGGCCTGACTCTGGATTTTGAATGGGTGAATAAAACTATTTTTTATGGTGCCTATACCCGCAATAAGAGTTTTTTTGAAAATACCGAATTCCAGGAAACCGGGCTGCCCGAAGGCAGGGAGCTTGCCCTGCTCAAGCCTTATGCTGATACGCTGCCCCCTGCCCTGTTTACGGAAGCTTTTGCTAATCCTGTAACTGATGGTTCGGGAAATGCCAGGGAGAACCTTATAAAGGCTGATAAGCTGCTTAATGAGGCTGGCTGGACAGTTAAGGATGGCAAAAGGGTGAACGCAAAAGGCGAGCAGCTCTCGCTCGAGGTAATGCTCCGCCAGCCAACCATGGAACGGGTTATCGCGCCGATGCGCAAAAATCTAGAAAGGCTTGGGGTTTCCTCGTCCATCCGCATGGTCGATGATGCCCAGTACCAGAAGCGCACGGATAATTACGATTTCGATATGGTTTCTATCTGGATAAACCGTGGGATATTCTTCCCCGGCAATGAGCAGGTCGCGCTGTGGCATTCCTCGCAGGCCGATGTCAAGGGCGGAAATAACCTCGCAGGGCTTAAAAGCAAGGCTGTGGACGGGGTCCTTGACGCGCTTACCAAGGCTGATGATAAGGAATCGCTGGTTGCCGCCGGACGTGCGCTTGACCGGATATTACTGTGGGAAAATGTTGTTATCCCCAACTGGCATTCGGGCTTTTTCCGCGTGGCTTACTGGGACAAGTTCGGTATGCCGAAAATCACCCCCAAATATGGCCTTGGCTTCCAGGCATGGTGGGTAAAGGACGGGAAGTA
>JBDHUC010000023.1:0-34931 GCA_039808985.1 Alphaproteobacteria bacterium | reverse complement strand
ATTTTAGAAGGCATTGGCAAAGGTTGCTGCTGGACACCCTAATATAATCTGATATGATATAAGAGAGGCCTCAACAAAACAAGAAGGAGGTTGCTGCTGGACACCCTAATCTAATCTGATATGCTCGATGTCGTATTATCTTTCTGAAAAATAGGAAGAAATACGGCATCTGGTTTCAGAAAAATCATCAAAATAATCTAAAAAAGTATGAGTTGATCTGGGTTTTTTGGCACAGGTTTGGAAGACGCATTGTAAAAAGTTTGAATTGTCCCAAACTGCTTATCGGTAAAACACAATATACTAACCCTGCCCATTTGTGGAACATTATTTTTGATTCTCTTCGCAAAAGCACTGGTTTTTTCACGGCTGCCAATAAAGCGCATGTAAACAGAAAATTGTTCCATAGTAAAACCCTCGTCCAGTAAATACTGACGGAATTCACCAGCCCTTTTTTGCTCTGCTTTAGAAACAGTGGGCAAATCAAACATTACCATCATCCACATAAGCCGATACGCACTTTTTACGGTATTTTTCATACCTGAAGGCTAGCAGAAAATAATAAGACTTTGGTTACTTATTCGTCAATAATTGGTAAATCATTCAAGGGGATAATGGATTTTGGCAGGTATAATGAAGCTGTATCATTTTTAAACGAATCCACAAGGGATTGCGATGTAAGCAATATGGCATTACTAATGCTAGTGGTTTCCTGCGGCATAGTAATCTGCCGCTCAACCAGCCCCGCCAGTTCTTTTTTAGTTTCTTTGGTTACTTCAGGATTCCCAGATTGAAGCAGGCTATAGACCATATAATCAACCGCTGGGCGGTATGGCTCCATAACATCGTCAACCAAACAAAAAGCATTCAGGCGGTTTTGGTGATGAACGCCCAGGGAAGGATGCAAACCAACGGCAATTATCGCCCTTGCAACCGTAGCCCGCAAAATAGCATAACCATAATTAAGCAAGCTATTTTCTCCACCTGCTTCAGTATCACGGGTAAAACTATCACCCATCAAAAGCGGCCAATAACGGCGTGCGGCCTGCGCTTCTATATTTTCCGTGTCACCGGATTTTACTCTTCCCGCCATCTCCAGTAGGGCGCTGCCATCAAACTTTTCTGTGGCTTTTAACACCTGATGTTGCCCTGTTATTTTGCTTTGTATGATTTGTTTCCATAGCTGTTTTGCCAGTGGCTTGCTGCTACTAAGTTGGCTTTGCAAATTTCCAGCTTGTTTATAATGGCTGACTACTGGCCAGAGAATCCCTGCTGGCTGGTGATTACTACCACACAAAATAACAGGAATTCCCTCATCGCTACAGGCAAGCATAATATTCTGGCTCAATGTCGCCTGATGGCAATTAAGTAGCAAAGCAGAAATAGCATCCAAGGGGATTCGCGCCAATTCTGTTTCCCCTTCTGATATTTTCAGGAAGCCACGAAACAGCGATATATGCCGTCCATCATGCGCTATTTCTACAATGGAGTTGCTCATGCCAGCAATATTTCTTTCTTCTGAAAAGGTTTTGGCACGGGCGACCGACCAGTATCAAGGACTTTTCCAGAAGGGGTCACAGAAATTTTACGAGCGTTTTTTTCTTGTAATTTATTAGCTGACGCTGCCCAGCTAAGTTTATCACCTTCTTCTTTTGCTATCAAATGTTGAACAAGATAAGCACGCTCTGTTGCGCCATCTATCTTCTTAACCCTTCTAATCTGGCGTTTGCCATCTTCATCATAAGCCACCATATCGTTGATATGCAGACGCATAATAAGCTTGGCGGTTGGGTGTTCTTTCTGCCAGTTCGGGGAGAATCCTTTTTTGTTGCCATCGAAATGGGAAACGGTTTCCGCGTACCATTTGCCAGCCTTATATTTTGTGCCGTCCTCTGTTTTCTTGTCTTTAATCGGGCAGAAAATGTCTAAATGATGGTTGCCGCCGGTTGCCACGTAGCGATATGGCTTGCCTGCCTCATCATGTATTGCCCGCATTGCTGACTCGCTTTTTTCAACAAATATCCGCACTCTATGGATATTATTATCTTTCGCAAAATCAACTATTGCCTGCTCATATTTTCTATCGCCTCTCGCTCCCATTGCTTCGGCTATTCTACGACGCAAATCATCATCAACAATGTCAGAAATATCTTTTTCTTTGAGACTTACCAGCGGCACACGAACATGCAGGCGGATCTTGCCTTTTTTGGATAGATCTTTTCCATCGGTTTTATCTAACTGATTTCTTGATTTGCCGTAGAAAGTATCTTCATGCAGCCTGCTGCTGGTTCCACCGCTATCGCCCTTACCCAAAGTTCCGTGATCCTGCTTATGGGAAATTACAATGCCATCTACCATTTTTTGCAATTCATTGCGGTTATAATTTTTATATGGCGGGGCTTTGCTGGTAAGGTCTTTAATCCAGTTTTCATCCATATCTTCATTTTTAGCACTGGCACTGCTTATTCTTTGAAACATAGAGCGGTTTGAGCAAGCAATTACTAAAGCATCAATCGCATGATGACGATGGTCGGTTCGGTTCTTTTCCGCTCCATCTGGTGCAGGAGGCAATAGGCTGTTAAAGCCCCATCCACGGCGGAGTTTAGCTGTTACACCCCCTGGGTAAGTATCGACAGCCGGAAAACCTTTTACCCTGTCGCCAACCACATAACGCAGATATTCCCGCGCTACCCTAGACATATAGCTGGTATCAGTCAGTTGCCTCGCCAACCAGCCTTTGTCGCCATTTTTATCCTCTTCAAAACGTTTCATGGCATCTTCATAAAAACGCCATTTTTTACTGCTAGGCAGACAACTTACCCTTGCCAGCAACTCATCATAATTTTGATATGAGAATGCTTCATAGGGACTTTTGTTGCCTTTAGCGCGGTTAGTTTCACGGAATACAACCACTTTATTCGCAGCACTATCGTCAAATGTTCTTGAGAATGGCAGTATGTGGTCAATTTCAACCGCATCACTTAATAATTCGCTAAGGGAAATTTTCTTATTACCGGCACTGTAAATACACAATTCCTGCTGCTGCTCATGTAGTTTTAGGCGCAGGCGGTATTCAGCATTTGGAATGAGCCCAGCCGCTATTATCTGGGCATCATATTTCTCATTGGCCTTGGTGTTTTTTGCAATTTCTCTTTGTGCTTTGGCACGCTCATCCTTGCTTTGCCGCAAATCTCGCGATAGCTCAATGGCTATTTCTTTGGGATGTCCAAAATCTTTTATCAACTCATTTGCCAACCGTCTAAGCTGACCAAGCATAATATGAACGGTCGGATTGGCTATTTTTCCATAACGTTTTTCTTCGCTGTCATTTTCATTCCCAGTACCAAAAGCCACACTGCTTTCCAGTAAGGTTCCATAATAAGGAAGCTCATCAACCAACTCTCCAGTATAACGATTAGCATGCTGCCATCCGCAAGCCGTTATAGCTTCATATTCCATTTTCCCCCGTTCTAGATGAGGGATGATCTGTAAAATAGCCTTGCTTGAAAATTTCATTGTACCATCTTCAAGTGGTACATTTATCAGGGCCTTGATATTCTCATCTGGCAAGGCAAAATTTTCTTTCAGCCACTCGGCCACTTCAGCATCATCAAGCGTATCATCAAGCAATTTAGCAACTATCTCATCCTGCTTTTCTATAGTAAAGGTTTCCCATAATTTTCCAAAATATTCAGGCTTGGCAAGCGTTATATGAGTTGTTGCCCCACCGAGTGAAGAACGTTGCTCTGATTCGAGATTAAAGACAGTTGAGCTATCCAGCTTCAAAATTTTTCGTAAGCCATCAAAAGAAACGGTTTTCTTTTTATATAGCTCGGCAATAACTTTTTCGCGCTGTTCATCGGTTAAATCATTACGGTTCCGACGCCATAGCTTATCGGTTATTTCCAGATTATTCACTTCTTTTAGTATTCTAAATTTTTGTGAAGAAGGAAGCGCACTATACGCCCGTTCTTCGGCTGGCATAAGACTGCATCTACCTTTTTGAACAGGCTTAAGAGGGCGCTGGAAAAATACCAGTTGTTTAATATCGTCTACCAGTTCTGCTTTCAGCAACTCTGGATAATACTTATTCTGGGCAGAAATAATATAATCATATTCACTTTCCAACATCTCGCGCTGTGGGTAAAAATCATAAGAAGTCTTATTCGCATCACCTGATATGTTACGCACCCGCTTTGCTGGGGCTTTATATAAAAATTCGCCGTAAGTGCAGAAATTTCCATCTTTAAGTTTCTGCTCTAAGATTTGACGGGCACTGCTGATTGCGCCAGAGTCACTATCTTTTGCAGCTTGCTTACGATTGCTTTTGAAGCCCCGTCTTTGGTTTAGGTGGAATATTGCCCTTCCTATTTCGTACAGTTCCAGCTTTTCATCGAGTGCTTTTACGCGCAGGTAGTATGGGTCTAAATTTTCTAATTTTTTGCGTTCGTTTTTATCTTGTGGCATCAAGCCTTTTTCAATCAGTAAATCCATCAAATGCTGTTTGCGCAGTACCAGCCGATCACGGCGGCGGCGCATTCCCCTGGCAACTCTTCTATCAACTGCAAGTGATGCTCCACTTTTGGGGTCTCTACCATCAGAAAAAATCCGCACTCCAAGATGGATTATATTGATAGGGCAATCATTTTCATCTAATTCTATTAAAGCAAAACCTATTGAATTTGTTCCTACATCTAGCCCTAGACGATACTTCAAAAAAATTTTCATAAAACACAATCTTCTGCTTGCAATTACATAACCAATATTCTACCAATAGGATGATTAGATTAGGGTGTCCAGCAGTTAATAAGATGAGACATTCACAAGATTAAAGGCAGGGTTCGCTCTGCCTTTTTATTTTTATAGATGGCGCTATGCTAATTACTAAGATAACTGCTTGGAAGTTGAAATTTTCTTATCGACTTAATACTCTATGTTAAGTGATTACAGTAATTCCAAAAACGCAAAATAGGTCGGGGACATAAACACACCCAGTCACTGACAAAAACAAAAAAAATCTTCTCAGAAAAATATCCCCACCTTTCTGAGCAAACTGTTGGGGGTAGCTATGAGGGGTGGTGTAAAGTTCACATTTAAGATAATTTTTATTTTACATTAAGATAGCATATAAAAGTGAATCATATCGCCCCTGCCAAATTCAAGTTGGTACATTCGCTAATTTTGACAAAGCCATAATTCAGCTACAATGCGACTGGCGATGTGGCATGCTTTGTCGCTACTGCTGCTTGCTAAAAATAACGCTTGAAATTCTTTTGTTTTCTTATATAAATGCAATCCTTCCCCAATATTTTAACAATTAAAGTAGAGAGTCGATAGCCGATGACCGCCCTGAATCCAGCTAAATTTGTCCGTGAAGTACGTCAGGAAATGAAGCGGGTAACCTGGCCAAGCCGTAAGGAAACTATGGTTTCCACTATTACGGTGTTGATAGTTGTTATCCTGGCATCAACATTCTTTCTGCTTATTGATGTTATTGCGGGCTCGTTGATAAGCCGCATTATTGGAATATAGATTAAACAAAAGAGAAAGCAAAATTATGGCGTTTCGTTGGTATATTGTTCACGCTCATTCAGGTTTCGAGAAGAAAATAGCTGAGTCGATCAAAGAGCAGGCGGCTAAAAAAAATATCTCCCATCTTATTGAGGAGGTTGTTGTTCCGGTTGAGGAGGTAAGTGAAATCCGCCGTGGCAAGAAAATGACATCCGAACGTAAGTTTTTCCCGGGCTATGTCATGGTGAAAATGGAGCTTACCGATGAGACCTGGCATATGGTAAAAAATACGCCTAAAGTTACGGGGTTCCTTGGCGGCGGCGGGAAGGGGCGCCCGGTTGCGATAACTGAAAAAGAGGCGGAAGCGATATTTAACCAGGTTCGTGATGGTATTGAGCATCCAAAATCCAAAGTAAGTTTTGAGATTGGCGAAAATGTCAAAATCGTTGAAGGCCCATTTGAATCTTTTGTTGGGCTTGTTGAAGGTGTTGACGACGAAAAATCGCGCGTAAAAGTGTCGGTTTCTATTTTTGGTCGTGCAACCCCTGTAGATCTTGAATATAATCAGGTGGAAAAAGTGGCTTAATTCATTATTTTGCCTATTTTCTAACTATTGTTTAAAAAAAGCTGAAAATATTATTAAAAAGCGCTTGCATTAATTAAAAACCACAACTATAAGTCTGCTCCCTCCACTTGGAAATCGGGTTGCGGGGCAGTAGTTTTGGGAGTTTGCCGCTGTCTGGTTGTAAAGATTGCAGTGTGTGCAGGCGTTAACACCACTAAGGAAGTAGATAATGGCTAAAAAAATTGTTGGTTTTATTAAATTAGAAATTCCTGCGGGTAAGGCGAATCCTTCTCCTCCGGTGGGTCCAGCGCTGGGTCAGCGTGGTTTAAATATCATGGAGTTCTGCAAAGCTTTTAATGCTGCAACCCAGAAAATGGAGCCGGGCGCTCCTATACCTGTAATCATCACTGCTTATCAGGATCGCACCTTTACTTTTATAACCAAGCTTTCTCCGGTTTCTTACTATATTAAGAAGGCTATTGGCTTGCAGAAAGGTTCGCAGACCCCGGGTAAAGGTGCAACTGCTGGTAAAATTACCATGACGCAGATTCGCAAGATAGCTCAGGAAAAAATGAAAGATTTAAATGCAAATGACATTGAAGGTGCGGCGCGTATGGTTCGTGGTTCTGCTCAGTCAATGGGCCTTGAAATAGTGGAGGCTTAAGCTTATGCCAAGAGTTGCAAAGAGAAGAAAAGCATTGATTGCAAAGATCGATACCAATAAGCGTTATACGCTTGCTGAGGCTGTAAAACTGGTTAAATCTTCTGCTAACACCAAATTTGATGAAACTATTGATGTGGTGATAAATACTGGCCTGGATCCAAAGCAGACCGACCAGCTTGTTCGCGGGATGGTTTCGATGCCAAATGGAACGGGTAAGAATATTCGTGTTGCAGTATTTGCGCGCGGGGATAAGGCTGCCGAAGCCTTGAAGGCTGGCGCTGATTTTGTTGGTGCCGAAGATCTTGGTGAGAAGATTGCTGCCGGTTTTGCTGATTTTGACCGCGTTATAGCATCGCCGGATATGATGGCTGTAGTCGGTAAGCTCGGTAAAGTGCTTGGTCCTAAAGGTCTTATGCCAAACCCTAAGCTTGGAACGGTAACCCCGAATGTAGTTGATGCCGTAAAGGCTGCTAAATCCGGCCAGGTTGAATTCCGCCTTGATAAAGCGGCTATTATTCATGCAGGCGTTGGCAAGGCAAGCTTTAGTGAGGCTGCCATAGCGCAGAATATAAAAACATTTGTTGATGCTGTTTTCAAGGCAAAGCCATCAGGCGCAAAAGCGAATTATATCAAAAAAGTTGGTATTTCCTCGACCATGGGTCTTGGTATTAAGCTTGATCTTGCTGATTTGCTGGCGGCGTAAGGGAGAAAAACTATGCCAATGACTCGTGTACAAAAGAAAGCAATGATTGAGGCTACCAATGAAAAGCTGAATAAGGCTGGTATTGCTTTGGTTGTTCATAATAATGGCTTGACTGTTGAGCAGTTTTCAAGTCTGCGCCGTAAAATGCGTGATGTGGGGGCTGAGCTTAAGGTTTCTAAAAACCGGCTGACCAAGATCGCCGCCAAGGATACTCCGATGGAAGCTATTGTCGACCTTCTTAAAGGTCCGTCGGTTATCGCTACTTCGGCAGACCCTGTTTCGGTTGCTAAAGGTCTTGTGGATTTTGCTAAGGCCAATGATAAAATGGTTATCATCGGTGGCGCATTCGGCGCGCAGAAGCTTGATGTGAAGGCTATAGAAACATTGGCGAAATTGCCTTCGCTTAATGAATTGCGTGCTAAGATTGTTGGAATGATTCAGACGCCTGCTACCCGTATTGCCGGGGTGTTGCAAGCGCCGGGTGGTCAGGTTGCGAGGGTTATATCCGCGCATGCCAGCAAAGAATAGTTGGGGGTAGGGTTTTTATAGAATTTCAAAATCAGATGCGGGTTTTGTCATAGTCGTTGGTTGTATTAGTTATTTTATTAATTTTTTTGTTTCTGTTGGGAGTATTATTTATGTCTGCAAATCTTGCACAAATCGTGGATACATTATCGGCTTTGACCGTAATCGAAGCTGCTGAACTGTCCAAAATGCTTGAAGAAAAATGGGGTGTTTCTGCTGCTGCGCCAGTTGCTGTAGCTGCTGTTGGCGCTGCTGCTGCCGGTGGCGCTCCTTCTGCTGAAGCGCAGACCGAGTTCAATGTTATTCTTGCTTCTGCACCTGCTGATAAGAAAATCGGCGTTATTAAAGTTGTGCGTGAAATCACAGGCCTTGGCTTGAAAGAAGCTAAAGACCTCGTTGAAGCTGCGCCAAAGCCGGTTAAAGAAGGTGTTTCTAAAGACGAAGCTGAGAAGATCAAAAAATCATTGGCTGAAGCTGGTGCAACCGTTGAAGTTAAGTAATTTCAACTGATTGCTGTTTATTCGGAGTGGCGCGTTTCGCGCCGCTCCCTTTTGCTATTAAGTACAATATCCATAAGTGGGGTTTTTAGGATATAAATTTTAAAATCCACAGGTGGGTTTTGTTTAAACATTAGATTCTAAATCCGTTTGGGTTTAGATTTTAGTTTTCAAGTCCGCAATGGACTTATTAGTTATGCTTGGCAAGGCCTGTAGGGTGGGCTTTGTTTTTTAAAATGCTTAAGGTTAAGGGGTTCCTCATGGTGCAAGCTCAAAATTCGCAACTTTCGTTCACCGCACGCAAGCGTATTCGCAAAAGTTTTGGCCGAATTGAGACCATAACATCAATGCCAAATTTGATCGAGGTGCAGAAAAATTCCTATGATCAGTTCCTGCAGATAAATATTCCTGCGGAAAAACGCACTAATACAGGCTTGCATGCTGTATTCAAATCGGTTTTCCCTATAAAGGATTATACTGAAACTTCTACCCTTGAATTTGTACGCTTCAATTTTGATGCTCCGAAATATGACGTTGATGAATGTCGTTCACGCGGGATAAATTCCTCTGCGCCGCTGCGTGTTACCTTGCGCCTTATCGTGTGGATCGTAGATGAAGATACCGGCGTGCGCGAAATCAAAGATATAAAGGAGCAGGATGTCTACATGGGCGACATACCGCTTATGACCGATAACGGAACCTTTATCATCAACGGCACCGAGCGTGTTATCGTGTCGCAGATGCACCGTTCGCCTGGCGTGTTTTTTGACCATGACAAAGGCAAGACACATAGTTCAGGAAAGTTCCTCTATAGCTGCCGTATTATTCCTTACCGTGGTTCATGGCTTGATTTTGAATTCGATGCCAAAGACCTTGTGAATGCGCGCATCGACCGTCGCCGTAAAGTTCCAGTTACCACCTTCCTGCGCGCTCTGGGCATGGATAACAGCTCTATACTCGATACTTTCTATACCCGTACCATTTACAAGAAATTGAAAAAAGGCTGGGCAGCGAAATTTAATCCTGAGCAGTATCGTGGCATTAAGCTGGCCTATGATCTGGTGGATGCAAAAACTGGTAAAACTATTGCCGAAGCCGGTAAAAAAATGAATATCCGCACTGCAAAGAAATTTGCAGAAGAGGGGCTTAAGGAATATCTGGTTACCGATGAGCAGTTCGTTGGTAAATATATCGCAACTGATATAGTAAATCCTGAAACTGGCGAAATCTATGTTGAGGGCGGCGAGGAAGTAACCGCTGCTGCGCTTGCCGTGCTTGAAGAGGCTGGTGCTAAGGATGTTGCGGTTCTTGACATTGACCATATAAATGTCGGCGCTTATATACGTAATACTTTAATTGCCGATAAAAACCTGACCCGCGAAGATGCGCTTATAGATATTTACCGTGTGATGCGCCCAGGCGAACCAACCACTGTAGAAGCTGCTGAAGCCTTGTTTAATTCACTGTTCTTTGAGCAGGATCGCTATGATTTATCGGCTGTGGGCCGCGTGAAGATGAATGCGCGCCTTAATCTCAATATAGCTGAAGACGTTGGAACACTCACAAAAGATGATATTATAGGTTCGGTTAAATTACTGGTTGGCCTGAAAGATGGTGTTGGTGAAATTGATGATATTGACCATCTGGGCAACCGCCGCGTGCGCTCAGTTGGTGAATTAATGGAAAACCAGTTCCGTATTGGCCTTCTGCGTATGGAGCGCTCTATTATTGAGCGTATGTCGAGCGTGGATATTGATACTGTGATGCCGCATGACCTTGTTAATGCTAAGCCGGTAGCTGCAGCTATCCGTGAGTTTTTCGGCTCAAGCCAGCTTTCGCAGTTCATGGACCAGACTAATCCGCTTTCTGAAATCACCCATAAGCGCCGCCTTTCTGCCCTTGGGCCCGGTGGCCTTACCCGTGAACGCGCTGGCTTTGAAGTGCGTGACGTGCATCCGACCCATTATGGCCGCATCTGCCCGATTGAAACCCCGGAAGGTCCGAATATCGGGCTTATAAACTCAATGGCAACTTATGCGCGCGTGAATAAATACGGCTTCATCGAAAGCCCGTACCGCAAAGTTTCAGGTGGGCGCGTAACTGATGATGTGGTTTATCTTTCGGCGATTGAAGAAGGTAAATACACCATCGCGCAGGCAAATTCTGCGATAGACGAGAAAAATAAATTCACCGGCGACCTTATTTCCTGCCGTCGAAATGGTGATTTCGTTCTGTCATCGGCTGACCAGATTGATTATATCGACGTTGCCCCTAAACAGCTTGTGTCGGTTGCTGCTGCTCTCATTCCGTTCCTCGAAAATGACGATGCGAACCGTGCGCTGATGGGTTCCAACATGCAACGCCAGGCTGTGCCGCTGCTGCGTTCTGAAGCCCCGCTGGTTGGTACTGGTATGGAAGAAATAGTTGCCAAGGATTCCGGTGTTACAACTGTTGCCCGCCGTAGCGGTGTGGTGGATCAGGTTGATGCAACCCGTATCGTGATCCGCAGCTCCGAAATTTCCGAAGACGGTTCTCCTGGTGTTGATATTTATAATTTGATTAAATTTACACGCTCGAACCAGAATACCTGCTTAAACCAGCGTCCGTTAATTACTGTTGGCGATGTGGTAAAAGCTGGCGACATTATCGCTGATGGCCCTTCGACCGACCTTGGCGAACTCGCCCTGGGACGTAACGTGCTGGTGGCTTTCATGCCATGGAATGGGTATAACTTCGAAGATTCCATCTTGATTTCTGAGCGTATCGTTTCTGAAGATGTTTTCACTTCTATCCATATCGAAGAATTCGAAGTGATGGCACGCGACACCAAGTTGGGTGCGGAAGAAATAACCCGCGATATTCCAAATATTGGTGAAGAAGCTTTGCGCAACCTCGATGAAATTGGTGTGGTGCATATCGGCGCAGAAGTGAAGCCGGGGGATATTCTGGTTGGTAAAGTTACACCAAAATCTGAATCGCCAATGACTTCGGAAGAAAAGCTCCTGCGTGCTATATTCGGTGAAAAAGCGTCTGACGTGCGCGATTCTTCCCTGCGCCTGCCTCCTGGTGTTGCTGGGACTGTAGTTGGCGTGCGGATATTCAGCCGCCGTGGCATTGAAAAAGACGAACGTGCGCTTTCAATTGAAAAAGCGGAAATTGAGCGTCTTGCTAAAGACCGCGATGATGAACGCGGGATTATAGAGCGTTTTGTTTATGGCCGTATGCGTGAGTTGCTTACTGGCAAAAAAGCGACTTCTGGCCCTAAGAATTTCAAAGCCGGTAGCGAAATCACCGACCAGTCTTTCAGTGATTACAGCAAAGGCCAGTTGTGGCAGTTCGCTGTAAAGGATGAAAATATCATGCATGAAATCGAGCAGCTTAAAAAGCAGCTTGATTCAGCTCTTGCCCGTATCAACCATAAGTTTGAAGAAAAAGTTGGTAAGGTGCAGGCAGGCGATGATCTGATGCCTGGTGTACTTAAAATGGTAAAAGTGTTTGTAGCGGTAAAACGCAAACTTCAGCCTGGTGATAAAATGGCAGGCCGTCACGGTAATAAAGGTGTAGTTTCCAAGATCGTTCCAATCGAGGATATGCCATATCTTGCTGACGGCACCCAGGTTGATATAGTGCTTAACCCTCTGGGCGTGCCATCACGCATGAACGTGGGGCAGATACTTGAAACCCACCTTGGTTGGGCTTCCGCTGGTATAGGCAGGCAGATCCGTGATATTCTGGAAGAAGTCCAGGAGCAGAATAACAAGTCAGCTTCTGTCAAAAAACTTAAGGATTTCCTTTCTGAAATGTACGAGGATAAGGAACTGCAAAAAGCAATAGGCAAAATGTCGGATAAGGAAGTTGTCGAGCTTGCTGGTAACCTCAAAAAAGGTGTTCCTTTTGCAACCCCGGTGTTTGACGGTGCCAAGGAAGAAGACATTGTTCATTGGTTGCAAAAGGCAGGTCTTGATTCCTCAGGCCAGGTGCAGCTTTATGATGGCCGTACTGGCGATGCGTTCGACCGCAAAACTACGGTTGGCTATATCTATATCCTGAAACTTCACCATTTGGTTGATGATAAGATCCATGCGCGTTCTATCGGGCCTTACTCGCTTGTTACCCAGCAGCCGCTGGGTGGTAAATCGCAATTCGGCGGGCAGCGTTTTGGGGAAATGGAATGCTGGGCGCTTCAGGCTTATGGCGCGGCATACACGCTTCAGGAAATGCTCACCGTTAAATCGGATGACGTGGCAGGACGCAGCAAGATATACGAATCAATCGTGCGCGGCGATAACAGCTTTGAATCAGGAATACCTGAATCATTCCACGTTATGGTCAAAGAACTGCGCAGTCTTGGCTTGAATGTTGAGTTGATAGAAAAAGAAGCATAAATAGGTGCTGGGGGCTAGGTACTAGGTGCTAGTATCTACCTTTCTAGAACCAAGCACCTAGAACCTAGAACCTAAATAAGGGGCAAAAATATGAATGAAGTAATGAGTTTTTTCGGGCAGCAACTCACCGCAACCAAGCAGTTCGATGAGATAAAAATCTCTATAGCATCGCCGGAGAAAATCCGTAGCTGGTCTTTTGGTGAAGTGAAGAAACCGGAAACTATCAATTACCGTACCTTTAAACCTGAGCGTGACGGCCTGTTCTGTGCGCGCATTTTTGGCCCTATCAAGGATTATGAATGCTTATGCGGAAAATATAAACGCATGAAGTATCGCGGTATCGTGTGCGAAAAATGCGGTGTTGAAGTGACCACTTCAAAAGTTCGCCGTGAACGCATGGGTCATATCGACCTTGCTTCTCCTGTTGCGCATATCTGGTTCCTTAAATCTCTTCCTTCGCGTATCGGAATCCTGCTCGACATGACGCTTAAAGACCTCGAAAAGATTTTATATTTCGAATCATATGTTGTTGTTGAGCCGGGTCTTACTCCATTCTCAATGGGCGAACTTCTTTCTGAAGAGCAGTTCTACGATGCGCAGGAAAAATATGGCGATAGCGCTTTTACTGCCCAGATTGGTGCGGAAGCTATCAAAACCATGCTTATGGGGCTGAACCTTGCCAAGCAGAAACCAGAACTTCGTGCTGACCTTGCTTCCACCACATCCGAAGCGCGTCGCAAAAAACTGGTGAAACGCCTGAAAATGATCGAAGCATTCCTTGGCTCTGACAATAAGCCGGAATGGATGATACTTGATGTGGTTCCAGTTATACCGCCAGAGCTGCGTCCACTTGTTCCGCTTGATGGCGGTCGTTTTGCGACATCTGACCTGAATGACCTGTACCGCCGTGTTATCAACCGCAATAACCGTTTGAAACGCCTGCTTGAGCTGCGCGCTCCTGATATTATCGTGCGCAACGAAAAGCGTATGTTGCAGGAATCGGTTGATGCGCTGTTTGATAACGGTCGCCGTGGCCGTGTTATTACTGGCGCTAACAAGCGTCCGCTTAAGTCGCTTTCTGACATGCTAAAAGGTAAGCAGGGGCGCTTCCGCCAGAACCTGCTTGGTAAACGCGTGGATTATTCAGGCCGCTCTGTAATCGTGGTCGGTCCTGAACTTAAGCTGCATCAGTGCGGCCTGCCAAAGAAAATGGCGCTGGAACTGTTCAAGCCGTTTATATACGCTAAGCTTGAGATATACGGTATTGCGACCACCATTAAAGCCGCAAAACGCATGGTGGAAACCGAGCGTCCTGAAGTGTGGGATATTTTGGAAGAAGTTATCCGTGAGCATCCGGTATTGCTCAACCGCGCTCCAACTCTTCACCGCCTTGGCATCCAGGCATTTGAGCCAGTGCTTGTTGAAGGCAAGGCTATCAACCTGCACCCGCTGGTATGTACTGCATTCAATGCTGACTTTGACGGCGACCAGATGGCCGTGCATGTTCCGCTTTCTATCGAGGCGCAAATCGAATCACGCGTTCTTATGATGTCAACCAATAACATTCTTTCCCCTGCCAATGGACGTCCGATAATCGTTCCATCGCAGGATATAGTTCTTGGCCTTTATTACATCACTCTGGAGTCTGATGGTGAAGCAGGTGAAGGAATGATCTTTACCGACATCGCGGAAATGCAACATGCGCTGGATAATGGCACTGTAACTTTACATAGCAAAATTAAATGCCGCTATAAAACTATCGACGAAAACGGAAATTCCGTAACTCAGATAGTATCCTCAACCCCAGGACGTATGCTGATTTCAGAAATTTTACCAAAGCATGTAAAATTGCCGTTCGCTGTGGTGAACAAGCTCCTTACTAAAAAAGAAGCTTCTAACCTTATTTACGAAGTTTATCGTCATTGCGGCCAGAAAGAGACGGTTATATTCGCTGACCGCCTTATGGGCATAGGTTTCAGGCATGCTGCAAAAGCCGGTATTTCTTTCGGTAAGGATGACATGATCGTTCCGACCACGAAACAAAAACACTTAAACGGCACATTTGGCGAAGTAAAACAGTTTGAACAGCAATATGCTGACGGCTTGATTACCCTTGGCGAAAAATATAACAAGGTGATAGATGCCTGGTCTAAGTGCTCCGAGCTTGTTGCCGATGATATGATGAAACAGATTTCATCAGTAGGACGCAATAAGGAAGGCAAATTCAAAGCCCGTGAAATCAATTCGATTTACATGATGGCTAACTCCGGTGCGCGCGGTTCTGCTGCCCAGATAAAACAGCTTGCCGGTATGCGCGGACTTATGGCAAAACCATCAGGTGAAATTATCGAAACTCCGATCATTTCCAACTTTAAAGAAGGCCTGTCGGTACTTGAATATTTCAATTCTTCGCACGGTGCGCGTAAAGGTCTTGCGGATACCGCGCTTAAGACTGCTAACTCAGGTTACCTGACCCGCCGCCTTGTTGACGTGGCGCAGGACTGCATCATAACCGAGCGTGATTGCGGTACATCCCGCGGTGTTGTCGCCAAAGCGGTTATTGAAGGTGGCGATATTATCGTTCCGCTTGCGGATCAAATACTTGGCCGTACCAGTGCCCGTGAGGTCCATCACCCCGTATCCGGTGCTAAGATTATGTCGGCAGGCGATATGATAGATGAGCAGACTGTAGATAAGATTGATGAAGCTGGTATCGAAGAACTTATGGTGCGCTCTGTGCTTACCTGCGAAACTGAAGTTGGCGTTTGCGCTCATTGCTACGGGCGCGACCTGGCGCGGGGAACCGAGGTTAATATCGGCGAGGCGGTTGGGGTTATTGCCGCACAGTCGATCGGTGAACCAGGAACCCAGCTTACAATGCGTACTTTCCATATCGGTGGTGCGGCGCAGCGTGGCGCTGAGGTGTCGAGCGTTGAATCATCCCATGACTCAACCTTTACCCTGTCCAATAAAAATATTGTGACTGATTCCAAAGGCCGGTCGGTAGTAATGAGCCGTACCTGTGAAATCATCCTGCGCGATGAAAATAACCGTGAACGCGCACGCTACAAGGTTCCTTACGGTGCCCGTCTGCTTGCTGCGGAAAATGAAAAGGTGAAAAAAGGCCAGAAGCTTGCCGAGTGGGATCCGTATACTTTACCTATCATCACAGAACGCGCAGGGTTTGCCCATTACCGCGACCTGGTTGAAGGTGTTTCATTGCGCGAAGTACTGGACGAAGCAACCGGTATTTCCAACAAGATCGTAACTGACTGGCGCCAGCAGACCCGAGGTGCTGATCTGAAGCCTCGTGTTGCGCTGCGTGATAAGAAAGGCGATATAATAACTCTGGCAAATGGCCTTGAAGCCCGTTATTTCCTGCCGGTTGCGGCTATACTTTCTGTTGCTGATGGCCAGGAAGTCCATGCCGGTGACGTGCTTGCGCGTATCCCGCGTGAATCTACCAAAACCCATGATATTACCGGTGGCCTTCCACGCGTTGCCGAGCTTTTCGAAGCGCGTAAACCTAAAGATCATGCGATTATTTCTGAAACCGAAGGTGTTGTTGAATTCGGCAAGGATTATAAGAATAAACGCCGCGTGATTGTTCGTTCCAAGGATGAGGCGGTTGAGCCAGTGGAATATATGATTCCAAAAGGAAAGCATATAACTGTTCAGGAAGGTGATTATGTGCAGAAAGGTGACCTGCTCATGGATGGTAACCCTGTTCCGCATGACATACTGAAAGTTATGGGCGTAGAAGCGCTTGCCCGTTACATGGTGAAAGAAGTGCAGCAGGTTTACCGCCTGCAGGGCGTGCTTATCAACGATAAGCATATCGAAGTTATTGTGCGCCAGATGCTTCAGAAAGTTGAAATTGATAACGCTAACGAAACTACATTCTTAACTGGTGAACAGGTTGATCGTGAAGAGTTTGACACTGTAAACAGCAGGACGATCGCAGAAGGCTACAAAGCAGCAACTGCTTCTCCTGTGCTTCAGGGTATTACTAAGGCGAGCCTGCAGACACACAGCTTCATCTCTGCCGCTTCCTTCCAGGAAACCACCCGCGTGCTTACCGAAGCCGCTGTTGCTGGCAAGATCGACCAGCTTTCCGGCCTCAAGGAAAACGTAATCGTTGGCCGCTTGATACCTGCTGGAACAGGTGCTGCGGTTATGCGCCTGCGCAAAATTGCAACCGAACGTGAAAAAGAAGCTATTTCGCAGGCTATGGCAGCAAATGCAGTAACCGGCGAAGGCGATACTGACTTGCTGGCCAGCTAATCAAAGGCGATTGTATAACGTAGTTCGTATTTCGTTTTTACGATTTACGAACTACGATTTACATTGTACTCTGGCTAAATGAAAAACTCGCCCCTTATCATATACGGAAAACATGCTGCGGTTGCTGTTTTGCAAAACCCCATGCGTAAGATTAAGCGTGTGCTTGTCACAAAAAATACCAAAGAAGAGCTGGGCGAAAAAATATTATCTCCTATCAAAAACCTCCAGCTTACTGAGCCAAAGAAATTGGACGATATGCTCCCGCGCGAAGCTGTGCATCAGGGAATTGCCGTTGAGTGTGACCCGTTAGAACAACCATCACTTCAGGAATGGCTTAAAACCGGAAATGATAAATCTGTAATGATACTTGATCAGGTGAGCGACCCGCATAATGTTGGTGCTATTCTGCGCTCTGGCGCGGCTTTTGATGTAGGGGCGCTTATTGTGACCGACCGTAATGCCCCGGCTGAAAGCGGGGTTATGGCAAAGTCGGCCAGCGGGGCATTGGAAATAGTGCCGCTTATCGCGGTTGGTAATTTAGTTCAGGCAATTGAATTGCTTAAAAAGAATGGATACTGGATTTACGGGCTGGACGGCGAGGCGAAACAAGCCATAAATGAAATAAAGATGGATAGAAAATCTGCCCTGGTTTTAGGGGCGGAAGGGCGTGGGCTCCGGCGGCTTACAGGGGAACATTGTGATATATTGATGCGCCTTCCAATATCCGAAAAAATGGAAAGCCTGAACGTATCAAATGCTGCTGCCATAGCCCTTTACGAATTATACAGGAAAAACAGCTAAAGTGAAAAATGTTTACTTTTATAGTTTTGATGGTATTTTATCATCAGCTTTAGGCCTTTAGTAATTGTCAGATGAGAAATATGCAAGCACAGCAGGATACTGAAATTAAATTTGGCAAAGCAACCCCAAGACGCAGGACACTTCTTGCCGAACGCTTATCTGCCCTTGGTATCCCTGAAGAAGAAATGACCCCGAATGTACGCCTTGTCATATCGGCGCTTCTCGAAAAAATGGATGATGTGAACCGCGATTTATCACGCACTAAGGAAAATCTTGCGGAAATTGAACGTCTTGTGGATGTGGATTGCATAGCGCCAATTGCTAATCGCCGTGCTTTCATGCGGCGCCTGTCATGGGCAATCACTATGCATGAGCGCTATGGGCACCCATCTACAATCTTATATTTTGACCTTAATGATTTTAAGGCGATAAATGACACCCATGGCCATGCAGCAGGCGATCTTGCCATTATACATGTTTCGCAGATATTATCGACTGTAATGCGTGAATCGGATTTCCTGGCGCGTATCGGCGGTGATGAATTCGCTGTAATTATGTATTATGCCAATGAGGAATCCGCTAAAATACGCGGCATGACCATAGCGGAAAAGCTGGATAGCACGCCATTTAATTTTAATGGTTCACAGCTATTCGTATCTGCGGCTTACGGCTATTACCTGGTGCGTAGCGGCGATGATGCGGAATCTGCGCTGGCTTCCGCTGATATGTCTATGTATGTCGATAAGCGGCGCAATAAAGGCGTTCTGGCAAAGGCCTGATATTTTCAAAGCCTGATATTTTCAAAGAATTTATAAATATATTTTCATCATCCTCTTGTGCTGTGCTGCTGCTTTTGTTACTGTAGTATAATGTTTACACTATAAAAAATGGATATTTATCATGGTTTCTATGCGCAGTATCTTGGTTGCATCAGCTTTTTTTTCGGTACTTACAGTAGCTAATCCGGTTTTTGCTGCAGAAAAGAATATAACCATAGGAACTGGCGAAGTAACCGGGGTTTATTATCCGGCTGGCGGCGCTATATGCCGGATGGTGAACAGGGGCCGGAAAGAACACGCCATTCATTGCGCGGTTGAGTCTACAGGCGGCTCTATAGCTAACCTTGAGGCCATTCATAATAAGGAAATCGACCTTGGTATTGTCCAGTCAGATTTGCTTTATTATGCCTATAATGGCAAGGAGATATTTTCAGACGCAGGCAAAGATAAAAAGCTAAGGGTGCTTTTGTCCCTGCATTTTGAACCATTTACTATTGTTGCACGTAAAAATGCCAAAATTAATGTTTTCGATGATTTAAAAGGCAAGCGTATATATATTGGGCCAAAAGGTTCTGGTATGCGCGCTACCATGGAAGAGCTAATGACGCAGAAAGGCCTTAATAAAAAGAACTTTGCCAATATTGTTGACGTGAAATACGCCGACCAGACCGAGGCTTTATGCGATGGTAAGATAGATGCCCTGGTTTATGCCGGTGGGCATCCTAATGGCGCTATCCAGCAGGTTACTTCCAAATGCGCGACATCTTTGGTGGGAATTGCTCCGGCTGATATAAATAAACTGGTGGCAACCCATCCTTTTTATGTAAAAGCAACTATTCCTGGGGGGATGTATAACGGCAACCCGCAGGAAATCAAAACTTTTGGTGTGCGCGCATTGTTGGTTGCATCATCTGATCTACCTGATGAAATCGCTTACGAAGTGGTGAAAGCGGTATTTGAGAACCTGGATAATTTTAAAACCCTGCATCCGGTATTCTCATCGCTTGATGATAATTACATGGTGGCTAATGATGCTATAGCCCCTGTGCATCCAGGAGCTTTGAAATATTACCGCGAACGGGGCATGTCGCCTGCTGTCCCATAATATTTACAAAGGTCATTTAATATACATTTTTCGCATAATGGGGTGCGGGCCTTACATACATAGCGCCCGTGCAGAATAAGCCAGTGATGGGCGTGGAGTTTCCATTTTTCAGCTATTGTTTTTTCAAGGGCAGCTTCTGTGGCATCAGCAGTTTTTGTGTGGCATAGGCCAAGGCGGTTTGCCACGCGGAACACATGGGTATCTACTGCGATAGTTGGTTTGCCGCGTGCGCAATTAAGCCAGACATTCGCTGTTTTTCGCCCGACTCCTGGGAGCTTTACCAGAAGATCCGGGTCTTCTGGGATTTTTCCTGAGAATTCTGTTATCAGTTTCTGGCTTAAGGCAATTATATTCTTTGCCTTGCTGTTAAAAAGGCCAATGGTTTTTATATAGCTCTTTACCCCGGATTCGCCGAGCCCCAGCATTTTTTGTGGAGTATCTGCGGCTGCGAACAGGGCAGGGGTTGCTTTGTTTACGCCAGCATCTGTCGCCTGCGCCGATAATACTATGGCGATAAGCAATGTAAAATCATTAGTATAATTAAGCTCGGTCTTAGGGGCGGGGTCTTTAGCGCATAGGCGCTTGAATATTTCATCGACTTTTTGCTTGTTCATGTTTAATCTTAATCATCAATTATGGTGGGCATGTTGGGAATAAGTAAAAATATGATAAAGCATAAAATATCCCATGTCATGTATGCCATGACAGTTTTTGCATTAATTTTCCCGCAGGATTTACGCGCTGCCAGCAGTGTTTATATGGAAGAGCTTACTTCCCCTGAAATACAGGAGCGCATAAATTCAGGCTCGGTCATTGCTATAATACCAACAGGCGGTAGTGAGCAGAACGGGCCGCATATGGTTGTAGGCAAGCATAATACCATCGTGCATTATACATCTGGGGAAATTGCAAGGCAGCTCGGCAATGCGCTGGTTGCGCCGGTAATAGCCTATGTGCCGGAGGGAAATATCAATCCCCCGCAGGGGCATATGCAATTTGCGGGCACAATTTCTGTGCGTGAGGAAACTTACGAAGCATTGCTTGAAGATGCGGCAATGAGCCTGGCCCAGCATGGCTTCAAGCTTATTTGTTTCCTTGGTGATTCTGGCGGTAACCAGAAGGCCCAGGAGAAGATTGCCGCAAAGCTAACAGAACAATGGAAGGGTAAAGGAGTAAAATTCCTGCAGGTTTCTGATTATTATAGTAATAATGGGCAGGATTCCTGGGCGCAATCACTTAAACCGGCAATAAAAAACCCCGGTTCCCATGCGGGATTTGAGGATACGTCTGAATTAATGGCGCTCGATAAGAATGGCGTGCGGGATTCATTGCGTGGCGATTATTCGGGCAAGGATTTTAAAATTAGTGGGGGGGCAGGAGATTCTACGCTTGCTTCAGCAGCTTATGGGGACTATTTACTTAAGCTTAAAGTAAAAACCGCTGTAAATCAGATTAAACATGCCTACGCCCCTGAATAATACCTGCCAGTTTATAGCCGCGTGGATGCGTTCCCCGCTTAAAATGGGCGCGGCTCTTCCTAGCTCGAAACTATTGGCTGACACAATGGCCAGACAGGTTGATATATCAAATCCCGGAGCTGTAATAGAGCTGGGCGCCGGGACTGGTGTAGTAACCAGCTCATTGTTGGGGGTTGGTATACCGGCGGATAAATTATTGGTTATTGAACGTGAAAAACAGCTTCATGCACTTTTACAATCATCGTTTCCTGATTTAAAAATATTATGTGCCGATGCATTGGAGCTTGAAAATGTTTTAAGCGAAGCCGGAATAAAAAAAGTAAATGCCATAGTGTCCAGCCTTCCTTTCCTTTCAATGCCTGATATGGTAAGGTGCGGAATACAGGAACAAATGGTAAAATCCATAGGTGATGATGGCGTGATAATCCAGTTCACTTACGGCCTGCAATCACCCATTAATATGGACGAATTAAAAAGCTATAATCTGGTTGGTGAGCGCGTTAAATTTGTTTTGATGAATGTGCCGCCCGCACATGTATGGGTATACCGCAGAGGTAATTAAAGGCAGGCGTAATTAAACAAATTCCAGTTCTTTGGGCGTAGCTTCCTTGTTACGTACAATAGTTGTATTGTAAGCGTTTAATTTTGGCAGGGAATCAGTTTCTGTTGGCTTGGTTTCGACCTGCGCGTAATTCGTTTCTGCAAAATTTACAGGCACGGGATCGGGCATTGCTACAGGAGCAGATGCGGTAATATTCTCAGGCGTTGGGGCCTGCATGCTTTCCAATAAAATCGGGGCGGAATCCTGCGCCTGCTTTTCCATCTGTATAAGCGTGCTGAACAAGGTGACAGGTTCAATTGGTTTTCCGGCATTGCTTGGCTTGTATTTTACATTGGCATAGCTTACCAGCTTGTCATATTGCACGAATATTCCATATACTTCTGGAGATATATCGCCACCTGCCAGTTGTGTTAAAAATGCTGTCTGCGCATCGGCGGCAAAAGAAGTGGAGTTTGCGCTTTGGGCGAGAACGAATTTTTCTGCCTGTATATTTGCCGGAAGCGATTGCTGGGTATTCTCGTTTTTTAATAGTAAAATACGGTTGCCACTTGCATTATCATCAAGTTTTGCGCTAGAAATGGAAGGGGTTACATTGTCATATGGTGGGCGCAAGGCATTGCTGTTTGGTAACGCCGTTGCAACAAGTGTTGGCGATGTTGGAATATTAACTATAGTTCCAATAGTAGCGAACATATGGATTAATTTATTGGTCACAAGTTTGTGTGTTATCTAAAGGAAATGTTAACATATTTATGCTAACGGCGCAAGTAATTTGGCTGGGGCGGCATATGTATATTTATATATTAAGGCTTTGATTTATGATAAAATTTTGCACATTTCTAATTTTTCTATTATTGGTTGTCACCACAGTTATGCTGGTTGCAACTAAAAATAATCTTACCGGCGATGTGCAGGTTTCTGAGCCACAAGGAGAGGGAACCCCTCAGGTTGGCGGTGATTTCAGCCTGGTAAACCAGGATGGCTTGGCTGTAACCAATAAGGATTTTCTCGGCAAGATAATGCTGGTGTTCTTTGGTTTTACCAGTTGCCCTGATATTTGCCCTGTCGCTTCAGCTACATATGCAAAAATACTGGAATCATTAGGTGATAAAGCGCAGCAGGTTGCCCCAGTTTTCATAACTGTAGATCCAGAAGTCGATACGCCAGAAGTTTTAAAGGAGTATCTTGGGAAAATAGATAAACGTATCATTGGTTTAACAGGAACGGACGAACAGGTCGAAAAGGCAGCCTCAGCTTATAAGGCCTATTTTGCCAAAACCAAGAACGAGGCGGGAGCAGATCAGGTAGATCATTCCGGTTTTATTTATATTATTGATAAAAATGGTGCTTATGTCCAACATTTCCCCTATGATGCTGGCGCGGATGAGATTGTTTCCGCTATATCTAAGCTATTAAAATAAAGGTTGGTTAATTAATGTCGCTGCAGTCCGAAGTTGAACTCCATCGCCGCGGTGTTCTGTTTATTCTTTCTTCTCCATCTGGCGCAGGCAAGACAACGTTGTCGCGCCGCCTTCTTGCGCAATATAAGGATGCGCAGAAGCATGAAACCATAAGAATGTCGGTTTCTGTAACTACTCGTTCCATGCGTGTAGGCGAAGTTCATGGCACTGATTATTTTTTTGTAAGTGATGAAGAATACAAACAGATGGTTGGGCGCAAGGAACTTTTGGAATATGCGCAGGTTTTCGATCACCATTACGGAACCCCGGAAAACTTTGTGCGGGAAAATATCAGCAAAGGCATTGATGTTTTGTTTGATATTGACTGGCAAGGCACCAAGCAGTTGGCAGAAAAGCTGCCTAATGATCTGGTAAGTATTTTTATTCTTCCGCCTTCAATGGATGAGCTTGAGCGCCGCCTGCGCGCCCGCGCTCAAGATAGTGAGGAAGTGGTGCAAAAACGTATGAGCAAGGCGCGCTCAGAAATCAGCCATTGGCAGGAATATGACTATGTCCTGATAAACCAGGATATTGACCAGACCCATGAAAAAATAAATGCCATCTTGAAAGCGGAACGTTTAAAACGTTTCCGCCAGGAAGGCATGAAACACTTTATAGAAAAACTTTAATGTGACCAGCGAAACACCCTATATACCAAAAAAACCCGAAGGCACTGCAGATGATCCTTACGATCCTTTGCAATATTTTATTGCTTTGTTTGAAGGGCGTAAAGGCGAGGCATCGTCTGTAAAGCAGAGGGCATCCACTATAGAGGATGTGCTTAAGGAGCGCATTATTGATGGTGATAAAAAGGGACTTGAAGAAGATTTGGCCGTTGCTATGAAAAGCCATTCGCCCTTATTTATTATCAATGATATTTTGCTATCTGGAATGAAAGTTGTCGGAGAGCTGTTTGGCTCAGGCAAAATGCAATTGCCTTTTGTTCTGCAAAGCGCGGAAACCATGAAAAAATCTGTAGCTTATCTTGAGCAGTTCATGGAAAAAGTTGAAGGGCAGGAAAAAGGAAAAATAGTTCTGGCGACAGTCAAGGGCGATGTGCATGATATTGGTAAAAACCTGGTGGATATTATCCTTACTAATAACGGGTTTAAAGTATATAATCTTGGCATAAAACAGCCAATTGACAACATCCTTAAGGCAATTGAAGAAGTAAAACCAGATGCTGTTGGGCTGTCGGGTCTGCTGGTTAAATCAACTGTAATAATGCGTGAGAACCTGGCTGACCTTACAACGCGTGGCTACAGCATTCCGGTGCTATTAGGCGGCGCGGCGCTTACCCGCGCTTACGTAGAGGAGGATTGCGTGGAAGCGTATGGGCCTGGACGCGTGGCCTATGCGCAGGATGCTTTTGACGGCCTGGACCTTATGAATAAAATAGCCGATGGCCAGTTCGATAGCCATCTGGAAGAAATAAAAAAGCGCAAGCATAACCGCCCAAGTAATGCCAAAGCCAAGCAGCGCTGGTCGCAAAACGATGAGGCGGGACAGAAGCTTATCAATGCTGAGCTGCGCCCGGTGGAAGTTGAAGCCATAAAGCTTAAACGTGCCGAGCTTGCCAGCCAGGTTGAGATTCCAACGCCGCCATTCTGGGGCGCAAGGATTGTTGATAGTATTCCTGTAAAAGCGCTTATACCTTACCTTAATGAGCAGATGCTTTTTACTTTCCATTGGGGCTTTAAAAAAGCCGGAAAGTCTATTGATGAATATTGGAAATGGGTGGAAACCGATGTTAAGCCAATACTTAAAAGATTGCTTGATGAATGCGATCAGGAAAATATCCTTCAGCCTAAAGCTGCTTATGGATTTTTTAAATGTGCAAGCCAGAATAACAGCCTTCTTATATTTGACGAATCTGGAAGCAGGCAGATAGGGCAGCTAAATCTCCCACGCCAGGGCAAGGATGGCGGGATATGTGTCGCCGATTTCTTCCGTGATATTGATTCCAAAGAACGTGATGTCCTCGGCCTGCAGGTGGTTACAGCCGGTCAGAAAGTTGCTGATGTGGCGCGCGAATGGTTTACCGGTGGACGTTACCAGGATTATTTATATTTGCACGGTTTGGGAGTTGAGATAGCTGAAGCATCTGCAGAATATATACATAAACGCATACGTTCCGAGCTTGGCTTTGGGCATGAAGATGACCGCGATGTGAAAAAAATGCTTAAGCAGGGCTACCGCGGTTCACGCTATTCATTTGGCTATCCGGCCTGCCCACGCCTTGAGGATCAGGCATTGCTTATGTCATTGCTTGGCGCGGAAAGAATAGGCATCGAACTTTCAGAGGAGTTCCAGCTCCATCCTGAGCAATCCACATCGGCAATTGTGGTACATCATCCGCAGGCCAAATATTTCAATATATAAAATATCAGCGTATAGCGCGTGCCAGAGTCAATACATTAACTTGCATTGCGCCGCCCTTTAATAATATCTTAGCGCATTGCTCTACGGTTGAGCCGGTGGTCATTACGTCATCGACCAGCAGTATATTTTTTCCTTTTATTATTTTTTTCGCACGTTTGCTTATGCTGAACGCGCCCTTTACATTTTTCTTGCGCTGGCTTTGAGTTAGTCCGGTTTGCGATACTGTGTGCCGTTTTCGCTTAAGTATGTCTGGCCTGTGTTTTATACTGGTTTGCCTGGAAAGCGCATGGGCAAGCAGGGCCGATTGATTAAACCTGCGATTTACAAAACGGAAATAATGTAGTGGCACCGGGATTATTATGTCAGTTTGCGCCAGCAGGTCACCTGCCGCTTTAGCAAGCCATACGCTGTAGACACGGGCGAGGTGGGTGTGGTCCGAGTATTTAAAACGTGTTACCAGCGTTCGGCTATGCTCATCGTAACGGAAGCTTGCCCGTGCTTTAGCATATGGTGGGCGGTCAAAAAGACAGGCCCCACACAAGGCTTCATTGCCTATATCATAATCAAAAGGCAGGCCACAGCAATGGCACATCGGGTCGCTGATGAATTGTATCTGCTGCCAGCAGGGCAGGCATAATGTCCCGTGGGTGGGAACACGGGTATCGCAATTTAAACATTGTGGCGGGAATAAAAGATTAAGAAGGCGCGTTTTCATGCGCTGCTTTATCGCCCGTTTACTTTCGTTGTATGTTCGGATCTTTGTTTTTCGATATAATTGGCATATGATGGATCGCTCGCTCCCAGCCAGCGGCCATGCTCTACTGTATCCTTTGCTGCCTGCGCTATCCTGCCCATATGCTTACTTTCATAAAGTTCCGGTGCTTCAACCTGCCAGTGGAGAAGTGCAGCGCGGTAATTGGTTTTATTTATTATATCTTCTTTCAACTGGGGCAGGGCGTCAACCATTTTGTCGCGTATTGCCTTATTGCTAAGGTTGCTGCCGTTAAGGTCTTTTCCGGTCATGGCTGAGTAAGCCAAATGAGCAGCCGATTTATAAGTTTTCTGGACATGATCAAGATAAAACTCTCCTGATTCTTTATAAGTGCCTGCTTCTTTAAGCTTCTTTTCCGCTATTTGTGTTGCTGAGTCCATATCAGTCATGGCAATGGCAAAAGCGGCGCGGGCCTGCGCGTCCCTGAATGTTGGCGAATATTCATAGATCTTCCTGATACCGGCAGCGGTAAGGCTCTTATCTTTTAAAAACCCATCTTTTGATTCGGATATAGATGTTTTCCTGTCGTCTTTAGAGAATATAAAATCCAAATGATCCTTTAAATCTTTAGACCCTATCCAGGAAGGCACAATACCTGCGCCCTGCCATGTTTTGCTGAAACCTATTGTACGGACATCGTCAATTTTAATAGGTATGAATTCTGGTTTCCCTACCTCTTTGCCAGCATTGGTTATAACCCCACCTAATCCGGTTTTGGGGTTTACAAAAGCAGTGGACCTTTCCCCGGCGCGGGAACTGGCATTGCTATCAAGTGTTACTTTTTTATACCCAAGGGCAGCAAGCAAAACCCCCATGGAGTCTGGAGTAAAATCCAGTAACTGATAATCTTTTAAAGTTTTTTTCAGGGCGCTGTTAACGTTCTCTTCAATAGCTTTTCTGTCAGCTTTATCAATATCAGGGCTGTTGTCACTCGACCATTTGACTTTCCCCGACCATCCGTTTTCCTCAGTTAATGGCTTTGCCTGATGCGAAATTGAGCTTTCAAGCAGGCGGTTTATCGCCGCCGGATGATTGAAGAAATTAAGCAGGTCGCCGCCCTGGAAAGTGAATTTAGCAAAATCATGCAGGCCAAAAGCATCCACCGATTTGGATATAGAGCGCACGCCGTTGCGGTAAGCATCGGAAATGCTGCCGCCCTCAAAGAATTGCAGTTGTATATCAGGATTCTGGCTGTTCAGCTTCCGCATTTTATGATGGGCTATATGGATATAAGCCCTTGCCGCCTGCAAGCCGGAGCGCCTTGCATTATCGCTATGGGCAATCATTACCTGCTGGGTATTTTTTGTATCTCCATTTTCCGCTTTTATTGATTCTAAATGTTTCCTGTAAGCCTCATTCGCATATGCTGCTTTCATTACGTCATCAATGTGGCTTAAAGTTTCCGGCTCTTCAAATAAGGGAATTATACCCATCTTAGGACGCTTCTTATCCTTTTCCACGGCACGTTGTAGAAATTGTGCCTCCAGTATATTGGCAAGCCCCTGGGCAACAGTGTCTGATTTGGTTACATCTGTACCATTTGCTTTTATCTGCCCACATTCAGCCAGGACATTATCTTTTATAACATCGCTGAAGTCACGGGCGAGAGCCATGCGTTTTAAGGTCTGGTAAGCTATCGGCGCGGCGTTACCATCGTTATATGGCTTTCCTGCTCCGGCATTTACAATGGAATCATATTTATTCTGGGAAACTAATTGCTGTTGCCCAGGGCTGTTAAGTATTTCAGTGAGTTTTGTAACTTTTTCACTGCGCGATAAACTATTGTACCCCTCTACAATTTCTCCAACCACACGGCTATATTCTTTTGCCGTTTCGCGGTATTCAATCTTGGAAAAATTAAAGCCGAATGTGCGGAAGCGGCGCAGTAAATTCAGGGCCTCATCATTGCTTTTTGCAACTTGCTCCAGGTCTTTTTCAAAGCGCTTTTTATTATCAAGATTTTCTCCATTAAGGGAATTGCGTATTTTTGCTAATTCACCGGATAATTTATCAAATCCATCGCTAAGCGATTTTGGATTTCCACCTTTTTGTGAGCTTTCCCGAAGTTCCGCAATTTTAGGCAGCAATTCATCTAATTGTGCTTTGGCAGCAGTAAAATCCGTTTGCCAATTGGCTAAAGCTGGTGAATTTATTTTCTTTAAATCCTCGGCGTAGTGCGTGACTATTGCCTGTGTGTGCAGGGCGATAGCTTCCAGGGTTGTTTCCGCCGTTACTTTATTGTTTCCATCCTTATCGCCAGCAGAAGCCCATGATCCAAACCTTAAATTAAGTTTTAATGCGGTCTTGTCATAAGCTTCTTTTGAACCAGAATGTTTTGCCAGCGCATCGTCATAATTTTTATAAACTTTGGGCAGGTCTTCATAAATATTTTTAAGGAAATATAATGCGGTTTCGGTTTCATCGCGCACTGTAAGGTTTACGGGTTCTTTTTTCCCGTTTGCGGCTGCTCTTTCGACTAATATAGGAGTTCTCTGAAAATCAGTAAGCGCTTTAGTAAGGGCTTCCTGGTCCTTTCTTTCAAGCGCCTTATCAATTTCCCTCTGTACTTTCATTGAAGCAAGCGAGTTAACGTTGGTTGGGTGCGCGGTCATCACCACTTCAAAAACCGGACGGTTCAGTTTTTCAACCAACTGGCTTGTAGGTAAATCAGGATGACTACGGATCAATTCATCGGAGCCGCCGGGTATCGCTTCTTTCTTCGGATCAATTTTAGCGAGGGTATTGGCGCGGGCGGAAAGGGAGGCAATCTCATATAAATGCCCCATTTTCGCATAGGAGGAAAGTATCTGTTCTTTTTGCTCTGGATTAAGGCCAACTAAAGTTTGATCAAATACTTTCTTTTGCTCTTCTTCCGGCAGGGGCCTTCCTGTTTTTTCGCTGCCCCACACGGCATTACGCAGTGCGAGCAGTTTGTCGGCAATAAGTTCACCGCCAAACTCTTTATTATTTCTTATAATATTAATCTGCTGGTTGCTCAATTCCCGCGCCAGAGCAATTGCTTCCGTCTGATTCAGAGGATTCGGCCTGAAATTTGTTTTATCAATCGGCATATTTCATTTAATATCTGGCTTTTAGCGCTTTATGGGTTATGTTAACTTGCTTTAATAAAGCTATCATTATAGGTCTAAAAATCAATATCATACATGTTAAGAATTGATGACAGCCGGGTTTTGATGCTAACTTCAAATAAGACAAGTTAAGTATGCCTATGATTTCTAACAAAATACCCGAAATTTTCGACCGTAAAAGGTTAGCAAAACACCGCACTCGCGCCGCGCATAGTTTTTCGGCTCATGATTTCTTATTCCGTGAAATGGCGGAAAGGTTATGCGAGCGCTTGGATTATATAAAGAAAACCTTTCCTTTGGCTCTGGATTTGGGAGCGCATAACGGGCTGGTTGCTAAGATATTACAAGGCCGTGGTGGAATTGAAACGTTAGTACAGTCGGAAATGTCGGAAAAATTATTGTGCGGCGCAACAAATATAAGCTTGGTTGCCGATGAGGAATTATTGCCCTTTGCTGACAACAGCTTTGACCTGGTTATAAGTGTTGGCTCACTGCACTGGGTAAATGACCTTGCCGGAACTCTGGTGCAGATTCAAAGGTCGCTTAAACCAGATGGCCTGTTCCTTTCTATATTTTTTGGTGGTCAGACACTAAACGAATTGCGAACGTCATTTGAAAATGCTGAAATGCAATTTTCTGGTGGCATATCGCCACGTATATCGCCGTTTATTGATGTGCAAACCGGAGGCAGCCTGCTCCAGCGCGCCGGGTTTTCTTTGCCAGTAGTTGATAGCGAAATACTGAATGTGGAATATACGCACCCGCTGAAGCTGATGAAAGAGCTTAGGGGAATGGGTGAGGGCAATGCCTTGTATGATAGCGTTAAGGGGTTCACGCCATGCTCGCTTATGATGATGGCAGTTGATAATTACCTGCGCGATTTTTCCAATGAAGATGGGCGCATTAATGCCAGTTTTGAGCTTATAACCCTTACCGGATGGAAACCGCACGAATCACAGCAGAAACCAGCTATGCGCGGCAGCGGGAGTATAGATCTTGGAAAAATTATATCTTAGCTGAACGGCTGTTGAATTTTTCGAGATAGAGATAAATAACCGGGGTAATATACAAGGTAAGCAATTGCGAAGTTAGAAGTCCACCTACTACAGCAAGCCCCAAAGGCTGGCGTAATTCAGAACCCTCGCCAAAACCTATTGCAATTGGCAGTGTTCCGATAATAGCGCACATTGAAGTCATCATGATTGGCCGGAAACGAAGTATACAGGCCTGGAAAATAGCTTCTTCCGGCGCCTTACCCTCGGCACGCGCATTAATCGCAAAATCTACCATCATTATCGCGTTCTTCTTAACTATACCGATAAGGAGTATGACGCCGATTATAGCGATAACGCTTAAATCCATGCCAAATAACAGCAAGGTTATAACGGCTCCCAAACCCGCCGACGGCAGCCCGGAAATAATAGTTATTGGGTGGATAAAGCTTTCATAAAGCATACCCAATATTATATAGATAACTAAGATTGTAAGCAGGAGCAACATGCCTTGGCCGCTTGCCGAGCTTTGGAATGCCTGCGCGGTTCCCTGGAAACTGGTTGCAATTGTTGCTGGCATCCCCATATCTTTTTCTATGGCCTTTATACGCTCAACAGCCTGCGACAGCGAGGTTCCCGGCTTTAAGTTGAATGATAAAGTCACTGATGGTAATTGCCCCTGGTGATTTATAGACAAAGGCCCGGTTCCCTGCACAATGTCGGTAACTGCATCGAGTGGTACAAGTTTCCCTTCGTTGCTGCGCACATACAGGCTTTTTATGTCATCTGGTGTCCGCTGTGAATTACCTGGTACTTCCAATATTACCTGATAATCGTTAGACGGGGTATAAAGCGTTGCAACCTGCGCTGTTCCAAACGCAGAATATAACACCTGCCTTATATCATCAAAATTCACGCCCATGCGCGCGGCTTTCTCCTGGTCAAGAATCAGGCGCGCTTCAAGGCTTTTAAGCTGCAAATCAGTGTTAACATCTAAAAAACCTGGTTCTTTTGCAATTTTTTCCTGCAACAGATTTGTCCATTTATACAGCTCCTCAAGGTCGCTTCCTTGCAGCGTATACTGGTATAAAGCTTTTGACGGCCGTCCCCCGATCTGGATGTTCTGTATAGGCTGCATGAATACATTGAACCCCGGAACCGCAGTAAGTTTTTCACGAAGCCTTGCTATAATCGCAAGGGCAGGGGGGCGCTGCGAATGCGGTTTAAGGCCGAAAAAAATACGCCCGGAATTAAGTGCGCCGCGTCCACCGCCTATAGCATAGAACACATTGTCAACCGCTGGGTCAGCCCTGATAATTTCCGCCGCCTGCTTTTGTTTGGCAAGCATTGCCTCATAAGAAATATCCTGTGAGGCCTCGGTGGAAGCGAAAATAAACCCGGTATCTTCCAGCGGGAAAAATCCTTTGGGAACTATGGCAAAAGCTATAACCGTTATTATCAGGCTTGCTATGGTTACACTAAGCATGATTTTACGGTGATGCAGGACAATATTTAGGGTACGCTCATAAAACGCAAGCATCCTGTCAAATATATGTTCCAGTTTTATAGCCAGCGGCGAATGTTTTTCATTATGATTTACCGGTTTGAGCCAACGGCTGCAAAGCATTGGCGTAAGCGTCAGCGATATAAAACCCGAAGCAAGAATCGCTATGCTTATAGTGACCGCGAATTCCCGGAACAGCCTGCCAACAATTCCACCCATGAATAATACCGGGATGAATACTGCAACCAGCGATATTGTCATGGAGATAATGGTAAAACCAACCTCGCGTGAGCCTTTAAGGGCTGCTTCAAATGGCTTCATTCCGTCTTCTATGTGACGCATTATATTTTCAAGCATTACGATAGCGTCATCAACTACGAATCCCACGCATAAGGTAAGGGCAAGGAGTGATACGTTGTTAATGGAAAATCCCATTGCTGCCATGCCGCCGTAAGTTGCGATAATTGAAAGAGGTACGGCAAGGGCGGGTATAATTGTGGCTGAAATCTTGCGCAGGAAGAGGAATATAACCATCACTACCAGAACAATTGTAAGCTTTAAGGTAAACTGCACGTCGTCAACGCTGTGGCGCACTGCAACCGAACGGTCGAAAAGCGGCGTTAATTCTATGGAAGCCGGAAGCTGGGCGCGGAATACAGGCAGCAATTTTCTTACTTCTTCCACCACTTTTATGGTATTGGCATCGGCCTGCCTCTGGATAGCAATAACTACTGACCGTGTGCCGTTTATATTGCCAACCGAGCGTAAATCCGCAACAGAGTCGGTAACGGTTGCTACATCGCCAAGCCGCACCGGTGCGCCATTACGCCATGTAACCACCAGTGGACGGAATTCCGCAGCATTTCCCGGCTGGCCTGCTACTTTTAAATTAAAAAGTTGTTTGCTGCCGCTTATAACACCAACCGGGGCATTGGAAGTGGCGCCTGCAATTGCGGTTTTAAGCTCCTTGAAATCAAGATCGTATGCTGCAAGTTTTTTAGGGTCGGCCTGCAGGCGTACCGCATATTTCTGCGCACCATATATTTGTACCTGCGCCACGCCTGTAAGGGTTGAAATGCGCTGTGCCATTAGCGTATCTGCATATTCATTAACTTGAGAGATAGGTAGTGTATCCGATGAAACGGCAATAAAAAATATTGGCTGGTCGGCAGGATTAACTTTCTGGAAAGATGGAGGCGAAGGCATTTCGGTTGGAAGTTTTCTTGCCGTTGCTGATATTGCTGTTTGCACATCAAGCGCGGCGCCATCTATGTTGCGGTCAAGGTTGAACTGCAATGTTATCTGGGTGCTGCCAAGGAAGCTGGTCGAAGTCATCGAATCAATACCGGCTATAGTCGAAAACTGTCGCTCCAACGGGGTCGCAACCGAACTGGCCATGGTTTCAGGGCTGGCACCGGGAAGGTTAGCCGTTACCTGTATAACCGGGAAATCAACGCTGGGCAGAGCGCTTACCGATAAGGTTCTATAACCGGCCATGCCGCCAACGGCCAGTGCCAGCATAAGTAAAGTAGTAAATACCGGGCGGCGGATACAAAATTCCGAAATATTCATTTTTGCTACGCTTATTTTTTCGGTTCGGCGATTTCTATTGCTGCCCCATCAGAAATGCGAAGCAACCCATCTGTTATTACTTTTTCACCTTCGGACAATCCTTTGTTCACTATTGCGGTTTCCCCGGCGATTGAGATATCAACAGGGGTTTTTACCGCCTTGTTTTCAACATCACGAAAAACAAAATGATTATTTTCATCACCCTGCACCGCAACCAGCGGGATGGTGATTTTCCCTTTTTCTTCGCCCAGGTTCAATGTAACGGTGACGAACATACCTGGCCACAGGCTTTCTTTTTCGTTGGCAAAAACTGCGCGCGCTATGAATGAGCCGGTGGTAGGGTCAATAGTATTATCTATATATTCTAAATTTCCTTGAGCAGTTTCAGCGGAATCCTGCCGCGATACCATTACAGGCACTGCCTGTTCCATCGAAGTTTTTACTTTTTCATAATAGCGTTCAGGAATAGCAAATTGAACACGGATAGGGCTTACCTGGTTTATTGTTACCATGGGCTGGGCATCATTGGCCTTTACATTATTCCCCTGAGTCACATTAATAGTGCCAGCACGCCCATTTATAGGGCTTTCTATAGTCGAGTAGCTTAGCATTATAATGGTATTATCCAGATTGGCTTTAGCAGAATTTACCAGGGCTAGCTGGGCATTATAAGCCGATTTCGCATCATCCAGTTGGGCCTGTGCGATAAATTTTCCTGCTATCAGGCTTTTGGCGCGCGCATATTGCAGCCTTGTATTCTCAAGTTGCGCCTTTTCTTTCTGCAAATTCGCTTCCAACTGCGAGATTTGCGCTTTAAGGCTGCGTTCATCAAGCAGGAAAAGCACCTGTCCCTTGGTTACAGCATCACCATCATGGAATTTTACTTCCATTACCTGCGAGTCAATGCGTGATTTTATTGCAACAGTTTCATAGGCAATTACATTCCCAGAAAGCACTACTGAAACCGGGACATCTTTTTTTGCAGCTTCGGCAACTGATATTTTTACAGCCGGAACATTATCTTTTTTGCCGTCACCTGAAAGTTTGCCTACACCCCACCAGCCAACGAAAATAGCGATAGTCAGGCCTATTATCCATTTCATTTTTTGAAACCTGATTTTATGTGAGTTATGTATATTAAATTATTACTAGATTTTGTAAAGTCGGTTTATGTGCAATTAAAAAAAACGGCATTGTCAACTATAGATAGATGGTGTATATTGCATCCTCAACTTGAGCCAAGAGGAGGCTATTATGCATCATTGCAAATATTGTTATGATGAACGTCTGGTGAAGAACGGTTT
>JBDHUC010000022.1:0-37140 GCA_039808985.1 Alphaproteobacteria bacterium | reverse complement strand
CAGATCTGCTCGGCCAATGTCGCAAATAGCCGAACGCGCCGGTAAGGCCGTGCGCCGGGGCCGACCACCGGAACGCCGAATTCGCGCAGCTGGCGTGAAAGGGGAAGCAGCGTCGTCCACATCTTCGATAAAATCGATGCCTCTCCAAGCGGGATATTCATATCTGCCAGCACTGGCAGGAAATGTTCTGTAATCGCTTGGAAAGAACTTACACCAGTAACGAGCCTTGGCTGTTGAGTGCAGGCGCTATTCCGCCCAGCCGCTACCATTGCGGGGTTGCGCGGAAACAGGCCTTCGGCATGGCCAATGATTTGTGGGTTCGAGCGATAGTTTCCCGACAGGGACATATCTGAGCGCGCGCCAATGTGGTCGGCAAATGGCTGCACTAGCTCAGGCCGCGCGCCGGTGAATGCGTAAATCGACTGAGCAAGATCGCCGACCGCAAAAAATGCCGACTTTCCTTGTGCGTGTATCAGCTTAAGGATTTCGATTTGCAAATCGGTCGTATCCTGAAATTCGTCAATCAAAAAGAATGCGAAGCGCGAAGCAAGCGAGCGTGTGACATCAGGATGATCCCGGAGAAGTAAGTATGAGCGGTAAAGCACATTGCAGAAATCGATATAGCCCAACTCCTCGCACCGCCGCCAGAAACAGGGAGCGGCGCGCTTGACCATGTCGTTGCGCTCTGCGGAACCTATAATCTGGCCCGTGGCGTCGATGTTCAAGCCCTCAAATGCTTCATAGTCGGTTGACCGAAGATTATAAAAACCGACTTGTCCAGCGGCATACTGCACGATGGTTTCAAATTCGGGGTTGTCCCGTGACAGGATTCGCGGCATTCCAGCAAAACCTTCGAGCTTCCAAGCAAAAGGGCGTAAAATGTAATTCAGGCAGAAGGCATGAATCGTGGAAACAACGTAATTTAGCTCGTCGCCGGAACGCAACAACGCGGCACTGCGGTGTTCGATTTCCTGCACTGCGGTGTTAGTATAGGTAATACATGCCACAGCGCGTGGAGTATCACGGTAACGCTCGACCTCTCTGACCAGCTTAGCAATGATTGTGCGAGTTTTTCCGCTGCCTGGGCAAGCCGTAAGCAGGATATTCTGGTCGCATTCGACCGCTGATCTTTGCTGTAAGGTTAAGCTCATGCCGCCATCAACCACTCCACGGCTTCACGGATGTAATCCGGCAGAACAACGCCATTATGGATATGGCGTGTGGCCACTTGTGCAAACCGGCCTTTCCCGAATCGCTTTGCGGTTCGCAGAACGCGGTCTTTTTCAGTTTCATCTGTTCCTACAAGCGCAGCTATATCGAGAGCATCTGCTATGCGTGGTGCGCCAAGTTCCCTTGCAGTTGCGGCCAACATCGGAAGGTTTGCATCCACCGTCAATTCGCGCTCGAAGGTAGTCTCGCCAAGGAAGGCTTTAACGTAGTCATTTTCCAGCTCGCTGTAATCTTCTTCCGCTGGCACATCGTCACCTTCCTCGGCATCGCTTGTGCCACGGTCGGCATCGGCGACAATGGCGCATTTTTTAGGAAGGCCTTCGTCAGAGAATAGTCTAGCGAATGGCCCGAAATGCGTGCCGTGAATGGCGACAAGTGAAATTCCTTCACGCTCAAGGTCGATGTTCATCGTTTTCTTCACAAGCTGCGGGATAAGGAGCAGCTCAGCGGCACCTTCAACCAACATTACTTTGCGGGCAAATAGCAGGCTTGATTTTGTGGCATCCAGATACCGTTCCAAGTCCTTCACATCGTCAGCTGATAGTTCAGTATTGCCTGCCAAGGTGGAAACGCTTGGCGCGGCAGTGCTTTTTGCAGTTATCAGTACAAACGAGTCCAGCGCTGCCTTTGCCGTGATATGGGCGCTGTGCGTGGTCAGAATCGACTGGAACGGTAAGCCAGTGAGCGATTCGAACAAGGTAAGCTGAAGCTGCGGGTGCAAGTGCGCTTCCGGCTCTTCGATAAGCAGTAGCTCGCCAGCAGCTTTTCCCTGAGCCGCACGCTTACGAAAATACTCAATGAGGATGGCCATGTAGAGGATGTTGTTCAGCCCAAGCCCGTTTGATTTAGGCTCAAAAACCTTAAGGATTTGACCGCTCAGTAGAACCTTCAGGTTACGCACAATCGCTTGGAAGGTCGGCGCAGAAAGACCCAAGTCTACATCCATACTGAACGCAGGGCCGGTTACTTCCTTGAACGAGCTATCGATGGCTTCTGCCAAGGAGCGAATGGTCGGCGATGCCTCGATTGAAGCATTTGCGGTTTGAACCGCTTGCACAAGAGTTTCCTGCTCGGCCGCCGAAATTTCACAGGCCTCTATAAGCTGAGCAAGCGGAGATTTCCGGTATTGCAGCAAATCCGCTTCCACATCGCGCAGTGCAGGCAAGAACACCACCAGGAACGCCTGCAGGTACTGAAGCCCAACCTTGGTGGCCCCGATATCTTCATTTTCATCGTCCCATTCGATATCCTTCAAATCAACCGCTGGGTTGCCGCCACCAACCAAATCCCACGAATAATCCTCCAACGTCAGCGTGGCAGGATCGCGCTCTTCGCGGGCGATAGCCTCTCGCAGCTGGCGCTTCGGGCGATAGCGATAAAAAATCCGCGCACGGCCATTACCGATTTGCGTGCCGTGCAACATTGCTTCCTGATTGTCGTTACCAACGAAGTCCTCGAACTCCACACCGATTAGCACTTGGAAGGGTTTGCTACGATCAACGCCTGCATAAATATCATCTTTAATAAGCGCTCTGTAGGAGGACGGAAGATTGATATCGAGGCAAATGCGAAGCGCATGGATAAGGCACGATTTTCCAGTGTTGTTTTCACCAACAATGCAGGTGACGGATTTCTTCACCGGAGCATCAACAAACTCCAGTGTTCTAAAATTCTTAATTACTATTCTGCTTAGCCGCATCTTCTGCCTTACTTTCAATCGGTAAAGCCAGAACAATAGCAGCTTAACAAATAAGCGCAGCAGGAAATAACAACCGAGAGTATTTTTATTAGGTGTAGCCCACAGCAAATCAGTTGTTTTGCTTTTCAAAAGCGTTGGATTTGCTATATCGGAGACACCTTAACGGCGTAGGCTATGTCCTCCGCCATTTGTTAAACAAGGGCTTTTAAGCCCTTTTTTAGTAAGCGCTGAATTTTGATATGAGAGCGCAGTTAGGCAATCGGTAGTAAGAAATATTGGGATGGCGCAGCCGCGCTGGGCATATTTCGTGATTCAATTGACATATCGGGCTGTAAGGCATAGCATTTAAATTCGCCTGGGAGATGGTCTAATGCGCTTATTGCTGGTAGAAGATGATAAGATACTTGGCTCATCACTGAAAAAAGCACTGGAGAAGCATGCTTATGGCGTGGATTGGTTCCAAGATGGCGAATCCGGCCTGGCGGCATTGGAGAATAGTGATTTTGAGGTGGTAATATTAGATATTAACCTTCCCAGAATGAGTGGCCTGGAGATACTTAAGGCCACGCGCCAGCGCAAAAATATGCTTCCTGTGCTGCTGCTTACCGCCAGGGACACTAGCTCACACAAGGTGGAAGGTTTAGACAGCGGCGCTGATGATTATCTGGTTAAGCCGTTTGACCTTGATGAACTGCTTGCGCGCCTACGTGCATTGATACGCCGCCGTGAAGGGCGCGCAGAAACGGTTTTGCATTGTGGAGATGTCCAGATTGATCCGGCGGCGAAAGTTGTGCGTAAATCTGGCAGCCAAATAACTATGACAGCTAAGGAATTCCAGCTATTGAAGCTGTTAATGGAACGTGCCGGAAAATACGTAACCAAAAGTGATATTGAATATGCGCTGTACGATGCTGAGAGCGCTGTAGAGAGCAATACGACCGAAGTAACAATTTATAACCTGCGTAAAAAGTTGGGCAGCGATTTTATTAAATCAATACGAGGCGTTGGTTATATGGTGGAAACATGAGCCGTACTACGCTTACCCGGAAACTCTTTTTTAGAATTACACCGACCATACTTATTACTGTTGTGGCTATCGGGGGGCTTGCTTTCTATAGCGCCACGCAAGAAATTGATAATATGTACGATGCGCAGTTAATCAACGATGCGAACGTATTGTGGAAGCTTCTGCAGGATGAATTTGAAGAAAAAAGATCCGGCGCTGCCATACCTAAGCAAGTCGATGATATAGACTTTAACATGGATAATCAGCTAGCAATTAATAATGATGCTGATGATTATGCAGACGCGCATATGTTCCGCGCATGGCAGGAAGGCAAGCTGCTCATGTATTCCAGTACGGCCTTTACACCAGATGTCCCCGCGCAGAAAGGCGGGTTTACCAATATCTATTACAAAGGTGAAAAATGGCGTGTTTATGCCCTACCGATTCCAAATACTTCAATTAAAATTGAGGTGGGGGAAAAGATGGCGCTGCGCAAAACATTGGTATCTAATATTTTACTTAACTTGTTTTTCCCGCTTCTGGCCTTGATACCAATTATTGGAGGATTAGTCTGGTTTGGGATTAATAACGGCCTGGACACTATTCGCGCTCTCGTACAACAAATACGCAGCCGGTCGCCGGATGATCTTTCTGCCATACCTGTTGGTATGCTTCCCCGAGATCTCTCTCCGCTTGGTAAATCCATAAACCAGCTTTTGGAAAAGCTGGATCATTCGCTGACTGCTGAGCGTCGTTTTGCCGACCATGCGGCGCATCAACTACGTACCCCGCAGGCGCGGCTTAAACTACTACTACAGATGCTTGCCAAAGCAGATAGTGAGGAAGAAAAGAAAGCTATTATTGCGGATCTTTTAGCCAGCAATGAAATAGCTACTCAACTCATCGAACAATTACTGAAAGCTGCCCGTGTCAGCCATCAGCCGATAAAAATGGAGCCAATATCTCTTTATAATGTGGCTGCCAGCGTCATTGCTGAAATGGGAACTGTTGCCGATCAGAAAAAATTGGAAATCATCTTAAGCGGCAATGAAAATGCTAACATACAGGCGGATAAATCGCTGCTACGACTCATGATTGGAAACCTGCTGGATAATGCCATTAAATATACGCCTTCTGGTGGGAAAATCATGGTTGCGGTCGCTTTGGTTAATGGGATGTGGGGATTGTCGATAAGTGATACTGGGCCTGGAATTCCTCAAAATCAGCGTGATGCAGTATTCCAGCGTTTCTATCGCATAGATACACCAAATACCGAAGGTACAGGGCTTGGCTTGTCGATTGTTGCTGATATTGTGGGACGGCTGAATGGAAGTATAGCGCTCAAAGATCCGCAATCTGGCAGTGGTTTGCTGGTAGAGGTTCTTTTGCCAAAATCATAATATTAAGCGCGCAAAGGTCATATTACCGCTACTTAAACCTGATTTCATTTTCACATCATTTTCGTCTAATCTTCTATTCATGATCGCATGATAACGCTTCCTGCTAAGAAGGAGTTGTTTCATGCATGTATTTTGTGATTTTGACGGTACGATTTCTATTGTAGATGCCACCGATTATATACTGAGCCGCTTTGCTTATCCAGAATGGGAAGTGATTGAGGAAGAATGGAAGCGTGGGCTAATAGGCTCTGCAGAATGTATGCAGCGCCAGGTGGCGCTAATTCACGTGACCAGGCAAAAATTGGATATGGCGCTCGATGAAATAAAGATTGATCTTGGCTTTGCGGATTTTAATGATTTTTGCTGGGAGCATGGTATCCCCGTGACAGTAATAAGCGATGGGGTGGATTATTTCATACAGCGAATACTAGCCCGACATAATCTTGAATATCTGCCTGTAATAGCCAATAATCTGACAATCAGCGGCAATAACGGACATACTGAATATCGCCTTTCTTCGCCGTATAGCGATGCCTCCTGTGCTTCTGCGTCTGGCGTATGTAAATGCCGTGCAGTTAGTTCGCCTGACATGCGTATTTATATAGGTGATGGGCGCTCGGATTTTTGTGTATCAGATAAGCCCGACCTGCTTTTTGCCAAAGGAAAACTGGCTGAATATTGCTCTAATCAAGGCATCCCATTTATTGCTTACGAGCAGTTTAGCGATATTACCCAGATTCTGAAAAACTTACTGCCTGGCCTGCAGTATGCACCGGAATTTATTAGTTATGCCATTGCTTAAAGAAAAGAGTATATTATGAAAAACAATCTTGCCATCAAACTTACCGAATCATCTTTGCCGGAATCCGAACTACGCAGGTTGGAGGAAATGTACTGCTCCTTCGGCGACACTGTGCATTATATGGAGCAACCAAAATTTTTTACTGGCTGCGAAGGTTCCTATGTCTATGATGCTGCTGGAACGCCATTCCTCGATTTACAGATGTGGTATTCGGCTGTGTGTTTTGGTTATAAGAATCCACGGCTTAATGCGGCTGCACACCGCCAGCTTGATACGCTTCCGCAGGTCGCATCGCAATATTTGCACAGGGAAAAAGTAGAGCTTGCAGCGCGTATCGCGCAGGATGCGCAGCGCAAGTTTGGCGTAAAAGGCCGGGTACATTTCAATGTCGGCGGTAGCCAGGCGGTTGAAGATTCACTGAAGTTGGTGCGCAATTACACTGGCGGCAAAAGTCTGATGTTCGCCTTCGAAGGCGGCTATCATGGGCGCACGCTGGGCGCATCGGCGATTACCTCCAGCTATCGTTACCGTCGTCGCTACGGGCATTTTAGCGACCGCGCGCAATTCGTCGAATTTCCCTATCATTTCCGTGGCCCCAAAGGAATGAGCAAGGAAGAATACGGCCATCATTGTGTGCAGAAATTCGCACGTCTGTTCGAGAGCGAATATAACGGTGTGTGGGATCCGAAAACGAACAAATGCGAATATGCGGCATTTTATATTGAAACAATACAGGGGACCGGTGGTTATGTAATTCCACCTAAAAACTTTTTTATCGAACTCAAAAAAGTGCTCGACAAGCATGGCATTTTATTGGTGGTTGATGAAATCCAGATGGGCTTGTACCGAACAGGAAAACTCTGGAGTATTGAGCATTTCGGTGTGACGCCTGATGTGCTGATTTTCGGCAAGGCTATAACCAATGGTTTAAATCCTCTTTCGGGAATATGGGCAAAAGAGGAGATGATTAACCCGGCTATTTTTCCGCCCGGCAGCACACATTCCACTTTTGCCAGCAACCCTATGGGAACAGCGGTAGCACTGGAAACCATAAAAATGCTCGAAGAGGAAGATTATGAAACCATGGTCATGGAAAAGGGAGCTTATTTTCTGGATGGTCTTAAACAACTGCAAAAACGCCATAAGATTATTGGCGATGTTGATGGGCTGGGCCTCGCGCTGCGTGTTGAGGTGTGCAAGGAAGACAGCTTTACGCCCGACAAAGCCACGATGGACTGGATTTTTGAGGAAGGCATGAAGGGTGATTTGAAAGTGGGTGGTAAAACCTATGGCCTAGTGCTTGATATCGGCGGATATTATAAAAACGTAATTACGCTTGCGCCTAATTTGCTTATAACTCGTGAGGAAATTGACCTGGCGTTGAATCTGCTTGATCAACTTTTTACTCGTGCTGAGAAAAGGTAGCCATGCAGCTTTGCCTCCTTCATCTTGACGATGCCCTGGAATCGCAACCTGATTTTATAAGTGCTTGCGATAAAGCTGGTGCGCGTCAGATTCAGATGAAAGAAGACGGCAGAGGGATAAGGCTATGGGGCTGCTGGGCAGGCCTTGATGCATTCCATGACAATATGAAAAAACAATGGCCGGAAGGTAATAGCCCAAAGCTGTGTTTCCTAGGATCAGGTGATTTTCATCATGTGACCTCATTTTTATTGGCTCAGGCGCTTGAAAATCAACCAAACCTGGTAACGCTGATTCATTTTGATAATCACCCTGATTGGGTTAATTTTGAGAAAGGAACGCATTGTGGTTCGTGGGTTAATCGCGCACTGGGGCACCGACAGGTACAAAAGGTAATTACCATAGGCGTATGTAGCCATGATTTACGACTGCCGGAATGGAAGGGCGCCAATCTAACTTTGCTTTCGCAGGCATTGCTTGAGCTTTATCCTTATGATCATGCGCCCAGCCGGGTTAGGCACGATTATGGAGTGGGCGCGAGTTTTGAACAGGTTGATGGGCATTTGCGTTGGAAAACAATTCGTGCCATCGGTGAGCAGAATTTTATCGACCATCTGCTTTCACGCATCAAAACGAAGTCTGTCTATTTGACCATTGATAAGGATGTGCTGGCCTACGAAGATGCAATAACTAATTGGGATCAAGGCTGCATGCGCCTTCCATACCTGCTTTCGCTTATCAGGGAGATAAGCAGGTATCATCGAATCGTCGGGGCGGATGTTACTGGTGATTATTCCAGTCCTGTTTATTCTGGAAGTTTGTGGACAAAGCTATCAAAACATGCCGAGATTTTTATGGATCAGCCGCGTGTCAAACTTGATTCCAGGCAGACTGCCAACATAAATAGCGCTGCTAACCATGCTTTGCTGGAAGTATTATCAGAGGCCATGGTATGACCCTGACTTTGCCTATGCTTGCGCTTATTATATTCTGTATCCTGATGGAAGCTATGCGTGAAGTTTGTTTTAAGCAGGCGGCGCATAACACAGTATTCACAGAGGCATTGGCAAAACCAATTGTCTGGCTTGGAATTGTATTCTGGGCAGTAGAAATGGTTGCATGGACGCTAGTACTTGAACATGTGGCGCTTTCCATTGCTTTTCCGCTTATGTCGCTTTCTTACGTTGTTATAGTGTTGGCTGGGGCATGGATATTCAGGGAACAGGTCAATCTTCGCCATGGTGTTGGTGCATTATTGATTACTGCTGGTGTTGCATGTGTGGGAGCAACCGGAATATGAATTATTTAAATGACGCTCAAGCCCAGCTAGTGCTGCGTACGCAAATCGTGCCAGCCTCCGTATTGCTTGTCCACAGGGAATATTTATGAAAATATTTACGCACTCCAAATGGGATATTGTGCCAGTGCTGGCGGCATTCATGCATCTTGCATTTAATATATGGCTGATTACAGGTTTTGCTAATCGTCCGTTGTGGTTATCGGCATTGCTTGGCTGCGTATATGCTATTTCCATTTCATGGAACATCAATGGCATTTCGCATAATTTTATCCACACGCCATATTTCAAGCCGCGCTGGATGAATTATGCTTTCAGCTTGCTTGAATCTGTGGCGATTGGCTTCTCACAGACCTTTTATCACTGGATTCACATGCGCCACCACACCGGCAATTCCGACCGGCAGGATATAAATGGCAAAACAATTGACTGGCTCTCAATATACCGCCACGGCAAAAACGGGCAGCCAGAAAGCGTGTGGGGCTATACGTTCTTAAGTTTTTTCCGCGATGATATGGGGGATATTCCAAAACACATTGCCAGGCGAAAGCCTTTTGATGCGAAATGGGGAAAGTTCGAGTTGTTGTGTTTTCTGGCCTTTGCGCTTGCGGCACTGGTTTATAATTGGAAAGCGGTTTTATTCTTTTTGCCATTTTATTATCTCGGCAACTGCCTTTCCTCGCTTAACGGCTATTACGAACATCTGGGCAGCAACCCGGATGTGCCTATTGCCTGGGGTGTGTCCAGCTATAACCATTTTTATAACTGGTTGTGGTTTGGTAATGGCTACCATGCCGAGCATCATTATCGTCCACGCTGCCATTGGACAAAGATTAAAGCATTACATCAACAGATCAAAGAAGAACAAGCAAAGGCAAATGTGCATGTAATAAGCACCTGTCATGCGCTTGGTTTTTTCGCCAGAGAAAATAGGAAGGCCACATGACACCGAAAGAAAAATATAGTTTTAGCCTGGAAGGAAACAACGGCAAGGGCGTACTGCTAATCCATGGCCTGACCGGCATTCCGGCTGAGATGAAATTCATTGCCCGTGCGCTCCATCGTAAAGGTTACAGCATCTATGCGCCGCTGCTGGCCGGCCATGGTGTTGACCGTGGCACACTTATCAAAACCCGCTGGCAGGACTGGCTGGATGGCATAATTGACGACGCGCATATTTTTGCAAAAAAAGTTGATAGTGTTTATACGGCAGGGATTTGTGTTGGCGGCAAGCTTGGTATGATGGCTGCGCAGCAACTGCCGGGAATTATGGCAACGGCTATTTATTCGCCATGTTTCCGCTATGATGGCTGGAATACACCCTGGTATTACAAGCTCGCACCTATTGGGCTGCCGGTTATGGTAAAATTCCCATGGTGGAAGAACAAGACATATCCTGAAACTGAGAGCCTTGGTATTAAGGACGAGCGTCTGCGGAATTTCATGGAAGGCACGGAGGCTGATGGGGTGATAGATGAATTTCCCGCGCTCAGCCTTCTGGAAATGTACAGGCTTGGCAATAGCCTGAAAAAAGAGCTGCCGCGCATGAGTGCTCCGGCTTTGATACTTCATGCTTCGCAGGATGACTTAAGCAGTCCGAGTAATGCGCGCTATATAAGCCATCATATCGGCGCACCGCACGAGTTGCACTGGATCGAAGATAGCTACCATATGATACATGTTGATCGTCAGCATGGCAAAGTCGCTGATCTCACCACACAATTTTTTGATAGGGCAAACCTTATAGTGAGGGACTATGCAAGAGCCAGTGCGTAAAACTTCTTTGCACAGCGCGATATTACGGTCGCAGCTTAGCCTGGTTGCGCAAGGGCGGGTGGTAAGCTCGCTCAGTGTGATTGATCCAGTTTCATGGAATGCCTGTTTCCCTGGTGAGCTGGAAAATCATGATTATCTTCTTGCGGTAGAGAAAGCCAGTATCCCAGGGTTTTCCTGGAATTATATAGTCATAGAGGAAAATGGCCGGGTGGTTGCTGCTATGCCCATATTTTTAACTGATTACAAACTCGATACGACGCTTGATGAAGGTATGTTACGCCGGGTTATATTGCGCATACGTAAGCATTTTTCAAGATTCCTTACCATGAAACTTGTGTGCATCGGCTCGCCTTGCACAGAAGCTGGGATTATTGGTTTTCATCCCAGTATAGACGAACCAAGAAAGAGTGAATTGCTTACCCAATTGCTTGCCAGTTTTGAACATTATTCGATAATGGAAGATATTAAACTGCTTGGCATCAAGGATATACCAGAGAATTTTAGCGAAAAATTTGGCGCGTTATTTCATGAGTATGGGTTCAGCCTGCTGCCGGGAATGCCGACTGCATGGCTTGCTATTGATTTTAGCTCTGTTGATGAATATTTTAATCGCTTATCAAGCAATATGCGCAAGGATATGCGGCGCAAGATGAAATCGCTCGATAGCATACGTATTGAAAGGCGAACAAATATAGATGACTTATTGCCACAAGTTATGGCGCTTTACCATGATACTCGTGCACGAAGTGCCTGGCAATTTGAAGAACTAACACCAGAATATTTTACGGGTGTGCTCGCAAATATGCCGGAACATTCGCATTGTAATCTTTATTACGCAGGAGAAAAGCTGCTTGCGGCCAATTTGCTTATTCACAATCAGCATACATTAATTGACAAGTTTTTCTGTATGGATGGCATTGAGGGCAGAAAATATAATCTGTATTTTTTAAGCTGGTTCACCAACCTGAATTATTGCCTTGAGCATGGTCTTGGCTTCTACCAAAGCGGCCAGGCTTATTATAACAATAAATTACGACTCGGAAGCAGGCTTACTCGCAACAACATGTATTTCAAACATAGGAATTTTTTAATAAATACCTTGCTGCGTTTTGCCGTACCTTTGCTTGGTGCCGATGAAACGCTGGAGGTGCCGGGATGAAGCGCTTAACCTTGTTGTGGCTGGCCATTTTGCTATTCAATACTTTATACCAGCTATTCATAAAACTGGCGGCAGAAAATTTAAAAGAGCTGGATTTTGGTGCTGCATGGCTGTGGCAGGCGGCTGTTTCTCCGTGGATGCTTGCGGCGCTGGCAAGTGAAGTTGCGAGTTTTATGATCTGGATGCAGATTTTAGCCAGGCAGGATTTGGGCAAAGCGTTCCCAATATCGGGGATAAGCTACCTGCTTATACTGTTTACAAGCTGGATAATTTTTCAGGAACCTGTCATGCCGTTGCAAATTGTGGGCAGTGCGCTGATTCTCACCGGAGTATGGCTTATAGGCTCCGCCTCTGGCAAACCAATCGAGCACTCATTATGAAACGGATATTTTTACTCTGCGCATTGTTTTTATCTGCCTGTGCCACGAAACCGAACGTTGACGATCCTTTCGAAGCGCATGATCCAATAAAGCCGGTTAACGAGCAGATATTCGCGTTTAATATTGCAGCGGATAGATGGGTTATCAAGCCTTTTGCCAGCGCTTACCATGAACTGCCCGGCTGGAGCCGTGAAGGAATAGATAACTTCCTGACCAACCTTTCCGAGCCTGGTAATACGGTTAATGGTGTTTTGCAGCTTAACCCCAAAATTGCCTTTACCTCATTCTGGCGGTTTGCGCTAAATAGCACGTTTGGTTTTGCCGGTATACGCGATTTCGCCGGTGAGAATGGTTTAAAGAACCAGGATACGGATTTTGGCAAGACGCTAGGGAGCTATGGTATAGCTGATGGGGCATATGTGGTGTTGCCATTGGCAGGGCCGTCTACTGTACGCGATACAACTGGTAAAGTTGTTGATTGGTTCATTGATCCGGTCGGCTGGTTCATGAATACGCCGGAAACTATTGTGCAAATAGCTGCTGACGGTATCGACACGCGTGACGAGCAGGCGGCATTAATTAATCAGCTTTATTACCAGTCGCTTGAGCCATATAGCGCTACCCGCGCAGCATATTTGCAACACGAGGCATTTCAATGAGGAGAATTATGTATCGTAAAATCGGAGTAGGGATTACGGCTTTATTTTTAGCATCGCCTGTTAATGCAGCCGAATCAAAATGCGACATCTTTGCGCATCAGATGATTGGCAGGGTCATTAGCATTTTTCACGATAAAACTCAAAATGAGATACAAAAGCGCCAGGCCCTGACCATAGTATTCCAAGATGCAGTTGATACTGATTGGATAGGTAAATTTGTGCTTGGGCGTTTCTGGAAAATTACGCCAGTTGAGGAGCAGAAACAATATCTTGAGAAATACCGGAGTTATCTTACACAAAACTATATTTCCAAATTCGATGATGAGAATGGATTAAATATTGATGATATTAAACTTGCCGCAATCACGCCTGGCCAGCCGAATCAATTTGAAGCAAAAACTCTTATACAGCACAAAGGTGAAGAAGATGTGCATGTGGATTATCTGCTCGATGATTCCTCGCCAAAATGCCAAGTACATGATATAAAGGTCGAAGGTGTAAGCTTGCTTGCAACCCAGCGTTCGGAATTCCAGACCATCGCAGAAACATCTGGGGTAAAAGGAATTATAGGCGCAATGGATAGGAAACATAATGCGCAAGAATAGGAAAATATATGCAGCTATTGTCAAAGAACCTTGCGCATGAAATGACTTTAAGCAAAGTGCCAGCCGTCACACTGACATTCTGGATTATAAAAATACTGGCAACTACACTGGGTGAAACAGGCGGTGATGCTGTCACTATGACCTGGCTGGGGGAAACTACTGATAATCCGAATCCAAATGGTTATCTGATTGGCAGCGCTATATTTTTAACCTTCCTGATTGCGCTTGTGGCTATGCAGGTTGCCGCCAGGAAATTTCATCCATTCCTCTATTGGGCAACAATTATAGCCTCAACGACAGCAGGCACAACTATGGCCGATTTTGCCACGCGTTCACTTGGCATTGGTTATCCTGGCGGCTCTATTCTCCTTTCCCTATGCGTAATGCTATCACTTGTGGTATGGTATCGTTCGCAGGGAACGGTATCTGTAGAGGCAGTGAACACGCCTAAAGCAGAAGTTTTTTACTGGGTGACGATTACCTTTTCGCAAACCCTCGGTACTGCGCTTGGTGACTGGATCGCCGATTCCGGCCTCGGCTATGATGGAGGCGCGCTGGTTTTTGGAGCAGCACTGGCATTGGTTGCACTTGCGTATTACCGCACTAAAATTTCCCATGTTATGCTATTTTGGGCAGCTTTTATTCTCACGCGCCCACTTGGCGCCACTATTGGCGATTATCTGGACAAGCCCATCGAAAAAGGTGGGCTGGATATTAGCCGCCCACTTGCTTCGGTTATCATAAGTGCTATTGTAATCGCCTGTATCATCATTTTCCCGCAACGGGCAGGTAAACATCCGGGCTAGCGATATAAATTTTAGCAAATGGTTGTGTTGTGCATTGGTTGGTTGTAGAATGCCCCAATGAAAAACCTGATCGGCATATTCATGATTCTGGCGCTTTTGGTTAGCACAGGCTTTCCGGGCGTACCTCATGCTATGATGAGCCATGATGTGGCCAAGGCAGAAAAAACCGAAGCCTATACGCATGGCGATTGCCATAAAGCCAGGCAGTCTGGCGCGGTTCGGGGAGCCGATAAAAATAACAAAGATACTGGCGAATGCTGTGATAAAGGCATGTGCAAATGTGTTGGCGGTAGCTGCTATGGCATGTCCAAAATTTTAGGGAGTGACAATAATTCATTTTCAGCTATTTTAACTGGAAGTGAAATATTTGCTTTTGACAATCAGTTTGTTGAGCCCAATTTTCCCCGCCGCCTGAAACGGCCCCCCAGATCATAATCCTGCTGCCTGTTTAAAGCGTCATGCGCTTTGGCGCATGGCGTATTTTTAATGCAAATCAAGGATTATTTATGCATATACATCATTTTGGGGTGGCGCTAATTGTGCTGGCAAGCATTTCCGTGCCCGCATACGCCAAAACATCTGAATATTCTCTTATTATTGATCGGCAGCCGGTGAATGTCATCGGCTATCCTACCGAAAAAATTACCATTAATGGTGGGATACCTGGGCCTGTGCTGCGTTTTACCGAGGGCGATGAGGCTATTATCCATGTCACCAACAACATGAAGGAAGCCACGTCAGTTCATTGGCATGGACTGATTCTGCCTGGCGCAATGGATGGGGTTACTGGTTTTAACGGCTTTAACGCTATTGAGCCGGGGCAGAGTTTTACATATCGTTTTCCGCTTAAGCAGGCTGGGACATACTGGTATCACTCGCATACGAATGGGCAGGAACAGGATGGGCATTACGGCTCGATAATTGTTGCGCCAAAAGGCAAAGACCCAATAAGGGCCGACCGCGACTACGTGGTTCTGCTGTCAGATTTTTCAGAGGAGGATTCCGGGGATATTATCGGTAACCTTAAAAAATCATCGGATTACTATGCGACAGCACGCTACACGCTGGGTGATTTTTTCAGCGATGTAAAAAACCTGGGCTGGGATAAGGCGTGGAAGGATGCCAAAGATTGGGGGGGGATGCGTATGGCTCGCACTGATCTTGCGGATGTAACGGGCTATACGTTCCTTGTTAATGGCAAGTCGCCTGAACAAAACTGGACAGGGCTATTCAAGCCCGGCGAACGGGTGCGCCTGCGTTTCATTAATGCTGGCACTATGTCTATATTCGATGTGCGTATTTCCGGCCTTAAAATGAACGTAATACAGGCAGATGGGCAAAGTGTAGAGCCGGTGGCGGTGGATGAATTCCGTTTTGCGCCTGGAGAAACTTACGATGTGATTGTAACACCGAAGAGAAATAAAGCATACACCATTGCTGCCGAGCCGATTGACCGCACCGGTTTTGCGATTGGGACGCTTGCTACTCGTGAGGGTATGAAAGGTGAAATCCCTAAGCAGCGCAAACGCTCCACACTCACAATGGGAGATATGAATATGGAAGAAATGATGAAAGATGATCCTGACATGGAAATGACACCTGCCGATATGAAAAGCGGATGGGCAGATTCTGGTACGCCGCAGGGCGATAAGGCGCTTAGCTATGCCGACTTGCGCTATGCTGGTGTCCAAAAAGACCAGCGCCAGCCATCGCGCACGATTGATGTGCGGCTGGGTGGTAACATGGAGCGTTATATCTGGACGATAAACGGCAAAACATTTCCAGAGGCAGAACCCATAAATCTTAAGTTTGGCGAACGTGTCAGGCTTACTTTTACCAATGAAACCATGATGGCGCACCCAATGCACCTGCATGGTATGTTTGTGCAACTGGAAAACGGGCAACCGGCGTCCAAACTGCCAAACAAGCATACGGTGATTATCCCGCCGGGGCAGTCTTATTCTGTGTTGCTTACTGCCGATCAGCCCGGTGAATGGGCGTTCCATTGCCATCTGCTATACCATATGGCCAGCGGCATGATGCGCCAGGTGGTTGTGGCGAAACTTAGGGCAGAGGATGTTCCCGCAAATACTACTCAGCTTGAAGGAGGTCGTCATGCGCATTAAATATTTTTTACTGGCAGGCTGTGCGTTTCTAATTTCAGAATCTGCCTTCGCCGGTGATATGATGAGTGACCATGACAGCGCGGTATTCCATATGTTTCGTGTCGAATCTGATATAGGCGGCACAAGTGATGGCACTCCCGTTCAAAGCTGGGATGTGAAAGGCTGGATTGGCACTGATGATAACAAGTTGTGGCTGAAAACCGAGGGTGAAGGCAAAGACGGAAAATTGGAAAGTGCTGAATTCTGGGCGCTATACAGCCGTAATATTTCAACATTCTGGGATGCGCAAGGAGGGATACGCTATGATTCCAAGCCTGAATCCACCAGCTATCTAACTCTTGGTTTTAATGGGCTTGCGCCATATTTTTTTGAAACCGAAGCACATATTTTTGTGAGCCAGCATGGTGACGTAACTGCCCGGCTGCGCGAAGAAAATGATTTCCTCGTCACGCAGCAGCTAATTTTACAACCTTATGCTGAGATAAATCTTTCTGCCCGGAAAGTATCGAAGCATGATATTGGCGCGGGAATAACTGATGGCAAAGTGGGGCTGCAAACACGTTACGAATTCACCAGGAAATTCGCCCCTTATGTCGATGTGCATTATGGCACGAAATTTGGTGGAACTGCATCAATATCTAAAAAGAATAGCGAAGACAGGGATGAATTAGTAGGCGCTGTTGGGCTAAGGATAATGTTTTAATATTAACTGAAAAAGGAATGAATAATGAAAAATATATTACTGACTGTAGCGCTGGTAATGACTGTCACACCAGCTTTTTCTAAAGATTATATCATTAAGGAGGTGACAGACGAAAATGCGAAAAAGCAGAATTTTTTTTCGCCGGATAAACTTACCATTCAACCCAGTGATAGCGTTACGTTTGAGAACGCTCAGGATTCTTTGCATGAAGTTATGTTCATAAGTCAGCCAAAGGCGGTTGATGAAATGATCATGTCGTCAATGCACGAAAAGGCGGGTGATAAATTCACCTATAAGTTTACTGTTCCAGGCACTTATAAATTCCACTGCCATCCTCATGAAAAACTGGGGATGGAGGGTGTCTTGATTGTGGGTAAGGCATCCGGGTCTGGCGAAACTAAAATTATGGATCATCACAAGCTGGCGAAGAATCTGGAAGCAGGCGAGGGGGCTGCCGCTGGTGAAATTGCTGCAACCGGACATGTAATAGGCGTGGATGCTGATAAGCGCACCATCAAAATCAGGCATGACCCCATAAAATCACTCAATTGGCCAGCCATGATCATGAATTTTACTGTTGATAGCAGTGTTGATATTTCGAGTGCTAAGGAAGGCGATATTGTGTCTTTCATGCTAAAGCCGCAGGGAAAGGATGATTATAAAATTACCAGTATAAGCAAGAATTAATAATCTTGTATATATTAGATAATTCTAATATAATGCCGGTATGAATAATAAAGCAGGAACTCTTGATATTGGGCAGATGAAAAAAAATGCTGTGGCGGCTGAGGGGTTGTTGAAGCAGCTTGCAAATTCCAACCGCCTGATGGTTCTTTGTCACCTTGTTGCCGGTGAGAAGACCGTGGGGGAGCTTGCTGAATGTGTTGACCTGTCACAATCTGCGCTTTCTCAGCATCTGGCCAGACTGCGTGAAGCCAGCCTGGTTACATCTGACAAGCGTGGGCTTTCAGTATATTACCGGATTTGTAGTATGGAGGCTCAGGCTTTACTTTCTGTTTTATATGTCATCTATTGCCGCAAGGTGTAATTATTTTAGGAGATTCTAATATTATGGCGCTCAGGACTGTCGATACGAAAACATTAAAAATGTGGCTGGATAATAATGAGGCCGTGCTGGTTGATGTACGTGAACCGGCAGAACATGCTGCTGAAAATATCACAGGGGCAACTCTATTGCCGCTTGGGAAAGTAAGCAAATCATTGCTTCCTCAGCATATCGGTAAAAAGCTGGTCATATATTGCCGCAAAGGTGGGCGCGGTGGCTCGGCTTGCGAAAAGCTTATGGCTGAAGATCCTGGTCTTGATATTTATAACCTAGAGGGTGGAATTGAGGCATGGCGAGCAGCGGGCCTTACCGTGGCAAGCTCTGGCAAGGCATTTCTCCCGCTGGACAGGCAAGTTCAGTTAACTATTGGCTTGCTGCTGATTACAGGCAGTGTACTTGGGGCGCTATTTTCACCAAAATGGTTCCTGCTGACAGGATTGATTGGTGCTGGCTTAACTGTTGCCGGGGTTACCGGGTTTTGTGGATTGGCTTTCATTATGGCAAAGATGCCATGGAACCAAAACGTTAAAGCCAGTTGTTGTGCTATGAATAGTCGGTCCGGCCATCACCAGTAGCTTGTCTGCGCATGCAAATTTTCTGGGTGATGTTAATGAGATGCTGGATTTGAAAATATTTTTTAAAAATTGAATAAAGTTATAAGATATTCACCTACTGTTAATGTTTTAATGTTAAAGCTTCTATAATTAAAATGGCAGTAACTACGCCAGCAAGTTCTGGTTTTTATGTCTATCCCCTTGTTTTTAAGAATGTATCTTGGAATATATAAAGGAGTTGTATGAGGCTTTCTACAAAGTTTGCGATTTTAGGGGCTACGCTCATAGCGATAGTAGTTGGCAATATTGCTCTTAAAATAAAAGATTCTGATACTGCAGATAAGCAGGATACTGCGATTAGGGTTATACAGAGGCATATGAATGCCGACATGGTGCATGATGGTATACGCGGCAACGTTTATAGTTCCCTTGTCGCCCATACAATAAATGATAGTGAGCTTCTGGAGCAGTCACGTGATGAAGTTAAGGACATGTCGGGTAAATTTATTGGCTATGTCGAGGATAATAGCGGTGAAAATATACCAGATGACATAAAACAGCAGCTTGCTAAAGTGAAGAATTCCGTTAATGCCTACACAGTCCTTGCCAGGAAAATAAGCAACGCCCCTGATTTTGATTCCTCTGTAGCAATGCTTCCGGATTTTAACCGTGTGTTTACAAAGCTGGAAGAAGATCAGGAAGCGACTACAAAATTGATTATGGACTGGTCTAATTCGCTGCATAAATCATCAGAGGTTTATACAAGGGTAACGCTGGGCGCGCTGCTCGCAATAGGCCTGGGCTTACCTATTTTCGCTTTCTTTTCAATTTTCAGGCCGCAGCAAAAAATGGTTGAAGTGCTGTGCAGCATCGCTAATGGAGAAGTGAATACAAATATTCCTTATAACAGCCGTCGTGATGAAATAGGCGACCTTGCCCGCACAGCAGAGATTTTTAAGAATCACTTGCATGAAGTTGCAAAGCTAAACAGCCAGCAAGAAGCGGTGCGTGCGGAAACGGAAATCCAGAAACGCGCAGCAATGAAGGAAATGGCTGACAAATTTGAAAGCAGTGTAAAGAGCATTGTTAGTGCCGTAGTCAGCGCTGTAAAGAAAATGTCGCAAACGGCAGAGGGTATGGTTGCTACTATGAAAGAAACCAGTGATACGGCTCAAAGCGCTGCCGTTGGCGCAACACAGACCTCAACTGGTATTCAGTCTGTAGCTTCTGCTGCGGAAGAGCTAACCGCAGTAGTTAGAGAAATTTCAGTACAATTGCAGAATTCCAGCGTATTAGTAAATGATTCTGTAAGAAGGGCCGATATGGCGGATGAGCAGGCAACATCACTAAGCGTTGCTACAAGCAAGGTTAAGGATGTTATTGTCATAATTTCAGATATTGCCGAGCAAATCAATCTACTGGCGCTTAACGCCACAATTGAGTCGGCGCGCGCTGGCGATGCTGGTAAGGGGTTCGCAGTTGTTGCAAACGAAGTGAAGAATCTTGCCAGCCAGGCGAATAAATCTGTAGAAGGGATCAGGGCGGTTATTGAAGAAATGAATGTTGCTTCTAAAGAAATTGCTGATTCCCTGAAAGGAATCAAAAGCTCTGCGTCCGATATTTCTGGTGCTTCAGGGGCTATTTCAGCGGCAGTTGAAGAGCAATCGGCAACAACAAATGAAATAGCAAAGAATATGCAATCGGCAGCCAAAGGAGCGCAGGTTATAACGCTAAACCTTGATACTGTTTCTCGTTCTACGGCACATGCAGAGCAATCTTCTTCGCAGGTGTTGCAGGCATCCAGGGAGCTGTCAAAGCAAGCCGAGTCCCTGACCAATGAGGTAGATCAGTTTTTATCTATGGTGCGGAATGGCTAAATACCTAAACTTAATCAGCAACCTTCTTTACAAATTCTGATTTAAGTCCCATAGCCCCTATTCCTGGTATCTTGCAATCAATGTCGTGATCGCCATCGACAAGGCGTATGTTTTTGACCTTGGTGCCTACTTTTACAACATTGGAAGAGCCTTTTACCTTAAGGTCCTTTATAACTGTTACGGTATCCCCGTCTTGCAGTTCTGTACCATGCGCATCGCGAACTATCCTGGTTTCGGCCGCCAGACCATTTTGCGAATCTTTTGGCCATTCATAGGCGCATTCCGAGCAAATCAGAAGTGCTCCATCTTCGTAGGAGTATGGAGATTGGCATTTAGGGCACGGTGGCATTTCATTGGTCATTTATAGCCTTTCTTTTTATATATTCTTAATAAGGACTGATCTGTTTTTTCTATAGAAACCTGTAGATTATAACTAAAAAATTCCCAGATGTTCTAAAAGTATATTCGTGCCTATGGCAATCAGGCAGAGCCCACCCAGCATTTCTGCAATTTTTCCAGCCCTGGTGCCAATATAATGGCCGGTCATGATTCCTATAGAAGACATTGTGAAGGTTGCAGTGCCTATCATTGCGGCCATTACCAATATATTTACGTCAAGCAGGGCGATGGTTACACCTACGGCCATGGCATCAATGCTTGTGCCGATGGCGGTAAGTACCAAAAGGCTGGTTTTGTATGAGTCACGGCGTTCCTTATGTGCTTTCTGGACGCTCTCGAATATCATTTTCCCGCCTATAAAAAACAGGATAGAAAATGCCAGCCAGTGGTCGATTGATTCGATGGATTTACTGGCGGCAATTCCAACCAGCCAGCCTATAATTGGTGTTAATGCTTCAACCGCCCCAAATATCATTCCAATGCGCAGGGCATCTTTGATTTTAGGCTTTCGCAGCATAACGCCCTTGCTTATAGATGCAGCAAAGGCATCGGCTGACATGCTGAAGGCTAAAATAGCGTTTGAAATAGTGCTCATAATGGCGACTCCCAAGTGGGGAGGGGGATTGCCAATCCTTATTGTGGTGATGGGTTAATATGGTAAGGTTAAAAATAGTATTATATTATTAGCATAACAAGCCTATATTTAGCCACTATGACAGACTCTGCAAATATGCCTATGGAATTATTGATGCAGGCGCAAGCTATATATTTTGCCTCTCTTGCAGGTGGAATTGCCTTTGCGCTGTCGGGTTTTTTGGTTGGCGCGCGCAACAGGCTGGACTGGATGGGGTTATTCATCCTTGCATTTCTTACTGCTAATGGCGGCGGAATTTTGCGGGATGTGCTTGCGAATCGCCCACCAAGTATTCTGCTTGGCAATGAACCGTTCCTGGTGGCGTTTTCCGTTACTGTGATTGCGGGTGCGCTTAAGCTACATCATAAAGGGGCAATCGAAAACCGCTGGTTATATGTATTCGCTGATGCTGTTGGCCTTGTGGCATTTGCGATAACGGGATCGCTGGTTGCGCTGGAAATAAAAGCCACGTTTTTTGGGTTTGTAACGCTCGCATTCCTTACGGCGGCAGGAGGCGGGATACTGCGCGATATTATGGTGAACAGGATACCTGATGTACTTCATAGCGGGTTTTATGGCAGTATTGCGATAGTGGTGGCAATTGCAATTTATTTGCTTGGTATGGCGCAAATGATAAGCCATACGAGTTTGCTGGCCGTATTTACAGGCGCGTTGCTACTCAGGCTAATCGCCTATCATTATAGCTGGAAATTACCGAGTCTTTAGATGTATGGGGAACCCCCAGGAAATCAGTGCCTTGTGGCTGTTATCTTAAGATTTCCAGTATGGGTTTGAATTTTATTTTCAACTAAGGGTTTCATGGGGCACAATTATTTGTAGGTCGTTGTAGCTGCTTGCTATTTATCATGCGCCATCTATAATGTTACCCTATGATTAAACCAGATGTAAAACAGGCGCGCGAGATTTTGCCGCATCGACTTTTTGATGATAGCCCTGATGCGTGGAATATAATTGCGCCTAATTTGCGTCACAAATCATACCATAAGGACGAAGTTGTAATTCATCATGGCGATTCTGCCGGTAATTTATGGCTGGTATATCGAGGTTGGGTGAAGCTTACGCGGCTAACGCCAGATGGCAAGGAAACCATCATAAGCCTTTGTTCAGAGGATGATATGTTTGGGGAGGCCGCATTGTTTATGCGCGCAAATTACCCGTATAACGCCCAGATTATTAGTTCTGATGCTGATCTGGCTATGATTCCTGCAGAGGTGATTAGGAGATTGATCGCCAAGGACGCTTCGCTTTCTGCGCATATAATGTCTATGTTTAGCAGGCGTACGGCACAGGCTCAATTGAAATTGGAGCATATGAGCACTATGTCGGCGGCGCAACGGCTTGGGTGTTTTTTGTTGCGTCTATGCCAAAACCAGGCAGAGGGAGCTAAAACCCTGCAAATTCCTGTCGATAAAAATATACTGGCATCCTATCTTGGAATGAAACCAGAAACCTTGTCGCGCAGTCAGCAGCAGCTCAAGGTTCTTGGAGTTGTTTTAAAGGGCCACACTATTATTATAGATAATATTAGCCGTTTGCGTGATTTTGTTTGTAACAGTTGTTCGGAATCCGGGCTTTGCGAGGCTGATGCATCAGTTTATTAAGCGGAAAGTACCTGCTCCAGCTCATATGCCAGATGTGATGGTTGTTTAAACCAGCCGGATATAAGAGGATATTCTATTTCTGCTGCTACGTGTATTGCTATAGCAGATGGCAGCGCGGCGTGCATCCAGGCAATATCACCTTTTGCCCCAACTATAATTAGTTTTCCCAGCGACTGGTTTTCATCGGCAGCTATAAGTATGTTATGGAATTCCTCCATCTTGGAAAATACATTACTTTCAACATTAGCTAATAAAGCTACATGGCCATCTTGGTGTTTCTCAAATAGCGAGATCATTCCTTCGCATGCAGCAACAACCAATATATTTGGCTGTTTTTCACATGCCCTGTTATTCATGCATTTGCCTGAGCAGGCCTTTTCTGCCTTAACCTGGGTAATAACGCAGCCGGACATAATTAGAGCAGGAAACCGGCATCAGGCACATGTGCCTGAATCACAAAGCCAGGTTTGTAATAGCCAGCAGAAAACGTATTTTTTGCTGCTGCATTAGGTGAAAGCTGACATAAAGTCACTTTTTTCATATATCATCCTTATTTTGGTGGATGCTATAATATATAGATAGTATAATTCTGTACCTTGATTTGTATCAAGAACCAAAATATTTTTAGATTAAGTTACCTTAAGAATAACTAAAGGAGTAGCCATGCCACTTGAGAATCACAGCCTTATAAAGGAATTCCCGGAAATGCGCGAGCGTATTCACAAGCTTAAAACATCTGATAATCATTTTGCGCGGTTATTCGATGAATATGACTCTGTGGAACATATGGTTCACCGTATAGAATCAGGGGTTGAAGCAACTACTGATGAGCATCTGGAGCAGTTAAAGAAACAGCGGCTGAACTTAAAGGATGAGCTGTTTAATTTGTTGAAAACCGCTGCGTAATATAACGCAATGCATTATGCTGTTTAATGAGTGCTCTACTCATCGTCATTTAATATGCGGTGTGGTGCTCCGTCTAAATCCTCGAACTGGCCGTTTCTTGCTGCCCAAAGGAATGCCGCGAGTCCTGCAAGCCCAAGCGTAAAGGCAATAGGTATAAGATATAGTAAAATACTCATTTTGTATCCTTTATCCAGTTCAGGCGCATTGCATTAGCGATAACCAGAAGTGATGAGCTGGACATAGCTATAGCAGCAATCAGGGGCGTTACCATTCCTGCAACCGCTAGCGGAATTGCGATCACGTTATATAAAATAGCGAGGGCAAAATTTTCTTTTACCAATGTTTGTGAAAATTTAGCTATGCGCCATGCGGTAATGATTGGTGAGAGCTTGTTGCCCTGAAATACAATATCCGCTGCATTTTGAGTTATATCCATGGCGCTGGACGGTGACATGGAAACATAGGCGGAAGCAAGCGATGGCGCGTCATTCAGGCCATCTCCTACCATTAGCACATTTTTGCCACTGGCTTTCAGGGCACCTAATCTATTGCATTTTTCAATTGGTGAAAGTTCAGCGCTTGCATTATCAATCCCAACCTCTGCTGCTATTTTTGCGACAAGCTGTGGCCTGTCACCGGAAAGTAATTCGGTGGCAATATGTTCTGCCTCCAGTGTGGCAATAACCGTTTTCGCATCACTTCGCAACTGGTCGGTAAATATGAAGCGTATTGGTTTTTCATTTTTATTTACCAGCCATAATTCCAACGCATCATCAGCAGATGCCTGCATGCCGCACCATGCAGCCTTGCCAAGCTTAATGCCTTCAGCTTCGATGCCGCAACCAGCAATCTCTTTGGCTTCGATAGCCAGCAAAGGGCCGTGATAGGCAGCTAAAACAGCCTGCGATAAGGGGTGTTTGCTGTGAGATGCAAGTGAGGCAGCGAGTTGCAATTGTTGCGGCGTATAATCATCCTGGTTTAATAGCGCAGGCCTGCCAATAGTTAGCGTGCCTGTCTTATCAAATACTGCATAAGTGATCTTTGCCAGGCGCTCCAGCGCGCTGCCGGATTTTATAAGTATGCCATTTCGCATCAAAATCCCGCTGGCCAGCACCTGTACAACCGGAACTGCAAGTCCCAGCGCGCATGGGCAGGTGATAATAAGCACCGTAGCGGCATAAAGCAGTGCCAATTGCCAGGCTAACCCGCCATAAAAATACCAGCCAATGAATGTGGCGGCAGCAAGTATATGCACCACCGGCGTATACCAGGTGGAAATTTTTTCAGCCACCGTTACATATTTTGCCTGTGATTGTTCGGCAGTTTCCATAAGCTTTATGATTTCAGACAGCAATGAACGCTCTCCGGGCTTTGTAACGATTATAGTTATTGGGGCGGCAATATTTATAGTTCCGGCAAAAACCATTGCATCAATGCCAACTTTCTGCGGCATGGTTTCTCCGGTGATAAGACTGGTATCGAGTTCTGAATCACCCTTTATTATCCTGCCATCTGCGCCTATTTTCTCGCCTACTGCAACCAGCAGCGTCATGCCTTCTTTTATTTCAGAAAGTGGGATGGTTTCCTGGCTGCCATCATCTTTAAGCTGTGTTGCAAATCCAGTCATCATCTGTAGTAAATCATGCGCTGCTGAACGGGCACGGCCACGCGCACGGGCATCGAGGTAGCGTCCGATAAGCAGGAAAAACAGCAGCATCACTGCTGAATCGAAATAGGAATGCCGGCCAAAGGTTATGGTTTCAAAAAAACTCATAACTGTTGCAAGGATCACTGCCACGGAAATTGGCACATCCATATTGGTTTTAAATTCCCTGGCTGCCCGCCAGGCTGAACGGTAAAACGGCAGCCCACAATAGATAATTGCAGGAACGGCAATGAAAGCCTGTATCCAATGGAAAAATGTGCGTGTCGCGCCGCCCATTTCAGCTATGTCCGCTGACCATAGAGGAACAGAAAAAAGCATGAGGTTGCCACTGGCAAATCCTGCAACCCCCAAGCAGCGTAATAAGAATTTTTCTTCTTTTTTCTGCTCGGTTTCGGCAGTTTCAGGGTCGAAAGGCATGGCATTATATCCCATGCCGTTAATAATGCCTACCAGGCTATCGGCATATTCCAGAGGGCCGTTCCATATAATATGCAATCGTTTAGTAGAGAGGTTAAGCCGTGCTGAAATTACTGCTTCCTGTTTCTTGAGCGCATTTTCAATAATCGCTACGCAGCTTGGGCAATGCATACCGTCTATAAGCAGGTTCAGGCTATGATTCCCGTTTTCCTCGTTATTGATGAAATGCCTGGGAATCATTGTATGACCAAGCGTTTAGCCTGCTGATATTCTTTGTCATCTATGTTTGCAAACACGCGCACCTCCCACAAGCCTTTTTCTGGAAATGAAACCTGTGCTTCACCATAGCTTAATTTTACTTCAAAATCCATGCCGGCTTGTGTGGGGCGTGAGATTATGGCTGTTGCCTGGTTGGGGGTGATTATTTTATTCTGTGCATCGCGCAGAGAAAATATTATATCCTGTCCCCGAAGCGATATATCCCCATGCCAGCCTGATTTTTCCTGTTCTGTTTCCGCATTTACTATTTTGTTATACGCAAGCCCTTTTTCATATGGATGCTCGGTAACTATGCCTGGATGTGTACGAGTGGCGAGTATAATCATTGCCGCATTTACAGTTGCAATAAACCCAAAAAACATAAAGAAGTAAAAAAATACTCTTTTGCCTTTTAATGTTGCCTTCTGCCCACTCATTTGCTTTCGCTCACAAAAATGGTTTCTGTTTTGCTTACCCGTTTACTTGCGCTATCTTCAATTATGAATTCAATTTCTTCGCGCGTTTCATGTTGTTTGGCAGCGGTGACGAATACCCTGAAATGCCCAACACTGTTTGCAAACACCGATAAATTACCAGATGCTATATCATTATTGCCCTGGACACGGACGTCCGCGCCGTCAATGCCTTTTAAATTCAGGCTGAATATTTTGTCTTCATGGGATTTATTAAGGATAATGATGTTATAGCCATTACGTATATCACCGTTAGAAAGTTTTACAAACAGTGGGTTGCGATCGTGAATGACGCTTAATTCCTGCGGTGAGCGTGTGAGCAGTGAATAGAGCATCAATCCAGCTATTATGCTGATAATGCCTGCATACCAGAAGGTGCGGGGGCGGAAAGGGTTAAATCTGGTTTTGCTTTCCGTATTATAGCGTATTAAGCCATCTGGAAGGCCTATTTTTTCCATTACATTATTGCATGCATCAACGCATAACCCGCAAGCGATACACTCCATCTGCAAACCATCACGTATGTCAATGCCCATAGGGCAAACCACCACGCATGAATCGCAATCAATACAATGGCCTTTGCCTTCCCAGCTATCCCCTGCCTTGTGTTTTCCCCTTGGTTCGCCGCGTTCCTGATCGTAAGCAATTATGAGCGTGTCTTTGTCAAACATCGCGGATTGGAAGCGTGCATATGGGCACATATAGGTGCAGACCTGCTCGCGTGCAAAACCAGCCATTAGATAGGTGGAAAAAGTGAGGCCTAAAATCCAGCCTCCTACGCTCCATGGCACATCGAAGTTGATGATCTGGTCGAGTAATGTTGGTGCATCGTTGAAATAAAAAACCCAGGCCCCACCGGTGCATAGTCCAATTATTAACCAGATAATATGTGTTAAACCTTTTTTGCGGATTTTATCAAAGTTCCATGGTGATTCATCGAGTTTTTTTCGTGCATTACGATCGCCCTGGACAATGCGTTCCACCCATACGAATAAATCTGTCCATACGGTTTGTGGGCAGGCATAGCCGCACCAGACCCGGCCAAAAAGTGAGGTTACAAAGAACAGCCCAACTGCGGCCAGGATTAAAATCCCTGTTATGTAATAGACTTCCTGTGGCCATATTTCCAGACCAAAAAAATAAGCGCGTGTATGCTGCATATCAATGAGGATTGCCTGATCGGGAGCTGATTCGCCACGGTTCCAGCGCAACCATGGCGCGCCATAGTAAATGGTAAGAAGCATGAGCATGGAAAGCCATTTCAGTTTGCGAAACTTACCCCAAACACGGCGCGGATAAATTTTCTTTTGCTTCTCAAAAAGCTTGATTGGTGCAGCCATTGGTTCCTGCTATCTGTCCTTATTTATTAGGTTCGGCCGTTTCCCCACCACCCAGCGAATGTACATAAATGGCGAGTTGTTTTATAGTTTCATCGGGCAGGCGGCTTTCCCATGTCGGCATAACGCCATGTCGGGGGTTGCTTATCTGCGCTACGATGCTGGTTTTATCCCCGCCATAGAGCCATATGGCATCTGCGAGGTTTGGTGCGCCGAATTGCCGCCCTCCATGTCCCGTGTCGCCGTGGCAGGAGGAGCAATTCTGTTTAAAAATTGCTGCGCCTTCTGGGGTATCGTCTTTTTTACCAGAGAGGCTTAGGACATGATCAGCTACCATTGAAATCTCTGCTGGTTTTAAAATATCCTTAAACGCAGGCATTTGTGAAGTACGGGTTTCTTCATGATTCGAACGTATGCCAACTTTGATTGTATGGTAAATATCATCGAGCGTGCCCCCCCATAACCAATCATCGTCATTTAAATTTGGGTAGCCGCGCCCTCCCTGTGCACCTGTGCCATGGCAGGCTGCGCAATTTTCCTTGAACATGGTTTTCCCGCCTGCAACTGCAAAGGCATACAGATCTGGATCAGACTGTATTTCCTGTAATGAACTGGTTTTTATCCTATTAGAAAACGCACCGCGCAGCTCTGTAATTTCGGCCTGCTCTGCTTTCAGTTTTTTATAGGATGTCCAGTTGGCATTGCCCTTTGTGTTTCCTGAAGGAGTTGGCCAGGCAGGATATACAACCCAATAACCAAATGCCCATATGCAGGTTACAAAGAATACCCACAACCACCAGCGTGGCGCAGGATTGTTTAATTCTTTGATCCCGTCCCATTCATGGCCGGTAGTTTCTACGCCGGAATGCTGGTCTATTTCTTTTTTATATGCCATAATTATCATCCTTTAGGGGAATTTCGCCAAGTTGCTGCAAGTTGTTTTTATTTGATGGCTTGTAAGCCCATGCGGCAATTAAGGTAAAAACAGTAAAGAAAAACAATAACCCTATGGTAGGGGCGTATGTGGCTATTATACCGGTCATTTCTTACTCTCTTCCTGGAGCTGGTAATCTTTTATATCGGCCAGTGTGCCTAGGGTTTGCAGATATGCTACCAGCGCATCCATTTCAGAAGTAAACTCAGGCTGGCCATCAAAATCGCGCTGCTGTACTTTTTTACCGTACCGCTTGATAAGGCCGCTGGCATCCGTGTCAGGATGCGCCTGTGCCATTGCATCGTTATATGCCTGATCTATCATCTCATCAGTATACGGCACGCCAACTTTACGAAGCGTGTGTAAATGCTGTGAAATATCACGAAGGTCAACTCCTTGATTCATCATATGGCTATAGGTTGGCATAATAGATTCCGGAACTACATCGCGAGGATTTTTAAGATGCGCAACATGCCATTCATCGGAATATTTTCCGCCAACACGCGCCAAATCCGGCCCGGTACGCTTGCTACCCCAAAGGAATGGATGATCATACATGCTTTCTGCTGCAAGTGAATAGTGGCCATAGCGCTCCACCTCGTCACGAAGCGGACGAATCTGCTGGCTGTGGCAGGACGCACAATTTTCACGTATATAAATATTCTGTCCTGCTAATTCCAATGGCGTATATGGCCGCATACCGCTGACTTTTTCAATCGTGGTTTCAATCCTGAACAGGGGCACGATTTCAATAAGGCCACCAATGGAAACCACAATTACTGTGCCGATAAGCAGCCATATAGAACTTTTTTCCAGTTTAGTATGATTAAACATGGGACACCTCCTTGCTGCCCTGTAGGGAGTTGTTTTCCTGTGGGCATCCGGCAATTGTCTTATAGCAATTATATACCATTATAAGCATCCCGCATAAGTAAAGCAGGCCACCGAGGGCACGGATAATATACATAGGGTGCATGGCTTCCACCGTTTCTACAAATGAGTATTCTAAGAAACCCATGGAGTCATAAGCGCGCCACATGAGGCCCTGCATAATTCCCGCCACCCACATTGAAGTTATATAAAGAACTATGCCGATGGTTGCGACCCATAGATGTACATTGATAAGGCGCATCGAGTACATTTCCTTCCTCTTCCACAATACAGGAATAATATGATAAATCGCCCCAAAGCTTATGAATGCTACCCAGCCAAGGGCTCCTGAATGCACATGTCCAATCGTCCAGTCGGTATAATGCGACAGAGCATTGACTTCCTTGATGGACATAAGCGGGCCTTCAAATGTACTCATTCCATAAAAGGCCAGGGCTACAACCATAAAGCGTAATACGGCATCATCGCGCAGCTTGTTCCAGGCGCCAGATAGCGTCATTATGCCATTTAGCATACCGCCCCAGCTTGGCATCCACAGCATAATCGAAAATGTCATGCCAAGTGTCTGTGCCCAGTCAGGCAGCGCCGTATAATGTAAATGATGAGGGCCAGCCCAGATATAAATAAAAATAAGGGACCAGAAATGTACGATTGAAAGCCGGTAAGAATAAATGGGACGGTTAGCGCGCTTAGGAATAAAATAATACATAATCCCAAGGAAACCAGCAGTCAGGAAGAAGCCAACCGCGTTATGCCCATACCACCATTGAATCAGTGCGCTCTGTACCCCGCCCCATATCGGATAACTTTTTGCGCCCAGGCCGGATACAGGGATAGCAACGCCATTGACCAGATGCAGGATTGCAATAGTAACGATAAAGGCAAGATAAAACCAATTTGCGACATAAATATGCGGCTCCTCGCGTCTGGCAAGAGTCATCAAATAAATCAGCAAATACGCTAGCCACACAATAGTCAGCCATAAATCCGCATACCATTCCGGTTCAGCATATTCTTTGCTTTGCGTGATACCAAGCACATAGCCCAGGGCCGCCATTATGATAAATGCCTGATACCCCCAGAAGGTAAAATTCGCGAGCTTTGCATTCCACAGGCGCGCACGGCAGGTCCGCTGTACTACGAAATAGCTGGTTCCTATCAACACGTTGCCGCCAAAGGCGAAAATCACGCCTGAAGTGTGTACCGAACGCAAGCGGCCAAAAGTAAAATATGGCTCAAGATTAAGTGATGGGAATGCCATCTGCAGAGCGATCAGCACTCCTACCAGCATGCCAACCACACCCCAGAACAAGGCGGCAATAGTAAATTTTTTCACTATATCATAATTATATTTTGGCATTACATTAAATTCAGATTGCATTCCGTTACCTCATAATTTTTGTGGCCATCACCAGAAGTGAAAGCCCGTTAAATGCCATTATCATATGTCCAATGCGATTAATAGCGTGTTGCCATTTTTTTGTTATAATTTCTGTTCCCATACTTGCAACTATAAGTACAGGCATTGTACCAAAAACAAACAGCCACATTGCAAACATGCCTGACAATGGCGTTGCCAGGGTCGCTGCCATCATTAAAGCGGCATAAAGCAGACCGCAAGGCATAAATCCCATCATGATGCCGCGAAGGAAGGTGCTTGTGGTGGAAATTGTAAATAAGTGATGATTTGAAGCGGTTAAGCCGCTTATAAGGAATATTATTCCTGCCATAACCAGCATTAATGACGAGAGGTATGGCCAGAAGGAAAATGCAGAAAGCTGCCTGGAAAGAAGGGCGGATAAAAAGCCAAGTCCACCATAAGTCAGGAGGCGGCCAGCGTGATATCCCCATTGAGTTCCATTGCTTATACGCTTGCCGCACTTGCCTCCGCAGGCAGCCTGACATGCGACCAGAGGGCCACACATGGCAAGGCAGTGGGTGATACTGCCTGTTAATCCACCAAGAAAAAATACCGCGAACAATCCCTTATGCTGGGAAAATGCCGCGGTGCAATGCGCTAATAATGATTCCATTCTTTATACCTTGTCCGGGAATATAACCGCCTGAAGTAATGGCATATTGATTTGTATCAAGTTATAGTAATTATGTGTAAAATCACACATAATAACTATTAAAATCAAGGATGGAAGCCCGATTTTATGCCGCGTAGCAGGCGAATTCTTGGCTATTTTATGAAATAGGCATTAAGGGAAAGGTCATCCAGCAGGTTTGGGCCGCATTTTTTATGGAAGGTTTCAAGCATGGAAGTAAATGATTCGCGGCATCCGTCTTTATCTTCCCGAAAATTGGACATGAATGACTTTATCCAGTAGTCAGCGGGCAGCATTTCACCATTGTCACTACAGGTTTCAGTTAGGGCATCGCTGTAAAGCAACAGGCAATCCCCGGAATTTATGGTTGTTTCTATCGTCTGGTACGTAGTATCCTTGAACGCTCCAAGCACAGTTCCTGTGCTTTCCAGCAATATATGCGTCATATCCCGTTTGCTGAATAATATAGGGGATGGCGCCGCTGCCGATGCGTAAGTAAGTAAATTCTTTTTTCTGTTTATTACACCATAGAACATGGTTGCGAACTGGCCAACAGGCAGCATCGGAGCAAGAATTGCATTAATATAGGTAAGGTATGCTCCCGGCATGTAGGCCATTGCCATAGATGCGTGCATAAGCGCATGCAGGCGAAAAACATTCAATGCTGCATTTACGCCATGCCCTGAAAAATCCACCATATAAATCGCCAGTTCATCATTGGAGATGCTTTTCATACCCCAGAAATCCCCGCCCAGTTCCGAGCATGACTGGTAATAACCGCATATCTGCATGTTGTAGTCTTTTTCCATCTCCAGGATATTATTATTGCCTGGGATTAGTATTTCCTGCGTGGAACGCGCCGTTTCTATTTCGTATAAAATCCTGGTTTTGAAATCGCGCAGGTGCCTTAACATTACTTCCCGTTCTAAATGTACTATGGCGCGCGCTGTAATTTCATGGGGGTCAACAGGCTTGCACAAATAATCTGTTGCCCCAGCCTGAAAAAACCTGGCTTTATCTGATATGCCGCCTAAGGAAGTCTGGAAAATAACAGGTATATTTGCAATATGCGGATCTTCATCATTGCGGATTAATTTGCAGCATTCAACCCCATCCATTTCAGGCATTATGACATCCATTAATACCAGGTCAGGGCGATAAGACCGTATTTTTTTCAAACCTTCCTCGCCGTTTGCGGCTTCCTCTATATTGGTAAAACCCTTACTTTTGAATATGCCTTTAAGCATGGCGCGGCCAACATGGTCGTCCTCAATTATCAGGATGCGGGAATTAAGAATATCTTTTTTTATTACTTGCATATAGCCGCCTGGTAAAATTTTTATTTATATATTTGATAACTAGTTTTTGTTCTGACTCAAGCCTTTCAATTAAGCTGCGTAATAAGGAAATATCGCCATTTCCTGATCTGCCTGCTTCTTCAATCTCCTGCGCTATTTTCATGACTTCTATTGCGCCTATATACCTGCTTGAAGATTTAAGCGGATGGGCGGCATTATGCATTTCAGTATAATTCTTTTCAAATGCCGCCTTTTTTATATTTTTAATATAATTTTTTGCATCTTCGCAATGCTTGTGTAATATGTTAGCCGCGTCATCGCCTACTATATCCAGAAAGCTATTTAATAATGATATATCTATTATATCGGATAGTTCGCTAATATGTATTGCCCCATCTTCCTTTTCTTTCTGAGTACCGGAATTTGTAGTGTTATCTGCAATTGCAGGCTTTGCGGTAAGCCATTTAGCTAATGTAGCTTGTAACTCCTGTTTCCTTAGAGGCTTGCTCAAATAATCATTCATCCCGGCGTTTAAGCATTCCTGCCTGTCGCCCTGCAATGCATTAGCAGTTAATGCGATAATAATTATATTCTTTTTGTCGCCATCCATTTTCCTGATAAGCCGTGCTGCATCATAGCCGTTTATTTTTGGCATCATGCAATCCATAAGTACAAGATCGTAATCATTTTTTTTCAGCATATCTATAGTTTCCTGGCCATTGCATGCAATGTCTACGGTGCAGCCAATCATTTCCAGCATTTGTGTAATCATGGCCTGGTTTATGCTGTTATCTTCTCCAACTAATATATGGTTATTGCTTAAGGTTATTGCCTTACTGGCGATTTGATGCTCAGCATTATCCACGGCATCTTCGCTTTTGCATAATGGCAGATTAAGAGTGAACCAGAATGTGCTTCCCTCTTTTTCCTTGCTTTTAACTCCTATATCGCCACCCATTAATTTTACCAGACGGTAACATATGGCAAGCCCCAGTCCGGTTCCCCCGTATTTACGGGTGGTGGATGAATCTCCTTGCGTGAATTTTTCAAATAATTTTTTCTGTGTTTCCTCTGATATACCTATACCGGTGTCAATAACATCAAACCTTAAAGTAGCGTTTTGTGCGTTTGCGCGTATGGCTTGAACATTCACAAGAACCTGGCCAAAATCAGTAAATTTTATTGAATTGCTTATAAGGTTTATAAGTATCTGGCGGATGCGGCCGGCATCGCCCATTACCCAATCCGGGGTATCTTGTGTATATTGCAGGTCTATTTTTATGCCTTTCTCATTGGCTCTCGGTGTGAGAAGGCTGACTATATCAGAAAGTGTCGCCTTCAGGTTAAATGCTATAGGTTCAAGATCCATTTTTCCCGCTTCAATCTTTGAGATGTCAAGAATATCGTTGATAATCTCCAGGAGAGCTTCGCCGGAATGGTGGATTATATCCAGTTTTTTGCGCTGGTCTGGCTGCAGGTCGGATTCCAGTAACATGCTGGTCATTCCGATTACCGCATTCATTGGTGTGCGGATTTCATGGCTCATATTGGCAAGGAAATCAGATTTCATACTGTTGGCCTGCTCCGCCTGTTCTTTGGCTATAGCAAGTTCTCGGCTTTTTGATTCCATCTGGTCAGCGTAATCGCGTAATTTTGATTCTCCGTCCTTGCGTTGGGTTATATCGCGTATAGAGCCGACCATTCGTATTGGTTTGTTGTTTTTGTCACGGACTGTGGTTGCTTTTGCACGGAACCAGCAATATTCTCCATTTTTCTTGCGCAGGCGGCATTCGATATTGAATGGGATATTTTTTTCAAAATGATCGTAGGCTGCGGATTTTACCTTATCTACATCATCGGGATGGAGCAGTTCATGAAATGCAGAATAGCTGGCTTTGATTTCATCTTCTGCATAACCAAGAAGTTTCTTGAATTGTGGCGACCAGTATTCTTCGTCTTTGGTTATGTCTGTCCAGTCCCATATACCATCATTCATGCCCTCGATAACAAGTGAAAAGCGTTGCTCGCTTTCCTTCAGGCTGTCAGTAATTGTCCTGATGTGTATGTTCTTCTTATATATTACATAGCCGGTGAGAATGGAAATTATAAATCCTATGAAAATACAGATTATCTCTGCCTGGTCTATTCGTGCTATTTTTGCGGAATATTTCTTGGCGTCAATATCAACCCCTGCAATGCCAGCGAACTCGCCTTTGCTGTTATAAAAAGGCATATAGGCGGATATGAAGCTGCCCCATCTGTCTGTGTATGGTTTGCTCAGGAATGTTTTATGGTGCTTGGCAAAAGCTTCCATAATAGCGGGTTCGTTCTTAGCCTCATCATACTTATCCATAATGTGTGATTTGGTTTCCACATTATTTTCGAAAATTCCTGGCGGTGTCGGGTCGAGAATAAAATAAACATCGCCATCCTTCATGATGCAGGTATATACATAGTGTATATTCGGGAATAATTTTTTGACGTTATCTAATTTTGCAATCTGTTTTAAATATAGTGGAGTGTTTTCCTGATCCGAAGAAATAAGTTTTGAATGCAGGTCGCCATCTACCTGTTTTGAAACTGCTGTAGCTATGCTTTCCAGATATTCTTCAATATCGCCTTTTACTGCCTGGAGCGCATAAAAATATAATACGTAACTGCTTGCTAAAACTGCTACGAAGGTCAAAAGCCCGGAAAAAATTGCCAGCTTCAGCGATGGTAAGTGGGTGCCCATAGGTTCAGTTGTATAATTATTTACTTATACGACTATATAATGCCAGTATTAACAAACTGATAAATTAATTTGCAATTTAATAAAAATATTATTTTACAGTATGTTGTTTCTGGAGAATTTAATGTTCCCACTATGGTTTAGAAGTCAAACTGGGTGCGTAATATCCATATTTTAGGGTCATCGTTTGGTGTAACCGCGAAATTATCGCTGTTTGACATGATATAGTTTGCAGTAATCATTATATTGCTGTTAGGCAGCCATTTTATGCCAAGTGTAGTATCGCGCAGCTCCCCGCCATGGAAGGTTTTGTCATTCAAATCCAGGTTGCTATATCTTGCCATGACCTGCCACGCGCCATAATTTCCGCTTTTAAAATTCACCGGCCATTTTGGTTTTACACGATCAAACCTGCCGGTTGCCGCATTATAGTTCCGGCTTTCACCGGTAATGAAATAAGATGCTTCTACATAATATCCGCCAAAAGTTGGTTCGATGCCTGTGTTGCGATTTACGGCGGCGCGTACGTATTCGCCCTGCAATGAGGCCGGGCCGTATACTGCTGCTGCTTCAAGCCCTAACAGATTCACGCTGTCAACATTGGTTATAGTGCCGGTGTTTACTGAAAGGTCGGAAGATGCGCTGGATAGCTGGTTTTCGGCGCGTGAAGAAAAGCTGAATGAATCAGTTGCGGAATCTGGTATCCTGTGGCTTCCGGCAATGCCAAGATGCAGAGCTTCGGTCTTTCCTGCGATTGGTGCCCAGGTGAGTCTGCCCGTAATATCGCGTGATTCATCGTCGGTGCTTGCAGTGCTGGCTGTGCCGCTGCCGAATGCGCCAAGAGATGCTGTCCAGAAACCTATAGGCGCTAGCTCGCCATTAGCGCTTGCCATTGCGCCTATCCTGCGGTCGGGTGAAAATAGATTAGTTGATGATCGCTCTACAAAGTCGGTGAA
>JBDHUC010000021.1:0-37233 GCA_039808985.1 Alphaproteobacteria bacterium | reverse complement strand
TATTATTTTTGAAGGAATGCGAATGGAGATTTAATAACCCAAATCCTCAATCGCAACTAAAGCAACTAAAACAATGGGTTAAGAAACTTCTTAACTAGTTATCTGGGACAGCCCCAAAATAGTATATTCAGCAGCTTTCTACAACGTGATGGCCTGATTTTCTGGCTTTTCGTTCCTCTTTAATTTTTTTCCGGTGCTCTTCACAATCATGGCCTTCCGGGCAACATCTTTCAACCCAGCTTTTTTTGTTTCTTTGCCGACTGCGTTCTGTTTCAGTTAATAGCATTTTGTCGCGCAGTGTACCGCCTTCATGGTCGTCTACCAAAGCCCCATCCTTAGAACATGCTATAATTATATCCTCAAGTTCACCTTTACTAAAATTATCCACCGATAAATTATTCTTTTTAAGTTCAAAAATTACATGCTGCGGCACAACCATGCCATCAACGATCACATCGCCTGGGTGCATCTTGAGATTTTTATTATCTTGCTCGGTTTCGGGATATATTTTTTCCATAATAGCTATAATAGCAAACTTGCCAAAAAAATTGTGTGAAGCTTCCGTGAAAGGATTATTACAAACCATCAAAAGATATAAGCATTTGTAATTACATAAAATTATAGGGCGTTTTGCTTCTCTCGTTTACGTTTTGGCGAGGAGGCTATGCCCATAGCCTCACGGTATTTAGCGACTGTACGCCTGGCTACGGTAATATTTCGCTCTTTAAGCAATTCCACAATATCTTCATCGAGCAGGATTTTATCTGGTTTTTCCTTAAGTATCATTTCGGCTATGAAATGCTTGACCGACTGGCTGGAAACATCATCGCCACCTCCCTGTATACGCGCCAGCGCCGAGGTAAAGAAATATTTAAGCTCGAAAGTCCCGCGTGGGCAAAGCAGGTATTTACCGTTAGTAACACGCGAAATGGTGCTTTCATGGTATCCGGTTGCCGCCGCAATATCCTTAAGCGTCATCGGCTTCATGTAGCGCACGCCAAGGCGGAAGAAAGCATCCTGCTGCTTTACCAGTTCACTGGATACTTTAAGCATTGTCTGGGCGCGTTGTTCAAGGGCACGCACCAGCCAGTTAGCGGTTCCGAATTGCTCGCTTAGATAATCCTTGTCTTTTTTATTGCGGGTTTCGCTGCTGACTTTTTTATAAAATCTTTTATTCACCATTATTTTCGGGAAATTACCCATATTAAGCTCGACATGCCAGTTGCCATCATTTAAGCGGCGGACAGAAATATCCGGCTCAAGCGTTTGCGATATTTCATGGGTAAATCCACTTCCGGGCTTTGGATTAAGCTCGCGTATCTCGGCTATCATCTGGCGCAAATCTTCCTTATCCACGCCGCATTTTTTCTGTAACTCATCAAAACGGCTGTCGCCCAGCAGGTTTAAATTCGCAAGCAGCTTCTGCATGGCCGGGTCGAGGCGGTTTTTTTCGCGCAGTTGAAGGGCCAGGCAATCGCTTAGGTTGCGCGCACAAATCCCCACAGGGTCAAATCTTTGCAGAAGCGCAAGGGTTTCTTCGATTTCAGGCATTTCCACACCAAACATTTCGCACAATGGCGTGAGGTCATCCTTAATGTACCCGGCATCATCAACCATATCTATTAGCTGGGCACCGATAAGGCGTTTGCCGGAATCATGCACATCCATATTAAGCTGGCCAAGGAGATGCTCGCGCAGGGAAATACCCGATGATGGGTTATCTTCTATCGTACGCGTATCGTCCTGCTCGTCATAGCCGGAGGAACTGCTGCTGGAACCGTGGTCATAACGCAGGTAATCAGCATCTATACTAGCGCTTTCATCCCAGTTTTCATCAGATTGCATATCGGATGAGAAATTCTCATCACTGCTGAAATCTGCTTCTCTCGGCTCATCGTTATCGGAAGTTTTTGTGGTTTCCTGCCCTGCCTCAACAGCATCACCAGCCTCTGAATCATCCTGCGCAAGAAACGGATTTTCTTCCAATGCCTGCTCGACAAATTCACGCAACTCAATGGAATTGCACTGAAGCAGCTTTATAGATTGCTGCAAGGCTTGTGTCATCACCAGTGATTGTCCCTGGCGGAGTTCAAGTTTGGGTGCGTTCATATTTCGTTGCCAGTTGTCAGTTTTTACTATTGATGCAGAGCATAATATTAGAATTTATTTTCAGCAACTAGCAACTAGTAACTAATTTACAGGCTGAATCTCTCACCAAGATAAACTCGGCGTACATCCACGTTATTTACGATTTCAGAAGGGCTGCCTTCCATTAATACGCAACCGTCATGCATTATATAAGCGCGGTCAATAATATCTAATGTTTCGCGCACATTATGGTCGGTTATCAAAACACCAATGCCGCGGTTCTTTAAATGCTTCACAAGGCCACGGACTTCATCAACCGCAATAGGGTCAATACCTGCAAGCGGCTCGTCAAGCAGGACGAATGAAGGATGGCTGGCAAGGGCACGGGCGATTTCAACGCGCCTGCGCTCGCCTCCAGAAAGAGTTATACCCAGAGCAAGGCGCAAATGGGTTATAGAAAATTCTGCAAGCAATTCATCAAGCTGCGCTTGTCTTGAATCAGCATTTTTTTCATGTATTTCCAGAACCGATAAAATATTCTGCTCAACCGTTAGGCCACGAAAAATTGAAGCTTCCTGCGGCAGATAACCAATTCCCTGGCGGGCGCGGCGATACATGGGAAGGCGGGTTATATCTTCGCCATCAAGCATTATCTGCCCCATATCAGGGCGCACAAGGCCTGTTATCATGTAGAAACATGTTGTTTTACCAGCACCGTTTGGACCAAGCAGGCCGACAGCCTCGCCACGGCGTACACGCAGGCTTACGTCACGCACTACCGGCCTTCCGCCATAGCGCTTGCCGATATGCTCGGCAACAAGCCCACCATAGGTTGTAACCAGCCTTGGTGCGCTGTTTTCCATCTCGCTGCTTTTTGGCTGCTCCTGGGTTTTATTGTTTTTCTTATCTTTCAATAGCGACATAATATAACCATTTATTATTATTTCTTTGCTGGTTCTTTTTTAGTATCTTCTTTTTTATCATCAGGAACAAATAATGCCTTAACGCGCTGTTTAGGTTTATCAGCGCCTCCAGCAGATGTAGAGGCGGCACCTGGCGCATTAAGCTCGCTCTTGCCGGTCTCAAAATCATAAACCAGCCTGTCGCCTTTTAGTATATTTTTATCGCGGGTAAGTACCACATTATCATTTAAGAAAATTTTATGGTTCACAACATCATAAAGCCCATGCGCGCCGCTGGCTGTTTCTTCAGGCGTACTTAAAAATACTTTATCTTCCACAACTATTTTTTCAATCCCGTTCTTCTCAGGCACAATATCACCCGCTGCCGCCTTATCCTTTTTGGCCGTTGCCTTTTCCTTATCATTAGAAGAATCGGCATTCTTATAAAAAACGGTCATTTTTTCTGATTTAATATGAACATCGCCCTGGACTGCTAATACATGGCCGGTAAAAATGGCCTTGCGCTCCTGCTGTAGAACCTGCAAAGAATCAGAGGTTATTTCAATAGGGCCACTGCTTTTATATTTACCAGGGCCGACTGCTGATTTTTTAGCTGCCGGTTTGGAAGTCTTTTTGGCAGGAGCTTTAGATGAAGCTTTAGCTGTATGTTTTTTAGCTGTGGTTTTATGCGCAGACTTAGCAGCCTCCTTCTTGTGACTATCGGACGCGGCATATGAATATGGCACAAACGACAAAAGCAGCGTGCCAATAATAGCCGCTGAAAACACTGATTTTATAATATTTCTAACAGTCATCTTACTCCTAGTGATACAACAACATCCTTACCGAACCGTTAAAGTTTATAATATTTCCACGTTCAACGATAGAAAAGCTTTTAGCTTCAATGGTTCCGGCCCCACCCTGGCCTTCGATAGGGCTATTTCCGGTGGCTGAACCCTTGCCAATATCCACATGGGCATGGTCAGTGCGAAACTGGTAACCGCCTTCATAGAAAATCTCAACTCCTTTCAGCAATTCCATTTGCTTTGTTTCGGTGTTTAATACGCCTGAACCAGATTTCAGGGCAATCCATGCATTATTATCGCCCGTCATGTCCGCGCTGACATTTTCCAGCAATATGGTATCCTTGTCTTTTTGCAGGGCATTATCAGCCTCTATAGTGTAAGGCCTATTATGGACATCGACTCCCTGGTAGCGTGGTTTCTGCATAATATTTTCAAGTTCAACGCTTTTGGGAACATTGGTAAATACCATGCGCCCACCATTATCACCATTGCTGCTGGATGCTATCCACACAACCACGGCAATAATCCCTGTAGCAAGAATCCATAGGAAATTCTTACCCAGCAATACCATTCTTGTGTATTTTGCCATTGATGACATATCAGGCTATACCTGAGCGCAGGCAATCATGTATATGGATAATTCCAACCGGTTTATTTTCTTCTGTTACAAACAGGCTGGTGATTGAATGCTCGTTCATAATAGCAAGCGCTTCAACCGCCAGCGCCTGTGGCCTTATGGCAAATGGCGAGGGCTTCATCACATCTTTTGCCATTTTTTCTAATAACCCGGCCTGCATATGCCTTCTTAAATCGCCATCAGTAATTATTCCAGACAATGTACCATCGCTTATAATAACCCCGGCACAGCCAAAACGCTTTGAGGTCATAACAAGAATAACATCACGCATTATATCATTTTCCCGAACCAGGGGTAATTCAGAAGGGCCATGCATAAGGTCAGAAACCCGGATAAAAGCCTTGCCCAGCTTGCCGCCTGGGTGAAAAACAGAAAAATCCTGCTTGCTGAACCCGCGCCTGTTTACCAACGCAACGCTCAAGGCATCGCCAAGCGCCATCATCATGGTTGTAGAAGTTGTTGGCGCGCCGGTTATGCAGGCTTCCGGGACTTCCGGAAGCACCATAGCAATATCTGCGGCCTCAACCAGCATTGATCCACTACGTCTTGCAACCCCGATCAGAGGTATCGAAAAGCGCTTGCAATATCCTATAATGTCTGAAAGCTCTGCTGTTTCGCCTGAATTAGACAGGGCAAGCACTGCATCATCACATGTTATCATCCCCATATCGCCATGGCTTGCTTCGCCGGGATGCACAAAATAGGCGGGTGTCCCGGTAGAGCTCATGGTAGCCGCTATCTTACGGGCAACATGTCCGCTTTTGCCCATTCCGGTTATAATAACACGGCCTTTTAGCTCGGCTATCAGGGCAACCGCCTGTGCGAAAGCCTGCCCAAGGCTGGAAGACAGCGCTTCCAGGCCAAGTATTTCCTGCGCTAAAACCGCCTTGCCATATTCTATGTCTTTATTTTCCATCACATCAGCTATGGGCAAAAATATCCTCATTCTCCCAACCAGCCACATCAAGTTCAGCGCGGTATGGAAGGAAATCAAATGTCGCTTTGGCAAGCTCTGACCTGCCTTCGCGCGCCAGCATTTCATCGAGCCGGGTTTTCAGCTTATGCAGATGCAATACATCAGAAGCCGCGTATTCCACCTGCTCGGCGGTCAGGGTTTTTGCTCCCCAATAAGAGCTTTGCTGCTGCTTGGAAACATCTATACCAAGCAATTCCCGGCATATATCCTTATAGCCATGCTTGTCAGTATAAGTACGTACCAGGCGCGATGCCGTACGGGTGCAATAAACAGGGTTTATGCGTATACCAAGATATTGCTGCATTATCGACAGGTCAAAACGGGCAAAGTGAAAAATCTTGGTACGCTTGCTGTCTGTAAGCAGCTTTACAAGGTTAGGGGCGTTATATTTGCCATTTTCAAACTGCACAAGATGGGCATCTCCATTACCATCAGAAACCTGAACAAGGCACAGGCGATCGCGCTTATTATTAAGTCCCATCGCTTCAGTATCAACCGCTATGTCGCCGCTAAGCATTACATTCGCTGGCAAATCACCAATATATACAAAATTTGTAATAGGGCTTCTCCTTCATTATGAATTAGATAATTCAGATTATGGTTAAATTACAGGCAACAGCAAGTATTTTCTAAAAATCCGGGTTTTCGTAATATACAGGAGGGCGCGCGCCGCGCACGCGTTCTGATAATATGCCGCGCATACTGGGCCGTGATTTCATAAGCGCATACCAGTTCTGTGCCATTTTATTATATTCCCACGATACATCGCCAAGATAATCAAGGGCCGATATATGTGCAGCCGCTGCCAGATCTGCCAGCGTAAGCGTATCACCAGCAAGAAAATAACGCTCGCTGGCCAGATGCCCTATATAGTCGAGGTGATATAGTATATTCTGCTTACCGGTGCGTATAGCCGCCGAGCTGGGTTCACCCGAACCAAGATAATGCTTGAACGCCTTTTCAAAAAGCACGTTCCTGGTAACTTCATAGTCGAACTTATGGTCAAACCAATCTATTAGCCTGCGGACCTCGGCACGCTGCGCAAGGGTTGTTCCAAGCAGGGAATAGGAAGGATATGCCTCTTCAAGATACTCGCTTATAGCATAGGCCCCGGAAAGAACCGTGCCATCATCCTCAACCAGAACCGGTACCTCGCCAGCAGGGTTTAAGGCAAAAAAATCCAGGTTACGATCCCATGGGTTTTCCTGGACAAGATCAAATTCCAGGCCTTTTTCCTTGAGCATCATCCTGATTTTACGGCAGAAAGGGGAAAGTGGGGTGTGGTAGAGAAGGCGCATATATACTACATTGATTCATTATTTAACAGCTAGACCGTGCAGACTGAACTGACTGAACTGCTGTTATATTGCAATTCACCTTTCAATACCAGATGAAAATCCACCTTGTAAATTGCTTTCAGGCCCTGTGCATAACTTCTGTAAGTATATTTGCCCCGGATGGGCAAAAAATTACGGGGATAAAGCTAAAAAATCCAGGAAAACCAGGCATTAGAAAGAGATAAAAGAAAATTTTATTTTATGGAGAATTGCGCTTGACGAATCAAAAAAACGTCATTAGATTGGCAATCCCCGTTGAGGCTAAAATATGGTCGTGACAGGGAAGTTTTTAAAGGGATTTTTTAAACTTTTTAGTTAACTGAATTTTTAGGCAACGGACAGAACAAACATGGCTAACCATAAGTCAGCAGAAAAACGCATACGCCAGACGATAACACGTACAGAAATCAACCGCGCCCGGGTGAGCCGCATACGCACTTTTGTAAAAAAGGTGGAATCGGCGATCCAAGTCGGCAAAAAATCTGAGGCACAGCAGGCTTTCAAGGAAGCCCAGCCGGAATTAATGCGCGGCGTTAGCAAAGGTGTTATCAAAAAAGGCACTGCTGCTCGCAAGTTAAGCCGTCTATCCGCACGCATTAAAAATTTAGCCGCTTAAATCTTAGGCCTCTGATTTATTTCTAATTTTATACCGTCGGTTAACAGGCGGACACTATAGCTTTGTCTTTTTCTTACAACGGGGTGATGGTGACTATATGGCATTTAAGTTAGCTACCAAATTATCGGCTGACAGCGCGTTATGTCAACTGGTTGACAAGGCGATGCAGCGCAGGCAGCCAGGGTTAAAATATGCCGGGGAGGCAAACCCGCAGGAAGCTTATGAATACGCGAAGTTAAACCGTTCCGTTATAGTTGACGTCCGCACCGCAGCCGAATGGCAATTTGTAGGCCTGCCTGACCTTAACAATACCCCAAGCCAGTTACTTACAATTTCATGGAAGCTATATCCATCATTCGCCCAGAATCCAAAATTCATAAGCGATTTAATGGCCGAACCAGCAATCCGCAAGGATACGCCATTATTCTTTATTTGCCGTTCCGGTGGGCGCTCCCTTGACGCGGCAATTGCGATGGCTGCTGAGGGCTATCAATATTGTTTTAATATAACTGGAGGATTTGAAGGCGAGGCCAACATCATGAACCAGCGTTCTACAAAGCAGGGATGGAAATATGATAACCTGCCATGGGTACAGGGATGAGCGATATGGCCGTATTACAGCATTCCCAGGCCGAAACAATAGATGATTTGCTGGCCCTGGCATGGCTTAATGTAAGCAACAAACTTAGCACCCGTTTCGGCGATGGGATATTCAGAAGCTGGCTTAAACCAATTAGTTTTTCCGGAAGCAGCCCTGGCTGTATTAAATTAGGGGTGCCAACACGTTTCATGCGTGAGTGGATAAACAAGAATTACATGGATGATATTAAATCATTCTGGCAAGAAGAGCCCATTTCAGAAGGCTATGCCATAGAATTGGTGATTTCTGACGCAGCAGCAGCTTCACCTTTGGAAAATGCAGCCATACCGCAAAAATTCAATGTCCTTACCCCGCAAAGCTGGCAGCCTGAAAATACTCAAACTGAAGCAGCACCTCTGGATATTGACGTTCAAATGGGAGCGCCTCTTGACCCACGTTATACTTTTGACAATTTCGTGGTTGGGAAACCTAACGAGCTGGCGCATGCTGCAGCAAGACGCGTTGCGGAAACAGCCAATATTGTGCAGGGTTGCAATCCGCTGTTTTTATATGGCGGAGTGGGGCTTGGCAAAACGCATCTTATGCATGCTATCGCATGGCATATACGCAAAAACAGCCCTGAACGCCGGGTGCTTTATTTATCGGCGGAAAAATTCATGTATCAGTTCATTCGCGCCCTGCGTTTTAAGGAAGCGCTGGCATTCAAAGAGCATTTCCGATCTGTTGACGTTCTTATGATTGATGACGTGCAGTTTATAAGCGGCAAAGATTCAACGCAGGAAGAATTTTTCCATACCTTCAACGCGCTGGTTGACCAGAATAAGCAACTGGTTATTTCTGGTGATCGTTCACCTTCCGACCTTGAGGGAATTGAGGAGCGTGTGCGTTCACGTCTTGGCTGGGGGCTGGTTGCCGATATACATACCACCAGCTATGAATTACGCCTCGGAATATTGCAATCCAAGATCGAAAAAATGAATGGTGTGGAAATTCCTCAGAAAGTTATGGAATTCCTTGCCCATAAAATCACTTCCAACATTCGTGAACTTGAGGGTTCACTTAACCGCGTTGTGGCACATGCAACACTTGTTGGCCGCCCGATAACCCTTGAAACAACGCAGGAAGTTCTGCATGACCTGTTGCGCGCCAATGACCGCCGTATTTCCATTGAGGATATTCAAAAACAGGTCGCCAGCCATTACAATATAAAGGTTTCTGATATGCATTCAGCAAGGCGCGCCCGGCTGGTTGCAAGGCCGCGTCAGGTTGCTATGTATCTGTCAAAAAAATTCACCAGTAAAAGCCTTCCGGAAATTGGCCGTCGCTTTGGTGGAAAAGACCACACAACAGTTATGCACGCGGTAAAACGCATAGAAGAATTAATGGCAACCGACCATGAATTTTCGCAGGATGTGGAAATGCTCAGCCGCCTGTTGCAAAGTTAATTTTCATTGCTATATTGACTTCATTAACTGCCGGTGCTGGTGCGAGTGTAGGTGAAGAAATATGCTTCACACTCCCACTAACACTATCACCCACACTAGAGAAACCAGGAAAACATTATGCAGTTTGTTATTGAACGCGCTAATTTGCTTAAAAGCTTAAGCCATGTGCAATCGGTTGTTGAGAAGCGTGGAACCATCGCTGTTTTATCAAATATAAAAATTGACGCCAAAGGCTCTGAAGTGGCCCTTACTGCCACTGATATGGATATTGCGGTTGTAGAAAAAGTGCCTGCTGAGGTAGGCTCTGCCGGTTCAACAACCGTGCCTGCCCATACTTTTTATGACATAGTACGAAAGTTGCCTGAAGGTACGCAGATTGAAGTTACAACCAGCGATGATGGCAGCAAGGTTTCCATTCGTTCAGGACAATCGCGCTTTTCACTTGCCTGCCTCCCGGTTGATGATTTTCCGGTTATGGCAGAAGGCGATTTGAGCCATAATTTTACATTAAAATCGGCAGAATGTTTAGCGCTTATAGAAAAACCCAGCTTTGCCATTTCCACCGAGGAAACCAGATATTATTTAAATGGTATTTATCTGCATGTTGCTGGCAGCGGTGATGGCAAGCTGCTGCGCGCCGTTGCAACTGACGGGCACAGGCTTGCAAGAATTGAGGTGGCGCTTCCGGCCGGGGCCGATAATATGCCGGGAATAATCGTTCCGCGCAAAGCCATTCAGGAACTGCGCAAGCTTTTAGAAGCTGGTGAGGGTGATGTTTCGGTTTCTCTATCGGAAACAAAGATACGCTTTGTTTATGGTAATGCAGTTTTAGTATCCAAATTAATTGATGGTAATTTCCCGGATTATGAAAGGGTGATACCTTCAGCAAATGAAAAGCTGATGGAAGTTGACTGCAAACTATTTAAAGATGCGGTTGACCGCGTATCAGTAATTTCCTCAGAAAAATCCAGGGCCATTAAATTGCAGCTTGAAAATGGGAAGCTTACACTTTCTGCTGGCGGCGGCGATCAGGGATCGGCATCAGAAGAAATAGATATTACTTATTCTTCCAGCTCTATTGAGATTGGCTTTAATTCCCGCTACCTGCTGGATATGATGACGCAGATTGATGGCGACACCGTGCAATTCCTGCTTAACGATGGAGGCTCCCCAGCCCTGGTACGCGATACGGCAGATGTGGGCGCACTCTACGTAATCATGCCGATGAGGGTATGATATGAATCCTGTGGACGGCTTAGCCGTAGCACAGGATCTGTGCGAGATAGATAAAGGGCCAGGGATTTCCAGAAAAGAAATTCGCTCTGCTCAGGATGGCACAAAAAAAATATCCATATCCTCACTGTCGCTTTCCAGCTTCCGTAATTACGAATCAGCGCGTATGGAAACCAGCGAAAACCCGGTTGTAATTACCGGAGTAAACGGGGCAGGAAAAACCAATATACTGGAAGCAATTTCGCTGCTGGGAGTCGGGCGCGGCTTAAGGCGTGCAAAACTCTCAGATATAAGCAATGTCGCGGCTGGTGAAAACTGGGCGATTTCTGCAAATATCAACGGCAAGCACGGCCATGTAAAAATAGGCACCGGCATAAATAATGAAGGAATAGAAGACAACGATAAAAGGTTGGTCAAGATTGATGGTAAAATTACCAAGGGACAGGCGGAACTGGCGCGCCATGTTTCTCTTATCTGGCTTACTCCGCAGATGGAACAGTTATTTATCGAAGGCGCTTCAGCAGGGCGGAAATTCCTTGACCGGCTGGTATTCAGTTTTGACGCTGAACATGCTTCAAGGATAAATGAATATGATTACCATATGCGTGAGCGCAATAAGCTGCTGCAATATGGCAGGGCTGATGCCAACTGGCTTGCAACAATTGAACAGAAAATGGCAGCCTGCGCGGCGGCAATTGCCAGCGCAAGGCTTTCTACCTGCGAACATATAAACCATATGATTGCGGCATCTTCGCTCAGCTTCCCTAAAGGCCTGTTAAATGTCAGCGGTTTTGTTGAAGATTTGCTTAAGGCCGGAAGCTCTGCAATGGGAGCTGAGGATTCATTAAAAAATGCCCTTGAATCTTGCAGGAATTATGATGCGGCAAGTGGCAGAACCACAAACGGAACCCACCGCAGCGAACTTCGCGTCACCCATATTGAAAAATCCATGCCCGCAGAGAGCTGCTCAACCGGCGAGCAAAAGGCCCTTATCCTTTCCATTATACTCGCCCAGGCACGCTCTGGCTCTGTCTGGCATGGCATTACACCGATTATCCTGCTGGATGAAGTAGTAAGCCATCTGGACGCAACAAGAAGGCTTGAATTATTTGAGGAAATCTGTGATATTGGGGCACAAACATGGATGACCGGCACGGATACTGATTTATTCGCCGGTTTAATTGAAAAAGCACGGTTTTTTAAGGTTGAAAACGGTAAGATTTTTAAGGAATAAAAATGACTAAATCGGCAGAAATGATTATGGCAGAACAAAGCGCCCAGGACAGCTACAGCGCAGATTCCATTAAAGTTCTAAAAGGGCTTGAGGCAGTACGCAAACGCCCTGGCATGTATATAGGCGATACCGATGATGGTTCGGGGTTGCACCACATGATCTATGAAGTAGTCGATAATGCGATCGATGAAGCGCTGGCCGGGCATTGCGACCTTGTAACCGTAAGCCTCAATGCTGATGGCTCCTGTTCAGTAACCGATAACGGGCGCGGTATTCCAGTTGATATTCATGAAGGTGAGGGGGTGTCCGCCGCCGAAGTTATCATGACCCAGCTTCATGCCGGTGGCAAATTCGACCAGAACTCTTACAAGGTTTCCGGCGGATTACACGGTGTTGGCGTATCGGTTGTAAATGCTCTTTCAGTTTACCTGAACCTGACAATCTGGAGGGGTGGAAAGCAATATGAAGCTAAATTTTCACATGGCGAAACAACACAGCATCTTACAGAAATTGGTGAAGCGGTAGGTAAAAAAGGCACCAGCGTTACCTTCCTTCCGTCCAAGGAAACCTTCACCATGACGGAGTTTAACTTTGCAACTGTTGAGCATCGCCTGCGCGAGCTTGCGTTCCTTAATTCTGGCGTTCGTATCCTGCTTAAGGATGAAAGGACCGACCCGGCAACAGAAATTGAATTTTATTACGAAGGCGGAACAGAAGCCTATGCGCAATATCTGGATAAAGGTAAAACCTCACTGCATAACACCGTTGTAATAAAAGGCGAGCGCGATGGCATGGGCGTTGAAGTAGCTATGCAATGGAATGACAGCTATCATGAAAACGTGCTGGCCTTTACCAACAATATCCGCCAGCGCGATGGCGGGACGCATATTATCGGCTTCCGTGCTGCGCTTACCCGCGCCATCAATAAATATTTTGAAGAAAGCGGCATGTCGAAAAAAGAAAAGGTTGGCATAACCGGCGATGATGCGCGTGAAGGGCTGACAGCAATTGTTTCGGTTAAAGTACCGGACCCTAAATTCTCCTCCCAGACCAAGGACAAGCTGGTAAGCTCAGAAGTGCGCCCGGTTGTTGAAAGCTATGTTTACGACAAACTTGCACAGTGGATGGAAGAACACCCGCAAGATGCACGCGCTATCATAAGCAAAATAGTTGAGGCAGCGGCAGCGCGTGAAGCTGCGCGCAAGGCCCGTGAGCTTACCCGCCGCAAAGGAGCGCTTGATATTTCTTCACTCCCTGGAAAATTAGCCGATTGCCAGGAGCGTGATCCGGCTAAATCTGAGCTGTTTATAGTAGAAGGTGATTCGGCAGGCGGGTCTGCAAAGCAGGGGCGCAGCCGCAATTACCAGGCTATATTGCCGCTTAAAGGTAAAATATTGAACGTGGAGCGTGCACGTTTTGACAAAATGCTGGGCAGCCAGGAAGTTGGAACACTTATTACCGCAATAGGAACCAGCATTGGCCGCGATGAATTCAATATCGACAAAGCGCGCTATCATAAAATCATCATCATGACCGATGCGGACGTGGATGGCTCGCATATACGCACGTTGCTGCTTACCTTCTTCTTCCGCCAGATGCGCGAGCTTATCGACCGTGGCTATCTATATATCGCCCAGCCTCCGCTTTATAAAATGCGCCGTGGCAACCATGATGTTTACCTGAAAGATGACGAGGCCCTTGAGCAGCATTTACAAAATTCAAGTGTTGAAGATGCGGTTTTCAAATTAGCAAATGGTGAATCTTTGAGTGGCGACAGCCTTAAATCAGTATTATCTCAGGCAGCTAAAATAGCTTCGGCTATTAAGTCGCTGGCAAAACGCATCCCGGCCCATCTTATTGAAGCGGCTGCGCTTGCGCATGTATTTGATGGCAAAGCTGGCAGCGAAGAAAAAGCCAGGGCATGGGAAAAATCACTGGCCAGCCTACTTGGCGAACAGGCCGGATGGGCGTGTAGTTTTGAAAATGGCGTATTTAAAATACGCCGCATGGTGCGTGGTGTGGAAGAGATATACTTCATGGAAGAAAAATTATTGCTGAGCAAAGATGCGCATGAAATTGCCAGCCAGATACCTTATCTCGATAAATATTTCTCAGCTCCCGGGAACCTGACACGCAAGCAAAGCAGCATGGAAATTTCTACCCCAACCTTGCTGTATAGCACAATGATGGATCTGGCACGTAAGGGCAGCACCATCCAGCGCTTCAAAGGCCTTGGGGAGATGAACCCGGAACAGTTATGGGAAACCACGCTAAACCCGGAAACACGCCGCCTTCTTCAGGTTAAAGTTGAAGATGACGGGGAAACAGAAACCATATTCTCAACACTTATGGGCGATATAGTGGAGCCACGCCGCGATTTTATCGTAGCCAATGCGCTGAATGTCGAGAACCTGGATGTTTAGACATTGGCATACTTAATACCGTCATTGCGATGGCGTAAGCCCGTGGCAACCCATTTGCTGGATGTGTCGTCATCCTGCGAATGCGTAAGCATTGCGCAGGATCTCAGGATTGTTGGTGGAGATCCTGTGCAGTCGCTCCGCGCCTCACAGGATGACAAGAACCCCGCTGAATAGCGGGGTCTGGAGCTTAGACCTAATACCGGATGCCGCCCTGCGGCGGCATGACAAACTGGGAAAATATCAAATGCAATTGCCATGGGATATAAGTTCCATAGCCGCCTGGGTTGGTGATTTACTGCCAGCCTGCACATCTGTTTCCATAGCCTGTATTTTATTTTCTATACCGGGCTGGTTCAGGAACCTGCTAACAAGCGTTTCCTTTATTTCTTTCCACATCCACGACACAGCCTGAGTGGAGCGTTTCTGTTCCAACTGGCCGGAATCCTGCATTATGGCTTCAAAGCTGGTTGCGGTATCCCATATATCGTCAATGCCTTCATTCTTGAGTGCTGAGCAGGTTACGACTTTTGGCTGCCAGTGCGTAGATGGGGGATGGAGCATCCGCAGTGCCGCGCTATAATCAGAACGAACACGTTTGGCCTGTGTGAATAAATCTCCATCGGCCTTATTTACGATTACCAGATCGGCAAGCTCGACAATGCCTTTTTTAATTCCCTGTAATTCATCCCCACTGCCAGGAAGCAGCAGCAGCATGAACATATCCACCATATCGGCAACTTCTATTTCCGACTGGCCAACACCTACTGTTTCCACGATTATAACGTCGTAGCCAGCGGCTTCGCAAAGCAGCATGGATTCGCGGGTGCGCCTGGCAACACCGCCCAAAGAACCGGAAGTAGGGGAAGGGCGTATAAAGGCCGATTCATGCTGTGCAAGCGCAGCCATACGGGTTTTATCGCCAAGTATTGAGCCACCGGTTTTCGCACTGGAAGGGTCGATAGCAAGCACAGCCACCTTATGGCCCTCAGAAATCACATGCAGGCCAAATGCCTCTATAAATGTCGATTTCCCAACGCCAGGAACCCCGGTTATTCCTATGCGTAATGATTTTCCGGTTTGGGGTAAAATTTCTTCAATGAGCTTCTGGGCTTCCAACTGGTGGTCATGGCGTGTTGACTCAACTATCGTTATCGCACGGGCAAGGGATGCTCGGTCAAAATCCATTATCCTACTCCGCAGCAACCTGTTCTTTTAATTTTTCCGGATCGGTCTGGTACATTTCCGCCACTTTAATGGTAATTTCATCGGGCGGTGATTTACCAACTCCCGAAACAATAATTTCACCATATGGCGCAAATTGGTATAAGTTAAGCGAACCATCTTTCTGTGCTGTAATGAAGGACTGGTATTTACTCGGCTTAACCGCAACAAAAACCCAAAAAGTATTGCCATCTTCAAGCAATCCATACACCAGAATTATGGTGCGCATCAGGTCCAATTTTTCATTGGCTGCTTTATCGTTGGTCTGTTCAGTCATTCACAATGTTTAATCTTTTATGCGGATTTCAGCAAGTTTTTCATTACATATTGTAAAATACCACCGTTTTTATAGTATTCCAGCTCATCCAAAGTGTCAATCCGGCAAAGGAGGGGCACAGCCTGGCTGCTGCCGTCCTTGCGCTCAATAAGCATTTGAACCTGCATTCTTGGCTTTATTCCGGCTTTAAGCCCGGTTAAGCTTATTTTTTCATCACCAGTAAGATTTAAGGTTTTACGGGTGGTATCCCCCTGGAAAGTAAGCGGTAACACACCCATTCCCACAAGATTGCTGCGATGTATACGCTCAAAACTTTCAGAAATTACAGCCTCAACCCCAAGAAGTTTGGTTCCCTTGGCGGCCCAATCACGCGAAGAGCCGGTTCCATATTCCTTACCGGCAATCACCACCAGCTTGGTGCCGTCGGCCTTATATTTCATGGCCGCATCATAAATGCTCATTTTCTGGCCGCCATACAGGGTATTGCCGCCTTCTTCCCCGCCCAGCATTTCATTTTTAATGCGGATATTGGCGAATGTGCCGCGCATCATGACCTCGTGGTTGCCACGCCTTGCGCCGTATGAGTTAAAATCAACAGGAAGCACGCCGTTTTCCGCAAGATATTTAGCTGCCGGGCTGGTCTTTGAAATATTACCGGCTGGCGAGATATGGTCAGTGGTTATAGAATCTCCAAACAGGGCAAGGATGCTTGCATCTTCAATATCGTGGGTGGAGTCAGTAGCGCCTGCCTTAAGGTCTACAAAATATGGCGGGTTCTGAACATATGTGCTCTTGCTGTTCCAGCCGTAGGTTTTTCCTTTGCCAACCGGGATTGACTGCCATGCTTTTTCGCCAGCGAATACATCCGCATATTTTTTGCGATACATTTCAGCGGTCACGCATTTCATAACAGTATCAGCTACTTCCTTATTGGAAGGCCATATATCTTTCAGGTAAACCGGTTTTCCATCTGCTCCTGTGGCAATCGGATCTTTTGCGATGTCGATATTCATGCTGCCAGCCAGGGCATAAGCAACAACCAGCGGGGGTGATGCCAGATAATTGGCTTTTACCAGTTGGTGTACACGCCCTTCAAAATTGCGGTTTCCAGAAAGCACCGAAGCAACCACAAGCCCGTTATCGCGTATTGATGCTTCAATATCATCATGCAGTGGCCCGGAATTACCAATACATGTAGTGCAGCCATAGCCAACCAGGTTAAATCCGATTTCATCAAGCGATTTATCAAGCCCCGACTGCGCCAGGTATTCAGTCACAACTTTTGAGCCGGGAGCAAGCGAAGTTTTTACCCATGCCTTAGGTTTTATTCCTTTTTTAGCTGCGTTGCGAGCGACAAGCCCGGCAGCTATCATAACATAAGGGTTTGAGGTGTTGGTACAGCTTGTTATAGCAGCAATCACCACGCTACCATGCGATAATTTATCGGTAACAGGAGTATGGGCAGTTTTATTGTCCTTATCAAGCTCAGGAAGCGCTGAAGCGAAGGAAGCGCTGGCCGCAGATAGCAGAACTTTGTCCTGTGGGCGTTTCGGCCCGGCCAGGCAAGGCTCAACTGTTCCCATATCAAGCTCTAATATATCTGTGAATATCGGGTCAGCATAGGAAGCATCGCGCCACATTCCCTGCGCCCTGGCATAAGCCTCAACAAGAGCTACGCGCTCCGGATCACGGCTGGTGAGTTTCAGGTAATTTATAGTTTCCGAATCTATCGGAAATATACCGCAGGTGGCGCCATATTCAGGGGCCATGTTAGCAATAGTTGCACGGTCGGCAAGCGGCAGGTTATCAAGGCCTGAACCAAAAAACTCAACGAATTTACCAACCACTCCTTTTTTGCGCAGCATCTGAGTTACAGTCAGCACGAGGTCAGTCGCGGTTGTGCCTTCTTTTAGCTTCCCGGTTAATTTAAAGCCTACCACTTCCGGAATAAGCATGGAAACCGGCTGGCCAAGCATGGCGGCTTCTGCTTCAATACCGCCAACACCCCATCCCAGCACACCCAGGCCATTTATCATGGTAGTATGACTGTCGGTTCCAACCAGGGTATCTGGATAAGCGACATCATCAGAAACCCAAACGCCCTGCGCCAGATATTCCAGGTTCACCTGATGGCAGATGCCGGTGCCAGGAGGGACTACGCGGAAATTATTAAATGCATTCTGCCCCCAGCGCAAAAATTCATAACGCTCGGCGTTGCGCTCCATTTCCAATGCCACGTTCTCAGCAAATGCGCTGGCGTTTCCATAATTATCGACCATAACCGAGTGGTCTATTACAAGGTCAACCGGGGAAAGCGGATTGATTTTTTCAGCATTTCCGCCAAGCTTCTGCATGGCGTCACGCATTGCCGCCAAATCCACAACAGCAGGGACGCCGGTAAAATCCTGCATAAGAACACGGGCGGGGCGGAAAGCGATTTCACGGTCAGAGGTTTTATTTTTTATCCATTCACCAAATGCCATTATATCCTTGGCGCTTACACTTATATCATCTTCATAGCGAAGCAGGTTCTCAAGCAATATCTTAAGGCTGTAGGGAAGACGGCCAGCCTGCTCTCCAAGAGCCGGATAGACTGCCGGGAGGCTGTAATACTCATATTGTTTATTTCCCACTGGCAATGAAGATTTTGCGCCAAAAGAATTCTTGCTCTTGTTTTTCACTTTATTCCCCTTATTAAATACATAATAGTATAGACTAAACAGATTATTATTAGATTATAGCATTAATCGCAAAGTATTAATTCTTCGTTACCACAGGCCAATAATAATGTTAATAAGTCAAAATTTAAGTTGCTTACGAGCTGGTAACGTGATTTTTGAAGGCATGGGCTTCTGCCTTCAGCCCGGTTCTTTACTATTACTTAAAGGGCCAAATGGTTCCGGAAAAACCAGTTTGCTTAAAATACTGGCTGGCCTGCTTCCTGCAGATTCAGGTGACATATTATGGGACAATGCCAGTATAAAAGACAATAACGAATTCAAGCGCGACCTCATGTTCATTGGTCATAAAAGCGGGGTAAAAAGCGATGCTACAGTTTATGAAAACCTGAGTTTCTGGGCAAAATTATATGATACGGAAATCCTCATCCCTGCAGCCTTGTCGTTTTATAACCTGAACCGTTTTGCAGATATTCCAGCTTCCCACCTTTCTGCCGGATGGCAGAGGCGCATAGCCCTTGCGCGGCTTATTGTTTCGCCGTGCAAATTATGGCTGCTTGACGAACCGACAAATTTTCTGGATGAAGACGCGGTGATACTTACAGCAAGCCTTATCGAGGCAAGAGTGCAGCAAGGCGGGATTGTTATTGTCGCATCACATATAATGAGTTCTGCTATTGCGGCTCATACTCTATGGATGGGTGATTTTTCCGGAGCAAACAAATGAAAGTTTTTCTCCTTATTCTTATGCAATCGCTGCGCCTGTCTTTCCGCAAAGGCGGCGGAGCTTTTGGCTCATGCGCTTTTTACATGATAGTGGTTACATCATTCACTTTTTCAATTGGCCCGGAGGCTATAAAAAACTATGCAACAGGAGTTATGTGCATAAGCATGCTGCTGGCAACCATAACAACATTGCCATTGCTGTTCGAACGTGATTACGAGGACGGAACAATGGAGCAATTCATGTTGCAACCTGTATTGCTTGAGTTATTGGTACTTGCCAAAATCTGCGGCCAGTGGTGCTCGCATATTATTCCGATACTTGCCGTTTCGCCTTTGCTTGCGATAATGGCGGATATGACGGCAGAGCAAACTGCGCACGCAATGCTTATATTACTGCTGGCATCCCCCACCATGGTCGCGTTCGGGGCGATAGGGGCCGCACTGACCATAGGCAGCAAACGCGGGGGATTGCTTCAGGCTTTGGTCATTATGCCGCTGTACGTGCCGGTATTAATTTTCTCATCTGCAAATGGACAAGGTAATATTATATTTCTTACAGGAATGTTCCTGGCCAGCATTCCTCTTGCCTGCTATAGCTGCTGCGCCTTGATAAGGGCGAACTCTGATTAAGTTATGTTGCCATTCAAGCCTAACCTGCTGCAATTTTTTTTTAATTCTGAACGTAATTATGCCAAATCTTTTATATCTAAAAAGGTAAAGCGGTCACGGGTAAAGCGCGCCACTTCACATGCTGTTTTATATGTATCCTTATTCCAGCCCAAAGCCCCGATACTGTCAATTAGCTGTGCATTTTTTATTATATTTTCCATTTGTGCTGGAGGAATAGTTGTTTTTTCAATCTTTTCCCTGAACTCATCCCATTTTTGCTGAGTTATATTATCCAAAATTCCATTCAGAGAATCTATTTTTTTTGTATATGCCGCCTTAAATTCATCTGCGAGTTCATTCCCAAACAGCGATGCGATATAGCCTTGATCAAATACACGGCTGCATATTTGCACTCTGGATTTAAGCAACAAATCCTGCCTCTTTGCCATATACAGGCTGGTAACGCCTATTTCTTCGCCATGCAGAGCTGACGCTGGTGTTCTGGCTAACATATTATAACTATGCGCTATCATGTGCTCGCCCTGGCTTGCCGGGTAGCTTCCCCCTGCGATGGTCATGCCTATTCCCGAAAGCAACAATAATTGCATCAGCAATTTTATAGCAGCGTGGTCATTTTTTGCGATTCCTTGCGCGCTGCCAAATAATTCCGGCTCTATATCGGCAAGCAATGAGAATGGCGTATCATCATATTTGCTGCCAGCCAGCATATGTGAAAGCAGCCAGTCTGCCTGCGCTGTTGGCCGCGCAAGGGAATCCCCAAGTCCGCTTTTTGTAAGGCGAGGGGGTGCGGCAGCTATAATTCCCAAATCACAAAACACAGCCCTTGGAAGGCTGGCTGCGAATGTTGTTTTATGGTTATTTACAGAAATAGATGCGTTGGCGGATAAATACCCATTCATTGAAGCGCAGGTTGGAAAAACAACATATGGCTTATTATCCAGATGCGCCGCATATTTGCACAGGTCATTTATAGTGCCGCCGCCTACTGCAACCAGCACATCACATACTGCTGTTTGGGCGCGTATATATTCCAGGGTTTCATCATCCGCACAAGCCCCGCCTGCAAGGGTAATATTCATGCAACCGGCACTTCCCGAAAGCGCCTTTGAAATTTTACCGCCCAGCACATTGCTGGTGTTAACATCGTCTATCACAGCATAGCTGGAAGAAGGCAGGAACTGCCTTAGCAACTCATCAATATCATATTGCAGCGATGATTGCCCTATAACTGGCGGCAGGCCGGGATATATTTTCTGCAACTTTGAAATTATTTTTTTATCAAACATGTGAATTATATATGTTGTATAATATTGGAGGCATATTTATAGTACAGCGGTCTTAGCACATTAGCTATTTATTCATTAAACCAACAAGGAAAATCATATGAAAGACCTTATTAAAATTTTATTGGCATTTCTGGCAATCTGCCTTTCATCATCCATCGCTAATGCCGGTGACAGGCCAAAACCATTAAATGAAATTAGCCCTGAACCTACAAAACTCACTAATTCCAGCCCTTTATCCTCGCAAAATGACACCACAACCCCGGTTGAACTTTCCAACCCGGCAAAAGCCATTGATAATGCTATAAGCTCGCCGCAAAAAGACTCTTATTCCAGCAACAGCGTTGACATCGGCCAGAATTCAGCAGAACCAGAGAATGCTGGCGCTATGGATAACAACAAGACTGCTACTGAATATAACAAGCCTGCTCACAAGACTAAAAAGCATTCTTCAAAACATCACAAAAAGAGCAAAAAATCTAAAAAAACCAAAAAATCGGCAGCGACTAAAACCAAAAAAAGCAGAAGCAAATAGATTTAGTATCTGCTCTAGGTCGCTTGACATTATAAAGCCCCAGGAATTTACTTGGGGCTTTATTTTTAACAACAACATTAAGGCCAGGGACAAAGGCCAAATATAAGGGATATTATGAAAATTATTATTTCCATAACTTTTTTATGCCTCTCATTATTTATATCATCATTTACCACCGCACATGCACAGGAAACGGATAATAGCGTAATAGCCGATAAAAAGGGGTTCGGCCCATGGCTTAATGACTTACGCCAGGATCCGGCGCTGGCAGGAATATCAGGCGCTACATTAAACGATGCATTCAGCAATATGAAATTTCTGGAGAATGTTATATTTCTTGATCGCAAGCAGCCGGAAAATAAAATAACCATTGAAGAATACCTGGAAAAAACGGTCAGCGATTCGCGTATCAGGAATGGCAGGTCTGAATTAGCGGAAAACAGGGAGTTGCTGGAAAAAATAGCGCATAAATACTCCGTACCTGCCAAAGTAATAGTTGCGTTATGGGGAATTGAAACCAGCTACGGCGAAAACACCGGAAATTATAATGTAATATCATCGCTGGCTACCCTTGCCTATGAGGGACGGCGCCGGGATTTTTTCCGCGATGAACTTATTAAAGCATTAAAGATAATGGATATTGAGAAAATACCGGCCGAAGCTTTTGAAGGATCATGGGCCGGGGCATTTGGCCAATGCCAGTTCATGCCTACCAGTTTCCTTAAATATGCGGTTGATTTCGATGGCGATGGAAAGCGCGATATATGGTATTCCGAGGCCGATATATTTGCCTCAATAGCAAATTACCTTAGTTCAGAGGGCTGGATAATGGGAGATGGGATAGAAGAGGGGGGCAATAATTTTAAGGTCTTGCTTAAATGGAATCGTTCACGCTATTTTGCTACAGCAGTTGGAAAACTATCGCAAGAAATAGGGGAATAATATGATACCATATAAATTAAAGGTAATAAGTGGTTATATAGCTATTTTACTGCTTGCCGCCTGTTCATCGGAGCCGCCTTCTAAATTTACAGGCGTAAAGATAGGAAAGCCTTACGAGATAAACGGCAAGACCTATGTACCTGCTGCTGATTCCACATACGACAAGATAGGCGATGCATCATGGTATGGCCCTGGATTCCACGGCAAAAGGACCGCCAGCGGTGAAGTATTCGATCAGGAAGATATTACCGCTGCCCATCCAACATTGCCAATACCTTCGCTGGTTCTGGTAACCAACCTGAAGAATGATAAAAGCATAATATGCCGCGTAAATGACCGTGGGCCGTTTCACAGCAACCGGATAATTGACCTTTCCAAAAGAACTGCGGAACTTATAGATCTTAAGAGCACGCAGCCTGTGCGTGTCCAATTCCTTAAAAAGGAAACTGACGATTATATAGCCTCAATTGAGGGCAAATCGCCAAAAATAGATATGGTAGCCTTAAATGAAAATTATAATAACAGGTCTGGCATACAGCAAAACTCCGTGGTATCCGAGCAAATAGCACAAGCCCAACAGCCAGCTTCAGATCAGCAGGATTATGCTGATAATAATATCGCCAATTATAACCAGCAAACAATAGAGAGCAGCGATCTTTCGCCAGCAGCCGATTCCAAGCCCAAAAGCAGGAATCTTTTTATAAAAGAGGCGCAGGCTGATGATAACATGCAAAATTCAAAACCTCTTACTGATAACAGAAGGCAGACGCAAAATAATATAGTGGAAACGCCTTCTCCGACCCAGGGCCATTATCTGCAGGTTCCTCCGCCAAAGAAAATTGCCAGCAACTCTAACAGCGGCAGCAGAACTGCAGAAAAAATAAGCTCGCAGATACAGGAAGGCGATAAATATCACATTACCGCCGGTTCTTTTTCTTCCCAGGCAAATGCCAATAATTTAGCTGGCGCGCTTGGCGGTGTAAAAGACCACAAAAAAATGGTTTCGGTTGATAAGGTTGAAAGGGGCGGGAAGGTATGGTGGCGTGTAGGGGTTGGGCCATTTACCAACAGGAATGACGCAGAAAAAGCCCTGGAAGTTATAAAAAATGCCGGGGTGCAGGATGCACACATCAGCCGCCAGTAGAAAAGGGCACTTCATTACGTTTGAGGGCGGGGAAGGAAGCGGAAAATCAACACAGCTTAAGCTGTTGTCTTCCGCTTTTGAAAAATCCGGGCTGCCATTCATAGCAACCCGTGAACCGGGAGGCTCGCAAAACGCTGAAAAAATACGCTCATTGCTGGTGTCTGGTGATATTGATTCATGGGATCCACTTACCGAAACATTGTTATTCACTGCTGCAAGGTCAGATCACGTTGGCAGGCTTGTGAAACCGGCAATTGCCGAAGGAAAAACTGTCATATGCGACCGTTTTTTTGATTCCACCCTTGTTTATCAGGGCATAGGAAAGGGGCTTGGAACAGATTACATAAACAGCCTGCACCATATGGTTTTTGGCAATTTCATGCCCGACCTTACCTTAATACTGGATATAGATCCCGAAGTGGGGCTGAAACGGGCAGAGGAGCGCAGCGGCAATGAAAACCGTTTCGAGCAGTTAGATATTAAGTTTCATCAGAATATCCGCGAAGGATTTTTGCAGATTGCAAAAAATGAACCACAGCGTTGCGTAGTGTTGGATGCGACTAAGGATAGCAGTATCCTGCATAAAGAAATAACCGCAACCATATCCCAAAAATGCGGCATTTTATTATGACAGGACAGATAACACCGCGCTCTAACAGCAAGCTTTACGGGCATGAAGAAATTGAAGAACTGCTGCTGCGCGACTTAAAAGCCGGGAAACTAGCGCATGGCATCATTCTTTCCGGACAACGCGGAATTGGCAAGGCAACCCTGGCTTATCGTTTTGCGCGTACATTGCTGTCGGGGCGCGATGATATGGAGCTTCCCACGGATAATCCGGTTTTTCACCGTATAGTAGCTGATTCGCATTCCGACCTGCTGGTAATAGAACTACTTTATGACGCTAAAAAAGATGAGTATGCGACTGAAATCAGCATAGAGCAATCACGCAGCATTTCTCAAGCCTTATCGCTTACTCCGGCAGAAGGGCAATGGCGCGTGGTTATTGTTGATAGCGCAGATGCGCTTAATATAAAATCAGCTAATTCCATATTGAAAATACTAGAAGAGCCGCCTCCGCAAACTATAATCATGCTTATAGCCCATAACGTGGGGCAATTGCTTCCAACCATACGCTCGCGCTGCCGCGTCATTTCGCTAAAACCTTTGTCACGCCCTGATTTTGAAAGGGTTTTATATCATACAGATCCAGAAATAGGCGGCGGCGAGTTGGCAGCTCTTGGCATAATATCAAAGTTCAGCCCCGGCATAGCGCTGGAGCTTAAAGAGCAGGGCGCACTGGATATTTATAATGAAATACTGGAATTATTTTCCTCATCTATGAAAATTGACAGCCAGCGCCTGCTAAATTTTTGCGAGCAGATGGGAAGCGGTAAAAAAGCCCATGCCAACTGGCAGTTATTTACCCATATAACCTTATGTATTTTAGAGCGTATAACCAAAAAATCCACGAAATCCCAGATAGAATTTATTAACCATGAGGAAATGGGGCTGATAAGCAATCTTGCTAAAATGCATACCCCAAATATCTGGGCAAAAAAATGGCAGGAGGCCTTAAGCCAGTTTTTATTGGCACAAAGGCTGCATCTGGATTACAAACAGGTAGCTATCACATTTTTTCACTCATTGGCCAATAACGATGAATTCACATTAGGGAACACAGCAGCTTGAATAATTTTTATATCACTACTCCAATTTATTATGTTAACGACCGGCCACATATCGGCCATGCTTATACCTCGGTGGCCTGTGATGTTCTGGCAAGGTTCAAGCGCCTGTCGGGTAATAATGTAAAATTTCTTACCGGAACCGATGAGCATGGCCAGAAGGTTGAAAAATCAGCGGAAGCAGCAGGAGTTGAGCCTAAAATCTTTGTCGATGGCGTTTCCCAGTATTTCCGCGAGTTGACCCAGACAATGAATATCAGCAACGATGACTTCATCCGCACAACTGAGCCGCGCCATATAAAATCGGCGCAGGCATTATGGAAAAAAATGCAGGATAACGGCCATATTTACCTGGGGGCCTATTCCGGCTGGTACTCAGTGCGTGATGAGGCTTATTATCAGGAATCCGAGTTGGTGAACGGGCTTGCGCCAACCGGGGCGACAGTTGAATGGGTGGAAGAGCCGAGCTATTTTTTTAACCTATCCAAATGGCAGGATAAGCTTCTGGATTTTTATAACAGAAATCCGGATTTCATTGCCCCGGAATCGCGCCGCAATGAAATAATATCCTTTGTAAAAGGAGGGCTTAAGGACCTTTCAATATCACGTACTACATTTTCATGGGGCATCCCGGTTCCTGGACAGGATGGACAAAAAGACAGGCATATAATGTATGTATGGCTGGATGCTCTGGCCAATTACCTGTCGGCATTAGGATATCCCGACGAGAACTCCGTGGATTATCAGGATTTCTGGTGTAATTCATATTCAATGCATATGGTTGGGAAAGATATTATTCGTTTCCACGGGGTTTACTGGCCAGCATTTCTGATGGCTGCGGATATTCCGCTTCCAAAGCGTATATTCGCGCATGGCTGGTGGACTATCGAAGGCGAAAAAATGAGTAAATCCCTTGGTAATGCAGTTGCCCCGGCGAAACTTGTGGAGGAATTCGGGCTGGATCAGACGCGCTGGTTCCTTATGCGCGAAGTTCCATTTGGCAATGACGGGAATTTCTCCCGCGACAGGATGATAGCAGTTATAAACAGCGAACTGGCCAACAATATAGGAAACCTGGTGCAGCGTACTTTAAGTATGGTCGCTAAAAATTGTGCTGGCAAGGTTCCGGATGCAGGCGGAGTTGATAAGGACGATATAGATATGTCGTTCCTTTATAATATATACGTGACTGAGGATAACACCCCAAAAAACATTGACAGCAGGTATATGGGCTGCAAATTTAATGATATTATGGCGGATATTGTGGCCATAGCCAGTGAGGCCAACAACTATATTGATAACAAAGCGCCATGGAAACAGAAAAAAATTGATGAACGGCTAATGAATGCGACCTTATATCACTTACTAGAGGGGATAAGATGCATTGCCATTATGATTCAGCCATTTATTCCAGGCTCTTCAGCCAAGATATTAGATTTACTAAACATTCCAATGGATAAAAGGGGATTTGGTTATTTATCAGCCAATCATGCTATTGCTCCCGGAACCGAGCTTCCGCCCCCTGAGCCAGTATTTCCGCGCTTTGCAGAGAAAGGTGCATAAGTGTTAGTCGATAGCCATTGCCATCTTAATTTCCCCGACTTTAAAGAAGATATAGGGGCGGTAATCACCCGTGCAAAAGCAGCAGGGGTGGGGGTTATGCAGACAATTTGCACAGAAATGGCCGAATTTGACGAAGTTTACGCAATTTCTGAGGAAAACGAGGGGGTTTTCTGCTCAGTTGGCGTCCATCCTAACGATTCCGGCAAGCAGGATGTTGTTACTGCAGCAGGATTAATTGCAAAAACCAGCAAAAAAAAGGTTATAGGCATCGGAGAAACCGGGCTGGATTACCATTATGAATATAGCGACAGGGAATTTCAGAAACGGAGTTTTTTAGAGCATATTATAGCTGCGCGCGAAACAGGGCTGCCACTTATAATACATACCCGCGAAGCAGAAGAAGATACAATCAAAATATTAAATGATGAAATTTCAAAGGGTAATTTTAAATTCCTGATACATTGCTTTACATCCACAAAGCAACTGGCTGATGAAGCTATAAAACTTGGTGGTTATATATCGCTTTCGGGGATTATAACCTTTAAAAACGCACAATCAATAAGGGATGCCCTGACTGATGTGCCTCTGGACAGGATTCTGGTAGAAACTGATTCGCCATATCTTGCGCCAATACCATACCGGGGAAAGCGCAATGAGCCATCATACGTGGTACAGGTTAATAAGGCGCTTGCGCAGTTAAAATCTATAAGCGAGGAAGAATGCGCAAGGATAACCACCGAAAACTTCTTCCGCCTGTTTGATAAGGCGAAAGTATGAAAGTCACAATACTCGGCTGCGGACATTCCCTGGGAGTACCTGTAATCGGATGTAGCTGCGATGTTTGCAGATCTGACAACCCTAAAAACAAACGCCTTAGGGTATCTGTACTGATAGAAGTCAATGGTTTAAACATAGTCATTGATACTTCGCCTGATTTCAGGGAACAAATGCTGCAGACAAATATAAAGAAAATAGATGCGGTGCTCTATACCCACGATCACGCCGACCATATTCACGGACTTGATGATTTAAGACAATTCAATGTGTTGCAGGATGATGTTATACCAGTTTTTGCCAATGAAGAAATTATGGCATCCATACAAAAGCGCTTTTCCTACGCTTTTTTGCCAAAACCAGCAGAAAATGCGATGTTCCGCCCAAGCCTTAAGGCAAATATAATTCCCGATATTTCTAACCATAGTTTTAATATTGAAAAAACTGTGGTAACAGCATTCAAGCAGCAACATGGTAAAAGCTCAACCATTGGCTACAGAATTGGAGATTTTGCATATTCAACCGATGTAAATATTCTGCATGAATCAGCATTTGAAGCATTAGCAGGCGTAAAATGCTGGGTTGTTGACTGTTTGCGCTATACACCATCATATAGCCATTCATATCTTGGACAGACATTGGAATGGATAAGCAGAATAAAGCCAGAACAAGCAATACTTACGCATATGGCGCATGAATTTGATTATGAAAAGCTCTCAAGCGAACTTCCGGCTGGTGTTTTCGCCGGTTTTGATGGTATGGTGCTTGAATTATGATAATAATAATGGATATTTTTTCCATAATATATATTATACGACAATTGGATTACTATGAACGAGAATGAAAAACAGCCCCCCCGGCAAGTAAAACCGCTAGTTTCCAAGGGGGGTATAGCATTAAAGGGCGAATGCACTGTTGCTGGCGATAAATCAATTTCGCATCGCGCCCTGATGCTTGGTTCACAGGTTATCGGCACCACCAGGATACACGGACTGCTTGATGGCGAAGATGTTTTGTGCACTGCCGCTGCATTACGTTCGCTTGGCGTTTCCATCAACCGCAGTCCGGATAATATATGGACTGTTAATGGCTGTGGCGTTGGTGGCCTCGCTGAAAGCAAAGATGTGCTTGATATGGGCAACTCCGGCACCAGCACACGGCTTTTAATGGGCCTTGTCACCCCTTATAACTTTACCACGTTTTTTACCGGAGATGACAGCTTGAAAAGCCGCCCCATGGCCAGGGTTATCACCCCCCTGACCCAGATTGGCGCTCAGTTTCAGGCCCGTGAAGGCAACCGCCTGCCACTTGCTCTTAAAGGCACTAAAACTCCGCTGCCAATAAATTATACGCTACCGGTTGCATCAGCACAGGTTAAGTCGGCCATATTATTTGCTGGCTTGAATACGCCGGGAATTACCAAAATTATCGAAAAAGAAGCAACTCGCGATCACAGCGAAAACATGCTTGAATATTTTGGATTTGATGTTCAAAGACAGGCACTTGCTGATGGTTCTTTGAGTATCTCTGTCACCGGGCAGCCACACCAGGAATTATCAGAATATGAGATTTTTGTCCCTGCCGACCCTTCTTCTGCTGCTTTTTTGGCAGTTGCCGCCCTGATTTGCCCTGACTCTGACCTTATTATACGCAATATATGCATAAATCCACTAAGGATTGGGCTTTTTATCACCCTGAAGGAGATGGGAGCGAAAATAGAATTTTTAAACGAGCGAAAGATAGCGGGAGAGCAAGTAGCCGATATACATGTACGGCATAGCAGCCTGAAAGCAGTTACCGTCCCAGCCTCCCGCGCTCCGTCTATGATTGATGAATATCCTATCTTGGCTGTTGCCGCTGCATTCGCGAAGGGCGAAAGCAAAATGCTGGGGCTATCGGAACTAAGGGTTAAGGAGAGCGACCGTCTGAGCGCAGTTGTTGCCGCCCTCACCGCCTGCGGTGTTATAGCGCGTTGCGAGGGTGATAACCTATATGTAAAAGGCATGCCCAAAGTTAAAGGCGGCGCAACAATAACCACCAATTTCGACCACCGCATTGCTATGGCTTTCCTGGTAATGGGTATGGCCAGTGAAGAACCGGTAGCTGTTGATGATGCGGCCGCTATAGCAACCAGTTTCCCTAATTTTAGCGATCTTTGCAACAGCCTGGGCGCACGCATATCTCCCCCTCGCCCTACCCCTGCATCGCAGCCATCTTCAATTGTGGTAGCCATTGACGGGCCTGCCGCATCAGGCAAAGGAACGCTTGCAAGAAGGCTTGCCGAGCACTTCAACCTTGAATACCTCGATACCGGCAGCCTTTACCGGGCTGTTGGCATGAAGGTCATTTATGCAGGAAAAGAGCCGTCAAACCTGGCAGATGCCATGGAAGCAGCGCGTGCAATTGATATTGAAGACCTGGCCAACCCACGCCTGCGTCAGGAGAGAATCGGCCAGGCGGCCTCAATAGTTTCCGCTTTCCCGGAAATCAGGGCGGCATTATTAGAATTCCAGCGCGATTTCGCCAGGAAATCAGCGGCTTCTGGGCGCGGCGCCGTGCTTGACGGACGCGACATTGGAACCGTTGTCTGCCCTGATGCTGATTTCAAGTTTTTTATTACCGCAACATTATTTGCGCGCGCGAAACGCCGCCATAAGGAATTACAGGGCCAGGGAATCGAGGTTGTCTTTGATTCGGTGCTGGAAGACCTGCGCGAGCGTGATGAACGCGATGAGAAAAGGGCAATAGCGCCGCTTCGCCCGGCCGAGGATGCGTATATTATTGACAGCTCAAAACTGGACGCGAGCGAGGTGTTTGAGAAATCTAATATTTTAATAAGCAAGAAACTTAAAAAACAATAAATTTATTAAGCTAACATGGCCAGTTGCAGGGCTTATTACATAGCCATGGCTATTTATTGCACATGCAAAATAATCGCTAAAATCGCTTGCATTTGCTTATTTTATCACTAAAAATTATCGCCTCTTTAAACGATAGAGGGGGCATTCAGTGGTGCCTCCCTGCAAATTGTTGTTTTTGGATTAACCCAGAAGCGCCCACTGACGCTTCGCAACAAAGAATAGAGTTATTTATGTCGCAGACTGCAAACGCATACTCCAACGTAGAAATAGAAGATTTTGGCGCATTATTCGAAGAATCGCAAACAACCGGCGGCAAGAGCGAAGGCTCTGTCGTAAAAGGCATTATCGTAGCTATTGAAAAAGACGTAGTTATCATTGATGTTGGCATGAAATCAGAAGGCCGCGTGCCATTGCGCGAATTCTCAATCGGCAATACGCAGGCTGAACTTCGCCCTGGCGATGAAGTGGAAGTTTACCTCGAAAAAATCGAAAATAAAAATGGCGAGGCGATTTTATCACGCGAAAAAGCCCTGCGCGAAGAAGCTTGGGTTAAGCTGGAAAAAGCCTGCACCAATTCCGAACGTGTTGATGGCGTTATTTTTGGCCGTGTTAAAGGCGGTTTCACCGTTGATATACAGGGTGCGGTTGCGTTCCTTCCTGGCAGCCAGGTTGACATACGCCCTATCCGTGACGTTAGCCCGCTTATGCATATTTCCCAGCCGTTCCAGATATTGAAAATGGATCGCAAGCGTGGCAATATCGTGGTTTCCCGCCGCGCAGTGCTTGAAGAATCACGTGTTGAAGCGCGTAATGACCTGCTGGGCAAAATCATCGAAGGTCAGGTTCTTGACGGTATCGTTAAAAATATCACCGATTACGGCGCATTCATTGATATGGGCGGTATTGACGGCCTCCTCCATGTCACCGATATTTCATGGCGCCGCATCAGTCACCCGACTGAAATACTTTCTATCGGCCAGACCATTAAAGTTATGGTCACAAAATTTGACCAGGCTACCAAGCGCGTATCGCTTGGCATGAAGCAGCTAGAAGCCAACCCTTGGCAGGAAGCGGCTGAAAAATACAATGTCGGCACCAAACTCAGCGGAAAAATCACCAACATCACCGATTATGGTGCTTTTGTTGAGCTTGAGCCTGGCATCGAGGGCCTTGTGCATGTATCGGAAATCTCATGGGTTAAAAAGAGCGCGCATCCTTCCAAACTGGTTTCTGTAAGCCAGGAAGTGAATGTTGTGGTTCTCGATATCGACGTTTCCAAGCACCGCATCAGCCTTGGCATGAAACAGTGCGAAGAAAATCCATGGGCTGCATATGCTGACAAAGTTAAAGTCGGCGATGTAATCGAAGGAGAAATCCGCAATATCACTGATTTCGGGCTGTTTGTTGGCCTTGAAGGCGATATTGACGGCCTCATCCATCATTCTGACCTGAGCTGGACCGAATCAGGCGATACAGCTATCAAAAACTATAAAAAAGGCGAAATGATTAAAGCTAAAATCCTTGCCATTGATATAGAAAAAGAGCGCATAAGCCTTGGGGTTAAACAGCTTAGCGAAGCCCCTGCCAATGCCGATAAGGGCGGTGAAGATTTCACCGATGTGCAAAAAGGCGCAACCGTTACCTGCATAGTGACCGAGATTCACGATGACGGCATCACAGTGAAAGTTGCCGATGGCATAACCAGCTTCATCAAGAAATCGGAAATAGCACGTGAACGCCAGGACCAGCGCCCTGACCGCTTTGCGGTTGGCGACCGTGTTGATGTGAAAGTTGTTTCAGTTGATAAGGCAAGCCGCAAGGTTGGCGTGTCAATTAAAGCCCTGGAAATGGATGACCATAAGAAAGCTATAAGTGAATATGGTTCTGAAAACAGCGGTGCATCGCTTGGTGATATTCTCGGCGCGGCACTAAGCGCTGCCAGCGAAGGCAAGAAAAGTAAGAAATAGCTTTTATGTGTTAGTGTGAGTGCCAGTGCTTGTGTAAGACACATTCACTTCCACTCACACTCTCACCAACACTATATACCGGAGAATAAAATGGGCATTAACGCAGATTCACTTATTGACCGCCTCTACCTTAAAGGACAGGTTAGTAAGTGGCGTGCTATTGCGGTTATATTTGCTGTGATATCATTACTGGTTATTTTGCGCCATAATGTACCATCAAAAATCATTGATAATGACTATATAGCCCGTTTTACAGTAAGCGGCGTAATTGGTGACGACCAGAAAACATATGACCTGCTTTCAAGCATTGAAGAAGATAATAAGATAAAAGCTGTTATAGTATGGCTTGATACACCTGGGGGCAGCGCTGTAGGTGGTGAAGAAATCTATCTGCGCCTGCGCAAGCTTTCAGAAAAAAAGCCAGTTGTAGCGGTAATGCGTTCACTTAGCGCTTCGGCAGGTTACATGGCGGCCCTGGGAGCAGATTATATTTTTGCGCGCTCAGGGACTATTACCGGCTCCATCGGCGTTTTGATAGAAACTGCTGAAGTAACCAGCCTTGCTGAAAAACTGGGCATCAAGCCAATTTCAATTAAATCATCGCCACTTAAAGCTTCGCCATCGCCATTTGAAAAATCGACTCCAGAAGCTGAAAAGGTTATAAAAGACATGATAATGGACTTTTATGACCATTTTGTTGATATTACTGCTGAAAGGCGGCATTTAACCCGGGAAAAGACCATAGCTTTAGCTGATGGGCGGGTTTATAGCGGCAAGCAGGCGGTAGAAAATAAGCTTATTGATGCTATAGGCGGGGAAAACGAGGCCAAGGCCTGGCTGGTTAAAAACCGTAATATTCCGCAGGGTTTAGAGATTTTTGACGTGGAAGTAGAGCAGGAAAACAGCGTTTTAGACCGTATTCTCAATAGCCTGGTTGGAGAATTTTGGCAAAAAAGCAGAGTTGGACTTGACGGATTGGTCGCTTTGTGGCATCATTAGTTTCTATTATTTCTTCTAGTTCAATAGTTTCTTTGGGGATGCCATGACAAAATCTGAGCTTATTATACGTCTTTCAAAACGCTATCCACACCTTTACCAGCGTGATATTGAAACTCTTGTTTCAACTATTTTTGATGACATATCCTCTACTTTGGTTGAAGGTGGGCGTGTAGAACTTCGCGGCTTTGGTGCATTCTCCATACGCCGCCGCGATTCACGCAAGGCGCGTAATCCTAAAAACGGCAAGGAAGTAAATATTGGTGAACGTTACGCGATTTATTTCCGTACCGGAAAAGAACTTCGCGAGCGCATCAATAAAACACCTGTGATGAATTAGTTGTGCGTTTTATAAAGCTCTTTTTTGTTACCGTAATTTCCGCTATTTTTATTATCCTGTGCGTGGCAAATCGTGAGATTGTCCCGTTAAGCCTGTTTCCATTCCCTTATGATGTTAAATTACCGGTTTTCCTGCTTGCTTTAATGTCTATGGCAGCAGGGGTAATTGCCACCAGCATTATGTTTAACCTGAAATTTATAAAAATGAATTCCATGCTTAAAAAAAGCCAAAAGCGCCTGGAAGCGGTTGAGAATGAAAATAAGGCGTTACGTAGCGAACAGGAATATATGCGCCCTGCAATTACAAACAGGCAATGACAGTTTCAATAAAAATCTGCGGGTTAAATGATCATGATTCGATTGAATCCGCTATAAAATCCGGCGCTGATTTCACCGGTTTTGTTCATTATCAAAAATCACCGCGCCATCTATCTTTAAGCAGCGCTGCGCAATTCAGGAGATTGCTACCAGATAAAGTAAAATCAGTAATAGTTCTTGTAAATCCTTTTGATGATTTACTTTTAGAAATAGAGCATGAAATCGCGCCTGATTTTTTTCAATTACATGGCGATGAAACCGCAGAAAGAACAGCATATATCCGCAAAAAATTTCCGTCCATAGGTATAATAAAAGCAGTCGCGGTTGAAAGTAGCGATGACATAAAAAAAGCAAAAGAATATTATGATATAGCGGATTTTATCCTGTTCGATGCCAAACCGGAAAAAAATATGATTCACGGAGGTAACGGTGTAAGCTTTGACTGGTCGCTGATTACCGGGAATGAAATGCCAGAAAAATGGTTTTTATCTGGTGGGTTGAATGGGCAAAATATAGGCTCAGCAATTTTACAGACCGGGGCTAAATTTATTGATGTATCTTCTGGCGTTGAAGTAGCGCGTGGTGTAAAAAGCCCAAATCTTATTGAAAATTTTATTAAAGCGGCACGCAAATGAAAATTCACAACACACAGCCAGATATAAATGGGCATTTTGGTATTTTCGGCGGCAGATATGTGGCTGAAACTTTGATGCCACTGATACTTGAAGTAGAGAGCAGCTATGAAGCCGCTAAGGCAGACCCTGATTTTCAAAAGGAAATCGACTATTATTTTACCCACTATGTCGGACGCCCCTCGCCGCTTTATTTTGCCCCGCGTTTTACCGAGTATTGTGCCAAAATTAGCACCTCCGGCGGGGGAGCAAAAATCTATTTTAAACGTGATGAGCTTAACCATACTGGCGCGCATAAAATCAACAACTGCATCGGCCAGATAATTCTTGCCAAACGCTTAGGGCGCAAGCGCATTATAGCTGAAACCGGCGCAGGGCAGCACGGTGTGGCTACGGCAACTGTGTGTGCATTATTTGGCCTTAAATGCGTAATTTATATGGGTGCGAAAGATATTGAGCGCCAGGCCCCTAACGTATTTCGCATGAAACTTTTAGGTGCAGAAGTTATAGCTGTGCAATCAGGAACAAAAACACTTAAAGATGCCATGAATGAAGCATTGCGCGACTGGGTGAGCAATGTGCATGATACTTTTTACCTGATTGGCACGGCCGCTGGGCCCCACCCCTACCCTGCAATGGTGCGTGATTTCCAGTCTATCATAGGGCGCGAGGTACGCGACCAGATGCAGGCAGCAGAGGGCAGGCTTCCTGATACGCTGGTTGCGGCAATCGGTGGAGGAAGCAATGCAATTGGCTTATTCCATCCTTTCCTTGCCGATGAAAGCGTAAAAATGATCGGGGTTGAAGCCGCAGGGCATGGGCTTGATTCCAGGCAGCATGCGGCCTCGATTGCGCGTGGCGCTGCCGGGGTTCTGCATGGCAGCAGGACATATCTGTTGCAAGACGATGGCGGACAAATAATGGATGCGCATTCCATTTCCGCAGGGCTTGACTATCCAGGAATCGGCCCCGAACATTCATGGCTTTATGAATCAGGGCGCGTTGATTATGTTGCCATTACTGATGATGAAGCACTATCGGCTTTCCAGCTAGTTTCAAAACTGGAGGGGATCATACCTGCGCTTGAACCGTCACACGCCCTCGCCCATGTCGTTAAAATCGCGCCAGATCTTCCCAGGGAACATTTGCTGGTGGTTAATGTATGTGGACGCGGTGACAAGGATATTTTTACCGTAGCTAAGGCACTTGGAGTTGCGCTGTGAACCGGATAGAACAGAAATTTGTTGAGCTTAAGGCACAAAAACGCACAGCGCTTATCCCTTTTATCATGGGTTATGACCCGGATTTGGAAACCAGCCGGAAAATACTGGCAGCTCTGCCTGCTGCTGGCGCTGATATTATTGAAATTGGTATGCCTTTTTCCGAACCCATGGCTGACGGGGTTGTTATACAGGCCGCTGGAATAAGGGCGCTGAAGGCCGGGGCAAATGTCGCTGGGATCATAGAGCTGGTGCGGGATTTCCGTAAAAACAATAATGAAACTCCTATAATACTTATGGGTTATTTCAATCCGATCTACCGCTATGGAGCAGAGAAATTCTGCAATGCTGCAGTAAATGCCGGGGTTGACGGGGTCATAATAGTTGACCTGCCGCCAGAGGAGGAAAATGAAATCCGCCCATATCTCAAGGCGTCAGGGCTTGATCTTATACGTCTTATTGCGCCCACCAGTGGCGATAAGCGGCTAACGCTTCTTACTGCTTCTGCCAGCGGTTTTGTTTATTACATATCAGTTGCTGGTATTACCGGAAGCAAAACAGCAGAAACCGGCACTCTAAAAGAGCAGGTAGAAAATATCAGGAAACACACCAGCTTACCAATTGCCGTTGGCTTTGGCATTAAAACCAGGCAACAGGTGCAGGAAGTTTCCAATTTTGCCGATGCTGTTGTAGTAGGCTCAGCCCTGGTTGATACAATTGACAAGGCAGACTCAAAAGTTGCCGCAGCAACAGATTTTATCAGATCAATTACAAGCAAAAATAGTTAAACGCCGCATTTGTTATCTTGAACTAATGTGAAGCAAGCCAGCCTGTTAGCAGATGAATGGATGAATAAGATACTTATTCATGCCATTTGTGACGTGTATGCCATAGCGCCGGATGGCGGCTCTCGTCATCCCCGCCTTGCGCGGGGATCTGGGGCTTAATGCCGGATGCCGCCCTGCGGCGGCATGACAAGCTGGGAAAATATCCCAAGATCCTGCGCAATTGCTGTTGCAATTGCAATTCGCAGTATGACGGCACAATAAAAATAATTTTAAAAACCCACTTCCAGACCAGCTTATTTCATTTTTATATTTGTCGTGTGGTTGGGAATATTCCATAAGAAGCCGTAGTGGCC